>NZ_CP061313.1:1277363-2013598 GCF_018688235.1 Polynucleobacter sp. AP-Nino-20-G2
TGGTTAAAGCAACAGAGTGACACCCTCATGGGTCTAAAGCGCGCTGAGGCTGATCTCATCTTCCGACGAGTAGGCATTACATTCGCGGTCTACGGAGACGATCTGGGATCCGAGCGGACCATTCCTTTTGATCAAGTCCCTCGCATTTTTACCGCCAAGGAATGGGAGCAACTCGAGGCCGGGCTACGTCAACGAGTGAAAGCGCTCAACCGCTTTATCTATGACATCTATCACGAAGAAGAAATCATCAAAGCAGGAATTATTCCTGGGGAACAGATATTTAACAATGCGCAATACCGCCCGGAAATGCGCAATGTGAGCGTACCGCGTGATATCTACGCTCAAATTGCAGGCATTGATATTGTGCGCGCTGGCGAAGGTGAGTTTTATGTATTAGAGGACAACCTACGCGTACCTTCCGGCGTCTCTTATATGGTTGAAGATCGGAAGATGATGATGCGCCTCTTCCCAGATCTCTTTCAAAAGTATCGCGTGGCACCTGTGGAGCACTATCCAGATTTTTTGTTGGAATGCTTAAGGTCCGTTAAGCCAGATGATGTCAAAAAACCTAATGTGGTCGTACTTACCCCAGGCATGTACAACTCCGCATACTTTGAACATAGCTACCTTGCTCAACAAATGGGCGTAGAACTGGTGGAAGGCAAAGACTTGTTTGTGAAGAACGAACAGGTCTTCATGCGCACCACACAAGGCCCTGAACGGGTCGATGTCATTTATCGCCGAGTCGATGATGACTTCCTAGATCCCCTCGCATTCAGATCAGATTCCACCTTAGGCGTAGCAGGCCTGCTCTCGGCGCATCGCGCGGGTAATGTCACCCTAGCCAATGCTATTGGCACCGGAATTGCGGATGACAAATCAATCTACCCCTACGTCCCCGACATGATTGAGTTCTATCTGGGCGAGAAGCCCATTCTGAACAACGTGCCAACCTTTCAGTGCCGTAAACCTGATGATCTTGCCTACACGCTGGCAAACCTAGAAAAACTAGTAGTCAAGCTCACGCATGGAGCGGGTGGATACGGAATGTTGGTAGGACCAGCATCCACCAAGACTGAGATAGAAGAATTTAGGGGGCATCTCATTGCCAATCCAGATAAGTACATTGCTCAACCTACTTTGGCTTTATCAACCTGCCCTACCTTCGTGGAGTCGGGTGTAGCGCCACGTCACATCGATTTACGACCATTCGTACTTTCTGGAAAAACCATCAAGATGGTTCCAGGCGGGCTGACAAGGGTCGCCCTCAAAGAAGGCTCTTTAGTCGTGAACTCCTCGCAAGGCGGCGGAACTAAAGATACCTGGGTGCTGGAAGAATAGAGGATAAGAATTTATGCTGAGTCGCACCGCTGATTGCTTGTATTGGATGGCTCGCTATACAGAGCGTGCTGAAAACACCGCTCGCATGTTGGATGTCAATCATCAGACCTCCTTATTGCCACAGCCCGCAGAATTTTTGGAGCAAAGCTGGAAGAAGTTGCTGACCATTTCCAAGCTAGAAGAGTCTTTCTTAAGTCGCTACGATGTGATTAATCGCGAGAATGTCTTGGACTTCATGATTTATGAAACCAGCAATCCATCCAGCATTGTGTCCTGCCTATTTGCCGCGAGAGAGAACGCCCGGGTGATTCGTGGCCGAATTACTTCGGAAGCCTGGGAAACTCAAAATACAACATGGCTGGAGTTGCAGAGAATTCTTGAAGCGCGAAACCAGGCCGATCCCAGTAGACTGCTTGACTGGGTAAAACACCGCTGCCATCTATTTAGGGGTGTGATGCACGGCACCATGCTAAAGAATGAATCGTTCTACTTTATGAATGTAGGAACACTGCTAGAGCGCGCCGACAATACTGCCCGCATCCTAGAAACAAAGTACGAAGATCAAGCGGCACTAAAAGTATTCCGTAACGACAGCAAAATAAAGATTGGCAATGATGGGCCGATAGAGCTAGCTGATGGAGCGGATGGGGACTTCTTTGATTTCTACCATTGGGCCGCCCTATTGCGCTCTGTTTCAGCGTTCGAGATCTATCGTCAAATTTATTCCGATCAAGTAACGCCAAAGCAAGTTGCCCAGCTCTTAATTTTTAATAAGCAAATGCCGCGCTCGTTGATTTGCTGCGTGAATGAACTCATTCCATTAATCTCAGAGGTCAAGAACCAACAATCAAAAGAGATTGAACGTCTCTTGGGAAAACTCAAGGCAAGCCTAGACTACTCAGATATTGATGAGGTTTTTAACCAAGGTTTGGAAGAATTCATTGAAGAGTTTTTAGAGCAAATCAATCACGTTGCTGATGAATTTAGTAACGCCTACCTCATCCCATTGGCTGTAGCCTAAAGAACACTATGCACCTGAAGATTCGCCATCGCACCGAATATCGCTATGAAACACCGGTACGCTATTCCATTCAAGAGTTACGATTAACGCCGCCACAAGTGGAGGGTCAGTGCGTGGATCAATGGAAGGTAAGCACGCCAATTAAAGCAAGCACCTCTCATGATGTTTTTGGGAATCTCTGCAGTGTCTTCGCTCAAGAGAGCGCCTATACCTCAATGATGATTGAGGCGGAAGGTGAAGTGCATACGCAAGATGCTTATGAATTCATTGATGCCCCGAAGGCGGTATCCCCTTATCACCTGCTTCAACAGACTAACCTCACTGAACCTTCGGCAGAAATGCTTGAGTTTTTTGCCGCATCACTTCCCCAGAAAAACACGATTGAGGAAGTATTGAAGCTAGCCAAAGCGGTACAGGAGGCGATTCTATATTTCCCAGGGCAAACGAATTTTGCAACTACCGCTGCGCAATCTTTCATTATGAAATCTGGTGTTTGCCAAGACCATGCTCACATTATGCTGGGCCTATGTCGCGCCTCCGGAATTCCAGCGCGCTATGTCAGCGGATATTTCTTTGCAGAGGAGTCCCCTAACCTAGCCAGCCATGCTTGGATTGATTTTTGCCTTGATATTGATAAAGGCATTTGGATTAGCGTCGACATTACCCACGCCTGTCTCATTGATGCCCGCCATATTCGTCTCGCCATAGGCAGGGACTACTACTCTGCCGCACCCGTTAAAGGGGTTCGCTCTGGTGGTGGAGGCGAAGCGCTTAGCGCCAGCATCTCAATTGCCAAGATCATTTGAAAAAACCCCAGTTCAAGTAAGTAAGGGATAATTTCAAGCAATGAATAAAGGGGTTTTGGTATGACGTATTGCGTTGGGCTTTGCCTAAAAGATGGATTGGTTTTTTTATCAGACACCCGCACAAATGCTGGTGTTGATCAGATCGGTACATTTAGAAAGATGTCTTTATTCCAAAAAAATAAGGATCGCTTCTTTACACTCATGAGTGCTGGCAACCTTGCCATTACGCAAGCTGTAAAAGAGATTTTGTTGCAGGGCCAGTTACTGGGCGGCAAAAATCTTTGGAATGTAGATAACTCGCATGATGCCGCCGTAGTGATTGGTGATGCGATTAAACAAGTCTATGACAGAGATCATAAGGCGCTAGAGAAGGCTGGCATTGATTTCAATTGCAACCTCATCTTTGGCGGACAAGTGAAGGGCGAGCGTCCAAGACTCTTTAATATTTACTCTGCAGGAAATTTTATTGAAGCAACCCCAGAGACATGCTATTTCCAAATTGGTGAATCCAAGTACGGAAAACCAATTCTAGATAGAGTGATCAGCTTTGATACTCCACTCAATTTGGCTACCAAGTGTGCGTTGATTTCAATGGACTCGACTTTGAATAGCAATATCTCCGTAGGCCTCCCCTTGGACTTATTGGTTTACGAAAAGAATTCCTTGCAAGCTAGCAAGCTTGTTACCTTGGATGAATCAAACCCCTACTTTCAGATGATTCATCAGCTATGGGGTGAGAAGCTGCGCTCAGCGTTTAACTCGATTGCTGAGCCAAGCTGGTCTGGAGCCACTCCTTCGCGCTCGATCGCCTCTCCAGCCAAGAAAATGGGGGCTGTACCCATTCATCGAGCAAGCAAAAGTACTGCCGTTAAAGCCGTCTCAAAGGCAACTAAACCAGCAAGTAAGGCTGCACCAAAGAAAGCAGCAGTAAAGAAGACAAAAGCCTAAAAGCTTTAGATCTAAAGCAAAAGACCTAGATTCGCATCTAGGTCTTTTTGCTTCTAACTTCTAGCCATGCTGCAATAGCAGTATAGGTTTATGGCTTATGCCTTTTTCTCACCCAACATTTCCCAAGTAGCAACTACGCTATCCGGATTGAGGGAGATTGAAGTAATACCCTTGGCAACCAACCAACGTGCAAAGTCCGGATGATCCGAAGGACCTTGACCGCAAATACCAACGTATTTGTTTTGCTTGCGGCAGGCTTCGATTGAGCGGGCAATCATGAACTCAACCGCAGGGTCACGTTCATCAAAGTCGATTGCCAACAATTCCATTCCAGAATCGCGGTCCAAACCTAAAGTCAACTGAGTCATATCGTTTGAGCCGATTGAGAATCCATCGAAATGCTCGAGGAATTCATCCGCCAAAATAGCATTGGAAGGAATCTCGCACATCATGATGAGGCGCAAACCATTTTCGCCGCGCTTCAGACCAAACTTCGCCATCATATCGATCACGCGCTCTGCCTGCTTGATGGTGCGTACGAACGGTACCATGATCTCGACATTGTCTAGACCCATGTCTTCACGAACACGCTTCATTGCTGCGCACTCTAGAGCAAAAGCTTCGCCGAAATCCGCTGACACATAACGGGATGCGCCACGGAAACCGAGCATCGGATTTTCTTCATCTGGCTCATAGCGTGAACCACCGATTAGTTTTTTGTATTCATTTGACTTAAAGTCAGACAAACGCACAATCACTGGCTTTGGATAGAAAGCAGCAGCAATTGTTGCAACACCCTCAACCAACTTATCTTCATAGAACTGGCGTGGGCTTGCGTAACCGCGAGCAACGCTCTCTACTGCGCGCTTCAGATCAGGATCAATATTTGGGTACTCCAATACTGCGCGTGGATGCACGCCAATGTAGTTATTGATGATGAACTCAAGACGAGCCAAACCAACACCCGCATTCGGGATCTGGCAGAAATCAAACGCCAACTGAGGATTACCAATGTTCATGGTGATCTTGACTGGAATCTCTGGCAACACGCCACGTGATACTTCAGTGACTTCAGTTTCGATCAAGCCATCATAGATATGACCTTCATCGCCCTCAGCACAAGATACGGTAACCATCATTCCGTCTTGCAAATGCTCAGTGGCATCACCGCAACCAACCACCGCAGGCACACCTAACTCACGCGCAATGATCGCAGCGTGGCAAGTACGTCCACCACGGTTCGTAATAATCGCTGAGGCACGCTTCATTACGGGCTCCCAGTTCGGATCGGTCATATCGGCAACCAATACATCACCCGGCTGAACACGATCCATTTCGCTTGGATCACGAATTACACGCACCGGACCAGCGCCGATCTTTTGACCAATCGCACGGCCTTTCGCCAATACCTTTGAGCTACCCTTGAGCTTGTAGCGCATTTCTACTTGGCCAGCAGCTTGACTCTTCACTGTCTCTGGACGAGCCTGGAGAATATAGATACGACCATCTTGACCATCTTTGCCCCACTCGATGTCCATTGGACGACCGTAGTGCTTTTCAATGATGACTGCGTACTTAGCCAACTCAGTAATGTCAGCATCCTCCAAAGAGAAGCGGTTGCGCTTCTCAGGAGTCACATCAACAGTGACCACTTTCTCAGCAGAACCTGCTGGTGCAAATTGCATCTGAATGAGCTTTGAACCTAGCGAACGACGAATGATCGCTTTCTTACCTTTTGCAAGAGCGGTTTTGAAAACATAGAACTCATCTGGATTTACCGCGCCCTGCACTACGGTCTCACCCAGACCATAGCTCGAAGTAATAAATACAACATCCTCAAAGCCAGATTCAGTATCGATTGTGAACATCACGCCGGCAGCGCCCAAATCTGAACGAACCATGCGCTGAATACCAGCCGACAAAGCGACCTCAGCGTGCGCAAAGCCTTTGTGAACGCGGTAAGAGATAGCGCGGTCGTTATACAAAGAAGCAAATACTTCACGAATCTTTTTCAGAACATCGTCAATGCCCTCAACGTTCAAGAAAGTTTCTTGTTGACCGGCAAAAGAAGCGTCTGGCAAGTCTTCCGCAGTTGCGGAAGAACGCACTGCAAAAGAGCCTTTACCTGAGTCATCTAATTTCTTAAATGCGGTACGAATCTCTTCATCCAAGCGCGGCTGAAATGGCGCGGTCTCAATCCAGTTACGAATTTCTTTACCGGCTTCAGCTAGAGCACGAACATCGTCGATGTTCAAATTCTCTAGGCGCTTCTGAATGCGCTCAGTCAAATTGTTGTGCTCTAAGAAATCACGGAATGCTAAAGCAGTAGTGGCAAAACCTGTAGGTACTCGCACACCAGTAGACGATAACTGGGAAATCATTTCACCTAATGAAGCATTTTTACCGCCGACTGATTCAACATCAGTCATGCGGAGTTGCTCAAAAGGCAAAACATAAGCGTTTTCTAGATTGCTATTTTGTTGCTGTTGGTTGGACATAAAATACTCTCTAAAGATAAGGAAACTGGTCGAGCGGCCGAATAAAATACGGCATACTTCATTAACTACATATTGTAGTGCTGACCACGACTTTTAGGCCAATCTCATGTCTACCCAAACCCGCATTGTTTTTATTGTTTCTGACGGCACCGGCATCACCGCTGAGAACTTCAGTCAGTCGATTTTGGCCCAATTTGAGGCCACTTTTAAGCATATTCGGGTACCTTTTGTGGATAGCCCTGATAAGGCTCATGATGCCGTTTCTAGCATTAATCAGGCAGCCGCTAAATATGGGGTCCAACCCATTGTTTTCACCACTTTAGTGAATCCCGAGCTCAATACCATCGTCGGCAAGGCAAATGGGCTAATTTTGGACATGTTCCAGACCTTCGTGGCCCCACTAGAGCAGGCGCTAGGCATTAAATCCACCCATGCCATGAATCGACTTCACCATAATGCGGATACCGAAGCTTACAAAAACCGGATTGAGGCTATTAATTACTCCTTGGCGCACGATGACGGGCAATCCAATCGTAATCTCGCTGAGGCCGATGTCATCTTGGTGGGCATCTCCCGGGTTGGCAAGACGCCAACCAGCCTCTACTTGGCGATGCAGTACGGCATGAAAGCAGCTAATTACCCATTAATACCAGAAGACTTTGAGCGTGGCCAGCTACCAAAGGACTTAATCCCCTACCGCCATAAGATTTTTGGCCTCATGATTGATGCCGAACGCCTATCCGAAATACGTAATGAGCGTCGCCCTGGCAGCAACTATGCGAAATTAGAGAACTGTCGCTATGAGATTAATGAGGCGACAGCCATGATGAAAAAAGAATCCATTCCTTGGGTGGCCACTACAAGCAAATCCATTGAGGAGATTGCCACCACTGTTCTGCAATCGATTAAGTCCGATAAAACGATCTTAGGCTAAGCTTTACTAGCTACGTCGGACGCGAACAGTTTCAAAAAGGCAGATTGCCGCCGCAGTAGAGACATTGAGAGACTCGACACGAGGATCGATCGGAATGGAAACACCTTTGGCTTGCGTCATGAGATCTTCTGAAACCCCCTGCCCCTCGCTACCCATCACCCAGGCAACCGGGTGAATCAGCGCCTTTGACATATTGAACACATCTAACTCACCATTAGCGGTCGCAGCCAATAAAGGAGCGGTAATAGCGCTCAATACCTGTTGATTAGACCAACCTTCATACAGATCGAGCAATTTATGCGCCCCCATCCCAGCGCGTAACACTTTACTTGACCATAAATGGGCGCAGCCCGATAAAGCAATCACCTGAGTAAACCCGGCAGCAGCGGCCGTACGCAAAATAGAACCTACATTACCTGCGTCTTGTATGCGATCCAAAATAATCACATCGCCAGACAGCGTAGCGATCGACTGCTGTGGCGCCAAAGCAGTATTGGGTAAATCTAAAAGACCGGCAATATGGGGGGCATTCACCAAATCACTCAATAAATCCCAAAGACTTTTCTCCAACTGATAAACGCGGGTTTCAGGACAGATCTCAACATGGTCATACACTGCTTGTGCAATTTCTGGATTTTGCAAACCGAGCTCAGAGGTAAAGAGAGTCTTTAGCGCTGGATTACCAACCCAAGTTTGAATGAGATGAATACCCTCAAGCAAAGCCTGGCCACAAGCCAGTCTTGCCTTTTGCCCCCTAGACCCAGTAGCCTGCAAAAGACGAATCTCCTTGAATAAGGAGTTTTCTTTTGAGGTAATTAAATCAAGCTTCATAGCGATATTATCGGCTATGCAACATTAATACATTGCGAACGGGCGAGAAACTGCGACGATGCTCATCGCAAGCACCAAATTCTTTCAGCGCGGCAAAGTGAGCCTCAGTTGGGTACCCCATATGTTGCGCAAAACCGTACTGTGGATGCAATTCATGCAAAGCGAGCATCTGACGATCGCGCGTGACCTTGGCCAATATCGATGCGGCTGATATAGCTGGCTCTTTAGCGTCACCTTTAACAATGGCTTCTGCGGCAATTGGAAGTTCTGGGCATCGATTACCATCAATCAAAGCTTTGTCAGGCCAAGCGCCCAAACGCGATGTCAGGTCCTCAATCGCACGACGCATGGCCAGCATGGTCGCTTGCAAAATATTCATTTCATCGATTTCCGCGGGGCTGGCCTCGCCAATTCCCCAGGCTTTTGCCTTCATCTGAATTTGCTCGAATAAATATTCACGGCGCGCTGCGGATAATTTTTTGGAGTCCCTCAATCCTTCGATAGGATTTTCCGGGTCAAGCACTACTGCGCCAGCCACTACCGCACCAGCCAACGGTCCGCGCCCCGCTTCGTCAACGCCGCACACCCAAATTAGACTCACGGTTTGGCTCGGCCTTTGCCGGCCTCAATCGTTTGAGCCACCGCTTGGGCAACCAATAATCCGGTTGGCCTGCGCAAGGTCTGGTGCATCTGCTCAAACCGAGATTTGAGTTGATTCACCTTGCTCGGGCTATTGAGCCAATCCAGCAATGCATCCGCCAATTTTGCTGGAGTGGCATCGTCCTGGAGTAATTCCGGAACAACGAATTCTCCGCACAAAATATTAGGGAGGCCCACGTAAGGCAAATAACCCTGACGTTTCATAATTTGCGCAGTGAGCCAAGGTACCTTATAAGAAATCACCATGGGTTTTTTCCATAGCGCCGCCTGCAAAGTGGCTGTGCCACTGGCAATCAGAACTACATCGGCCGCTTCCAATACGATATCGGCCTCGCCATCTAATAACTCAATATGCAACTCAGGATTTTTTTCGAGAGCTTGCTTCTTGAGATTCTCAAGTGGCGCACGCAAGCGAGGTGTTGCGATCGGAATCAGAAAATGTAGTGTCTGACCCTTCATGCGACTCGATAACTCTGCCATAGCCTCAAAAAAGATGGGGGCAATGAGTTCAATTTCGGAGCCACGACTTCCCGGTAATACGGAAACAATCGTTCCATTTAAGGAGCCATGAGAAAGATGAAGAATGCTTTCAATTTTTCGCTTCGCTTCAGAAGGGTTTGGTTCAAGTGGAATATCACTTGCTAGCGGATGACCAACATAAGCCGCATTAATGCCGGCACGCTCATAGATCTCCAGCTCAAATGGGAAGATGCAGAGCATTTTTTCAACAGCTTGCCCAATCTTTTTAATGCGCCCCGCTCTCCACGCCCAAATTGAGGGAGAAACTAAATGCAAGGTCGGAATGCCTGCTTGACGCAAAGCCAACTCCACCGCCAGATTGAAATCCGGCGCATCGATGCCCAGATACACATCAGGCCGCCCCTCACCCAGCAGGGTGGCAATCAGCTCTTTACGAAGTTTAAGAATGGCGGGAAGTTGCTTGATCGCCTCAACATAACCGCGCACACTGAGTGTTTCTATGGGCCAATCAGAACGAAGTCCTTCGGCTTGCATGCGAGGACCGCCAATTCCATAAACTTCTAGATTGGCAGTATCTGGAATTTGTTTAAGGGCACTGAGAACTGGTGCTGCCAGCAAATCCCCCGAGGGCTCACCAGCAACACAAGCTAATTTAGGCACTACCTAATCTCTATCGAATGATGCCGCGAGTAGATGCGGCAATAAAGTCATGGAACTGGGTAAGTTTTTCAGCGGTAGCGATATCAGCCGCATGAGCGAGGGCCATCTTCTGAATCCCTACCTTTGCCTCTTCAAAACTCAATCCATCTTTGTAGAGAACCTTATATGCCTGGCGCAATGCTGAAATCGTTTCACTTGAAAAACCACGACGCTTAAGACCTTCCACATTAATGCCATGCGGTGAGGCTTTATCACCCGCAGCAATCACAAACGGCGGAATATCCTGAACTAAAGCAGAGGCACCACCAAGCATGGCATGTTGGCCAATGCGCACAAACTGATGCACCCCAGACATACCGCCCATAATCGCCCAATCATTGACCTGTACATGGCCGGCAATCTGCGCGTTACTTGAAAAAATGGTGTGGTTGCCAATCTGACAATCATGAGCAATATGGACATAAGCCATGATCCAGTTGTCATTCCCAATGCGGGTAATGCCCTCATCCTGGGAGGTGCCCGTATGAATCGTAGTGAACTCGCGAATCGTGTTGCGATCGCCAATAATCAATTGCGTTGGCTCGCCGCGGTACTTCATATCTTGCGGGGCACCACCGATTGCAGCGAAGTGGGCAAAGTGATTTTCCTTACCGATCGTGGTGTAACCCTCGATGACGGTATGGGAGCCTACTTTGCTACCAGCACCAATTTTGACATTAGGTCCGATTACCGAGTAAGGGCCAATCTCAACATCGCTAGCGATCTCAGCTTTGCTATCAACTACCGCGGAAGCATGAATCCGAGTCATTACGCACCTTTCGTACGAACAGCACAAGTAATATTGGCTTCAGCAGCCAACTCTCCGTCTACTGTCGCCTGAACCTGAAACTTGTAGATACCAGCGCGCTCACGCTCTAACTTCGCAGTCATGATTAACTGATCACCCGGCAATACAGGCTTCTTAAAGCGAGCGCCATCAATGCCTGCAAAGTAGTAAATCGCATTTTCTTCCCTTACTTCCGAGAATGTCAGCAAAGCAGCAGTCTGCGCAAGCGCCTCAATAATCAATACGCCAGGCATTACTGGAAAATCGGGGAAATGGCCTTGAAAAAATGGTTCGTTCATCGTCACATTTTTAAGTGCGGTAATACTTTGGCGTGGCTCGATCTCCAAAACGCGATCTACCAATAAAAATGGATAGCGATGCGGCAATAATTTCAAGATCTGATTAATGTCGATGGCGATGGGTTTGCTCATGTATATACCTGCTTAATAAAGTTTCTAGAGTTACTGAAATGACAAATGATTATGGCGACTATTGGAACAATTTAAGAGTCTGAGCTCTTAGACTTATCCAATAAACGCAAGCGTTGACGTATTTTATCTAGGCCACGTAGGATGGCGGCATTTTTCTCCCAAGCGCCATGGGGCATTGATGGGTAGACCCCAGTGAAATGCTGCCCCGGCTCGGTAATCGAGCGAATAATCGAAGTATTGCCGGAGATGGTGGTTCTATCCGCAATAGAAAGATGGCCGGCAAAATTTGCAGCTCCGCCAACAATGCAGAAGTTGCCAATCTTGGTGCTTCCCGAGATTGCGGCACAGCCAGCAATGACACAGCAGTTACCCACAATCACGTTATGCGCAATCTGCACTTGATTGTCAATCTTGGTGCCAGCACCAATAACCGTATCACTCATGGCACCACGATCAATGGTGGTTGAGGCTCCAATTTCGACATCATTACCAATGGTCACGCCACCTGTTTGAGGAATCTTGACCCACTCTCCCCCGGCGGCCGAAAAATCAGGAGCAAAACCAAATCCATCGGCACCAATTACTGCACCGCTGTGAATAATGCAGCGCTCGCCAATGCGTACATCTGCATAAATGGAGGCATTTGGATAAAGCAAGCTGTCATTGCCAATGGTGGAATTTCTGGCCACAGCAGTATTGCCCAGCAATACTACTCGCTCGCCTAATGTCACACCTGGACCGATTTGAACAAACGGACCAATATGGCAAGAAGCAGGAACCACTGCGGAGGAATCTACAACTGCGCTTGGATGGATACCGGGCGCATAAATTGGGGCAGAAGCCTTGGCAAAAAATTGCGCCATCCTTGCGAAGGTGGCATAGGGATTTTTGGCTACAAAGTAAACCCGTTTTGAAGCATTCGCACCTGGATTTGCTTGAAGAAAATCTAAATCCGCTTGACTCAGAATCAAGCCGCCAGCAGCACTTTCGCTAGCTTGCTGACGATAGAGCGGATTAGAAAGAAAGGATATTTGGCTCGATTGGGCACGCTCGAGAGGTGCGAGACCCTGAAGCGCGAGGGAGCCGTCCCCCACCAAGCTTACTTGAAACTGTTCGGCCAGCTCGATGGCGGTGGGCATAAAACTTACTTGAGGCTATTCAAAGCCTTGATGACATCATCAGTAACGTCCACCTTTGGATTGGCGTACGCTGGATCTTGAATAATGACATCAATTTTTCTTTGGTCGGCGATTTGCTTGAGTGCTTGGTTTGCTTTTTCAGCAATCTTCGCGCGCTCTTCAAAGTTTCTTTGATTTAGGTCTTCCGTGTATTCACGTTGCTTACGTTGTAGTTCGCGATCTTGATCAGCCAGCTCGCGTTGACGACGAACGCGATCCGCTTCGGACATTACCGCTGAATCACGATCCAACTTTTCAGCAGCGGCTTTAATCTTTTCAGCGCTAGTGCGAATTTCATTCTGACGCTTCATGAATTCATTTTGGAGTTTAGTCTGGCTCGCTTTGGCCATATTTGACTCGTTGAATACTTTCTCAACATTAACTGCGGCTACGCGTGTTCCAGCATCTTGCGCGAACGCCTGTGGCAATGCGATGGCTGTAGAAAAAGCGATTAAGCCGAACTGAATCCACTTAGAAGATTGACGAAGCTTCATAAAACTTTCCTTAAACAATTAAAACGCTGTACCGACTTGGAACTGCAAACGCTGGACATTATCCGTTGGCAACGATTTGATCGGAATACCATAGCTGAACTTTAATGGACCCAGCGGTGATATCCATGATAAACCCAAGCCATAAGAATATCGCAATACTAGATTGATATTGCTTCCAAAGGCATTACCACCGTCCACGAATCCAAATACCCGCAGCGTCTTATCAACCCCGGAGCCAGGGACTGGTACTGTGTACTCAACATTGGTGACGATCTTAGATTGACCACCAGTAGGCTGATAAGTACCGGTATAGGTATTGAAATAGGTAGGGCCCAATGATCCAGGTGCATAGCCACGAACTGAACCGATACCGCCAACATAGTAGTTTTTGGTAATCGGGAATGGATTATTTCCATAGGCTTGGCTGTAACCCACCTCACCATTAAAGGACAAGATATTGGCCTTTGAGAATGAGTGGTACTTTTGATACTGCCCATAAGCTCGATAGAAAGTCATATTTCCCACTGGAGTGCCAACCTCGCCACTCAACTGCTGCAGGGATCCGCTAGATGGAATCAAGGCGCTATCACGGCCATCGCGAGACCAACCTACCGTCAGTGGAACGTTATACGTATTTAATGTTGCAGGGTAGCCTGGCGCTGGAACGCCATAACTCTGCATATAAGTTAAGTATGGAGTTGGTGTATTAATACTGGATTGAATCTGGAAGGCCTCAACACCAGTGCCAAAGAAAATTCTATCTACTTCAGTATAGGGAACACCAAATTTAATGTTCGAACCAACGGATTTGATTTGGTAATCAGGGTCGCCAACGTAATACAGCGGCTTTGAAGAACGGTAGTACAAATCGGTAAAGCGACTGATACCCTCTTCCGTGAAATAAGGATCGTAGTTAGATAAGGTCAAGTTTTGATTGATCTTACCTAAAGACATATTGATACCCACTGCGGTACCAGTACCAAAAGCATTCTCTTGGTTAATACCGGCCGACAGAATCAATTTTTCAGTAGACGAGAAGCCAGCACCAATTGTCACAGCACCGGTTGGCTTTTCAGTTACCTTCACATTGACGTCAACCTGGTCAGGAGATCCTGGAACATCTTGCGTAGTAACGTCAGTCTCTGTGAAATACCCTAAACGACCCAAGCGCTTTTTGGACAAATCAATCTTGTCACTATCGAACCAAGAGCTCTCAAACTGGCGCATCTCGCGACGAATTACCATGTCGCGGGTCTTTGCGTTACCGCTCACATTCACTTGACGCACATAGACGCGACGACCTGGATCTACCACCAAAGTCAAATCCACTTCACTGAGTTCACGACGAATATCGGGCTGTGGATTAATCGTCGCAAAGGCATATCCATAGGAGCCCAAAATCTCGGCAATCGCCTTGGTGCTCTCCGTTAACTTTGCAGAAGAGAATGTATCGCCTGGCTTTAAGCTTACCAACTGAATTAATTCAGCCTCTTTGCCCAAAAGCTCGCCAGCTAAACGCACATCTTTTACTGTGAACTTATTACCTTCACGAATACTGATAGTGAGATAGATCCCTTTTTTATCTGGCGTAATCGACACCTGAGTGGACTCGATTACAAACTCAAGATAACCCCGATTCAGGTAATAAGAACGAATATTCTCCAAGTCAGCTGTTAGCTTTTGCTTAGAGTAGAGATTGTCTTTGCTGTACCAAGACAACCAACCGCCCGTCTTGAGCTGCATCTCGCTTCTCAGAGTGCTTTCACTAAAGACATTATTACCAATGAAGTTGATTTCTTGAATCTTCGCAACCGGGCCTTCATCCACATTGAAATACACGGCCACCTGATTGCGCTCAACTGGAGTCACTGTTGCGACAATCTCAGCCGCGTACATGCCTTTACCGACATAAGCGCGCTTTAATTCCTGCTCCGCCTTATCAATCAAAGCCTTGTCGTAAAAACGCGCCTCCGCAACCCCAACAGCCTTGAGGGACTTTCGAATGTTTTCCTGCTCAAATTCTTTCATCCCGGTAAATTCAATACGGGAGATAGTTGGCCGCTCTTCAACAATCACAATTAAGACATTACCCTGCGCCTGAATCTGCACATCACGGAAAAATCCGGTGGTATATAAGGCCTTAATTGCCTCAGCGCCCTTCTCTTCCGTAAAAGTATCCCCAACCTGCACTGGCAAGTAACTAAATACCGTGCCGGGCTCCACACGCTGTAGGCCTTCGACACGAATGTCTTTAATGACAAAGGAATCTGTCGCTTGAGCGTTCACACAAAAGCCTGCCGCAATAATCAGAGCAGCTTGTGCAACAAATCGGGAAAAGGTGCGAAAAGAGGGGGTCAGAAAATTCAAGGCGAAAGGTAGCGTTGCAAATCGTTAAACAAGGCTAGCAAGGAAAGGGAAATCAATAACAAAAAACCCACTTTTTGGAGCTTTTCCTGCATTGAAACCGAAATTCGCTTTCCAGCAACCAACTCCCATGCATCATACAGGAGCTGACCCCCATCGAGCATTGGCAAGGGCGCCAAATTTAAGAGTCCAATACTGATGCTCATGAGGGCCAAAAATGCCACAAATGGTTGCCACCCTACCTGGGCTGACTTTCCAGCCATATCAGCAATACTGAGTGGGCCGCCAAGCTGTTTTAAGGTGGTTTTTCCAGTAAAAAGACCCATCATGAGCCTCCCAGAAACCTTGGTAACGAGATAGACCCTTTGGGCAGCAAAAGCTACGGCATATAAAGGGCTCAATTTAAGCTCAGACCACTCTGCTGGCGGGGTAACCTGGGGAATCACCCCCAGAGCCTGAAAAGGGTCGGATTCAGGGCGAATATGCGGTAAATCCGCCCGATCAAATCTTTTGACCAAACGGGAGCCCGTGGAACTCTCAATCTCCAGGGCGAAACCTTCTTCTCCGCTCAGAGCATCCAACAAGAGCCAACGCAAAGCGTTCCAACTGGGGACCACATCAAATTCCCCAATAACGGGGTTACCACTGCGATCATCAGAGAGGTATTTCCAGCCGATAACCTGATCACCCACAACTACACCCAACTTCGCCGCAACCGAATGCTCGGGAGGCGCCTGGAGTCGGGCAGGCAACTGAGGTACGCCGCTGACATAAATAAGGGCAAACAGCATGACGGCCAAAAAGAAATTGGCAAACGGGCCAGCCGCTACGATCAAGGAGCGCTGCCAAAGTGGCTTGCCATCAAAAGACTGAGGTCGCTCGCTAGCATTGATCGATTGCTGACTATCTCGGGCGTCTAGCAGCTTTACATAACCGCCCAATGGAATGGGTGCGATCACCCACTCGGTCCCATTGTGGGCTCGGTAAGTAAAAAGAGGCTTTCCAAACCCTAAGGCAAAGCGCAGAACCTTGACACCACACAAGCGTGCTGCCAAAAAATGTCCATACTCATGAAAGCTCACCAACACGCCAAGCGTGACCAAAAATGCAGCAAGAGTAATCAAGGCTTGCACTAAAACAATCTCATCACTTGAAGTTGCGAATGCACTGACGGGCCATATCACGCGCACGCGCATCTACATCCAGGATCAGCTCCAGAGAGCTGGCAGCGATAGGCTCAAGCGCGCTGAGAGTGCGCTCAACCACCTCAGAAATTCTTAAGTAAGGAAGGCCCTCATCTAGAAACGCCGCCACAGCAATTTCATTGGCAGCATTTAAAACAGTCGGGGCCGTGCCACCCGCTTTGGCCGCTGCAAATGCCAAACTCAAGCAGGGGAATTGAGAAAAATTAGGCTCAGTAAAACTGAGGCTAGCTAATTGAGTGAGATTTAAATTAGGGACTCCCGCATCAATTCGCTCGGGCCATGCCAAACCATAGGCAATTGGTGTGCGCATATCAGGCTGACCCATCTGCGCCAAGACCGAACCGTCACGATAGCGAACCATGGAATGAACTACGCTTTGCGGATGAATCAATACCTTGATTCTTTCTAAAGGCAGTCCAAAGAGCCAGAAGGCCTCAATGACTTCGAGACCTTTATTCATCATCGTTGCGGAATCTACTGAAATCTTACGGCCCATGACCCAATTAGGATGAGCGCATGCTTGCTCCGGTGTAATCGTTGCAAGCCCTGCAATCGGCTTATCTCTAAACGGCCCTCCTGAGGCAGTCAACCAAAGCTCTTCTACGCCCAAATGCGCTGATGGCGATTTTGTAAAGTGATCAGGCAAACATTGAAAGATCGCATTATGTTCGCTATCTATCGGCAGTAACTCTCCCCCACCCGACTGCATAGCTTGCATAAAGAGATTGCCTGACATGACCAAGGCCTCCTTATTTGCCAGCAATACCCTTTTGCCAGCTTGCGCCGCTGCCATGGTTGGAACTAAGCCAGCTGCACCAACAATGGCCGCCATCACCGTATCGCAACCGGACTCCATCACAGCAGTGACTAAAGCGTCCGGGCCATAAAGCACCTGAGTGGAAATGCTCTTTGCCTGCAAAAGACGACTGAGCTGGGCCGCACCTTCTGCATTAGCAACCACAGCTATTGCGGGCTTAAATTCGATACATTGCTCAGCAAGGCGTTCAATTTGTTTTGCGGCAGTGAGGGCAACGATCTCAAAGCGATCTGGATGGGCGCGAATGACATCGAGCGTATTAACCCCGATAGATCCCGTCGACCCAAGAATAGCAACCCGCTTCATAGCCATCAGACGAATCCAGCAAGTAAGGCAGCAATCGGCATAGTGGGAAGCAAAGCATCGACGCGATCCAATACGCCACCGTGACCAGGCAATAAATGACTACTGTCCTTCACTCCAGCCAAACGCTTTAATTGCGATTCAAATAAATCACCGAAGATGCTAAAGGCGGTTAAAACCGTCACCATCAAGAACATCGGAACCCAACCAAACCGAATGGCCCAGGCTCCAAACAAAGTATCTCCAAGCGGCAGATACAGAACACATAAGAATGCGTAACCGTAACAGAGCAACAATCCACCTACCGCACCTTCAATCGACTTTCCTGGGCTAATTTGCGCTGCCAACTTATGCTTACCAAATGCTTTACCAACAAAGTAAGCGCCGATATCGGCAACCCATACCAACGCCATGCTGGACAACAAAAATACTAAGCCCAACTCACGCAAGAAAACCAAGGCAAACCATGTGGCAGGAAGGATGATGAGGCCTAGAATACTGTAGAAAGGTCGCAATTTTTGTAAAGAGAGATTCATTCCTTTTGCCAACACAAATGGCGCAACAAAAAACCAAAATAGCGCAGCCATGGTCAGCAATGAAAATTGCCACGACACCGCTTGCATGCCCAGTAAAAACAAAATAATTACAAGGCAAAATAAGGCGTATAGCCAAGCAGCTAATTTAGCCTCAGGAGCAAGAATACAACTCCACTCCCAAGCGCCAGCGACTAAAGCGAGCAAAAAGAATGCGCCCAAATAAAACGGTGGGAGAAAAAATAAAATAGGCAAAAGCACCGCCAACAAAATAGTGGCGGTAATGATTCGAGTTTTTAGCATATAAGTAGGAAGGTTGAGCGCTTAAACAGCATCGCTCATGGTCTGGGATGCAAGTTGTGCACTGGTTCGTCCAAAACGACGCTCACGCTGGCTAAACCAATCAAATGCTTTATGTAATTCAGCCTCATCAAAATCGGGCCAAAGCACATCAGTGAAATACAACTCCGTATAAGCCAGTTGCCACAACAAAAAATTGCTGACGCGTTGCTCGCCACCCGTGCGAATAAATAAATCCGGCTCCGGAGCGTAAGACATGGATAAATAGGATTGAAGTAATTCCTCTGAGACATCCTCAGGCTTTAACCCTGGGTTGGCAGCTAAACACTGGCGCATTGCCTGCAAGATATCCCAGCGCCCACCATAGTTGGCGGCGATCGTAAAAGTCAAACCCTTGCATCCGGCGGTTTTTTCTTCCGAGAACTGAACCATCTCCTGAATGGCGGAGTCAAAGCGACTTAAGTCGCCAATCAGACGCAGCGAGATATCGTTTTCGGCTAAGCGGGATACTTCACTTTTTAAAGACTTTAAAAACAACTTCATGAGAAAGCCCACCTCTTCCGGCGGGCGACGCCAATTCTCAGAGCTAAAGGCAAAAACAGTAAGGTACTCAACACCTAAGCGGCGACATTCTTGAACGATTTTTCGAACGGCACCTAGACCTTCTGAGTGTCCTGCCACACGGGGCATAAAACGCTTACTAGCCCAACGACCGTTGCCATCCATGATGATGGCAACGTGCCGAGGAATAGCGCTGACCTCCGGAACAACTAAGGTAGAGCTAGCGTGCTGAGTCATAAAGCGAATAATGAAAAATTAATCCGACGATTAAACCGTCATGATCTCTTTTTCTTTTTCAGAAACGATCTTATCAATCTCTACTACCGCACGATCCGTCATCTTCTGAATTTCATCAGTAGCACGACGCTCTTCATCCTCAGAAATTTCTTTATCTTTAGTGAGTCGCTTTAAGTGCTCGTTTGCATCACGGCGCAAATTACGCACTGCAATTTTGGTATCCTCGCCTTCGTTCTTAACAACCTTCGTTAAATCACGACGACGCTCTTCAGTTAAAGCTGGCATTGGTACGCGAATGACGGTACCTTGTGATGCTGGGTTCAAACCTAAGTCAGAATCACGAATCG
Source organism: Polynucleobacter sp. AP-Nino-20-G2 (assembly GCF_018688235.1). NCBI lineage: Bacteria > Pseudomonadati > Pseudomonadota > Betaproteobacteria > Burkholderiales > Burkholderiaceae > Polynucleobacter > Polynucleobacter sp. AP-Nino-20-G2. The sequence continues at coordinate 1,297,139 of NZ_CP061313.1, forward strand.
CCTTCTCAACTACGGCAACCATGGTTTTTTCAAATGGCTGAACATTAATGGTTCTAGCATCAGCCAAACCCAAGCTGGCTACCTGGCTTAGTGGCGTAGGATTGCCGTAGTAATCCACCTGAATGTGCTCCAAAATTCCTGGATTAGCACGTCCAGAACGAATCTTTGCGAGATTAGTCTTCAGAGCCTCAAGCGACTTCTGCATCTTTTGATCGGTTGTAGTTTTAATTTCTGCTGCGGACATCAGGCCTCCTATTAAACGTGTACTAAGGTACCTTCAGACTCACCCTGAACCACACGCATTAATGCGCCTGGCTTGAGAATCGAAAATACTTTAATGGGTAATTTACGGTCACGACACAATGCGAATGCAGTGGCGTCCATAACCTGTAAGTTTTTGATGATGGCTTCATCAAAAGTAATTGTTTTATATAAAGTAGCGGCAGGATCTTTTACCGGATCAGCACTATAGATACCGTCTACCTTAGTAGCTTTAAGCACAATCTCCACACCCATCTCCGCGCCACGCAATGCAGCGGCAGTATCAGTTGTAAAGAAGGGGTTGCCTGTGCCTGCCGCGAAAATAACAACTTTACCTTCGCTTAGTGCGCGGATGGCGCGAGGACGAATGTAAGGCTCAACCACCTGGTCCATTCTCAAGGCTGACTGCACTCGAGCCTCTACGCCTTTTTGACGCAAAGCATCTTGTAGGGCCAATGAATTCATCATGGTGGCAAGCATACCCATGTAATCAGCAGTTGCGCGATCCATACCTGCGGCACCACCAGCCACTCCGCGGAAAATGTTTCCGCCGCCAATCACGATTGCCAACTCAACGCCGTTGTTGACTACATCGGCAATTTCTTTAACCATCGAATCAATGGTGACTGGATTAATGCCGAAAGCATCATCCCCCATAAGGGCTTCACCAGAGAGTTTTAAGAGAACACGTTTGTAGGCTGGCATCGTTTTATTTTCCGTAATTTGCCAAGCAATTTTCTCGCTTAGCTTATTGATCTCAAAGTACTTTTTAATATCTTGCCCGAATTATAAAGGGCTTGGCACAGATCAAACAAAAGGGCATAGAAACCGAGGTTTCTATGCCCTTTTGGGGATTGCGGCCTTACTGGGCGGACCCAGTCAGCTAGGGGCGAATTAAGCGCCTTTAGCAGCAGCTACTTGAGCAGCAACTTCAGCAGCAAAGTCGTCTTGACGCTTCTCAATGCCCTCGCCTACAACAAACATGGTGAAACCTTTGATTGTTGTATTTGCAGCCTTGAGCATTTGCTCAACAGTTTGCTTGTCGTTTTTAACGAAAGTTTGATTCAACAAAGAAACCTCTTTGAGGTATTTCTGAATAGAACCTTCAACCATCTTCTCAACGATTTCAGCAGGCTTGCCAGATTCAGCGGCCTTTTGAACAGCAACACTACGTTCAATCGCAATAGATTCAGCAGGAACATCAGCCATAGACAAAGCCACTGGCTTCATTGCAGCAATATGCATTGCTACATCTTTAGCTGCAGTCTCGTCACCTTCGAACTCAACCATCACGCCGATACGAGTGCCGTGGAGATAAGCAACCAATTTGTTGCTACCAGCAAAACGCTTGAAACGACGTGGCATGATGTTCTCGCCAATCTTACCGATCAACGCGCTACGAACTTCATCTACCGTTTGACCATTGAGTGGCAATGCGAGCAATGCAGCAACGTCAGCCGGATTCTTTTCAGCGATCAACTGTGCGCACTCTTGTGTGAATGCCAAGAAGTCATCGTTCTTAGAAACGAAATCAGTTTCACAGTTCACTTCCAACAAAGCACCAGTAGTGCCGTCGATAGATGAAGCAACGATACCTTCAGCCGTTACACGAGAAGCGGCCTTACCGGCCTTGCTACCAAGCTTTACACGCAGAATCTCTTCTGCACGAGCCATATCACCATCAGCCTCAGTCAGAGCTTTTTTGCACTCCATCATCGGAGCATCAGTCTTGGCGCGTAAATCGCCAACCATTGCAGCGGTAATAGCGGCCATTATTCAGCTTTCCCTTCTTCAACAAACTCTTCTTCGCCTTCTTTAACGGCGGTCAAGATTTCTTGAACTGAATTTGCTTTGCCTTCGAGGATTGCATCAGCAATGCCACGCGCATAGAGGGTTACAGCCTTGCTTGAGTCATCGTTACCAGGAATGATGTAATCAACACCTTCTGGTGAGTGGTTGGTATCAACCACAGCGATAACAGGAATACCAAGCTTGTTAGCTTCAGTAATAGCAATCTTGTGGTAGCCAACGTCCACTACGAAAATCGCATCAGGAACGCCGTTCAAATCTTGAATACCGCCAAGCGCTTTTTGCAACTTGTCGAGATCGCGATCGTTAGTCAAGGCTTCTTTCTTAGAAAGCTTTTCCCAATCGCCAGCTTCTTTAGCAACTGCCATGTCCTTCAAACGCTTGAGGGAACCTTTAACAGTTTTGAAGTTTGTGAGCGTACCGCCCAACCAACGGCTGTCGATGTAAGGCATACCAGCACGAGCAGCTTCTTCAGCAATGATCTCGCGTGATTGACGCTTTGTACCAACAAACAAGATAGTTCCACGATTAGCAGCAACTTGTTTTGCGAATTTCAGGGCGTCCTGAAACATTGGCAATGTTTTTTCCAAGTTGATGATGTGAATTTTGTTGCGATGACCGAAAATATAAGGGGCCATCTTTGGGGACCAGAAGCGAGTTTGGTGACCAAAATGGCAACCGGCTTCCAGCATTTGACGCATAGTTACTGACATAACTTCTCCTAAGGGTTGGTTCTAAAGTTGAGTCCTAGCTGCGCTAAAAAACGCCACCCTGGAAGGCTCAACTCGCGATTTCAAGTCCAAAATAGACATGAGACTGAAATTATAGCTTAAATATCAATCACCTAGACCCCCTCCCCCCGGCCCTCTTGAACAAAACCCACCTTGAAATACCTCTAAATAGGCTAACTGCCCAATATTTAAGCATTGCAATCCTGCTAAAAACTCCCAAGTCGTTGATAATCAAGGCATGAATAGTGTATTTACCGCCGAAAAAGACATCCAAGGGATGCGCGAAGCTGGCCGCTTAGCCAGTGAAGTTCTCGATCATGTAGCGCCCCACGTCAAGGCGGGGATTAGCACTGGTGAGCTGGACCGCATTTGCCATGAATATATGCGCGATGTGCAAAAGACCATTCCAGCTCCGTTGAACTATCAACCTCCTGGCTACCCACCCTTCCCGGCCTCCATCTGCACCTCGGTAAATGATGTGATCTGTCACGGCATTCCAGGAGAGAAAATCCTCAAGACAGGTGATGTGGTCAATTTGGATATCACCGTTATCACTCCGGATGGCTACTATGGCGATACCAGTCGTATGTTCATGGTTGGCGAAGCCTCTGTACTCGCAAAACGTCTGACCCAAATTACTTTTGAATGTATGTGGCTCGGCATTGCACAGGTGAAGCCAGGCGCATCCCTAGGTGACATTGGTCACGTTATTCAAACCCATGCTGAAAATGCTGGCTACTCTGTGGTGCGTGAGTATTGCGGACACGGTATTGGCAAAGTATTTCATCAGGACCCGCAGATTCTTCACTATGGTCGCCCCGGCACTGGTGAAAAACTAAAAGAAGGCATGACCTTCACCATTGAGCCAATGATTAATGCGGGCAAGCGAGATATTCGCACGATGCCCGATCAATGGACCGTGAAGACCAAAGACCGCAGCCTCTCCGCGCAATGGGAACACACGCTCTTGGTAACAGCCACCGGCGTAGAAGTGCTCACCTGGTCAGAAGGCAGCAACCCTCCTCCGGATTGCGTCAAAGGCCTTTCTTTTAGACCAAACCTAGTTAACGCTTAAGTATTTAGAGCGCAATGCCTCAATCATCATCAGGCTTGAAACCCATTGTAGACATTGCTAGCTTGAGAGCCGCGCGCGAATTAGCCTACTCGGAGTTCCGCGAACACCAAGTTGTTGGCAGACTAACTAAACAACTTAGTAAGTTAAGCGATGAACTCCTCATTAGCCTCTGGAGTTCTTGTGATCTAAAGTCGGATGCCGCGCTTGTTGCGGTAGGTGGCTTTGGTCGCGGAGCACTATTCCCCTATTCAGATATTGATATTCTGATTTTGTTGCCCGAGGACAAGCAGTTCTTTGAAGCAGTATTAGCCGCAAAGATAGAGAAATTTGTCGCGCAATGCTGGGACACTGGCCTCGAGATTGGCTCCTCTGTTCGAACAGTGGCTGAGTGTGCCTCCGAGGCAGAGCAAGATATTACGGTACGCACTTCCCTATTGGAATCGCGCCTGATCTGTGGCAAGAAGTCGCTCTTTAAGGAATTTGAGTCGACTTATGAAAAGACTTTAGATCCAAAGTCATTCTTTCAAGCCAAGTTAGCAGAGCAAATTCAGCGCCACTATAAATATCAAGATACGCCCTACTCGTTAGAGCCAAACTGCAAAGAGAGTCCCGGCGGTTTACGAGATTTACAAGTGATCTCATGGGTAAGTAAAGCAGCCCACTTAGGTAGTACTTTTAAAGACCTCAATCTTGCGGGTCTGATAACCCAACGCGAATTAACTGAACTCAATCGCAATCAACGTTTCCTAGAAACCTTGCGTGCTAATTTGCATTTACTCGCCAAACGGAGACAAGATGTATTGGCATTTGATTTGCAAGCCCCGCTTGCTGCGGCAATGGGAGTCCATGAAGATTCGTCAAGATTGGCTAGTGAAGCCATCATGCGTCGTTACTATTGGGCAGCCAAAGCGGTTACTCAATTAAATGATGTCTTGCTACAAAATATTGAGGCGCTACTCTTTCCCCAAGAATCTAAAACAACGCATGCTATTGCAGGCGAGGGAAATGAATGCTTTATCGAGCGTCAAGGCGTTTTAGATATTACCGATCCACAGTTATTTCAGAAGCATCCAGAGCAAATTCTGCGGACCTTCTTGGTCTTTGCACAAACGGCAAACGTAAAGAGCTTGTCCGCCACCATTTTTAGAGCGCTCTATAACGCTCGCCAAAAGATGGATAGCAAATGGCGCAAAGATCCAGTGAATCGTGCTTTATTTATTCAGATTCTGAAAGAGCCTGAGGGAGTCAGTCGCGCATTCCAGCTCATGAATCGCTCTAGCGTTCTTGGTCGCTATCTTCCAGCCTTCAGAAAAATTGTTGGCCAGATGCAGCATGACTTATTTCATGTGTATACGGTTGATCAGCACATCTTGATGGTTCTGCGCAATATTCGCCGCTTTATGGTTGTCGAATATACCCATGAGTTTCCTTTTTGCAGTAGCTTGATTGCCCATTTTGAAAAGCCTTGGCTTCTCGTGATTGCCGCACTCTTCCATGACATTGCCAAAGGACGCGGTGGAGATCACTCCGAACTTGGTAAAGCGGATATGCGCAAGTTCGCCAAAGACCATGGCCTAGATAAAGCAGATACTGAATTGCTGATATGGCTGGTGGCAGAGCACTTGAACATGAGCCAAGTGGCTCAGAAGCAAGACATCACGGATCCAGATGTGGTGAAGGCTTTTGCTAAGAAGGTGGGTGATGAGCGTCATCTCACAGCCCTATATTTACTGACCGTTGCCGATGTCCGTGGAACGAGCCCAAAAGTATGGAATGCCTGGAAAGGCAAACTACTAGAAGATCTCTATCGCGCCACTCTGCGTGTTTTAGGTGGCGCAAAACCTGATGCCTCATCTGAGCTAGCCCAACATCAGGAAGAATCGCGCGCTAAGTTACGTCTTTACGGTATTGAAGATTCGGCTTATGAGAATCTGTGGAAGCAGCTAGATGTCGCCTTTTTCTTGCGCCAAGATGCGGCTGATATTGCCTGGTTGACTCGCCACCTATTTAACAAAGTAGATAGTGAAACGCCGGTAGTTCGCGCTCGCCTTTCTCCAGTTGGCGAGGGCTTGCAGATTGCTGTCTATGTAAAAGACCAAGAAGATTTATTTGCCAGAATTTGCGCCTACTTTGAACGTCATGGCTTCTCCATTTGGGATGCCCGCATTCACACTACAAGACATGGCTATGCGCTGGACACCTTCCAAATCTCAGGAAGTAATCTAGTGGATGAAGGTGGAAGCTATCGCGATCTTATCCAGCTGGTGGAGTATGAGCTGACCGCCGCACTACAAAACAATGATCCGTTGCCAGCGCCGAGCATGGGACGCCTCTCAAGACAATCTCGCATCTTCCCGATTCAGCCACGGATACACATGATTCCAGACGAGCGCGGTCATTACTACGCACTCTCACTTTCAGCAAGCGACCGCACTGGACTGCTCTATGCGATCTCTAGAGTTCTGGCCAAGCATCATGTTTCCCTTCATACCGCCCGCATTAATACTTTGGGCGAGCGAGTGGAAGACGTCTTCCTTTTGGATGCAGCCAACTTAAGTAAGAACCCGAAACTACAAATTTTGCTAGAGACGGATTTATTAGAGGCTCTAGGAGCTTAAGCTAGCAAACTCAGCATAGCAGCTTCATCAATGACTGGCACGCCTAACTCTTCGGCTTTAGTGAGCTTACTACCCGCATCCGAACCGGCTACTACGTAGTCTGTTTTCTTGGAGACTGAGCCGGCTACTTTGGCGCCCGCTTTTTCAAGAAGGTCTTTTGCCTCGTCGCGCGTCATTGTTGGGAATGTACCCGTGAGCACAAAGGTTTTTCCAGCGACTGCGGCGCTAATGACTTTTTCTTCTACGGAGAGCTGCATACCAGAGGCGAGCAGTTGCTCGATTACCTCACGGTTATGCGCCTCTTCCATAAAGCTAGTGATCGAATCCGCAACAACTGGGCCAACATCTTTTACCGTGAGGAGATCGTCCTGGCTAGCATCCATCAGAGCATGCATGGATCGATAGTGATTTGCCAGATCTTTGGCGGTGGTTTCACCCACATGCCGAATACCTAAGGCAAAAATAAATCTCGCCAAGGTCGTATTTCTAGATTGATTAATTGCAGCAATAAGATTGTCTGCAGACTTTTCACCCATGCGCTCCAGATTGGCTAAGGCAGTGAAACCTAAGCGATAGAGATCAGCTGGCGTTCTTACTAAATTCTGATCTACCAGTTGATCAACAATCTTCTCGCCTAAACCTTCAATATCCAAAGCACGTCTATGGGCAAAATGAATTAATGCTTGTTTGCGCTGTGCGCCACAGAATAAGCCGCCACTACAACGCGCTACAGCCTCATCGGCCAAACGCTCAATATGAGAGTCACATACCGGACAACGCCTTGGCATAGTGAACTCGATTGCATCTGCGGGTCTACGCTCTTTGACCACAGATACGACCTCGGGAATCACATCGCCCGCCCTACGAACCGAGACGGTATCGCCAATGCGGACATCCTTACGCCTTACTTCGTCTTCATTATGCAAAGTGGCATTTGTCACAGTGACACCGCCCACCTCGACTGGGGCCAATCTAGCAACTGGCGTAATTGCGCCAGTGCGTCCCACTTGCACATCAATACCAAGAACGGTTGTTAGAGCTTCTTGAGCAGGAAATTTATGGGCCAAGGCAAACCGTGGCGCCCTTGAAACAAAGCCCAATTTAGCCTGCTCAGCAAATGAATTAACTTTGTACACCACGCCATCGATGTCATATGGCAATGAATCCCTTTTTGCGCCGACTTCGTTGTAAAACGCCAAGATCTCTTGGACCGATCGCAGGACTCTGCGCTCCGAGCAAACAGGCAGCCCTAGGTTTACATAGGCGTTAAGGAGTTCTTCATGAGTGGCCGGTAGCCAAGACTGCGGTTCTAGTGCACCCAAACCATAAGCGAAGAATGAAAGCGGTCGCTTGGCGGTGATCTTAGAATCCAACTGTCGTAAACTGCCTGCAGCCGCATTACGAGGATTAGCAAACTCCTTCTCGCCTTGAGCGGCAGCTTGCGCATTCATTTTCTGGAAGTCTTTGAGATACATGAAGACCTCACCACGCACTTCCAGCACCACAGGAATATCTTTTCCAGTCAATTTGAGTGGAATTGCGCGGATGGTTTTAATGTTGGCCGTGACATCTTCACCGCTCGCACCATCCCCACGCGTTGCAGCCCGGACTAAAGTACCCTGCTCATAACGAAGGGATATCGCCAAACCATCAAACTTGAGCTCGCCAGCGTAATCGACTTGTTCTAGATGCAAGCCCTCACGACAACGGCGATCAAATGCAATTAACTCCGCATCCTCAAAAGCATTGTTCAAGGACAGCATTGGAACAGCGTGCGTAACAGAATCAAATTCCTTGAGGGCAGCACCACCCACCCTCTGAGACAGTGAATCGGCTGTGATCCACTCAGGATGAGCAGCCTCAATCTCCAATAGCTCACGATATAAGCGATCATATTCACTGTCAGGAACTATTGGATTATCTAGAACGTAATAGGCATGCTCTAAACGTGCCAGTTCAGATTGCAAGAATGCATAGCGATCCGCTAAATCTGTCGGACTATTAAACGACAAAGTAATTCCTTAGCTAAAGAGTCTGCTGGCGGTAGAAGAGCCAGCTGGAACACCGCCCTTCTCAAGAGTAGCGTAGAGAACATCTAAGTGCTGGCGGATGCTAATTACGGCAGCCTCAGTCAGATTAATACCACTGTCATCTACCAAGCGTCCATGGGCAGATTGCGCAATCTCAATGCCTTCGCCCAACATACGCTCAAAAGCACGCTCTTCATGAGCCACCAATGGCACTTCCAATAAAAGGGTGACTTGCTTAACTGGCTTATTGGGATCTAACTCCGCACTGGTAAAAATGAATACGCCATTACTCAGGAACTCATAAGCACGACCATTGCGAGATAACTTAAACCCACGCTGACGCATGAGGGCATCAAAATTAGCCCATGGATACGCCTCATCAAAGAGAACATTAATACTCAACTGAATATCGCTCTCAGCAGCCATAGCATCTAATTCTTTGGCGCTTTCCAGCATGGTGTTCACGCTCGGCATATCAATCTGCGAACCCAGCGTTTCAGCAAGCGCCTGAGCTCGAGAACAAAAATCGGAGAGCTCTAAAACTCCAATGGCACCACGACGACTCGCCAATTGAATGGCCAACTGCAACTCAGAATAAGAGGCATCTGCACGCAAAGCCTCCCAATCCTCGGCCGTATCTACATCTGCATTTAAACCTTCACACATCCAGCGGGCCGAAGAAGAAACAGTCTCAGCTACCCAAGCATTGATTTCTTCCAAAATTTCAGCGCCACTGATTGCCTGATCAAAACGGAGGGTGATAACGCAATCAATTCTGGGGTCAATAGAAAAAATTTCAGGCTCAGCCGCTACCGGAAGGCTGATGTCACCGAAAGAAGGTTCTGCGCGCTCATTGGACTCTACAAAACCCTGGCCAAAGGAAGGCTCACGAGCAAACCGATCTTCAGCAGAAAATTCACCGGCAGCTCTTGCCTTGCGACGCGCACGAGCATATTTAAAGTTGAGCATCACCACTGATATTAAGATCAGCAGGCCAATAACAGCCAAAGCAAACTGCAAGTCAGACAAACCCAATGCTGTCATGATTTGCTCTAAATCCACTTAAGCTGCCTCCACCATAGATACCGCAGAAGAAATATCCACTGCAACAATGCGGGATACACCCTGCTCTTGCATGGTGACACCAATCAGTTGATGTGCAATTTCCATGGTGATCTTGTTATGTGAGATGAAAACGAATTGCGTCTTATCTGACATTTTGGCAACCATCTGCGCATAGCGCAAGGTATTCGCATCATCCAACGGCGCATCCACCTCATCAAGCAAGCAGAATGGAGCTGGATTCAACAAGAAGAGAGAGAAGACCAAAGCGATCGCAGTCAAGGCCTTTTCACCGCCGGACAAGAGATAAATCGAGCTATTTTTCTTGCCAGGTGGCTGGGCCATTACCTGAACACCAGCATCTAAAATCTCTTCACCAGTCATCACCAGTTCAGCATGACCGCCACCAAAGAGTTCTGGGAATAGTTTTCCGAAATGGGTATTGACTTGGTCGAAAGTACCTTGCAAGAGGTCTCGAGTCTCCGCATCAATCTTCGCAATCGCGTCCGTCAAGGTTTGCATTGCTTCGTTCAAGTCGGCAGATTGCGCATCCAAGAATTGCTTGCGCTCACGTGAACTAGACAACTCATCGAGAGCTGCCATATTGACCGGGCCCAAAGACTGAATCTCTGAGTTGAGACGATTCACTTCTGTCTGTAGCGCGCCTACTTTGAGGTCAGGGCTAAAGCTGGCTTCTAGGGCACTTAAATCCGCCTCGGCGTCAGACAACAATGTAGCAAATTGCTCAAAATTCAAGCGGGCAGCCTGTTCGCGCAATTGCAAATCGACCACTTTGTCACGCATCGGCTGAAGGCTACGCTCAATTTGCAAGCGAGCCTCATCGGCCTCACGCAATTGATGCAAGAGTGCATCTTGTTCCGTACGAGCATTTGCCAGCGCTGCTTCGCGGGCACTGCGAGCCAATAGCAAGCCTTGTAACTTATCTTGAGCCTCATCATCGCTGAGAGTTTCAAGCTCTTGTTCTGAAGTAGCCCGCTTATCCTGAATCTCCATGATCTGCACACGCGCAGTGCTTTGATCGCGTTGCAAGTCAGCAATTCGCTGTTGCAATGAGCGCGTTGCAAATGCGGCCTCCTGGGCTGACATCTCAGAAGAGCGTAAAGATTCACGCAAGCGATCGCGCTCTTGCGTAGCTAACTCTAATTTTTCTTGAGCAAGTGCTAAGCTTTCTTGAAGACCTTGTTTGCTCTCTTCAGATTGAGCTAACTCTTCAGCAGATTGCTCTTGAGTTTGCTTTAACTGCTCGATCTGCTGACGTAGTTCGCTTAACTCAGCCTGAATTTGCTCAGCGCGTTGACTGTATTTTTCCTCGGCCTGAGTGAGCTGCATTCTTTCCACTTCAAAGCCATGCACTTCTTGCACTGCCTGCTCAGCAGCAATCCGAGTTTGCTCAGCAGCCTGGTGAGCCGCTTGGTAGTTAGCAACACATTGATCCAGCTCGCCTTGCAACTCACTCTGAATCAAACGCTGCGCACGTAACTGCTTCTCAAGCCCTTCCATCTCTTGAGCGCGCGCCAACATACCGGCTTGCTCAGAATCAGCTGCATATAACTGGACGCCAACACGGCTAACCAGGTGACCTTGTTGAGTTACTAAGGCGCCGCCTGCGGGTAATTTCTCACGACGATGCAAAGCATCTTCCAGGCTATTGGCGATGTAAATATTGTCTAACCACTCTTGCAACACCGCAGAAACACGAGGTGCGCCCGCACTTTGTACGCGCGTAAGCAAGGGCACAAAATCCGCAGGCACAGTGGTATGCGCAGGGGAGATTTCTTCGGTCAATAAAATAGCTAAGCGACTTGGTGGCGCATCATTAGCTAAAGTGAGAGTTTCTTGAACGCTCTTTGCTGTGACGGCAGCCAAACGTTCACGCAGGACGGACTCCAAAGCCGCTTCCCAGCCACTCTCCACTTTGAGCTCTTGCCATAGACGCTTGCTCTCTTTTAAACCCTTACTCTCAAGCCATGGACCAATTTTGCCTTGGGCCTGCACGCTGGCCTGCAAAGCAGTTAATGCCGTCAATTTGGCTTCGGTTTGGGCTAACTCTTGGTTAGCAACCTGGATCTGTTGTTGCGCGGTATTTCGAGCCTCATCAGCAGCGGGCACGCGTTGTTGCGCCTCTCCTGCTTTTTGTCTTGCCTCATCCACTTTGCGTTGCGCCATGGCATGACGGTCAATCGCCATTTGCAATGCTTCAGCATCGGGACGACGCATTCCTGCGAGCTCTGCTTCAAGACGTGTATCGCGCCCCTTCAATTCCTCTAATTGAGTAGTGATTGCTCTAAGGCGCTCACCCAAGCTTGCCAAACGCTGATCGATTGTGGCGAGGTTTTCGCGCGCATCATTGAGTTCGCGCACATTGACTTGATAGGCTTCTTCACGACTTGGCATCTGCTCTTGCAAGCCAGCCAAATCAGCCAATAAAGTTTGCTCCTTCTCCGCAGCCAAACTCAGCTCATGTTCAGCCGTGCGCTGAGCCTGTGCGGCGTCTGTCTCTTGAACTGTCCAGCGCTGTAATTGAGCCTGCAAATCTTGCGACTGCTGTTGCAAACGTTGACGCGCTTCTTGCACATAACGAATCTGAGACTCCACCTGACTGACATCGGCGTTGGTTTGATACAAATCGCCTTGCGCTTGAGAGACTTTGTCCTGCAATGCGTACTGCTCTGTACGCATCGTTTCTAATTCGGTTTCAGCATGGCGCATTTTTGCGGTCTGCTCTTCGAGGTTTACCTGAGTATCGCGAATGCCGTTGGCATGGCGCTCCTGCTCTTTGCCAGCCTCAGTCTGACGTACAAACCAGAGTAACTGTTGCTGCGACTTCATTTCAGTAGAAAGCTCTGCATGACGCTCGGCCACTGTTGCCTGCTTCTCTAAACGAGTCAACTGTTGATCCAGCTCACGCAAGATATCTTCAACACGCACCAAATTCTCTTTCGTGTCTTCAAGGCGTGAAGCAGTTTCTTTGCGTCGCTCTTTGTATTTAGATACGCCGGCAGCTTCCTCTAGGAAAACACGCAACTCTTCTGGTTTAGCCTCTAAGATGCGATTAATAGTTCCTTGACCAATAATCGCGTAACCTCTTGGACCCATACCAGTACCCAAGAAAATATCTTGAATATCTTTGCGGCGAACCACTTGGTTATTGACGTAATAACTGGAATTGCCGTCACGAGTTAAAACGCGTTTTACACCCAATTCTGTAAATGCACTCCACTGCCCCTGAGCGCGACCATCTGAATTATCAAAAATGAGTTCAACGCTGGCACGACCAGATGGCTTACGTAAACCCGAACCGTTAAAAATAACGTCTTGCATAGACTCGCCACGCAACTCACTCGCGCGGGATTCACCCAAAACCCAACGTACAGCGTCAATAATGTTCGATTTTCCGCAACCGTTAGGGCCTACAACACCGATCAATTGACCTGGCATTTCAAAATGGGTTGGATCGACGAACGACTTAAAGCCGGAAAGTTTGATGGATTTCAGTTGCACGGCGTACTTTGCAGGGAAAAAAGGGGTTCAAATAAAGGGGGTAAAAATTAATACTAAAGTGGGAAGATGATAGCAAGCTTAGGGCTCCCCGCACGGGTTTTTTCCCCACCGATATAATGATTAATCTACATCCAGGGCCAAAACCCCTTAACAATCTGATAGTTAACTGAAAAGCATGAGCCAATCACCACAAAGCATCATCGAACAAGCCTGGGAAAACCGCGCAAACCTCTCTCCTGAAGCCGTTTCTGGGGAAATCCGTAACGCCGTTAATGCAGTCCTCGAAGGCCTCAATACCGGCAATATTCGCGTGGCTGAACGCCGCAGCGTCGGCAAATGGGAAGTGAACCAATGGGTGAAAAAGGCAGTTTTGCTCTCTTTCCGCCTAGAAGACAACAAACCCATGGGCGCTGGTGGCTATACCCAGTTCTACGATAAGGTGCCCAGCAAGTTCGAAAACTACACCGCAGAAGACTTCGCCAATGGCGGTTTCCGCGTTGTCCCCCCGGCCATTGCTCGCCGAGGCTCATTTATTGGTAAAAATGCCGTTTTAATGCCTTCTTACGTCAATATTGGCGCTTATGTAGGCGAAGGCACCATGGTTGATACATGGGCAACCGTCGGTTCTTGCGCCCAAATCGGCAAAAACGTTCACCTTTCTGGTGGTGTTGGTATCGGCGGTGTATTGGAGCCAATCCAAGCTGGCCCAGTCATTATTGAAGATAACTGCTTTATTGGAGCCCGCTCCGAAGTGGTTGAAGGCGTAGTCATTGAAGAAAACGCCGTGCTTTCGATGGGCGTTTACATTGGTCAAAGCACGAAAATTTATGACCGTGAAACCGGTGAAATCCATTACGGTCGCGTTCCAGCAGGCTCCGTGGTTGTTCCTGGCTCACTCCCTTCAGCTTGCGGCAAATACAGCCTCTACGCTGCGGTAATCGTGAAGAAGGTCGATGCTCAAACTAGAGCAAAGACAGCTATCAACGAACTGTTACGCGATTAAGCCAGCCATATGAGCGCCACTCTTGAGTTAACTGAAGCCCTAATCGCCTGTCGTTCAGTAACCCCGGCAGATGGAGGTTGTCAGGAGCTGATTGCCAAGCGACTTCAGGCAATCGGCTTTCATACCGAGAGTGTCGTCAGTGGACCCGAGAATTTTCAAGTAACCAATTTGTGGGCAATCAAAAAAGGTAGCGCCGGGGATCAAGGCAAAGTCTTGATGTTTGCAGGCCACACTGACGTTGTCCCAACAGGCCCCCTGGAAAAATGGGACAGCGATCCATTTACCCCAACAATTCGAGATGGCATGCTCTACGGCCGTGGCGCTGCGGATATGAAAACATCCTTAGCCGGTTTTGTTGTAGCTACCGAAGAATTTGTAGTGACCCACCCAAACCACAAAGGCTCCATTGCCTTTTTAATCACCAGCGATGAAGAGGGCCCTGCAAATGATGGCACCGTCATCATGTGTGATCGCCTGCAAAAGCAAGGTCAGCGCCTTGATTACTGCGTGATTGGTGAGCCCACTTCAGTAGATCAATTGGGCGACATGATTAAGAATGGTCGCCGCGGATCGCTTTCCGGAAAGTTGCGAGTTAAAGGCATTCAAGCGCATATCGCCTACCCTCACTTAGGTCGCAATCCAATTCATCTATCTGCCCCAGCGATTCAATCTTTAGTGGAGACTGAATGGGATAAGGGCAACCAATACTTTCAGCCAACCAGCTTTCAGATCTCCAATATCCATGCGGGTACTGGCGCTAACAATGTAATCCCTGGCGAACTCACGATAGATTTCAACTTCCGCTTCTCAACTGAAAGCAAGCCTGAAGAGCTCCGTAGTCGCCTTGAGAACATTCTTAGCTCTGCTGGTCTAGATTTTGAGATTGACTGGGTGCTTGGCGGCAGCCCCTTCATTACAGGCGATGGCGATCTAGCTGGCGCGCTCCGCATGGCGATTAAAGCCGAAACTAAACTTGATACTGAACTCTCCACCACTGGTGGCACTAGCGATGGTCGCTTCATTGCCAAGATTTGCAATGAGGTAGTCGAGTTTGGCCCACTCAATGCCACCAGCCACAAAATCAATGAGTGCGTCATTGTTGATGACGTCGTGCCCCTCAAAAATATTTACCGCAAAACGCTTGAGCAGCTAATTGCTTAAGCCAATCAAAAATTTATGGACCCTTCGCCCCAGCAATCGCTCACACTTGATCAATGTATTGATCAAATCGCACAACAACTAGAAGCTGCAGATCTGCATTATGGTCATGGTGCAATTGATGCCCAGAGTGAGGCTTTGTGGATCGCCAGCAAGCAACTAGATTTAAGCCCTGCAGACGCACTTGATCATCTTGATCACATCATGAGCGTTGAGCAAATGAGCAAGGCGCTTGAGGTTACCAAAACCCGCATTACGACACGCAAACCATTAGCCTACATCTTAGGTGAGGCCTGGTTAATGAGTGTTCCTTTCTATTCCAGCGAACAAAGCATTGTTCCTCGCTCCTGGATTGCTGAGTTGATTGTGGACGGCTCACTTGAGCCTTGGTTACCTGCTGATGGTAAAGCCTTGGACCTCTGTACTGGCAATGGCTCGCTAGCTATTTTGCTAGCACTAGCCTGCCCAGATATTCGTGTCAGCGCTTGCGATATTAGCCTGCCTGCCCTGGCAGTGGCCTCTCGCAACCTCGATCGCCACGGGCTAACTTCCCAGGTTGAGTTATTTGATGGCGATCTCTGGGAGGCATTGCCAGAGCCGCATGATGACAATCGTTTTGATCTCATCATCTGCAATCCACCTTATGTCAATGCAGACTCGATGAACGCCTTGCCGGCTGAATATCATGCCGAACCCGCCCTTGCATTAGCCGGTGGAAATGATGGCATGGATCTCATTCGCAAAATTATTGCTGGAGCGCCAGACTACCTCTCTGAGCGTGGTGCGATTTTGATTGAGATCGGCAATGAGTATGAGAACTTCAAAAAAGCGTTCCCGCAAATTCCTGTCATTTGGATGGAAGTCTCTGCAGGTGACGAGCAGGTGCTACTCATTCAAGCGGAAGACTTGCGTTAAGACTTTCTAGATACTTGACTAGCTCAGCTCTGCAGCAGCAGAGATAGCTTGATCAATGCGCTCCACCGGAATCACCTTTAATCCAGGAATCTTAGTCTTAGGCATGTTTGCTTTTGGAATGATGGCTACCGTAAAGCCAAGCTTTGCAGCCTCCTTCAAGCGCTCTTGACCACGTGGGCAAGGACGAATCTCTCCGGCCAAACCAACCTCTCCAAATACGATTAACTCTTTAGGCAATGCCTTGTTGCGTATAGAGGACTGAATCGCCAACAATACCGCTAAGTCAGCGGCCGGCTCTGAAATCTTGACACCACCAACCGCGTTTAAGAAAACATCCTGATCAAAGCAAGCAACGCCAGCATGGCGATGCAGTACAGCCAAGAGCATTGCCAAGCGAGCCTGCTCTAAGCCCACAGCCAGCCTTCTTGGGTTGGGGATGTGCGCCGTATCAACGAGCGCCTGAATCTCCACTAACAATGGACGACTACCTTCTTGCGTAACCAGTACGCAGGCACCAGGTACCATCTCTGCATGTTGAGATAGGAAAATCGCCGAAGGATTGGCGACACCGCGCAAGCCCTTTTCCGTCATAGCAAAAACACCCAACTCATTCACGGCGCCAAAACGATTCTTGATGGAGCGCACCAACCTGAATGAAGAGTGTGTATCGCCCTCAAAATATAAAACCGTATCCACAATATGTTCAAGTACTCGGGGACCCGCTAAATGGCCGTCTTTAGTGACGTGCCCAACCATCAGCACGCAAATGCCACTTGACTTTGCCGCTCTCGTTAACTGCGCAGCGCATTCACGAACCTGAGCCACAGAGCCTGGAGCAGAACTCAATACCTCTGAATACAGCGTCTGAATTGAATCCACCACCAATACCTGGGGCTTCACGGTATCCATAATGGAGAGGAGCTTCTCTAACTGAATTTCGGCGAGTACTTCGAGTTGCGGCGCATCTAGAGCAATGCGTTTGGCTCGCAAGGCAATTTGAGCCGCAGACTCTTCACCACTGCTATAGAGGACATTCATGCCGGCCGCACTCATTTCGGCAAGCGCTTGCAGCAATAAGGTGGATTTACCAATACCTGGATCACCACCCAATAGGACCACCCCGCCAGGAACTAATCCACCACCTAAGACACGATCAAATTCTTCTACGCCAGTACTAAATCTAGGCAAATCCTCTGCCGAAATAGCGGATAACTTTTGACGAGGCAAAGATTGCGCCAGACCTTGAAAGCGAGAATTCGAGCTGACCTCTGGCAGGCCTTCCTCCAGCGTATTCCACGCCTGACAAGATGGACATTGCCCCTGCCACTTAGCGGAAGTACCACCACAGGACTGACATATATAGATGGTTTTTATCTTGGCCAATGTATTAATCGAGCTGAGTGCCCGCTTTATTTTCTTGAGCACGCCTAGGCGCATCTTTACGACGCTGCTCTACATCTGCAGCCCGGGCTGCAGCGGCCTTTTGCTTCTCTTCAAACTCCTTTTGATTGGCTGCGCGTTCGGCAGCCTTCTCAGCAGAACCGCGTTCAGCAATCTTTGCAGCATCGCGCTGATCTTTAAGACTGGTGCGCAACTTACGCTGAACCTCATGCAACTCAACTTCCTGCGCCTGAATCGGGTCAATCTCCTTACGATACTGCGCACGAGACTCAGCCAAGCAACGATTTACCCAATACTGTTGATAACACTCGTTATTGGTTTTTTCCCAACGATACTTAGCCCAGTCACGCTGTAGCTCTAGCTCTTGCTCAATTTTATCGAGCTGCTCGAGCTGAGCCTCTTCTGCAGGCGTCGCTAATACCAAGCTACTGAATGAGCAGATGAGTAAGAAAACACCGCAGGAAAACAACGAGCGTAAAGTAATCGGCTTTTTCAAATCTCAACCTTCGCACCAAGCTCAACCAAGCGGTTAGCAGGAATCTTAAAGAAGTCCGATTGACGACCTGCGTTTTGATACATCCAGCAGAACAAACGTTCACGCCATAAGGCCATACCAGGCAACTCCGTTGCCACAATCGTATCTCGAGATAAAAAGAATGAGGTGTCCATTAAATTGAACTTCAGGCCCGATGACTTTTCAATTAACTCAATAATCTTGCCCATGTCCGGAGTTTCATTAAATCCGTAAACAGCCCTAACAACATAGATGTTATTTCCGAGATCGCGCAAGTTAATGCGCTCTTCATCCTTTACATAAGGAACATCCCAAATGCTGACCTTCAGGAAAAATACTCTTTCATGCAGCACATGGTTGTGCTTGAGATTGTGCAGGAAAGAAACGGGCAGATAGTCAACATGCGCAGTCAAGAAAATTGCCGTACCCTCTACTCGATGCGGAGGGTTTTTCATCAGAACATCGATGAAGCCTTTCAGTTCAATGCCTTCTTCCATGGCGCGCTGACGCAATAACTTGCGACCCTGATACCAAGTCATTAAGAGCAAGAAGCAAGCTGCACCCAATAACAATGGGAACCAACCGCCTTCTAAGATCTTTAATAGATTGGCGGTTAAGAATGCTAAGTCAACGATCAAGAATGCGCTAATCACCAAAGTGACCAATAGCGTATTCCAGCGCCAAACTATTCGCATCACAATGGCTGCCAAGAAAGTGGTCACAATCATTGTGGTCGTAACCGCAATGCCATAGGCGGCAGCTAAATTCTCAGACTTCTTAAACGCAAGCACCACCGCAATCACCAAAACCAATAAGCTCCAATTGACCAGAGGCATATAAATCTGGCCAATTTCACGATCAGAGGTATGGCGAATCTTCATACGCGGGACAAAACCCAATAGGATCGCCTGGCTTGTCATAGAAAATGCCCCCGAGATCACTGCTTGTGAGGCGATCACAGTGGCCAATGTGGCGAGTATCACTAACGGAAATACAAAACCCTCTGGAACCATTAAGAAAAATGGATTGGTAATGTTCTCAGGATGATTTAAGAACATTGCACCTTGACCAAAATAATTCAAGATCAAACAAGGCATCACAATAAAGAACCAGCCCAGGCGAATAGGTTTAGCACCAAAATGCCCCATATCCGCATAAAGCGCCTCTGCGCCGGTTAAAACTAAGAAGACGGCACCAAGAACAATAAACCCCTGCAAAGCATGCTCATCCATAAATTGAATGGCATACAAAGGATTGATTGCAGCAAAAATTGCAGGGTTATCAATCACCTGATAAATACCCATTAAACCAATCACCGCAAACCACAGCAACATGACTGGTCCAAATAAATTACCCACCACCGCGGTACCGGTCTTTTGTATGAAAAACAAAATAACCAAAATCACAATCGTGGTTGGAATGATGTAACGAGTAAAGTCATGCGAGATAACCTCCATACCCTCCACGGCGGAGAGAACGGAAATAGCTGGGGTGATGATGGCATCGCCGTAGAACATGCAGGCCCCAAAAACCCCCGCCATGATGATTAGTAGGGATCGCTTTGATCCAGTTGGCGCTGTGCGTAGTGCCAATGCCATCAGGGCCAGAATTCCACCCTCGCCATGGTTATTGGCGCGCATCACAAACATCACATACTTGAGCGAGACCACAATCGCGAAAGCCCAGAAAACCATCGAAATCACACCATAAACAGCCTCGGGTGAAAAAGGAATGCCATGCTCAGGACTGAAGCATTCTTTCAGAGCATATAAAGGACTGGTTCCAATATCTCCAAAAACCACGCCAATGGCTGCAAGCATGAGTGAGAATGAGGCGCCTTTTGGGTGATCTTGCTCTTGGCGAGAAATCTCAACCGGTCTTAATAAAGAGGATTGGGAAAACTCCGGGTTACTGACTGACATTAATAGGCCTCATCTCAATGTTGCGTGGCAATATGTTACTCCTTATGCAGGCTGACTTAGGGCTCATATTTGCCCTTCAAAACCCCATATTCCACCGCTATTTCAAGGAATACCTCGACAGAGATGGTCAAAAAATGGTAGAATTACAGCTTCAGACGCGGGGTGGAGCAGTCTGGCAGCTCGTCGGGCTCATAACCCGAAGGTCGTAGGTTCAAATCCTGCCCCCGCAACCAAATAAGTAGAAGGCTTCTAGGTCAATTGACTCAGAAGCCTTTTTGCTTTTATGTAGACAGAGTGACTGAATTGTGACTCCCTAAAGTGGGGCTCAAACATCCCTAAATTAGGGATAAACAGCTCCCGCATAATCAAACACTCTACTATTCTGAAATTGATGATCTTTAGTCAATCCGCCTGGATTGAAACTTTTGGAGAATGTGCAATGACACTATTAAGCAAACTGGCTGCGATCGCCATAAGCTCTTTAACCAGCTTTGGAGCAATTGCCCAGACCTACCCCACTAAACCTATACGCATCATTGTTCCATTTGCCCCTGGTGGTAGTACAGACATTATTGCGCGCAGTATGGCTGACCCATTAAGCAAGCAACTAGGTCAACCAGTGATTGTGGAAAACAAGGCTGGCGGCGGAGGCTCAGTTGGCGCCCTTGAGGTAATGCGCGCCCCAAAAGACGGCTACACATTGGGAATTGCTACCGTATCGACCACTGCGTCCAATCCAGCCATCAATACCAAAATTGGCTACGACCCGATTAAGGATTTCACACCCATTACCAATATTGCTGCGACCCCTAATGTCATCGTAGTGAACCCATCCTTTCCGGCTCGTGACTTCAAAACCTTTATGGAAGTCATTAAGAAGAATCCGGGCAAATACTCCTACGCCAGTTCTGGCACGGGCGGTATTGGGCATATGCAAACCGAACTCTTCAAGAGTTTGAGCGGGACCTTTATCGTTCATATCCCCTACCGTGGCGCAGGCCCCGGCTTAGTTGATGTCGTTGCAGGACAGGTTCCCATCATGTTCGACAACCTACCTTCCGCCCTACCCTTCATCAAGGATGGAAGACTCATTCCGATTGTGATCGCCGCACCAAAGCGCTTGGCTCAATTACCAAACGTTCCCACATTCGCGGAAGTAGGTCTTGCACCAGCAAACAGAATGGCTTACTACGGCTTATTGGGCCCTGCTGGATTACCAAAAGATGTCGTAGACAAGATTTATGCGGCTGCGCAAAAAGTGGTGCAGGATCCCGCTGTTAAAAAACGTATCGAAGAAACGGGCTCGATCATTAACGTAAATGGTCCAGAAGCATTCTCCAAAGAGATTGCTTCGGAGTATTCCACTTATAAGGGTGTAGTTGCCAAGCAAAAACTAGAATTAGAGTAAGCGCTTGAAGCTCCAATAAAAAACCGCCTTTTTTCTGGCGGTTTTTTATTGCTTCTGAGTGAGTCACTTTCCGCATACATCATTGATGTAAATGCCCCTATTGGTTCATCGGCATTTGCTTCGGAGCGCCCTGGGGCATGCCACTGCCATTCATCATTTGCTGATGAATATCTTTCATGCTGCCATGCATGGCAGGATCGCAATGCTCGTATCCTGTAGCGCTTGAAGCGCCACCCATCTCATGACCTATGCCCTTGTAACCCAAGAGCGCAGGATCAAGCATGCCGGCAATCATGGCGATATGCCCAAACACCAAAAACAAGGCGACACAAATAGCATGAACTCGTAACTTGCCCATTTGATCAAGAGCCTTGTTTACAAAACCAAATTCCTGCAAGGCAATCCAAATCAAAGGCAAGCCACCTATCAAGTAACTACCCACTGCAATCACATCTATCGCAGTTCTCCATTCACCATTTTTAGTAATGGGCAATACAGCAGTAGCCATCAAATACACAATGATGCCAATGAAATACAGCCCTACTGCCGTTCCCGAAAAACGATTAAGGTGATACACAAAGCCATCGAACTTACGGGTAAATAGAATGTATAACTCGGTGATTGCCAATGTCTCAGCAAGCACAACAGGGATTGCCATAAAGATTAAAAGATTCCAGGGCTGGTTATCAGCCAGTAACTGCATATAGTGAGTCATATTCATTGCACTTCTCCAAAATCAAAAATTATTAAAAGGCAAATTGCCATCTACATGAATTTATGCCTGATTTTTGGGAGGCTTATAAATAGATTCTGCAATGTTAGAGATCAATTTAGATCCGTAGCCAAATGAATAGGCATGGGATTGCTCGGGATGACTAAAGATAAACGGGGTATTTAAGACTGCGATAGTGGAACAACAGTAGTGGCCCGTAGCTGTCCCATAGCTGGAAGCCCCGCCTTCATATTGATCTGCATTGACTGCAGTCTCACAATGGTCATGACCAGCAATATCGGTTGCTGCCAAACTTGTATGAGCGATTTGAAATGGCATCGATGCGGCATTCACCATGCCGATAAGGAGACTTAGACAGAATAGGATTACCACCTTCTTCATTCTTTCAGTTTACGCTCAATTCTGGCCTACGGTGCCATAAACGCATTGACTGATTTCTCCAAAATAACGGACTTTCCTTTGAGGGATTTGCGGCTTTAAATGTCCAAATTTGAGCCCCTGTGTTTGGGGTTTGGGTAAATGGAATACCTAAAGCCTGATAACGAGCACTGACTGTGGGGTGGGGGTGGCCATAGCGATTGCGATAACCGTTTTGGGCAAATGCCACGTCTGGACTTAAGACCTGCAAAAGCTCAAGGGATGAAGATGTTTTACTACCATGATGCGGTGCCATAAAGATTAGCTCTCTATCCCCCACATTGTCTAAAGCGCTAGCATCCAAGCGAGCGGTGATTTCAGCCTCACCCTGCCTCTCTACGTCACCAGTTAACCAGAACGAGGTGTTGTGATTACGCACCTCTAGAACGCAACTCATTTCGTTTGGCTTGCCTGGCTGGCGCTCTTCAAAGCGAGTGTCTTCATGCGGATGCCAGATATAAAACTCCACTCCATCCCAAACCCAATTCTGACCAAAGCGACAAGGAATCGCCGGAATCTGGCGTGCCGCTAAGTTTTTCAATAAAGGATTTGCGCTTGGCAAGGAGCCCATCATGGAATCAAAAGAAATTTCCTTGAGCAAGCTTGCCGCACCGCCAATATGGTCGCTATCACTATGACTAATGACCATGCGATCAATTTGATTGATTCCCCGCCCTCGCAGAAACGGCAGAATAGTTCTTTGGCCGGCATCATCTTTCCCCTGTATTGGTCCCGTGTCATATAACAGGCTTTTACTAGACGTCTCAAGCAGTACGGCGGTGCCTTGCCCAATATCCAATACGGTGGCACGGAACTCGCCAGGTACTAGAGATTGAAATGCTGTAGGCCGAATAAATAAGCATAGCGATAAAGAAATCCCTATCAACCTCAATACCCAAGCATCTGCAAGTTTTCCAGGACGAATTGCGATAACAATTCCAATGGTCGATAAACCAAGTGCCCACCAAGCCGGCTGATTTGACCAAGCCACAGCCCACCTCCAACTCGCCATCCAAGCAAGCATGACTGCCAAATATTCCATCGTTGCATGAGCGGGTAGCAATAGCCATTTACCGATGAACTCCGGCAACAATGCTCCGGCAATCGCTAGAGGTGTCACGATGTAGCTGACAACTGGAATCGCAATCGCATTTGCCAAGGGCGACACAATCGATACCTGATAGAACCAATACAGAGTCAAAGGCAGCAATGCGATGGTAACAACAGCCTGAACCCGACAAGCTTCACGCAAGGCTTGGGTTAATCTCTGCCTCCAATGCACCTCCAACTCACGCCCTGTAGGGAGGCCAAGCAATCCGTCAGAATCTTGCATCGCGTAGAGGATGGCAGCTACAGCACCAAATGAAAGCCAAAACCCAGGTGTATAAGGTGCCATGGGATCAATCAATAATACAAATGCTAAAGCCCACCACCAAATATCAAATGAGCGAGGATTTCTGCCCGACCAAAGCGCGAAGGCAACCACACCCACCATATACATGGTTCTTTGCGCAGGAATCTGAAAGCCTGCTAACCAAGCATAAATAAATGCAGTCAACAAACCCATCGCAGCCGATACCTTAGCAGCCGGAATCAATAAGGGTAAAGATTGGCGACGCCAAAAAAATGTGGCGAGCATCGCCCCAAATCCAGCCAGCATCGTGACATGGAGTCCCGAAATAGAAATGAGGTGCCCAATACCAGTGGCATTGAATACCCTCCAATCATCTTGGGCAATCGCATTTTGATCACCCATCACCAAGGCAGCTACCACCCCGCC
Organism: Polynucleobacter sp. AP-Nino-20-G2; assembly: GCF_018688235.1. Lineage (NCBI taxonomy): Bacteria > Pseudomonadati > Pseudomonadota > Betaproteobacteria > Burkholderiales > Burkholderiaceae > Polynucleobacter > Polynucleobacter sp. AP-Nino-20-G2. The sequence continues at coordinate 1,321,498 of NZ_CP061313.1, forward strand.
ATACCGCGCATCAGCAGGCAGGGAGCGCTGAATCTTTTTCCTTAGCTTCCAGCGTTGATACTCCATCGCCAAGGAAAACTCATGCCATGCAATATCCCGTTCTAGAATTAATTCACCCGACCTGACGGATCCGCTGGCACCGAAATTCTGGTGAAATGACCAGCGCTCAAAATCAAAGGTGTATGGATTTAGCGAGCCATAAGGACGCTTCACTTTGACCTTCAATCTCCATCTCTGACCGGGAATAATTTCCGGCACATCTTGAGGATTGCGCCAGGCTGGTTGCCAGCTTAAATAGACCTGCTTGGGAAATACATCAAGCTCATGCTGAGCCAAGGTTGCGTGATCGACTTCAAAGGAAAACTTCGCACCCGAAGAAGTGCTCTGAGGCAAAGAATTTGCCCTGCCTTCGAGAATGACATCTTTACCTTCGTACTCTATAGACAAAATATTATTTAATCTATTTTGCGCATAGTACGCATTCCAAGCAAACCCTACACACAGAAATAAAAGAGAGTTGAATACTCTAGATAAGTAAAGGCGCTTTAAATAAACCCAATTCAAATAGCCGCCTATGAAGCAAGTAATACCAATCACAGAGCAAAATAGAGGCCAGCGCCCTGGAAGTTCAGGCAAAAATAGCAGAAGCGATCCCCCGGCGATAAACGCCGTAATATTAATCCGCAAGTGTTTAAGAGGCTGCTTTAGGGTTGATTTGCTTGGTCATGAGATTTGACCAACGAGGCAAAGCCTCCATCGCATTTTGCCAAACAGCGATGGAAAATGCCTCATCACTGATTCCGCGAATGGCCGCCAATTGCTGAGTAATTCGAGGAAGCAATGCGGGCTCATTCAACAACCCGCCCTCACCTTTAAGCCAAGATGGCGGAATATCAGGGGCGTCCGTTTCGGTCACGATGCTGCTTAGCGGTAGTTCTTGTAATAAGCGGCGGATTTGCAAGGCGCGATCATAGGTTGCCGCACCTCCAAAGCCTAACTTAAAGCCAAGCCCAATAAATTGTTCAGCTTGTTGATGACTACCATTAAATGCATGTGCTATTCCACCTGGCACTGCTCGCCTTCTTAAAGCTTTCAGAATGGCGTCTTGTGAGCGGCGTACATGCAAAATCACAGGCAACTGAAATTCTTGAGCAAGATCCAATTGCGCATGAAAGAAGTACTCTTGTCGCTGAGGATCTAAACCCTCTACGAAATAATCCAAGCCAATTTCTCCGATACCAACAAAGCGCGGATCATCCATCGATTGCTCAATATGGGATTTCAAAACCGCTATATCACTCTCTTTGGCTTGATTGATATAGAGAGGATGAATGCCTAGGGTGTAAACAAGCCCAGTAATATCACTACTGTAATTTCTGATCAAGCCTTTAACGACATCGCAATCTGACGCCCGCACTGTTGGAACAAGAATTGCCTTAACCCCGGCATCAGCCGCATACGAAATGATCTTCGCGAGCTGATCAGTAAATTCTGGGGCGTCTAAATGGCAATGGGTATCAACCCAATTCAGAGCATCGCTCATTGTGAAAACGTTTTTAATACTCCGCGCTCTAAATGCAAAATGCGGTCACAACGTTTGGCGCGGATAGGGTCATGGGTCACAATCACAAAGGCCGTGCCTTGCTCGCGAGCGATATTCAACATCAAATCAAACACACCATCAGCAGTTTCTGTATCGAGATTACCAGTTGGCTCATCCGCCAAGACGCAGGCGGGGTTTCCAACCAATGCTCGCGCTACTGCAACACGCTGACGCTCACCACCAGAAAGCTCGCCAGGAGTATGTTGCACTCGTTTTGCCAATCCCACAGCATGCAACATGTGATTAGCCCGCTCCATAGCTTCATCATTACCTAAACCACGGATACGCAGTGGCAAGGCGACATTTTCTACGGCGCTAAATTCATCCAAGAGGTGGTGAAATTGGTAAATAAAACCAAGGCCCTGGTTGCGCAATTGATCCAATTTGCCCACAGGTAATTGATGAAGATTCTCACCAGCCAACATCACAGAACCAGCACTCGGTGCATCTAAGCCACCTAGCAAGTGCAACAAGGTGCTCTTTCCAGAGCCAGAAGATCCGATGATTGCTACTTTCTCAGAAGTAATGACATCCAAATCAATCGCCTTGAGCACTTCAACAGCGGTCACGCCTTTCCCATAGGTCTTTGCCAAACCTTTAGCGCTGAGCACTAAATTCGATGTGGGATGTATTGTATTACTCATAACGCAAGGCCTCCGCTGGTTGAACTTGAGCGGCACGTCTGCTTGGATACAAAGTCGCCAACACTGATAAACCAAAGGCCATTAAGCCAACAGTAAGTACATCAGAAAGTCGAACGTCTGATGGCAACTCACTAATAAAGTACACATCACGCGGCAAGAAACGTACCCTGAATATAGCTTCGATTGCTGGCACGATGACATCAATATTTAAGGCAATTAACAGACCCAAACCGACTCCAGCCAAGGAGCCCAGCAATCCAATGGCCAAGCCTTGCACGAGGAAGATGCGTTGAATTAATCCTGGGCTAGCACCCATCGTTCTCAATATGGCGATATCCGCCTGCTTCTCATTCACGGTCATGACTAAAGTAGAGACCAGATTAAATGCAGCAACGGCAATAATGAGCGTCAAGATGATGAACATCATTTTTCTTTCGGTTTGAACTGCGGCAAACCAATTGCGGTTGGAGCGGGACCAATCCGTTACCCACAGTGCCTGCGGCACGACTTGCGCCAATTCTGAAGCAATCTCTGGAGCGCGCTGCATATCATCCACTTTGACACGCAGACCAGAAGGATTCTGCAAGCGCAACAATGCCGCAGCATCTTTCCAGTGCATGATTGCTAAAGAGCTATCGTATTCGTAATGGCCGCTATCCACAATTCCAACCACCTGGAGAGTACGCATCCTCGGCATAGCGCCTGCCGGAGTGAGGTCGCTTTCTGGCACGATCAGATTAATACGATCGCCCACACGCGCACCAATAATGCTTGCTAACTGCGCACCCAAGGCGACACCAAAACTACCTGGCTTCAAATCCTCAACACTGCCAGCAACGAATTGCTTGGGTAAATCAGAAACCTTGCCCTCTTCACTTGGTAACACGCCACGAATAGCAACGCCACGCATGACATTTTCACGACTGAGCAAACCTTGCGAACTCACCATAGGCGCGACACCCAATACGTGCGGCTGGGAGGCGACTTTAAGAGAAACAGCCTCCCAATTCGCCAGACCATCGGGAGCAGTAATTTCAACGTGGGAGAGCACGGACAGCATGCGATCTCGCACCTCTTTCTGGAAACCATTCATCACAGAAAGCACCACAATAAGGGCTGCAACCCCTAGGGCAATGCCTGCGGTGGATATTCCGGAAATAAAAGATAGGAAGCCATCGCGCTTGCCGACGATCTTGCGACGCTTAGATCGGGTATAACGCAGGCCAATTTCCAGCTCAATAGGAAGTCTCAACATGACCACAGTTTAGACAATCACATAGACAATGCGATGGATTCTGTAAATGCCACCTAAAATCAGGGGAATGACTGCCAATTTCACCTCCCAAAACACCACATCTAGGCGCTTTACCCTCATGCTCTCAGGGGAGGATGCGTTTGATCTTGATTTGGCACAAAACTCACCTCCCAGCGGACTTCCCCAAGAGCGCTTCCTATTAGGCGACAAGCTGCCAATTGCCCCAATATTGTTGATGGCTCAAAGCGCTGTGGCATTTGACCCCCAACAGGTGATCGCCTGCCTGCAACCAGTCCACCTTCATGCCACTAGAGACCATTTAATTTTGATGGCGCAAAGCCAGGTTGATCTGACTGCCGAAGAATCCAATGCTCTCCTAAAAGTAGCAATTCCCTTTATTGAGGAAGACTTCCAACACAAAGTGTTATTTCAAGGACAGGGGGATTGGTTTATTCCCGCCGGCCCTTTTGCCAGCCTCGCCACCCACTCGATCGAACAGGCTCATGGTCGCAATATTGATTGGTGGATGCCTCGCGATACTCATGAAGCGGGATTGGCCAGACTCTGGCGCAAACTTCAAAATGAAATCCAAATGCTCTGGCATATTGATCCTGTCAATGAGCAGCGCGCGCAAATCGGACTGCCAAGTATTAACTCCCTTTGGATTAGTGGCATTGGGAAATTAGCAGATGTTCAGGCACCCCAGCTTCTTCAAAGCGCTAACAATATTTATGGAGATCACCCCACCCTAGCTGGATTGGCAAAATTTCTTGATCGCCCACACCAACATAAAATTGATTTTGCAAATTTAGTTAACGCATTTGCTTGGGTGAGCAATCCAGAAACACATTGGGGTAACTTGAGGCAAGCCCTATTAGATAAAACAATCGATGAACTAGAAATCATTGACTTTCAAACAGGCAAACCACGTCATCGAATCTTCACCGCTAAAGACGTAAATAGAAAATCGTGGGCATTCTGGAAAAAGTCCGAGCCCCTAAGCTGGCCAGAAATCGCAGGGTAAGAGCATGAGTTTATTTTCGCAGCGTCCTTTCTCCGACCGCACCGCTACTTGGCTACAGCAAAGTGGCTTGCATCCACTACTCGCCAGATTATTTGCGGCGCGCGGGATCGATAAGCCGGAAGAATTATCACTAGACCTCAAGGGCTTACTGTCACCTGTCGAGCTCAAGAATTGCATTAGTACCGCCACTTTGTTAGCGGATATCTTAGAGCGCAAGGAATCGATGCTAGTGGTTGCAGACTATGACTGCGACGGCGCTACTGCATGCGCAGTAGCGGTACGCGGACTCAAAATGTTAGGTGGCGCCGATACCGCTATTCAATTTCTAGTGCCTAACCGATTTACGATGGGTTATGGCTTAACACCTGAAGTCGTTGAGTTGGCGGCGCAACAACAGCCAAAACCCAAATACCTCATTACCGTTGATAACGGCATTGCTAGTGAGGCCGGTGTAGATCGAGCTCATGAATTAGGTATGGAAGTGATTGTTACGGACCATCACCTGCCCGGTGATAAGCTGCCAAAAGCTACGGCAATCGTCAACCCAAATCAACCTGGCTGCAGCTTTCCAAGCAAAGCACTCGCTGGCGTAGGCGTGATGTTTTATGTACTGGTAGCACTTCGTGCCGAACTGCGTAAGCGTGAAAAATTCACAGCAGAAACCCAGCCGAAAATTGAAAACCTATTAGACCTCGTTGCACTAGGAACAGTGGCCGACGTTGCTCAGCTTGATCGCAACAACCGGATATTAGTTTCCAACGGCCTAAAGCGTATTCGCACAGGGATTTCACAAGTAGGCATTCAAGCCCTCTTTCAGGCGGCAGGCCGCGATCCACGTAAAGCCAATACTTTTGACTTAGGCTTTGCGATAGGGCCGCGTCTTAACGCCGCTGGTCGACTTGCGGATATGACTTTAGGGATTCGCCTATTGCTGAGCAACAAGCAAGATGAAGCCATTGAACTCGCTTACGAACTCGATCGCATCAACCGCGAGCGACGGGTGATTGAAACGGGTATGCAAGAAACCGCTCTCGCCCATCTTGCTGAAGACCAACTGGCGGGCACTATGGCGGATCGCAATAGTATTTGCCTTTGGAATGCAGAGTGGCACCAAGGTGTTGTCGGAATCGTGGCATCCCGCCTTAAAGAACGCTTTAATCGACCTGCAATCGTTTTTGCTCCTGCCGATGGCGCCACCGGAGAGGAATTGCGTGGTTCAGGCAGATCGCTAACAGGCTTTCATTTACGAGATGCTCTCGATATCGTTTCTAAACGCGAACCCGGTCTCATCCTGAAATTTGGTGGCCATGCCATGGCAGCGGGCCTGACAATCCGCAAATCGGATTTTGAGCGTTTTGACACCGTGTTCCAGCAGGTCGCCGATGAACTACTCAACGATGAGCTACTTGAGCGTCGTCATATTCACGATGGAGCTTTGGCGCCATCAGACTTCACACCAGAAATGGGAGATCTCCTGGCCGAAGAAATCTGGGGTCAAGGCTTTCCTCAGCCTATTTTTTATGGGGAATTTGAGGTCGGACAACAAAGCCTGATGAAGGAAAAACATCTACGCCTACAGTTGCGCCCCCTAGGAGATGGGCAAGTATCTAGCAAGCCTTTTACTGGGGTCTGGTTCAATCGTACCCAAACTCTGCCATCAAGAGCCAAGCTGGCCTACCGACTAGTGACGGACCGCTTTCAGGGGCAGGCACGGGTTCAGCTCATGATTGAGGCCCATGACGAGGGCTAAACTGGAATAACCCCCTTATAATCAGGGGATGGAAGCCGAACAACTTAATATTATTTCAAATACCCTCTCCGATCTGCTCACGCGTGAGCAAGCACTTCGGGGGTATCTTTGACTTCGAAGTAAAGTCACGACGCCTTACCGAAGTTAACTCTATTCTTGAAGATCCCACCATCTGGGATGATCAAAAGAAAGCACAAGCCCTCGGCAAAGAAAAGAAATTGCTCGATGGTGTTGTTGCCACCCTTACCGATTTAAATACCAACATCACTGGCGCCATCGAATTATTCGATATGGCAAAAGAAGAGAGTGATTTTGAGACGATTGCCGCTATCGAGCAAGATGTCGAAGGCTATAGCAAGATCATTCACGATCTAGAGTTCCGCCGCATGTTCCACAACGAGATGGATTCATGCAACTGTTTTATTGATATTCAAGCAGGTGCTGGCGGCACTGAGGCTTGCGACTGGGCAAGCATGCTCTTTCGCCAATATCTTAAGTACTGCGAACGCAAAGGCTACAAAACAGAAATTCTGGAAGAGTCTGATGGCGATGTTGCTGGCATTAAGAGCGCGACAATTAAGGTGGATGGAGAATATGCTTACGGCCACCTTCGCTCAGAAACTGGCGTGCATCGTTTAGTGCGCAAGTCCCCATTTGACTCCTCGAATGGGCGCCACACCTCTTTTGCCAGTATTTATGTCTACCCCGAGATTGATGACTCGATTGAAATCGACGTCAATCCCGCCGATATTCGTACCGACACTTATCGCGCATCTGGCGCCGGCGGACAGCACATCAATAAAACTGACTCTGCAGTTCGCTTAACCCACCTTCCAACCGGAATTGTGGTGCAGTGCCAGAACGATCGAAGCCAGCACCGCAACAGAGCGGAAGCGATGACAATGTTGAAGTCACGCCTCTATGAACATGAGATGCAAAAGCGTCGGGCTGAACAAGACAAGCTAGAAGCTAGCAAAACCGATGTGGGCTGGGGTCATCAGATTCGATCTTATGTTCTTGATCAGAGCCGCATTAAAGACTTACGCACCAACGTTGAGATTTCCAACACACAAAAAGTATTGGATGGTGATCTCGATGCATTCATTGAAGCCAGCCTAAAACAAGGCGTCTGATCAATTACCCCATTCCAGCTATACATAATTTATATGAACGATAAAGTGAATCAATCCCCCGCTACTGAAGTTGTTGATGAGAACCACATCATTGTAGAGCGACGTGAAAAATTAGCCAAGCTACGCGAGGGTGGCGTTGCATTTCCAAATGACTTTGTACCAACCCATTTAGCCGCCGATCTTCATACCCACTATGACAGCCTGACTAAAGAAGAGTTGGCAGCCAAGAAAGTACATGTCAAAGTGGCCGGTCGCATGGTTCTCAAACGCGTCATGGGTAAAGCAAGCTTTGCGACTATTCAAGATCGTAGCGGTCAGATTCAGTTCTACATCAATGATGAAATTAGTGGTGCGGATACTCATGCCGCGTTCAAGCACTGGGATATGGGCGACTTCATCGCCGCTGAAGGTCATTTATTCAAAACCAATAAAGGCGAACTCTCCGTTGAGTGCAGCAATCTGCGCCTATTGAGCAAATCATTACGCCCTCTTCCAGACAAATTCCACGGTCTTTCTGATTTAGAAACTAAATATCGTCAGCGCTATGTTGACCTCATCGTCAATCCAGAAAGTCGCAATACTTTTAGAGCGCGTAGCAATACTATCGCTTCATTGCGTCGCCATATGTTGGATGCAGAATTCATGGAGGTGGAAACGCCAATGTTGCACCCTATTCCAGGAGGCGCAACTGCTAAACCATTTATTACCCACCACAATGCCCTAGACATGCAGATGTTCTTGCGTATCGCTCCAGAACTCTATCTAAAGCGCTTGGTGGTGGGTGGCTTTGAACGTGTCTTTGAAATTAACCGCAACTTCCGTAACGAAGGTGTAAGCCCGCGTCACAACCCAGAATTCACCATGATGGAGTTCTATGCAGCCTATACAGACTACCGTTGGCTCATGGATTTCACGGAGAGCTTAATTCGCTCTGCTGCGATTGATGCGCAAGGTACCGCAGTACTAACCCACCAAGGTCGTGAGCTTGATCTGAGCAAGCCCTTCCAGCGCTTAACGATTACTGAAGCCATCTTGAAATACTGCGGTCAGTCCAATAAGAGCTATGAGGCTGCACAATTAGAGGATGCGGCATTCATTCGTGCTGAATTGAAAAAAGGCGGCGAGAACCCAGATAGCCCCACTCTCAAGAATGCCGGCATTGGCGCACTCCAATTAGCCTTATTTGAATTGGTTGCCGAATCCCATCTTTGGGAACCAACTTACATCATCGATTACCCAATCGAAGTGAGCCCGCTTGCCCGCGAATCCGATACGCGCCCTGGTATTACCGAGCGCTTTGAATTGTTCATCACCGGTCGCGAGATTGCTAACGGCTTCTCCGAGCTCAATGATGCCGAAGATCAAGCTAATCGCTTCCGCAAGCAAGTGGAGCAAAAAGAAGCTGGCGATGAAGAGGCGATGTACTTTGACCATGACTTCATTCGCGCCCTGGAATACGGTATGCCTCCAACTGGTGGTTGCGGTATCGGCATCGATCGTCTCGTGATGCTTCTGACGGATGCGCCAAATATTCGTGATGTGATTTTGTTTCCTCACCTGCGCCGCGAAGAAGAATAAGCCCCCTCTTCAATATAAAAAGCCGCAGACATCTGCGGCTTTTTATTTGGCTAAAACGGTTTTACTTAAACCGCAGGATATAGCAACTTATCCTGACTGTCGATTACCGTGACATTGACTGGAATACCCAAGCTCACGCTGGAAGAGACGGTACAGAAATCCTGAAACTGTGCCAACACCCGATCTAGATTTTCCAAAGTCTCACCAGGCACTCCAACCCGAATTTCAACGTCGATCTTCAAAATGCGTAAACGGTTCTGATCATTTCTACCGATTTCGCAACTCGCTTTAGTCTCGATTGGTTCGGGATTCTGCTTAAATTTTCTGAGAGCAAATAACAGCGAGTCTGATAAGCAATTGGCTACGCCCGCTAACAAGAACTGTGAGGGAGTAGCGCCCTGAGATCTGCCCAAGGGTGGTGGCTCATCGCCAAAAATCGGATCCCGCTCTTCGTTGTAATAGATTGAAAATTGATAGTCACTTTGTTGAACTAACCTTACTGATGGAGACTCGCCCATAGACACCTTTTATTTAGTAGTTTTCTTAAAGAAGCTTACTGCCAATACCAGCAGAAAAAATGCAAACCAAAACAGAGACCATTCCGGAACCTGCAAACCTAGAATAGCTGGTAGCTTGGCGGAACATAGGCCGTCGGCTTTGAATAACCAAGGCAAGCCCTTGGCCAACTGAAATTGATTGATCCAGGTCTCAAGCGGGTCAATTCCGCAAGAGCTCTCTGGGTGCGATAGCAGCCAAACTTGACGCGTCGCTACAGATAGTCCGTAAGCTGCAGCAGCGGCTGCCAAGACATGGAATACTTTTCTCAATGGATTGAGTGGATCAAACCCTGCTGCTATGAAGCAAAAAATCGCGATAGCCAGGTAGCCGACTCTTTGCAAAATACACAGAGGGCAAGGAAGAAAGCTGACCCCTTGATAGCCGACTTGCTGAAGAACGACTGCGAAAATGACTAAGCCCAAGCTAAGGAGGGAGAGGGAAAGGTATTTGGCTTGATTCATGAGCAAATGATAACTAAACCCCAATAGCCGAGAGAATCTCAATACAGCCCTGGAATTAACTTCTTCACCCTGGATTGGTAATCTACATACACTGGAAAGCGCTCAATTAGCCAAACTTCCTCTCGACTGGCCTTCACATTAAATAAGAAAAATAAGCCGAGGACATATGCCAGCACGTAAATACCTGGAAAGATCAATAGCCAAGCGATAGCGGCCAGAAGGACTCCAAAGTAGATGGGGTGGCGCACATAACGATATAAACCCGATTGCACGAATTGGGCATCATCTTTTGGGTATGGCAGCGGGGTCAGATTTTTCCCCAAGTTGATCACTGCGACCAACATGATTAAGCAGGCCAATAAACCAATTGAAATACCACAGGCATGAAGAATGGTTTTTAGCGACTGCGCGCTAATGAAATAAGACCCCTGGGGACCAAAGAGTATTAGGCCTATCAAAATACCTTGAATCAGCACGTAGAAAGCACCTCGTTGCAATACAGTCTTATTGGACAAAGCGCTCATTTACCTAACCTTTAGAGGATCAGGCTACAGTCTACCCTCACCTCAATACATTACCGCTCTCTCGAAACCCTCATCTAAAACGTCGCGATCCTGGGTCAACACATGTTGAGCAATGAGAAACACCCCAGCAAGAAAGCTCAGGCAAACCAGCAATCCAAAGGTATGGTATTGGTTCAGGTCATTTTGATTAAGGACCTCTAAATAACGGTCGCTTTCTAGAGCAAGATGGGTTGATAGACTTAATAGCGCCAAGCCCAACAGTATTTGAGTTAAGGTCAACAATAGAGACTTTTCACTGATTGGCGTTGTAGACATAAGACTTCCTTCAGATGGGTATGCAAGGATCTTATGGGGGTAGCGCTAATAAGTAAAAGAATCCCTTTTTATAAGCTAAATACTTTTTTATATATAGAACCGCTTAAATAATGAGGATAATCATCGTTTTATCTCTATTTATAAGCGTTTATGGCAGCCTATAACACCGAAACCGTCCTCTCTGTTCATCACTGGAACGACACTCTCTTTAGCTTTACCACTACCAGAAATAAGGGGTTGCGCTTTCGTAGTGGCCATTTTTTGATGATTGGCTTAGAGGTTGAAGGCAAGCCTTTGGTAAGAGCTTATAGCGTGGCCAGCCCAAACTATGAAGAGCATTTAGAGTTTTTGAGCATTAAAGTTCAGGATGGCCCCCTCACCTCACGTCTTCAGAAGATTCAAGTGGGCGACCCCATCCTAGTGAGCGAAAAGTCAGTGGGAACACTAGTCATTGACGATTTAAATCCAGGCAAGCATCTCTATTTATTTAGCACTGGGACCGGCCTTGCTCCATTCATGAGCATCATTCGCGATCCAGATACTTACGAGAAGTTTGAGAAAGTGGTCCTAATTCACGGCGTACGCTTGGTAAGCGAATTAGCTTATGCTGATTACATCAAGAATGAGTTAACCCAAGATGAATACATTGGCGAAATCATCCGCGAAAAACTCATCTACTACCCAACAGTCACTCGCGAGGCGTTTAAACACACTGGCCGCTTAACTACCGCGATTGAATCTGGTCAGCTGTTCAAAGATATCGGCTTGCCTCCGCTAGACCCCGCTGTTGATCGCGCCATGATCTGCGGTAGCCCTTCCATGCTGAAAGAAACTGCTGAGATGCTAGATGCCAAAGGCTTCAAGGTTTCCCCAAGCCTAGGTCAGCTAGGTGATTACGTATTCGAACGTGCTTTCGTAGAGAAATAATTCACTTATTTTATATATCTAAAAGTAATTTAGATATCTCTATATATTCCTTGTAGATATATAAGCCCCTTGGTAAATTCTCTTTAACGAGATATTTACCAAGGAATCCAGATGTCCCCCGTACGTGAGCACTACAACCCCATCATCACCAAACTATTGCGTGAGCATGACCGTTTGCCCCATGAGAATGTAGCGGAGCGTAAGAGTTTTCAGCGGCGCATCCTTTTCTTAATGAATGCCATCAAGCTCGAAGAATTTGAACAAGCATTTGCTTAATTAAGGAAATACTTGTTCATGATTGATTTTTTAATCCAATCTTCACACTTCATTATTTCCGGCGCACTTGTGGGGCTTCTAGTTGGAATGACTGGCGTAGGTGGCGGCTCACTGATGACGCCATTGCTAACCCTGATCTTCGGGATTGCCCCAACAGCAGCAGTAGGAACTGATCTTGCCTTCGCGGCAATTACCAAAGGATTTGGCACTGCCGCACATCGCCTACATGGCAATGTTCGCTGGGATATCGTCCGCCTACTCTGCCTTGGAAGTATTAGCACCGCAGTTCTGTCAATTCTCGTTTTGAAATATGTTGGACCCGTATCAAAGGATTGGAATCATCTCATTAGCATTTCGATTGGGGTTTCCGTATTGCTAACAGCCGTATCGCTATTATTTAGAGCAAAGATTCTGAAATGGGTTCAAGCTAACCCTCGCTACTTACCCACAGGGTTAGCATTAAATATCGCCACTATTAGTGTTGGGGCAGTGATCGGAGTTCTTGTCACCGTCTCGTCGATTGGTGCGGGAGCGATTGGAGCAACACTCATATTGCTGCTCTACCCCCATTTAAAAGCCTCCGAAGTAGCTGGCACGGACATTGCATATGCAGTCCCATTAACCGCGCTAGCTGGACTAGGTCACTGGTGGCTAGGCAATGTCCATTTTGACTTGCTGTTTGGGTTATTGCTTGGATCCGTACCGGCCATCTGGCTTGGCGCAAAACTGTCGAGTATCCTTTCAGAGAGGGCAACTAGAACTACGCTCGCAGGAACATTATTCTTGGTTGGAATTAAGTTGGTGTCCTCATGATCAAACCAGAATTTTGGTCCATTCCAGCAGACACTCTTACGCCAGCGGAGTTGATGGATAAGATAGTCGCCCTCAAGCAAAGATTACTCGACATCACTTCGCGCTTTTCTGATGTGCGCTTTGCCACTAGCTTAGCAGCTGAGGACATGGTCATTACTGATGCAATCGCCAAAACTAAGGCAAACATTCGCTTATTTACTTTAGCTACAGGTCGCCTTCATCAAGAAACTGTTGATATGACCAAGGCTGCGGAACGTCATTACGGCCTGACGCTTCATAAAGCCTACCCCCTCGAGAGTGATATTCAGGAATTTATTGATCAATATGGCATGAATGGTTTTTATGATGGCGAAGAGGCTAAGAAAGCCTGTTGCAGTGCTCGCAAAATTAAACCTCTGAATACAGCCCTCTTGGGTGCAGATGCCTGGATTACCGGCCAAAGACGTGAGCAATCCACGACTCGTGTTGAACTCAATTTTGAGGAAGGCGATGAAGCACGCGGTATCGCCAAATTTAATCCCCTATTTGATTGGTCCGAAGCAGATATTTGGGCCTACATCAAACAAGAAAATGTACCGATTCATCCCCTTCACTTAAAAGGCTACCCCAGCATTGGCTGTGAACCATGCACACGCCAAGTAAAGAAAGGTGAAGATATCCGCGCCGGTCGCTGGTGGTGGCTGCAAAGCGATAGCAAAGAGTGTGGACTACACGTTAATCAATAATCGATTGATTACTTCATTATCAAAACTTAGCAAAGAACGAATTACAGAATGCAAGAAAAAAAATTATTAGACGACCATTTAGACTGGCTTGAAGCAGAGTCGATCTACATTATTCGCGAAGTGGTTGCGCAGTGCGCAAATCCAGCGATGTTATTCTCAGGCGGCAAAGACTCTATCGTGATGTTCCACTTGGCTCGCAAAGCTTTTCAATTTGGTGATCGCCCAGTAAAGCTACCCTTCCCCATTTTGCATATTGACACTGGCCACAACTACCCAGAAGTCATCGCCTATCGTGATGCGGTAGTTGAAAAAACAGGTGTCAAGCTGATTGTGGGTCACGTTGAAGACTCCATCAAAAAAGGGAGTGTTCGTTTACGCAAAGAAACAGACTCTCGCAACGCTGCCCAAGCAGTGACTTTGCTAGAAGCGATTGCAGAGTATGAGTTTGATGCATTGATGGGTGGAGCGCGCCGTGATGAAGAAAAAGCGCGTGCCAAAGAGCGCATCTTCTCCTTCCGCGATGAATTCGGCCAGTGGGATCCAAAAGCGCAGCGTCCTGAGCTCTGGAGCCTTTACAACGCTCGTATTGCCCAAGGTGAAAACATGCGCGTCTTCCCGATTTCCAATTGGACGGAGCTTGATGTCTGGCAATACATCGCTCGAGAAAAATTAGAACTCCCCAGCATTTACTACACTCACGAACGTGAGGTTGTGAGAAAGAATAGCCTCCTAGTTCCAGTGACCAATATCACCCCTAAAGCGCCTGGCGATGTCAGTGAAATATTGAATGTGCGCTTCCGTACTGTTGGGGATATTAGCTGCACCTGCCCAGTAGTGAGCACTGCCGCAAATCCAATTGACATCATCGCCGAAACTGCGATTACGGAAATCACTGAACGTGGCGCCACTCGCATGGACGATCAAACTAATGAGGCCTCCATGGAGCGCCGCAAGAAAGAAGGTTACTTCTAATGACTCAAGAAAATAAAGAAAATATCCACCAAAACGTAGTGCGCTTTATCACTGCCGGCAGTGTTGATGATGGCAAAAGCACCTTAATTGGTCGTTTACTCTATGACACCAAATCGATTTTGGTAGATCAACTCGAGTCTCTGTCAAAGACAAAACATGCGCGCGTCACTTCTTCCGATGCTGGCGTAGATTTAGCGCTATTAACCGATGGGCTAGAAGCTGAGCGTGAACAAGGGATCACTATTGATGTGGCCTATCGCTACTTCTCCACACCCAAACGAAAATTTATCGTAGCCGATGCCCCGGGTCATGAGCAATACACTCGTAATTTAGTCACTGGAGCCTCGCAATCTGATGTTGCGGTTATTTTGGTCGATGCAGCCCGCGTTGATCTGGGCACCAATCCAGCCACCTTATTAGCTCAAACTAAACGTCATGCTGCCATTGTTCATTTGTTAGGACTGCGCCATGTTGTATTTGCAGTGAACAAAATGGACTTGCTCAATTTTGATGAAAAGATCTTTGACGCCATCAAAACAGCGATTGAAGATTTAAACAAGAGGATCGGTCTTCCTGAACCAACCTTAATTCCAATGTCAGCACTACTTGGTGCGAACGTAGTAAGTCCTAGCGATGCCACACCTTGGTATAAGGGCCCAACACTGCTGGAGTGGTTAGAAGGTCTCGACACCAGCCCTCAGTCTGAAAAGATCGGTTTGCGTTTTCCTGTTCAATATGTCGCCCGCCAAGATGGCAGCGCCTCAGATGACTTCCGGGGCTATCTCGGTCAAATTGAATCTGGGAGTATTCAGGTAGGTCAAAAAATTAAAGTGCTTCCTGAGAATCGTGAAGCAACGGTTGCTAAGATCTATTTGGGAAACCGCAATCAATCTAATGCGAATAATGAAGTGAACTCCGCTCAAACCGGGGAAGCTGTAGCAATTAGCCTGAGCGAGGATATCGATGTATCTAGAGGCTCTTTATTTATCAGCGCGGAAGACTCCACTCCACCAACATTAAGCAAGCAGATCTCGGCTGATCTTTGCTGGTTAGATAGTGAGCCTCTCTCTTTGAGTCGCAAGTACGCTCTACGTCACACCACTAATACGATTGGCGCTAAGGTAAAGGTGATTCAACAGGTTTTGGATGTACAAACACTCTCTCGCACACTTGAAACCCACCCTCTCAATGCCAATGAAATCGGTCGAGTGGATTTCACACTCCAAAAGCCTATTGCAGCAGATCTATTTGATCAATCGCAGCGAACTGGCGCTTTTATTTTGATTGATGAAGCCACCAACCATACTGTTGCTGCAGGCATGATTCGCGAGGCCCTTGCGTAAGCTAAGAAATCCAAAGAATGTAAACAAGTCCAATGGAGGCGATGAAAATCGTCTCTACGACTAGCATTAAGACAGGCTGCCAGCCCAGCTTACTTAACTCCTGAAAGTTGGTCTTTAGACCTGCAGCAGCAATTGCAAGCACTAGCATCCACCGAGATGCTTCGCCAATTGAATGAGTCACAGCTCCGGGCAAGATTTGCATAGACGCGACCAACGATAAAGCAACGAATCCAATTAAAAATGTTGGGATCAAGCGCAGACTGCCCCACCCCAGACGCTGGGACGATTTATTGCTTCCGAAAAATATGGAAATCAATAGAACTACCGGCAACAGCAGGGCAACACGGAATAACTTCACAACCGTTGCTACATCGCCTGCTTCGGGACCAAATAACATTCCAGCAGCAACTACCTGAGCTACGTCATGAATCGTTGCACCTAAGAAAATTCCAGCAGGAAAATCGGTAATGTTCAGTAGTTGCAATAAAAAGGGGTACAGCACCATCGAAATGGTTGAGAGGACAGTGACACCAACCACTACCAGCAAAGTAAACCGTTCATTTTCTTTGGTTTTAGGCAAAACCGATGCTACAGCCAAAGCTGCCGATGCCCCGCAAATACCAACCGAAGCTCCCGCAATAAAACCAAAATCGGAGGATAACTTCAGGCATCTAGCCAAAAAATATCCAAGGCAGACTGTTGCGCCAACGGCAACAACGACCATCAGTCCAGTATTGAGGCCAATCGCACTCATATCCGCAAAAGTGATACGGATACCCAGCAGAGCAACGCCAATCCGCAAAATCGTTTTGGCGCAAAAATCAATTCCAGGCTTAACCACCTCGTTAAGATATAAAAAATGGAGTGATAAGCCGATCAATAAGGCATAGAGTAATTGTGGCCCGCCATAGCTTTCCGACAGAAAGCTGGTGGCCAAAGCGACAAGCAGGCAGACCATTAAGCCCGGAGAATAATGTTTGACTATCTTAAGCATTCACTTAATACACCATTCTTTTCCCATGAAGAGCATCTGACTTCGAAGAACCGCAGTCTTAAGGTATTTTCTGACTCACAAAGAATCATTGATGGCTGGATTCTAAATCGCTAGCTCTATAGGCAAATTGCCGACCGTCAAGATATAAAGAAAAAACCACCCGAGAGGGGTGGCTAAAGTAAGTCTATGGAGGTAGAACTAAAGAATGAACAACAAGTTCATATTAGCTATTCGGCTTATCCCAAACCGAATCTCTTGCTTTGTTTCAGTGCTCCATGCTTCAATTTAGTGCATATAGCCCATATAGTGCTATTTAGTAGAATTAATCCCTAATCAACTAATCATGAAGGAGTGCCAATGCTGGCATCAAAGAAGGCGAGGGCTCCATCTCGCTTAATCGCAAGTCTCCTGACAGCTGCGCTTGCCCTGCCTGCTGCAGCCCCTGTAGCCTATGCTCAGGGTAGCTCTCAACAACAAGCGGCAAAGCTTTCCCAGGCTCAGTTAGAGGCACTAGTAGCACCTATCGCCCTCTACCCCGATGCACTGGTCTCTCAAGTTCTGATGGCTGCCACCTATCCTTTAGAGGTAGGAGAGGCATCAAATTGGGCTAAAACCAACAGCAAACTTAAGGGTGACGCGCTCAATCAAGCGCTCCAACAGCAAACTTGGGATGCTAGCGTCAAATCTCTAGTGTCATTTCCTCCCGTATTGGAAATGATGGGCTCCCAATTAAGCTGGACTCAACAATTAGGCAATGCAGTATTGGCACAACAGTCTGAAACAATGAGTGCGATTCAAACATTACGCGCAAAAGCCAAACAGGCTGGCTCATTGCAGTCGAACTCACAACAGACAGTGACAACACAAGGTAGCGGTAGCAGTCAGACCATCATCATTGAACCTGCGAACCCACAAGTAGTTTATGTTCCCACTTACAACCCCACCGTTGTTTACGGTACGTGGGCATACCCCGCTTATCCTCCCTACGCATACTACCCACCAGGATACGTAGCGGGTACAGCGCTCCTCTCTTTTGGTGTTGGTATGGCAGTTGGTGCTGCACTCTGGGGTGGATGCCATTGGGGTGGCGGCTGGGGCGGCGGCAATTCGCTGACAGTTAATAACAACAACTTCAATAACTTCAACAAGAACACGAATAACAATTGGAATGGCAATCGTAATGGTGGCTCCAGCGACTGGAAGCCTGACCAACAACGCCGCAATGCCAATCTTGGTGGTGGTGCTGGAGCCAATGCAAATCGTGACGCCGAGCGCGATCAATTACGCCAGAACCTCCAGCGGGGAGATTTAAGCAGCAACCGCACTGGGGACCGTGCTGGCAATATGGGTAACGGTGATCGCTCAGGCAATCGCTCGGGCGCCGACCGAACAGGCAGCAGAACTGGCGGTGATCGTAACGGTAATTTTGGTGGCGGAGATCGTGCAGCCAATCACTCCGGTGGTGGAGATCGATTCGGTGGCGGCGGAGGCTTTGGCGACACTCGCGGAGCACGCTTTGATGGCGGTGGCGATCACTTTGGTGGTGGTGCACGAGCTGGCGGCGGAGGCTTTGGCGGTGGCGGTCGTGGCCGTCGCTAACTTCACCTACATACTGACATTGACATATACAAATTTGATTAAAGGAATAAACATGAAGAAATTTTTAATCGGCGCTACTTTAGCCTTTGGAATGGCGACTGCTATGCAAGTTGCAAACGCAACAACCACTGATGAGCTATTGCAATACTGCAAAGGCGAAGGAAGTACAAACGTCACTTGCCAAATTTATGGTCAAGCGGTTTATGACACCTACTTAGCAACTCGCAATCCTAAAACCGCCCCAAGCAAGATCTGCGTAAAACAACCTGCGCCAACGCGTATCCAGGTCGTTGATGAATACATCGCTTGGGCAAATGCCAATCCTGCAAACGGCTCTCAACCAGCTGCCGAAACAATGCTCCGCTTTTTAGAAGGCGTGTTTCCTTGCGGAAAATAAGTCGCCGCTCTCAATCACTTGATTGAGAAGTAAAAAAGCCACCTGTATAGGGTGGCTTTTTTATTGGTAGCGCTTGCGCAAATCATCAGAGCAATTAATGATTCTCTTTTGCGTGATTAATAGAGTATTTCGGTATCTCGATCACCAAATCCTCACGAGCCACAATAGCTTGGCAAGATAGACGAGACTGGGGATTTAAACCCCACGCACGGTCTAACAAGTCTTCTTCGTTCTCATCTGGAGCATTCAGACTCTGATAGCCCTCCTTCACAATCACGTGGCAGGTGGTGCAAGCGCACACCATATCGCAAGCGTGCTCAATAGGAATATTATTTTCTAGTAAAGCCTCGCAAATAGAGGTGCCGGGCGCAACTTCTACTACAGCACCTTCAGGGCAATATTCACTATGGGGCAAAACAACAATCTGGGTCATTTTTGTAATTTTCTTTTCTTAAATTTCAGCAACATTCTTACCGGCCAAAGCTTTTTGAATGCTGGCATTCATGCGCTTTTGCGCAAACTCGTCGGTTGCCTTGGCGGCATGATCAACTGCTTTTCTTAAAATGGCGCTATCCGTTTCCTCAGTGAGAATTTTTTGCAAGCTAGCCATCTCTTGATCAACGCTAGCCTGCTCTGCCTCGTTCAGCAATCCGCGATCTGAATCCAACGCAGTTTGCACGGCATCTAGCAAGCGTTGCGCATTAACCTGCTCTTCTCGCAAAGATCTTGCTAGCAAGTCGACCTTAGCAGAGGCAAAACCATCTTGCAGCATGCGAGCGATCTCAGCATCCGTCAAACCATACGATGGCTTAATATCAATTGAGGCCTGCACGCCTGACCCTTGCTCCATCGCGCTGACTGAAAGTAAGCCGTCAGCATCCACCTGGAAGGTCACACGAATACGCGCTGCACCTGCCGCCATAGCAGGGATGCCACGCAGTTCAAATTTTCCGAGTGAACGGCAATCTTGAGCTAGTTCACGCTCGCCCTGCACTACCTGAATAGCAAGTGCGGTTTGACCATCTTTAAAGGTCGTGAAATCTTGTGCACGGGCAACAGGAATCGGCGTATTACGTGGAATGATTTTTTCAACCAAGCCACCCATGGTCTCAATACCCAAGGAGAGCGGGATCACATCTAGCAAGAGCCACTCATGATCCTTGCTTTGGTTGCCAGCAAGTAAATCCGCCTGCATGGCAGCACCCAAAGCAACTACCTGATCTGGATTTAAATTATTTAAAGGCTTAGTACCAAATAGCTCGCCGACTGCGCGTTGCACATGAGGCATGCGAGTCGCCCCACCCACCATCACCACGCCTTTCACTTCATCGGCCTTGAGCCCCGCATCACGCAGCGCTTTCTTCACCGCAACAAGGGTTTTATTGATGAGGTTTTGCGTCATCTCAAAAAACTGGGCCTGGCTAATGCCAACATTCACCACTGTTCCATCGGATAAGGTTTCATGAACGCGCGCAAGCGGATTGTGACTTAACTGTTCTTTTGCATGCTTACAGGAAAGCAGTAGTTTGCGATGATCCTGGATCGATAGTGGCGGTAACTTCGCCTGCTCAATCACCCAGCAATACAAGCGATGATCGAAATCATCTCCACCTAAAGCGGAATCGCCACCAGTAGAGAGCACTTCAAATACCCCTCTACTCATTCTCAAAATTGAAATATCGAAAGTTCCACCGCCAAGATCGTACACGGCATAAATACCTTCGGAGGCATTATCTAAACCATAGGCAATGGCTGCTGCAGTTGGCTCATTGAGCAAACGCAATACTTCGATTCCAGCCAACTTTGCGGCATCTTTCGTTGCTTGACGTTGAGCATCATCAAAATATGCAGGGACTGTAATCACCGCCCCTACGATATCGTCGTTTACCGAATCTTCCGCCAACTGACGCAAGCGCGCCAGAATTTCAGCAGAGACCTCAATAGGACTTTTGTCGCCAGCAACTGTTCTTAACTTCAACATACCAGGCTCATCAACAAAGTCATATGGCGCATTCTCAATATGCTCCACATCTACAATGCCGCGGCCCATAAAACGTTTTACAGAAACAATCGTATTCTTGGGGTCGGAAACAATACTTTCCAACGCATCAAAGCCTGCCTGAGTTCGGCCATTGGGTAGATAGCGCACTACCGAAGGCAGTAACTCACGTCCCTCGGAATCTGGAAGTACTTTAGGCAAGGCATCCCGCACAATCGCCACTAATGAGTTGGTAGTACCCAAATCAATACCAACAGCAATGCGCCGCTGATGAGGGGCTAATGATTTACCAGGTTCGGAGATTTGTAGTAGGGCCATATTGATTTCAGTTTAAAGCTATACCAAAGCTGAGATGGCGTCATCTAACTCAAGTGCAAATTTATCTATAAAAAGCAGGCCGCGCAATAACTCGGCAGCTCGCTCGTAATTTTTAGCCCCGTCTACAGCCTGAGCAATCTCAGCAAGGGTTTCTCTTTTGGAGTTATCGACCTCTTCAGCAAGCAACTCTAAGGCAGCAAGATCATCCTCCCGCTCTTCAAGGCTTTCTCGCCACTCCATCTGCTTCATGAGGAAGGCGGCAGGCATTGCGGTATTCGTCTCGAGGCGCGCATCCACACCATGGAGCTGACAAAGATACAGCCCGCGCTGAATAGGATTTTTTAAGGTTTGAAAAGCGGTATTGGCCAGGGTCGCCATTTGCATAGCAAGTCTTTGCTCGGTATCACTTCCGCGAGCATGGCGATCTGGATGTACTTCTTTTTGAATCGCTAGATAAGCCTGATCTAATGCAGCCAAATCAATATTGAATTGGTGATTTAGACCAAAGAAACGAAAGTAATCGTCAGACGCGGAAGGATTCGCCACAACCACACTCATCTTTTACGTTCGGGTTTTGAAACTTAAAGCCCTCATTCAAACCCTCGCGCACGAAATCCAATTCAGTGCCATCTAAATAAGCCAAACTCTTTGGATCAATAAATACTTTAATACCATTCGATTCAAACATGGTGTCTTCTGGGGCGGCCTCATCCACATACTCCAATTGATAGGCCAATCCCGAACAACCCGTAGTGCGAACGCCAAGACGCAAGCCACAACCCTTCCCGCGCTTATCTAAATTACGCTGAACATGCTTTGCCGCTTTATCAGTTAAGGTAATTGCCATAAATAACCTGTTTTCTTTATTCGCTTTTTGCCATCACCACTTATTTGGCAGGATGCTTTTCTTTGTAATCCGCTACCGCCGCCTTAATGGCATCTTCAGCCAAAATGGAGCAATGGATCTTGACAGGAGGCAAGGCCAATTCCTCAGCAATTAAAGAGTTTTTGATCTCTAACGCTTGATCCAAAGTTTTGCCTTTAACCCACTCTGTTACCAAAGAAGAGGATGCAATCGCAGAGCCACAACCGTAAGTCTTGAACTTCGCATCCTCAATCACGCCGTGATCGTTTACGCGAATCTGCAACTTCATCACATCGCCACAAGCAGGTGCGCCGACCATACCGGTACCAACCTGATCATCACCCTTCTCAAAAGAGCCCACGTTGCGGGGGTTTTCATAATGATCGATTACTTTGTCGCTATATGCCATGGTATTTCCTCGTTATCTCTTTAATCTTGCTGTAAATATTTTCAATACTGCTTAGTGAGCAGCCCACTGGATGGTACTGAGATCAATGCCATCCTTAAACATTTCCCACAATGGTGAAAGCTCACGCAACTTCGCGATCTTCTCTTTCACCAACTTAATCGTGAAATCCACTTCCTCTTCAGTAGTAAAGCGCCCTAAGGTAAAACGAATAGAGCTATGCGCCAATTCGTCATTACGACCCAAGGCACGCAATACATAAGAAGGCTCTAAAGATGCGGATGTACAAGCAGATCCAGATGAGATAGCCAAATCTTTCAGGGCCATCAACATCGATTCACCTTCAACATAGTTAAAGCTGATATTGAGATTATGTGGAACTCGATGATCCATGTCACCGTTGACATAAACCTCTTCAATATCCTTCAGTCCCGCAAGCAAGCGGTCACGCAAGGCCCGAATGCGTGTGTTTTCTTCAACCATTTCAACGCGGGCAATACGGAAAGCCTCTCCCATACCAACAATTTGGTGCACTGCGAGAGTGCCTGAACGCATGCCGCGCTCATGTCCACCACCATGAATTTGCGCCTCAATACGAATACGTGGCTTACGACGCACAAATAATGCGCCAATTCCTTTGGGACCATAAGTCTTGTGCGCAGAGAAGCTCATTAAGTCAACTTTGATTTTCTCTAAATCGATTTCTACCTTGCCGGTTGCCTGCGCTGCATCCACATGAAAAATGACGCCACGGGAACGGCATAACTCGCCAATGCGTGGAATATCTTGAACCACACCAATTTCGTTATTCACATACATGACAGAAGCCAAAATCGTGCCCGGCTTCATTGCTGCTTCCAGTTGAGCGAAATCAATTAAGCCATCAGGCAATACATCTAGGTATGTGACCTCATAACCTTCGCGCTCTAGCTCACGGCAAGTATCTAAAGTTGCCTTGTGCTCAGTCTTGACGGTAATGATGTGATTGCCGCGATCTTTATAAAAGTACGCCGCGCCCTTGAGTGCTAGATTGATACTTTCTGTTGCGCCACTAGTAAAAACGATTTCTCTTGGGTCAGCGTGCACCAACTGCGCAACTTCTGAGCGCGCCCACTCTACAGCCTCTTCCGCAGCCCAGCCATATGCATGACTGCGCGATGCGGCGTTACCAAACTGCTCACGCAAATAAGGCAGCATTTTGTCCACTACACGTGGATCAATCGGTGTAGTCGCTGAATAGTCCATGTACACAGGAAAGTGCTTTGGGCTAAACATCGGCACGGGTTGCTGAGGAATGTCTTGTGGTGCGTTCATGATTTACTTGTCAATTGATTGGTTAACTAATTAAGCGACTTCGCTTAACCCTGTTGAGCCAGATTAAAAACGGAATTAACCAGAGGTCGCTTTGGAGCAATCTCTTTCTTTACTGCAACCAAAGGTGCTGGCTTTTCAGCCTTCAGGCCTTCAGTTTTGATTTTCTTCGGACGCAAATCGTGCAATACAACGCCACGCCCTTCTTGCTGCTGAACTAAGTCGCGCAAGGAAACAGAACTCAGGTACTCAACCATCTTGGAATTGAGATTTGTCCAAAGATCATGAGTCATACAACGGCCATGATTCTCTTCATTGGTATGACAGTTGCCCTTACCGCCACATTGAGTAGCATCCAAGGGCTCATCTACCGCAACAATGATGTCTGCAACACTAATTTCGTCAGATTTACGCGCCAAGGTGTAACCACCTCCAGGCCCACGAGTGCTATCAACGATATTGAAGCGGCGTAATTTGCCGAACAGCTGCTCCAGGTAGGAAAGGGAAATCTTCTGTCTTTGACTGATTCCGGCCAAAGTTACCGGTCCATGCGTTTCACGGAGGGCTAAATCGATCATTGCGGTTACTGCAAAACGGCCTTTAGTTGTAAGTCTCATATGTCACCTTGGTAATGGATTGTTATGGACAGCTAACAGTCGGGCGGGTAATACCCGACCATTCCACTCAACTTTACCATATACCCAAGCAATCCGCTCGGGAATTATCGCAAAAATCCCCAAGAAATCCCATTCAAAACGCTAAATCGCGTCACGGGAGCGCGCTCCAAAGGCCATCTCCTTAACTTTTGTAAGGCGATCTCGGGTGGCGGCGGCCTTCTCAAACTCCAGATTCTTGGCCTCCGTGTTCATTTGCTTCTCTAAAAGCTTGATTTCAGCAGCTAACTGCTTCTCACTCATATCCTCATAGTGAGCCCGCTCCTGCTCCACTTGCATCTCAGAACGCTTCTCTTTGACGTCGTAGACCCCATCAATGATGTCTTTAATGCGCTTCTGAACCCCTCTAGGCTCAATGCCATTCGCTTTGTTAAAGGCGATTTGTTTGGTGCGACGTCGCTCGGTCTCGCCCATGGCTCGTTTCATGGAGTCGGTAATCCGGTCCGCGTACAAAATCGCTTTGCCCCGAACATTTCGGGCAGCTCTACCGATGGTCTGAATGAGGCTTCGCTCGGAGCGCAAGAAGCCCTCTTTGTCCGCATCCAAGATTGCCACCAAGGAGACTTCTGGAATGTCCAAGCCCTCGCGCAATAAATTAATACCAACCAATACATCGAATACACCTAGACGCAGATCACGGAGAATTTCCACGCGCTCAACAGTATCGATATCAGAGTGAACATAACGCACTTTCACTCCGTTATCCGATAAGTAATCCGTAAGTTGCTCGGCCATCCGTTTAGTCAGGACTGTTACTAACACGCGCTCATGCACTTTAACGCGCTCATAAATCTGACTGAGCAAATCATCTACCTGCGAGCTTGCTGGCAAGACTTCAATTTCCGGATCAACCAATCCAGTTGGTCTAGCCACTTGCTCAACGACTTGGCCAGTATGCGCATTTTCATAATCAGCGGGTGTTGCCGAAACGAAAACTGTTTGGCGCATCTTCGTTTCAAATTCAGTGAACTTCAGCGGACGGTTATCCATTGCGGAAGGTAGGCGGAAGCCAAACTCAACTAAAGTGTGTTTGCGGGACTTGTCGCCGTTATACATAGCGTTGAGCTGACCAATCAACACATGGCTTTCGTCCAAGAACATCAGCGCATCATTAGGGAGATAATCCACCAAGGTAGGCGGAGCCTCGCCCGGCATGGCACCAGAGAGATGGCGAGAGTAGTTCTCAATCCCCTTGCAGAAGCCCAACTCATTGAGCATCTCCAAATCAAAGCGCGTACGTTGCTCTAGACGTTGCACCTCGACCAACTTACCGTCTTTTACGAACTCGTCGAGTCGTATGCGCAATTCAGCTTTGATTGTTTCGATCGCCTTGAGAACAGTTTCACGTGGAGTGACATAGTGCGAACTTGGATAGACAGTAAAGCGAGGAATTTTTTGACGAATTCTTCCGGTGAGCGGATCAAAGAATTGCAAACTCTCAATCTCATCATCAAATAATTCCACTCGCACCGCCAACTCATTATGTTCGGCAGGAAAAATGTCAATCGTATCTCCACGCACACGGAAGACTCCGCGCTTAAAGTCCGTCTCATTACGGTCATACTGCATCGCGATTAAACGCATCAAAATATCACGCTGACTCATCTTGTCGCCGGGGCGCAAAGTCATCACCATGCTGTGATAGTCGCCGGGATTACCAATACCGTAAATTGCCGAAACGGTAGCAACGATGATGACATCGCGGCGCTCTAATAAGCTCTTGGTAGCAGAGAGTCGCATTTGCTCAATATGTTCATTGATCGAAGAATCCTTCTCAATAAACAAGTCGCGCTGCGGCACGTATGCCTCTGGCTGATAGTAGTCGTAGTAACTTACAAAGTATTCCACCGCATTTTTTGGGAAAAATTCCCTAAATTCACTATAGAGCTGGGCAGCCAAAGTTTTATTGGGCGCAAAAATGATGGCTGGACGACCCGTTCTAGCAATGACATTGGCCATCGTGAAGGTCTTACCCGAACCAGTCACCCCGAGAAGGGTCTGGAAGGTCAATCCATCCTCAATTCCAGCTACTAAGGCGTCAATTGCGGCTGGCTGATCACCTGCAGGCGGAAACGGCTGATACAGCTGAAATGGAGAGCCAGGGAAGGAAACAAACTTGGCTGGATCGAGATCGTGACCTACCTCGCCCAAAGGATCAGCCACAGGGCTTTTCTTGCTTTCGGCAACTTTGGAATTCGTGGAAGTTTTACTCAACTTAGGGGGCATCTCAGCTATCATTTCACTTGTGACTTTTAGTTCACAGCGAATTTTGTACAAACAATGATTTTGCCGTTTTTATTTAGAAATAGTTGAATCTAGCCTCAAAAACAGACATTTAAAGCAAATTTAACTAAATTTAACGTCAATTAACCCAGAAATACCCCCTTATTCACCCTTAATCACGCCTTTTTGACTCTCAAATGAACCTTTTTAACTCCGTACAGCTAGCCCCTAAAGACCCTATTTTTGGCCTCACAGAAGCCTATGTCGCCGATCAACGCGCAGACAAGGTAAACCTGGGTGTTGGCGTGTATTACACCGACGAGGGCAAGGTACCTCTTTTGAAGGCCGTTGTTAAGGCCGAAGAGGCGATTGTGGCGAAGCATTCTCCACGTAGCTACATCCCAATCGAAGGCCCAAATCCTTATAACAGTGCAGTTCAGAATCTCTTGTTTGGTGCAGACTCTGCACTAATCAAGGATGGTCGCGTTGTTACCGCCGAATGTCTTGGCGGTACTGGTGCATTGCGCGTTGGCGCTGATTTTATTAAGCGCCTCAATTTAAACGCCCCTTGCGCCATCAGTAATCCAACCTGGGAAAACCATCGCGGCATTTTTGAATCTGCTGGTTTTGAAGTGGTTGAATACACCTACTTTGATGGCAAGACTCGTGGTGTTGATTTCGATGGCATGGTGAAGTCACTAGAATCTTTCCCAAAGTTCACTACTGTGTTGTTGCACGCTTGCTGCCACAACCCAACCGGCGCCGACATCACTGAGGCGCAATGGCGTCAGGTGATTGATATCTGCAAAGCAAAGCAATTGATCCCTTTTTTGGATATGGCCTATCAGGGCTTTGCCGCCGGCATTGAGCAAGATGGCATTGCCGTTCGCTTGTTTGCTGAATCCGGAATGTCCTTCTTTGTTTCCAGCTCATTCTCTAAATCTTTTTCACTATACGGCGAGCGCGTTGGCGCCTTGTCGATCGTGACTCAGAGTAAAGATGAATCTACTCGCGTACTGTCTCAATTAAAGCGCGTCATTCGCACCAACTATTCCAATCCTCCAACACATGGCGCTGCAATTGCTGCTGCCGTTCTGAATTCACCAGAACTCAGAAAGCTTTGGGAAGATGAATTGGCTGAAATGCGTGATCGCATTAAGGCAATGCGTCATGGCTTAGTAGAAAAACTCGCTGCTGCAGGCGTAAAGCAAGACTTTGCCTTCATTGAAGCTCAGCGAGGCATGTTCTCTTATTCGGGCTTAAGCGCCGAGCAAGTTGAACGCTTGCAAAAAGAAGATGGCATTTATGCCCTCTCTACTGGGCGTATTTGTGTGGCTGCCCTCAATACTAAAAATATTGATAAAGTAGCCAAAGCAATCGCCCGCGTTTTAGCGTAACAAGCGGTTCTACCGAGTTATTAGGAGGCAGCATGCTATATCAGTTACACGAATTTCAAAAAGCCCTACTTCAACCAGTAAGCTCATGGGCTCGAGCAGCTTCTGAGGCATTTATCAATGCCTCAAATCCGGCCTCGAAGATTCCAGGATCTGATCGCTTAGCTGCCAGCTACGAACTCCTCTACCGTCTTGGTAAGAACTATAAAAAACCAGAATTTGGTATTCGTTCAGTACAGGCGCATGGCAAAGAAGTAGCTATTCACGAAAGAACTGTTTTAGCTAAACCTTTTTGCAACCTCATTCGCTTCAAACGTTTTTCCGATGACCTTGATGTCATCAAGAAACTAAAAGATGATCCAGTAGTGTTGGTGGTTGCGCCACTTTCCGGACACCACTCCACGCTTTTGCGCGATACCGTGCGCACACTATTGCAAGATCACAAGGTATACATCACTGATTGGATTGATGCCCGCATTGTTCCAGCTGAAGACGGTGAGTTCGGTTTAGATGATTACGTTCACTATGTACAAGATTTCATCCGCACAATTGGTGCTGAGAACTTACATGTGATCTCCGTATGTCAACCAACCGTTCCAACCTTAGGCGCAATCTCTTTGATGGCCTCCGCCGGCGAAAAGACGCCTGCATCCATGATCATGATGGGCGGCCCAATCGACGCCCGCAAATCTCCAACTGCCGTGAATAATTTGGCTGATCAAAAGTCTTACGAATGGTTCGAAAGTCATGTGATCTACAAGGTACCTCCAACCTATCCAGGCGCTGGCCGTAAGGTGTACCCAGGATTCTTGCAACACACAGGCTTTATTGCCATGAACCCACAAAACCACTTGCAATCCCACTGGGACTATTTCCAGAACTTGGTTCGCGGTGACGAGCAAGATGCTGAGGCGCATATTCGTTTCTATGATGAATACAACGCCGTTCTAGATATGGATGCAAAGTTTTACTTAGACACCATCAAAACAGTATTCCAAGAATATGCCTTGCCTAATGGCACATGGACAGTATCAGGTGATTTAGTTAAGCCACAAGACATTAAGAAAACCGCCCTACTTACTGTTGAGGGCGAGTTGGACGATATCTCCGGTAGTGGTCAAACTCGCTCGGCCCATGCGCTTTGTGCCGGCATTCCCAAGTCTGCCAAGGATCATTACGAAGTTGCAGGCGCTGGTCACTACGGCATCTTCTCCGGTCGTCGCTGGCGCGAAAAGGTGTATCCAAAGATTAAATCCTTCATTCGTGAACATCAGCCGGCCCAACGAAAGACGAAAGCTAGACTCCCCAAATTAGGAGCAAAGTAATCCACAACAATTAGAAGCCCTTAGAGGCTTCTAATTACTTTAGGGTCAGCAATACATGAAAATTCACCAGGCAAATACACTAATCGACCGCCTGGTTGATGCCCTTCCCCAGACTCAATGTAGAAAATGCGGCTACCCAGATTGCCACGCCTATGCTGAAGCTTTGGCTTCTGGCGAGGCTTTGCCTAATCAATGCCCTCCGGGTGGCGTAGAAGGCATCAAGAGACTCAGCGCCATCCTGGCGCCCATCTACCCTCAAGATGCGTTTGATCTACAACCTACGATTAATCCGACGTGTGGGGTGGAACGTCCTAGACCAGTAGCATTCATCGACCCCAAGACGTGTATTGGCTGCACGCTGTGCATTCAGGCTTGCCCAGTAGATGCGATCGTTGGCGCCTCCAAGCAAATGCATGTGGTTTTAAGCGACTGGTGCACTGGATGTGATCTTTGCATTCCCCCCTGCCCAGTAGATTGCATCACCATGATTAATGTCACAGGCAATCAAACTGGATGGGACGCATGGTCTCAAGAGTTGGCCGATACAGCACGCGCGAGGTATTACGCACGCGACGCTCGATTGGATCGTGAACAACGCGACAACGAGGAGCGTCTAGCTAAAAAGGCAGCCGCTAAACTGGTGGCAGTGAATGCGGAACATCCAGATTCAGAAGAAGCAAAAAAAGAACAGGAAAGAAAACGCGCCATCATTGCAGCGGCAATTGCACGGGCCCAGCAAAAGAAATGATGAACCTAGAAAAACGTCGAGCCTTCTTCGAGCAACTACAGGCGAACAATCCACATCCAGAAACGGAGCTGGAATATAGCTCTCCATTTGAGCTACTGATAGCGGTATTGCTATCCGCTCAAGCAACAGATATCTCAGTCAACAAAGGAACGCGCAAGCTCTTTCGGATTGCCAATACTCCTCAAGCCCTATTGGATCTGGGGGAAGAAGGCGTCAAGCCCTATATTCAACACATTGGATTATTTAATGCCAAAGGTAGACATATTCAGGAGACCTGCCGACTGCTACTTGAAAAGCATGGCGGTGAAGTTCCTCAGAATCGCGAGGAACTAGAAGCGCTACCAGGTGTTGGCAGAAAAACAGCAAATGTCATTCTCAATACCGCCTTTGGGCAACCCACCATGGCTGTAGACACTCACATTTTTAGAGTCTCCAACCGCACTGGTTTAGCGCCTGGCAAAGATGTGCTCAAGGTCGAAGAACAATTGCTTAAGCGTGTACCAAAAGAATATTTACAAGATGCCCACCATTGGCTGATTCTGCACGGCAGATATACCTGCAAGGCCCGCAACCCCGATTGTGAGCAATGCATTGTTGAGCCACTATGCGGCTTTAAACAAAAAACTGGCAAAGGAAAAGTCCGTGGCGATATTTAATCCAACCCGTGAAGAGGTGCGTCGTTTTTTCTGCGATACCTGGAAAAAGAAAACTGAGAATCACATTCTCACACCAATGGAAACGCTTGCGAGTGATTGGATGGTGCAGCACCCTGAGTATCACGCAGTATTGACCGATCCAGAGGATGCGATTGCTCAAGACTACACTCCGGAGCGCGGGGAAACGAACCCCTTCCTGCATCTCTCTATGCACCTATCCATCAGCGAGCAAATATCAATTGACCAACCTCCCGGCATCAAAGCAATCGCAGAAAAGCTCTCTAAGAAATTAGGCTCTGAGCATGAAGCCCAACACGCCATGATGGAATGCCTAGGGCAGGTCATGTGGGAAGCGCAACGTGAGGGCCAAGCGCTTAGCCCCGAGAAATATCTTGAGGCGCTGCAGAAGTTAAATTAGTGGCTACGCTTCACCAGCATGCGCTTGCTCAAAATTACGGTAGAAACAACCAGAAATGCGAATACCAGATTCATTGCAGTCAGGTGATCACCCAATAACAAACTTGAGGCGAGCAGTGTGCAAAAGGGTTGGATAAGCTGAACTTGACTCACTCTTGCGATCCCGCCAATCGCAAGACCCTCATACCAGAAGAAAAATCCTAAATACATCGGAAATAGACTGAGATACACAAAGCTCGTCCAAGCAACTGCACCAACGTCCCAATACGCTGAAGAGAATGTGAAATAAGTCGCCACAATATTAATAGGCAATGAAATGGCTAATGCCCAAGAGATGACTGCGCGTGGGTTCATTCGCCTAGATAACTCCCCGCCCTCCACATAACCAACACATGCACAAATCCCACCAAGCACTAAGAGGCTATCGATATAGGTAAAACTGCCAGAACTTTTGAGAAGCGCATAAATCATGACAAGCCCTGCGCCGAGCATTGATACAAACCAAAAGCCCACGGATGGGCGCTCCTTAAAGCGAATGACTCCAATCACTGTGGTGGCCAAGGGCATCATTCCTAAAATGACGGCGCCATGAGAGGAAGAACCCTCTTTCATCGCTACCGTAGTAAAAATTGGAAACCCAAATACAACCCCCATCGCAATCACAGCGAACTTCGCTAAGTCTGATTTACTGGGAAGCGAAATATGGTTATAGGAAAGATAAGCTAGAGCAACTAGACCGGCTAAGGACGCTCTACCAAATGCAATGAAATAAGGGTCAAAGCTTACAACTGCAATTTTGCTTACTGGTAATGTTAAGCTAAAAATGAGAATGCCAATAAATCCAATTAGCATTCCTTTGGTTTCTCTGTTCACTAACACCCTTTGGAATTACAAGACTGATTTTCGAGGAATCTTAGGATAGCAGGGCAATCGCAGACTTGATTGCAGCCGGCAATTGTTGCGTCAATTTCATACGCATTTCTAAATTGCTTGATGGCGTTTGTTGAGTCCTTTGCGACCAAGCCGATCCCGGGAAGAATGCATCGTCCTTATACCTGGGGATGACATGCCAATGAATATGGGGAACCATATTTCCCAAGGCGGCAATATTGACCTTATCGGGATGCATTACATGCCGCACAGCCTCCTCCACCGCAAATACCAAGGACATGACATGTTCACGCTCACCGTATGTGAGATCTGTCATTTCAGCGACATGGCGATTCCAAATAACACGGCAAAATCCCGGCAGATCCGAATCATTCACTAAGATGACTCTGCAGTCATCTCCGCGCCAAACTAGTTGACCATCCTCAGGCCTGAGCTCGTCTTTACACAGTACGCAATTAGTCATTGAAATAATGTAAACGAAAACGGCATCTAAGTCACCTTTGCGAGGTAATTTAGATGCCGCGGCAGTATTGGTGCTACTGCTTCTACTGCATACTACTTAGGGATTCTTAATGGAACTGCTCTTCTTCTGTAGAACCAGTCAATGCTGTAACTGAAGACTTACCACCCTGAATAACCGTAGTAACGTCATCGAAGTAACCAGTACCAACTTCCTGTTGATGAGAAACGAATGTATAACCACGATCACGAGCAGCAAATTCTGGCTCTTGTACTTTCTCGATGTATGCAGTCATACCGCGCTGCATGTAGTCTTGAGCCAAGTCGAACATGTTGTACCACATAGAGTGAATACCAGCGAGAGTAATAAATTGATACTTGTAACCCATAGCGCCTAATTCACGTTGGAACTTAGCGATAGTGGCATCGTCCAAGTTTTTCTTCCAATTGAATGATGGTGAGCAGTTGTAAGCCAACATCTTGCCTGGGAACTTAGCACGAATAGCTTCGGCAAACTGACGGGCAAATTCAAGGTCAGGAGTACCAGTCTCACACCAAACCATATCGGCGTATGCTGCGTATGCCAAACCACGGGAGATCGCCTGATCCAAGCCCTTACGTGTTTTGTAGAAGCCTTCAGCTGTACGCTCACCAGTCAAGAATGGCTTGTCATTTGCATCGTAGTCAGATGTCAACAAATCAGCAGCCTCAGCATCAGTACGAGCCAAGATGATTGTTGGAACACCCATGACGTCAGCAGCCAAACGTGCTGAGATCAATTTTTGTACAGACTCAGACGTTGGCAACAATACCTTACCGCCTAAGTGACCACACTTCTTAACGGATGACAGCTGATCTTCGAAGTGAACACCAGCAGCGCCCTGCTTGATCAATGCTTTACTTAATTCAAATGCATTCAACACGCCGCCAAAACCAGCTTCAGCATCGGCAACGATTGGCGCAAAGTATTCGATATAACCAGCATCACCCTTATTAATGCCTTTTGCAGTCTGAATCTCATCGGCACGTTGGAATGAGTTATTAATGCGCTCAACCATCTTAGGCACTGAGTCAACTGGATACAAAGATTGATCAGGGTACATTGCCGCGTATGAGTTACCGTCAGCAGCAACTTGCCAACCCGACAAGTAGATGGCTTGAACACCAGCTTTAACCTGTTGCATTGCTTGACCACCTGTCAATGCGCCTAAACAGTTTACGTAGGCTTCGTTGTTAACCAATTCCCATAAACGCTCAGCACCATGCTTGGCCAATGTGTGCTCGATCTTCAATGAACCGCGGAGGCGTACAACATCCTCGGCTGTATAGCCACGAGTAATACCCTTCCAGCGTGGATTAGTATCCCAATCCTTTTGTAACGCTGCGATTTCTGCTTTGCGATCTGCCATGTTTCTCTCCCTAAGTTAAACAAATACTTCTCATTACGAATATTGAGACGCTGATTTGAAGTGTTCAAGTCTTATGTCTTATATAAGAGTTTAAGGATCTGAAATAAGCATGCAAGCACTATTTCAATATTTATTGAAAATATTTAAATCAATAGATTCAATTACTTAAATGTTATTTTTTGCTATGTGAAATTCTTATTCACTGGGCGAAAGAACGCTCTAAGTAAATTGCTGCACCGCATTTTGCGTATGGAAATGCCTTTCCACATTGTGAAATTAGAGCTAGATCAGCTTAGGATGTGAATCCATAGAGCCTTTGAGGGTTAGAGCATAGAATGCGGTTCCTCAATGCCTCTTCAGGCGCATACAAGGCAAGACTCTCTAGCATTTGCGCAATCGAAGGCATAACACCCCAATTTGCAACATGGGGCCAATCAGAGCCCCAAATACAACGATCTGGCGCAGCCTCAATTAACGCTTGCGCATAAGGCACAACATCGACATATGGTGGAAGTTGATCCGTCAAGCGATATGCGCCAGAAACCTTCACCCAAGCGCGCTCTCTCACCAAACTTAAGAGCGCTTTAAAGCCGGGTGACTCCATTCCAACTGAAGTTCTCAGGTAGCCCATATGATCAATTACTAAAGTGGATTTCATATTTTGCATACGCGGAGTTAGCGCGGGCAAATCATTCGCATCCAACAAAAACTGGATATGCCACCCCCAATCTCTTGCGAGCGCATCACACTCCTCTAGTTTTGATAAATCCAAACCACCGCCAGAGAACATCACATTCATACGGATACCAACAACACCTTTATCTTTCATATTTTGATAATAGGCATCGGGTTGATTCAGCAAGGGTACAGCAACCCCCCGCAATCTTTGAGGATGATTAGCCAGAGCCTTAAGCATGGGCTCGTTATCCTGTCCATTCACGCTCACTTGAATCAGCACGCCATAGGTCATTCCAACCTCATCTAGCATCTGAATATATTGCGCTTCAGTGGCCTCAGGGGCGGTATAAGAACGATCTGGAACAAAGCTGGCCGCACTGATTACATGGGCATGCGTATCAACTGCACCCTTTGGAATCACAAATGGAAAAGGACCACCTTGATGCAATGGTGGTCCTGGACAAAGCGGAATGGTGATTCCCACTAACTAAACTCGCTTAGTTCGCTTGCAACTCTCGTCCGCGCGTTTCTGGAAGAGCTACCGCAGCGATAAAGAACACACCATACGCAATCACAGCGAAGATGGCAATTGCCATTGCTAAGCCATATTGAGCTGAGAAGTAACCCACCAAGGCCGGAAATAGAGCGCCAATACCACGACCAAAGTTATAGCAAAAACCCTGGCCTGAGCCACGTAAACGGGTTGGAAACAACTCAGTCAAAAATGCACCCATGCCAGAGAAGTAACCACTAGCAAAGAAGCCAAGCGGGAAACCAAGCCACATCATCATCTCATTGGTAATCTCCAATTGGGTGTATGCCAAAACTAAAACAATCGCGCCAATTGAGAAGGTCATAAATAATTTCCGACGACCATAGCGATCGGCCATCCATGCACCAACCAAATAACCAATAAAACTACCAACAATCAAGAATGCTAGGTAGCCAGTAGAACCAACTACCGTTAACTTACGCTCAGCCTTGAGGAAAGTAGGCACCCAAGTAGTAATTGCATAGTAGCCGCCTTGTGCACCCATGGTTAACAGGGATGCCAAGATTGTTGTTTTCAGAATGCCTGGTTTAAAGATTTCAAAAATAGAAGGTGAACTACCTTGGGCAACCACCTTTTCACGGGCGATCTTTGCAATCTCTGGCTCTTCAACGTGACGGCGAATATAAAGCAAAAGTACTGCCGGGAAGAAGCCAACAACAAACATCGCACGCCAAGCCATATCGGGAGGCAACAAGCTAAACATGATGGCTTGCAAGAGTACGGCAGCGCCCCAACCAACAGCCCATGCAGATTGAACGGTACCCACCGCACGCCCACGATACTCGGCGCGGATAGTTTCACCCATCAATACGGCTCCTGCCGCCCACTCACCACCAAAACCAAATCCCAAAAGTGCGCGAGCAATCATGAGTTGATTAAAGTCCTGAGTAAACGCGCAAATTAAGCTAAAGCTAGAGAACCACAGGATGGTGAACTGCAAGGTGCGCACGCGACCAATACGGTCAGCCAAATAACCCGCAAACCAACCACCAAATGCGGAAGCCAACAGCGTGCCAGTCACAGCAAGCCCTGCCATGCCGCGATCTACCTGCCATACTGCAATAATAGTGCCAATGACCAAGGGGTAAATCATGAAATCCATGCCATCTAAAGCCCAACCCAAGAAGCAACCCCAAAAGGTTTTCTTCTCTTTCGGATTCATGACCTTATAAAAGCCGGTCAGACTTGTATCGGTTTGTTGACTCACTTTGTCTCCTTTATTTTTATAGACTCTGATTTAATGAATGAGTGCTCTCTTTATAAACCAAATATTCCCGCTATAGGGCAAACTAGTAAAAACCCTTAACCCAATCTTATGATGCATTGCACTCTCATTGGCGATCACAGCGTCTTAATGGATTTCTCAAAGTCCATGAACCCGCTCGAACAAATTCACGGCATCAGCAAAATGCTGTTTACCAATAAACCTTCTTGGGCCGCTGAAATCACTCCAGGTTTAGACTCCCTCGTCATCAAGTTGCAATACTTGGATGGCGAACCTGACAGCACTAGAAACTTAGCTATCGCAGAGCTCACTAAGCTTGCCGAAAAATTTCAGAAACTCAAAATCAAAGCCGCTGACGCAAATAGCATTCATCGCATTCAGGTGTGCTATCACCCCGATTTATCACTTGATCTTGCACCGATTGCGCATGCCTGCAATATGACAATTCAGGAGGTAATCAATTTACATAAAAGTGCTACTTATACAGCCGACATACTGGGATTCATGCCGGGCTTCGCATACTTCAGCGGACTTGATCCCAAGCTAAAACTTCCACGCCTACCCTCACCAAGACCCGCTGTACCAAAGGGAAGTGTTGCGATCGCAGAATTGCAAACCGCCATTTATCCACGAACCACCCCAGGTGGATGGAATATTATTGGCAGATCGCCCAATGCATTATTTGACATTGAAAAACATCCGCCAGGATTATTCATGGCGGGCGATCAAATGCAGATTGATGAAATCTCGCTAGATGAATTTTCTGCTCTTGATAAAAGCAATACTCGCCCCGAATTTATCCGAGCAACTGCAGACCCAATCAAAAACGCATTGATTGAAATTACACAAGGCGGCACTCTCACGACTATTCAAGATGAGCCGCGCCAAAATCTGTCGCATTGGGCTGTTGGACCTGGTGGCGCTTGCGATTTGCGCTCCCTACAACTTGCCAATGCTCTGGTGGCCAATCCTCTCGATATGGCCGCTATTGAAATGACCTCAACAGGCCCAAGCATTCTTTTCCATGCTGATACTTGCATCGCGTGGGTTGGCGCCAATTGCGAAGCGATAGTCAATGGCGCACGTATTCCTGGCAATCGTCCAGTATGGATAGCCCATGGTTCTAGCCTTAAATTTTCACCCCTTAATCCTGGCTTTCGCGCCGTTTTGAGTATTGGTGGGGGACTCGATCTTCCCGATATTCTGGAGCGCAAAGGCTCTCATCTGAGTGCTGATATTGGGCATAAGCGCCTAGAGAAAGGGGATGTGTTATTCCTCAAAAATCCACAAGCGCCATTGAGATCAGAATTTCTCAAAAAGCTACATCAAAACGCCCCTCTTCCCAGCTTCCCCAAGTGGAAAATAAGATCGCCTTTTTTACCCAGCAGTAGTGTCACATCAATTTACTGTCTACCAGGGCCTCATCTTCATTTCCTGACAGCAAAAGACAGGAATCTATTCTGGTCCAGCATTTGGACGGTGAGCAATCAAAGTAATCGAATGGGGGTTCGCCTGCAAAGCGATTTCAAAATTAAAAAAAGTCTGCCTAATATTCCTTCGCAAGCAATTACCTTTGGGACCGTGCAATTTCCTTCATCGCAAGAGCCCATTGTCATGCTCGCGGAGCATCAAACCACCGGGGGTTACCCACGCCTTGCGGAAGTCATTCAATCCGATCAAGTCAAATTAGCGCAAATGAAACCGGGCGATAAACTCCAACTGATTCCCATCGACCTGCAAGAAGCAGATCGTCTCAACGCAGAGGCGTTAAAGTTACAAGCATCGACCATCAATTCAATCAAAGCAATCATTTAAGGCGCGAAGGTAGGCAATGGATATTAATAGTGACATGGGTGAAGGTTTTGGAGCGTGGGATATGGGTAATGATGTTCAATTGCTCGATTACATTACATCAACCAATATTGCCTGCGGATGGCATGCTGGAGACCCTTCCCGCATGAAAAAATTAGTACAGCTTGCAATAGAAAAAAATATCCACATTGGCGCACATCCAGGACTACCAGATCTCGAAGGCTTTGGAAGACGTGAAATGGCCATCTCAGAAGATGACGCCTACAACTATGTTCTCTACCAAGCAGGAGCACTACAGGCCTTTATACGTGCTGCAGGAGGCACTTTGCATCACGTTAAACCTCACGGCGCACTCTACAATCAAGCCGCCAAAAACATCAAACTAGCACGCGGCATCGCAAACGCAGTAAAAGACTTGGGGGCCAATGTGATCCTGTATGGATTGGCAGGCAGCTGCCTAGTTGATGCCGCCAATGAACTTGGCGTGCCAGTCTGGCAGGAAGTATTTGCAGACCGTCGCTATACCAAAGAAGGGTTTCTAGTGCCCCGCAATCAGGCGGGAGCGATCATTGAAGATGATTCTGCAGCACTTAAACAGGTATCGCAAATGGCCAAAGATGGGCAGTTAATTGCGATTGATGGCAGCATTGTAAAAATACAAGCTGATACTTTATGCATTCATGGAGATAACCCACATGCTGTTCAATTTGCAAAAAAGATTCAGGCTGCCCTACGCTGATTTACCAACTTAAATCCAATCAAGATAATCATTGATTGAAGTAATGCAACCCCGACGAATAGCAACTTAGGCAAACCGGCATCTAAGAAGATGCCGAAGACCAGGGGACTTAGCGCAGCCCCTAAATCAATGCCGGAATAAACAATCCCATACACCCTGCCCGATGAGCCAGAGGGTGTTGCAGCACGAATCATTAAATCGCGAGATGGCGCGGCAATCCCCAAACCAAGACCGATCACAATGAAAGTAATGACAATCAATTCGACAGGAACTAAACCCGTTGCCAATAACAGGCCCATCACAATATTGACGGTAAAACAGATCGTAATGATGCGCTCGGGCACTTTCAATTTGGTTGCCAGGTAGCCGCCCAATAACATTCCACCAGCCCCGCCCATAGACATCAGCGTTAAGTAGTAATTACCCGAGCTCACAGCAATCTCATATATTTTGAAGAGTGCAGTCGGCGCAAAAGATTGCAGGCCAGTAGTTGCCGCCATGCTAAAGAAGAAGAAAACCCAACAAAGCCAGACGACCGGTAGTTTTAGAAATCCAAAAGTACTCATCGGTGCGCCGCCAGGATTACTCGCCACATGACTAGCTTCTGACTCATCCCGTCTTGCCTGCACATCATCTACTAGGCGTGCTCGACTCACCCAAAGGATGGCGAGAATAAGCACCTCAAGAACCGCGGCAGATAAAAAGGCGATGCGCCAATCAAATATTGTCGTTACCGCAACCATAAACGCAGGCGCAGCAGCCCAGCCGATATACCCTGTTACCCCATGGATGGAATAGGCATATGGCAAATTTGGCGGGGAAATCTTATGGTTAATGAGGGTGTAATCAACTGGATGAAATATCCCATTTCCACAACCGGCGATTACCGCACCAAGTACCAGCATGGGATAGCCATTACTTTGTGAATACGTCAGTGCAGCCAAAGCAAGCAAACCCACTCCAGCAAACAATACTGGACGAGCGCCGATGCGATCGACTAAAAATCCAGAGGCTGCTTGCACAACACAAGAGGTCACAAAGAAGATGGTCATCAACAAACCAAGTTCAGCATAGTTAAAGCCAAACTCAGCCTTCAACCAAGGAAACATTGGCGGAAGAATTAAATGAAAGAAATGGGAGCTGCCGTGAGCCAGGCTAATTAAACCAACAACCCGGACATCACTGGCGCGTCTAGCTTTGAGGGCGTCAATCATGTACCGAGTTTACTGGCGCAGGAAAAATCCTGCAGAACACTACTTTTTTACAGCTCCAAAGCTCACTTAGTGAAACTAAAGTCACCTTTTTTGTCGACATCCACAGGAACGGTGTCCTTAGGACCAAACTTGCCCTCTAGAATCATCTTGGAGACCGGGTTCTCAATGTACTGTTGAATAGCTCGCTTAAGCGGTCTTGCTCCAAAGACCGGATCAAAGCCTACCTCCGCGATCTTATTGAGAGCGGCATCACTCACTTCCAGCTGCATATCGATCTTAGCCAAACGATCTGAGAGGTTCTTGAGTAAGATCTTCGCGATATTGGCAATATTGCCTTTATCAAGACCGTGGAACACAACAATCTCATCAATCCGATTGAGGAACTCTGGACGGAAGTGATTCTTGAGCTCTTCAAATACCGCATCCTTGATCTCTGACTGCTTCTTATCCGTCATTGACTGAATAAGATGCGAGCCAATGTTACTTGTCATCACAATCACAGTGTTCTTAAAGTCCACAGTGCGGCCCTGGCCATCCGTGAGACGACCATCATCCAACACCTGCAAGAGTACATTGAAGACATCTGGGTGAGCCTTCTCGATCTCATCAAATAAGATCACGCTATACGGATGACGACGGACCTGCTCAGTTAAATAGCCGCCCTCTTCGTAGCCGACATAGCCTGGAGGCGCGCCGATCAAACGCGCAACACTATGCTTTTCCATGAACTCACTCATGTCGATGCGAATGAGATGATCTTCGCTATCAAACAAGAAGCCAGCCAGCGCCTTACAGAGCTCTGTCTTACCGACACCAGTTGGGCCTAAGAATAAGAATGAGCCATAAGGGCGATGCTCTTCGGCAAGACCGGCACGTGAGCGACGAATCGCATCAGATACCGCACGAATAGCCTCTTCTTGACCAACCACACGCTTGTGAAGGAGCTCTTCCATCTTCAGCAATTTATCGCGCTCACCCTGCATCATTTTTGACACAGGAATACCAGTCGCACGAGACACAACCTCAGCAATCTCTTCAGCGCCTACTTGGGTGCGCAACAGCTTGTTCTTCACAACACCATCTTTATCACCCTTCGCTTCCGCAGCAGCAGCCGATTTGAGCTTAGCCTCAAGCTCTGGCAACTTAGCGTATTGCAACTCAGCTACTTTCTCCAATTTACCTTCGCGCTGGAACTTCACAATCTCAGCCTTGGTCTTCTCAATCTCTTCCTTGATGTGGGCGGCACCCAATACGGCACCCTTTTCAGCCTTCCAGATTTCTTCAAGGTCAGCATATTCAGCGCCCAAACGCTTAATCTCATCTTCAATTAAGCCGAGGCGTTTTTGTGATGCTTCATCTTTTTCTTTTTTCACCGCTTCGCGCTCAATCTTGAGCTGAATGAGGCGACGCTCAAGCTTATCCATTACTTCTGGCTTCGAATCTATCTCCATCCGAATGCGTGAACCCGCTTCATCAATTAAATCGATTGCCTTATCTGGCAAGAAACGATCTGTAATGTAGCGATGGGATAACTCCGCCGCTGCCACGATAGCGGGATCGGTAATCTCTATACCGTGATGCAACTCATAGCGCTCTTGTAAACCACGCAAGATGGCAATCGTTGCCTCAACGCTTGGCTCTTCAACCATCACCTTTTGGAAGCGACGCTCTAAAGCGGGATCCTTTTCGATGTACTTACGATACTCATCTAATGTAGTTGCGCCAATGCAATGTAATTCGCCGCGTGCCAAAGCAGGCTTGAGCATATTGCCAGCATCCATTGCGCCATCACCCTTACCAGCACCAACCATCGTATGAATTTCATCAATAAAGATGATGGTTTGACCTTCATCTTTAGCGACATCGCTCAGAACCGCCTTGAGACGCTCCTCGAATTCACCACGGTACTTGGCGCCCGCCAATAACAAGGCCATATCTAAAACGAGCACGCGCTTGTTTTTCAGGGTTTCCGGAACCTCGCCGTTAATGATGCGTTGGGCTAAACCCTCTACGATCGCAGTCTTACCTACCCCAGGCTCACCAATGAGGACCGGATTGTTTTTGCCACGACGTTGCAAAATTTGAATGGTGCGACGAATCTCATCATCGCGACCAATAACGGGATCCAACTTACCCATGCGAGCACGTTCAGTTAAATCGACGGTATATTTCTTCAAGGCTTCACGTTGACCTTCAGCATCTGCACTATTCACTGATTCTCCTCCGCGCACTAAATCAATAGCCGCTTCTAACGATTTACGATTTAAACCATTCTCACGAGCAATCTTGCCAAGCTCACCCTTATCATCTGCCACAACCAACAAAAACAATTCGCCAGCGATGAATTGATCATTACGCTTATTGGCTTCTTTTTCACATAAATTCAGCCAATTGCTCAAGTCACGACTGACCTGTACTTCACCACCAGTACCCGATACCTCAGGTAAGTTACCAATGAGTTTCTCTGTAGCCTTTTCTAGGCCAGGCACATTGACACCAGCACGTGTGAGCAAGCTCTTTGCGCCGCCATCAGCATCGCGCAACATCGCCAGCAACAAATGGGCTGGCTCAATATATTGATTATCTTTAGCCAAAGCTAAGCTTTGAGCCTCGCTCAGCGCTTCTTGAAATTTAGTAGTTAACTTATCTATTCTCATTTTTAGCCCTATCTACTCTATCTATTTTTTATTAATTTCTATCTATAGAATATAGGGACATTCTTGGCAATTTCAAGTGCCTTAGACCCCTTTTAAGCGAATTTACCCCTAACTTTGACCTGGCTTGTTTACCTCCTAGAATGCTCTGATGGCAGCTATTACGCTGGCATTACCAATCGACTAGAACATCGCTTGGCAGCCCATAATTCAGGGGAAGGCGCTCGCTATACAAGGTCCCGTAGACCCGTCATCCTTTTAGCCACCCAAGAGCACCCAGATCGATCTGAGGCTTCCAAGGCGGAAGCAAAACTGAAGAGGTTGCCAAGAGTAGAAAAGCTGGGATTTTTTGAGGGTAGCGAGACAAGCAAGATCACTACTACGCTCTAGCTTTGATTCCAGCGTGCCATTGCAGCATCATCTGTCACGCGGGCATCTACCCATCTTGCGCCTTCTGGAGTGTCTTCCTTCTTCCAGAATGGGGCCGCTGTCTTGAGGTAGTCCATGATGAACTCACAAGCAGCAAAAGCCTCGCCTCGGTGCGCGCTTGTGACGGCAACCAAAACAATTTGATCTTCAGGCAACAATGGGCCGACTCGATGAATAACCAGGGTTTTATAAATATCCCAACGGCCCTTGGCCTCAGTAATGATTTCTTCTAGAGCTTTTTCAGTCATGCCAGGGTAGTGCTCTAGAGTCATGCCCTTTACCTTACTGCCATCATTCATATCGCGCACTGTGCCCACGAAAGCAACAACAGCCCCTACTCGTGGATCATCCTTGCGAAGCGCTTTGATTTCGGCACTTAAGTCAAAATCAGCCTCCTGAATGCAGATCAAATGGCTCGCCATCTTAGCCACCCGTTACAGGCGGAAAGAAAGCCACTTCAGCACCTTCTTCAAGTGCAGCGGAGTCCTTGACCATCTCTTGATTTAAGGCGCAACGAATGATTCTGGTGTTAGCCAGCACTTCAGCCCAAGGAGTTCCGCGCTGAATCAGGTACACCCTTAAGTCAGCGATGGTCTTTACTTCCGATGGCACGCTGATATTCTCCTCCGAAAGGCCAAGGCCTTCACGTAGTGAGGCAAAGAATCGCAATTGAAGTTTCATAAGTGAATCGTAATCTGATTAGCTTGAGATTGCTGATGCTAAATTGAACTTACTTCAAGAAAGTAAGGCATTGAATGGGA
This sequence comes from Polynucleobacter sp. AP-Nino-20-G2, assembly GCF_018688235.1. Taxonomy (NCBI): domain Bacteria; kingdom Pseudomonadati; phylum Pseudomonadota; class Betaproteobacteria; order Burkholderiales; family Burkholderiaceae; genus Polynucleobacter; species Polynucleobacter sp. AP-Nino-20-G2. The sequence goes on from NZ_CP061313.1 coordinate 1,365,549, forward strand.
TGTACTTCACCATATCACCAGCTTTGAATGTCGCTCCTGGAGGGCAGTCAATCAAGCCATCACCCCAAGAGGCGCTAGTGAGCACACCAGAGCTTTGATTGGGGAATATATCCAAACCACCCTGAGGATTAATTTTGACGCGCAAAAATTCATTACGGCGATCCGCTTTGAGCCAATCAAAGTCAGCGCGCATTGGGTAAGACTGCGCATGGCCACTATCCCGACCTTGAAGCTTGAGAATGAATGGCCTTACAAACAACAAGAATGTGACAAAACTAGAGACAGGATTTCCGGGGAGGCCAATAAACCATGCCTCACCAGTTTTTGTTTCATCGGATTTACGCACTGCGCCAAAAGCCAAAGGCTTGCCTGGCTTGATCGCAATCTGCCAAAGATCCAATCTACCTTCTGCACTGACGGCGGGCTTAATGTGATCTTCCTCGCCAACAGATACACCGCCCGAAGTAATAATGAGGTCATGATCTTTGCTAGCAGCACGCAAAGTCTCGCGCGTGGCACGCAGACTGTCGGGAACGATGCCGAAATCAGTGGCATCACAGCCCAAAGACTTAAGGCAAGCCAATAAGGTATCGCGATTAGAGTTATAGATACCGCCTGGCTTGAGCTGCTCTCCAGGTAAAGATAGCTCATCACCGGTAAAAAAAGCGGCGACCTTCACTTTGCGTTTGACGCTTACGTGCGTTAAGCCCGCGGAGGCAGCAACACCCAACTCTTGTGGACGTAAAAATGTACCTGCGCTTAGCGCCACCTTGCCAGCCGAGAGGTCCTCACCTCTTCTACGAATCCATTGACCAGCCATCGGAATGGTGTTCACCTGAACGTGATCTACCGCCCCCTCGGGGATTGCGCAATCCTCTTGCATTACCACTGCATCAGCACCAGGAGGAACAGGAGCGCCTGTAAATATTCTGGCAACAGTACCAGGCTCCAATTGCTTACCCATGGATCCTGCGGGTATACGTTGGGCAACCTTAAGAATGCTTCCCAGGGTTTGCGTATCAGCAGATCTCACTGCATAACCATCCATTGAGGTGTTATCGAGCGGAGGAACATCTACCAGGCTATTCACATCTTCAGCTAGCACGCGACCTAGTGCGGCTTGCATAGTAACCTTCTCGCTCTCAGGCACGGCCTTTGCATGAGAAAGTAAGTGATCCAAGGCCTGTTGAGCAGTCAACATCGGAGGCTTATTCATAGCGTTTTGTATTTACTGACTTAAGTAAGATGGGAGGTAATGAAGTTTTTCACTTGATTAACATCGGCATCAATGTTTTCAACGCGCTGAGGCTTAGACTTAATATCCTTAAATGCCGGAGGACATTCTGCCGGGCGACCCAATGCTACCTCAATCGTTTCTTCAAACTTAATTGGTAAAGCCGTTTCCAAAACAATCATCGGTACACCTGCCTGCAAATGCTCGCGGGCAACCTTAACGCCATCGGCAGTATGGGTATCAATCATGACGCCGTATTGCTTGTAAACATCGCGAATAGTTTCCAAGCGGTTTTCATGAGTGCTGCGTCCAGACTGGAAGCCGTACTTGGTGATTTCTTTGAAAACTAAGTCTTTTGAAATATCAAAGCCACCCGCCTCATCCACCTGCTTAAACATTTCAGCGGTAGCTTTGCCGTCTTGACCCATTAGATCAAATACAAACCGCTCAAAGTTGCTCGCCTTAGAAATATCCATAGACGGACTTGAAGTGTGCAAAGTCTCAGCAGACTTGCGCGCACGGTAAACACCGGTCCGGAAAAACTCATCCAAAACATCATTCTCATTGGTGGCGGCAATCAAGTGCTCGATTGGCAAACCCATCATGCGGGCGATATGGCCGGCACAGATATTGCCAAAGTTACCAGAGGGCACCGTAAAGGATACTTTTTCAGCGCTAGACTTCGTCGCCAATAAATAGCCCTGGAAGTAATACACGACCTGAGCAACAACGCGCCCCCAGTTAATGGAGTTAACGGTACCAATCTGATTGGCTGCTTTGAAAGCATGATCATTGCTCACTGCCTTAACAATGTCCTGGCAATCATCAAATACGCCAGCTACTGCTAAGTTAAAAATATTCGGATCTTGCAAAGAATACATCTGCGCGGACTGGAAGGCGCTCATCTTGCCGCGCGGTGAGAGCATGAAAACCTTGACGCCCTCTTTACCGCGCATTGCATACTCAGCGGCACTACCGGTATCACCAGAGGTGGCACCCAAAATATTGAGCTTTTGACCTTTTTTCTTGAGAGCATATTCAAAGAGATTGCCCAATAACTGCATGGCCATATCTTTAAAAGCCAAAGTAGGTCCATTAGATAAACTCAGCAAGCCAATTCGCGCACCACCCTCTTCACCCAACCAATGCAAAGGGGTAATATCTTTAGCGTTATCTTCGGTGCGGCCATTGCAATAGACTTGCTCGGTATATGTCTTGCGTAGTAGCGCACGTAAATCATCTTCAGGAATGTCATCGCAATACAGACTCAAGATCTCATAGGCAAGGTCGGCATAAGACAGACCACGCCAGGAGTCGAGCTGCTCTTTGGTGACCTTTGGATATTCCGTAGGCAGATATAAACCACCATCTGGAGCTAATCCACCAAGCAGAATTTCTAAAAAGGATTGCTGTGGGCTATTGCCCCGAGTCGATTGATAACGCATGTATTTTGCTTAAGACAAATTTTCTAAACGGATCTTCACCACTTCACCGGCAACAGTCTTCAGATTTTGAATTTCCTGAATGGCGGCAAGCATGTGTTTTTCCTTGGTCTCATGAGTCAGAGCAACCAAATCAGTTTGACTCTCACCCTCGTCCGCTTCTTTTTGCAAGAGCGCATCGATAGAGATGCTGTGCGAAGCCAAGATCTTCGTAATATCGGCCAGTACGCCAGCTTGATCAGCAACGCGTAAACGCAAATAGTAGCTAGTCGTGATCTCGCCCATAGGCAGCACAGCGATATCGCGCACCGCATCTGGCTGGAACGCCAAGTAAGGAACGCGATTCTCGGGACTGGCTCCCAACAAACGAGTAATGTCTACCAAATCAGCAATCACAGCGGAAGCAGTTGGCTCGGAACCAGCGCCTTTACCGTAGTACAAAGTAGTGCCAACTGCGTCACCAAACACTTGAACTGCATTCATTGCGCCTTCAACGTTTGCGATTAAACGCTTAGTCGGAATCAAAGTTGGGTGAACGCGAAGCTCCACGCCAGTCGAAGTCTTCTTGGCAATACCAAGCAACTTGATGCGATAGCCTAATTGTTCCGCGTACTTAATATCAATAGCATCTAACTTAGTAATACCTTCAACGTGTGCTTTTTCAAATTGCATTGGAATACCAAATGCAATCGCACTCATGATGGTTGCCTTGTGAGCAGCATCAACACCTTCAATATCGAAAGTAGGATCCGCTTCTGCGTAACCTAAACGTTGGGCTTCTTTCAGAACGGTCGCGAAATCTAAACCTTTATCGCGCATCTCAGAAAGAATGAAGTTTGTCGTACCGTTGATGATGCCCGCGATCCACTCGATGCGGTTTGCAGTCAAACCTTCACGCAGCGCTTTAATAATTGGAATGCCACCAGCAACAGCAGCCTCAAACGCAACCATCACCCCTTTTTCATGGGCGGCCTTAAAGATTTCATTACCATGAACAGCGATCAAAGCCTTGTTAGCTGTCACCACATGTTTACCAGCAGCGATTGCCTCTAAAACCAAATCTTTGGCAATACCGTAGCCACCAATCAACTCCACCACAATATCGATTTCAGGGTTATTGATAACGGCACGAGCATCACTCACCACTTGAGCATGATCTTTAACCAACTCTTTAGCGCGCTCTACATTGAGATCGGCAACGGTATTGATGCGAATGCTACGACCAGCGCGACGCGTAATCTCATCTTGATTGCGCTCCAGAACAGTGAATACGCCACCACCTACAGTGCCAATACCTAATAGACCTACTTGAATCGGTTTCATGATGCCTTTGTTGCTGTTGAATTAGCCGCTTTACGACTATGTTTTTGACGATAACGCTCTAGAAAACGTGCCAGACGGCCAATGGCCTCTTTCAACACATCTTCATGAGGTAAGAACACTACTCGGAAGTGATCTGGCTTTGTCCAGTTAAAACCGGAGCCCTGAACCAGCAATACTTTTTCTTCCTTTAAGAGATCTGCTACAAATTGCTGATCATCTTCAATTGGATACATCTCGGGGTCGAGCTTTGGAAATAAATACAAAGCGGACTTTGGCTTCACACAAGTGACACCCGGAATCTCTGTAATCAACTTCCAGGCGAGATCGCGTTGCTTGGCTAAGCGACCGCCCTCACCCACTAAGTCATCAATACTTTGATAGCCACCCAAAGCCGTTTGAATGGCGTATTGGCCTGGCACATTAGCGCACAGTCGCATCGAGGAGAGCATGTTCAAGCCCTCGATGTAATCTCGAATCATCTCTTTATCGCCAGAAACAATCATCCATCCAGCGCGATAACCACATGAACGGTAGTTTTTAGACAAGCCATTAAAGGTAATGGTGACTACATCAGTGGACAAGGACGCTAAAGAGACATGCTTCTCTTTGTCGTACAACATCTTGTCGTAGATCTCATCGGCGAACAATATCAATCCATGCTCACGAGCAATCGCGGTCAACTCCAGCAATACTTCTTTGGAGTAAATGGCGCCAGTTGGATTGTTGGGATTGATCACCACAATCGCTTTAGTACGCGGCGTAATCTTTTTGCGCAAATCTGCCAAATCTGGCGCCCAGTCTTTGGCTTCATCACACAAGTAATGAACCGGGGTGCCACCAGACAAACTCACCGCAGCAGTCCACAAGGGATAGTCAGGGGCAGGCACCAAAACTTCGTCGCCATTATTGAGCAGTGCATTCATTGCCAAGACGATGAGTTCAGAAACTCCATTGCCTGTATAGATATCATCCAAAGTCACGCCCTGGATGCCTTTTTCTTGGCAATACTGCATGATGGCCTTACGAGCCGCAAAGATTCCCTTGGAATCAGAGTACGCTGAGGCATTACCCAAATTGCGAATCATGTCGAGCTGGATCTCTTCAGGGGGATCAAAGCCAAAAACACCCACATTACCGATGTTTAATTTGATGATTTTGTGGCCCTCCTCCTCCATGCGCTGAGCAAGCTCCAGCACGGGTCCACGAATGTCATAACAGACGTGATTGAGTTTTTCGGACTTTAGGATGGGTTTCACAATAAATTAAAGGGTAAGTTCTTGAAATCTAGGAAAAAACAGCTAGCTATAATCCTCATAATTATGACAGAGAGTCCATGTGAAGCTTCAATCTGACCCCCATTCCGGAGCCAATACGATCACCGGTTACGGTGATGGCTACGTAGAGATCAATAAGACCCCCTATAGTCACGCCGTTTTATTGAGTTCGGATGGTGAAATCCTGGAATGGCCAGTCAAATCGTTTGATGCACTCACAACGGCTGATTTCTCCCAAATGGCCGCCATTAAGCCCGAATTAATCATTATTGGAACCGGCACACGCCAACGCTTCCCAGGCCCTGAGCTCTTAAAACCCCTGATTGATGCCAAAATTGGCTTTGAAATCATGAATTCCCAGGCCGCCTGCCGTACCTACAACATCCTCGTTGGCGAAGGCCGTCAAGTCTTGCTCGCCCTCATCGTGGAAGCCCTCTAATGCAATTTGGCCAACTTAGGCAATCTAGCGCCCTGAATCCCGCAAAGATATTGATCTTAGTCCTCGTTTACGGACTTTTCTGGTTTGGAACCCTCAATTACCGTCACCTCATCCCCTCCGATGAAGGGCGCTATGCCGAAATCGCCCGAGAAATGCTCGTCACCGGTGACTGGGTCACTCCGCGCTATAACGGCTATAAATATTTTGAGAAGCCTCCATTACAAATTTGGGCAACCGCTACAGCCTTCAATATTTTTGGCATTGGAGACTGGCAAGCTCGACTGTGGACCGCCCTTACTGGCTTTCTCACCATTTTCTTTATTGGCTTCACCGGTGCGCGAATCTATGGGGCACGTGCGGGCTGGCTAGCATCCCTAGTCTTGGCATCAAGTCCGATGTGGGTGATTGGCGGTCATGTGAATTCATTGGATATGGGGTTATCGGCCTTTTTGGTCGCCGCGCTTTGCAGTCTTCTGCTGGCGCAAACTTCACATAACAAAACCCAAGCTCGCAATTGGATGTGGGCATGCTGGGCATTGATGGCTCTAGCCACCCTGTCCAAAGGTGTCATTGGAGCTGCAATACCGGGTATGGTGTTTATCACTTACTCCCTCACCGCTTGGGATTGGAAAATCTGGAAGCGACTTCACATCATCAGCGGCACCATTTTATTTTTAGCTATTACTGCTCCTTGGTTTGTTCTTGTCGCACAACGCAACCCGGAGTTCCTGGAGTTCTTCTTCATTCATGAGCACTTGCAACGCTTCACGCAAACCGCTCACAGCAGAACTGGCCCCATCTATTACTTCATCCCCCTACTCTTGCTTGGCTTTCTTCCTTGGGTTGCGCAGATCCCTGGCGCCATCAGCCAAGCTTGGCGTGAACGTAATCGCGAGTTTTCTAGCGGCTGGCTACTCACTTGCTGGTTTATTGTGATCCTTGGATTCTTCAGCGTATCTCAATCCAAACTACCGGGATACATCATCCCGATTTTTCCGGCGCTTGCGCTTCTTGTTGGAAACCGCTTGGATCGCAATCTAGGACTCAGCAATTCGCTGACGCTGTCATGGCAAACACAAACAATATTCTTCGCCATCCTTGGTGGCATTGGATTTATGTTCTTAGGAGAGATTAGCAAACAAGCTAGACCTGATGAGATTGAATCCTATACCCAGTACACATACTGGATTATTGCCGCGCTGATTGCTTTAACCGGCTTTAGCCTGTTTGCATTTACCCAAAGTAAACGCAATGGTTTATTAAGCATCACCAGCTTTGCGAGCGGCTTCTTTCTATGCGCACTTATCGCTGGTACTGGACATGAAACTCTCGGCCGCGCAGTATCTGGGATTGATTTAGTTGAACAAGTTAAGGGCAGTATTCCTACGCAAACACAGTTTTATTCTGTTCGCATCTTAGATCACACTGTGCCGTTCTATTTGGGCACAACCATGACGATGGTAGAGTTTCCAGATGAGCTGGAATTTGGCGTGAAGCAAGAACCCGAACTATGGCTTCCTACACTGGCGGCATTTATTGAGCGCTGGAAAGAAGATCAAACCGCATATGCATTAATGGTTCCAGAGCAATATCTAGAGCTACAAAAGTTGAATGTACCGATGCAAGAAGTTGGCAGAGATTCTAGGCGTGTAATTGTGAAGCACCCTGAATCTGCAAGCGCTTCTCCACAATAAGGCCTCAAGCTTAATCATGTCGACCAACGAAAACGCACCCCCCTTTATTCCCTTTACACGCCCTCACTTCAATCAAGAAACCATTGATGCGGTGGCTGAGGTATTGCGTTCGGGTTGGGTCACCTCAGGCCCCAAGCTCGCTGAATTTGAGGCGGCCTTAAGTGAATATTTTGGTGGACGACCTGTGCGATGCTTTGCTAATGGCACCGCCACCATGAAGATTGCTTTACAGGTTGCCGGCATTGGGCCGGGGGATGAAGTTATCACCACTCCGATAACTTGGGTTGCTACTTCTAATGTCATCTTAAGTGTCGGTGCCACACCGGTATTTGTGGATATTGATCCAGTGACGCGCAATATTGATTTAAATAAAGTCGCTGTTGCAATTACTCCCCGGACACGCGCCATCATGCCCGTCTATTTAGCTGGCCTGCCCGTTGATATGGACCGCTTATATGCGCTTGCCAAAGAACATAAACTTCGCGTGATTGAAGATGCGGCGCAAGCCTTTGGATCGCAGTGGAAAGAGAAGAGGATTGGTAGCATTGGCGATCTGGTGAGCTTTAGCTTTCAGGCAAACAAAAATTTATCCACCGTTGAAGGCGGCTGCCTTGTTTTAAACACCGAGCAGGAAGCTAAGTTGGCCGAGAAGCTTCGCTTGCAAGGCGTCACACGCCAAGGCATGGACGGCATGGATGTAGATGTGCTTGGTGGCAAAGATAATCTGACTGATGTGAATGCCGTCATTGGCTTGCATCAACTCAAACAATTGCCAGCCTTTCAGGCTCGTAGAGCTGTACTGGCAAGACAATACTTTGATGCCATTCGTTCCGAGCTCAAATCCGCAGGACTGGAAGATTTAAAACTAGAACTACCAGTGGAAAACTTTGGCGATAGTAACTGGCATATGTTCCAGATTGTTTTACCGCTTGATCAGCTCAATGTTGATCGCGCACAGGTGATGACTAAGCTTAAAGATTTGGGAATTGGAACAGGCGTGCACTACCCCATCATCACTGGATTCACGCTCTACCAAAAGCTCGGCTATAAAACTGAAGCAACCCCCGTTGCACAACGCATTAGTCGCTCCATTTTGACTCTCCCACTCTTTCCAGGGATGGTGGACGAAGACATTAGCCGAATAGCTAGTGGTTTAGTCGCTATTTTGAAGAAACATCGCCAAAAGTAGACCCAAAAACGCCGATTCCCTCAGAAATCGGCGCAAGCGAGAAGATCAGGCAAAATTGCAGAATGACTGCGAATTTAGCAACCCAAACCAATAATCCCAAGCTGAGCATTGTTATCCCCGTTTATAACGAGGAAGACGGTCTTCAAGCTCTCTTTGATCGCCTCTATCCCTCCTTAGATGCGCTGGCCAGCAAACGTGCCATTAGCTATGAAGTGGTGTTCGTCAATGATGGAAGCAAAGATCGCTCTGCGGGAATACTGGCTAAACAAGTGGATTTGCGACCTGATGTCACCCGTGCGGTGATTTTTCACAGCAACTTTGGTCAGCACATGGCCATCATGGCTGGCTTTGAATACTCTCGCGGCGAATACATCATCACGCTAGATGCTGACCTGCAAAATCCCCCTGAAGAAATTGATGCCCTAGTGAATGAGCTACTAAAGGGTCATGACTACGTAGGCACTATTCGTGCGAATCGTCGTGATAGCTTCTTTAGAAAATTTGCTTCACGCGCCATGAATCATTTGCGCCAAAAAATTACCCGCATCACGATGACGGATCAAGGCTGCATGTTGCGCGGCTATAGCCGTCGTATTGTTGATCTGGTGCGCCAGTGCGATGAAAGTAATACGTTTATTCCGGCATTGGCCTATACCTTTGCCTCTAATCCTACTGAGATCACCGTCAAACATGAAGAGCGTTTTGCGGGTGAATCCAAATACAGCCTCTATCAGCTCATTCGCTTGAACTTCGACTTGGTGACTGGCTTCTCGGTTATGCCATTGCAGATCTTCTCGATCCTAGGCATGCTGCTCGCACTGGCTGCCGGCAGTCTGTTCGTTTACTTATTAGTGCGCCGCTTTGTATTGGGCGCAGAGGTAGAGGGTGTGTTCACCTTATTTGCGCTCACCTTCTTCTTAATTGGTGTGATGCTATTTGGCCTTGGATTGCTTGGTGAATATATTGGCCGCATCTACCAACAAGTCAGAGAACGTCCACGCTACGTAGTGCAGACTGTTTTAGAGAAAAAATAATTGCACGCAGTCGTCTTCGCTTATCACGATGTTGGCGTCAACTGCCTTAAGGCTTTATTAAACGCTGGCATTCAAGTGGATCTCGTGATCACCCACCAAGATGATCCAAAAGAAAATGTCTGGTTTGGAAGTGTTGCCAAACTCTGCGAGGATAAAAAAATTCCTTACATCACACCAGATGCCAATCAACTACTGGATCTCATTCCACAGATCCAACGGTTATCGCCAGACTATCTCTTTTCCTTTTATTATCGCCATATGATTCCGGCTGAGCTTCTAGCTTGCGCCAAAATTGCTGCACTCAATATGCATGGCTCGCTTTTGCCAAAGTACCGCGGACGCGCACCGGTTAATTGGGCCATCCTGCATGGGGAAACTGAAACCGGCGCCACCTTACACATCATGGAAGCAAAGCCCGATGCTGGCGATATTGTTGGTCAGTCTACTGTTGCGATTGGATCAAATGAAACTGCTACCCAAGTTTTTGGGAAGGTCAGCCAAGCAGCTGTCGAAGTCATGAATCAGATCTTGCCCACCCTAATTCAGGGGCAGGTACCCAGAAAACCCAATATCTTGACCAAGGGCAGCTATTTTGGCGGGCGCAAGCCTGCGGATGGGGAGATTCTGTGGAAACAGACGGCCCAACAGGTTCACAATCTTGTTCGGGCTGTTGCACCCCCTTATCCCGGGGCTTTTACAGACTGGCAAGGTCAGCGCATGATTGTGGCCCGCACTAGCTTAGAGGGCGCCTTTCCGGCCCAACTAGATCTTCAGACCCCAGGCATCCAAGTGGTTGATAATCAGGTATTCGGCATTTGTGGCGACCAAAAAGCGGTAGCGATACTGGACTGGTTTCCGGCAAATAGCTGAGCAATAAAAACGTAGCAAGTAAAAAAATACACATTAGATTAAAAACGAGGTAGTAGAGATGAAAAAAGTGCTCATTCTTGGCGTAAACGGTTTTATCGGCCATCACCTTTCAAAACGCATCCTAGAAACAACCGATTGGGATGTCTATGGCATGGATATGCAAAGCGATCGTCTTGGCGATCTCATCAACCATCCACGCATGCACTTTTTTGAAGGTGATATCACCATCAATAAAGAATGGGTTGAATATCACATCCGCAAATGTGATGTCATTCTGCCTTTAGTTGCGATTGCCACTCCAGCAACTTATGTTCAGCAGCCATTAAAAGTGTTTGAGCTCGACTTTGAGGCCAATTTGCCTATCGTGCGCTCTGCCGTGAAATACAAAAAACATTTGGTATTTCCATCCACATCCGAAGTCTATGGAATGTGTGAGGACGGTGAATTCGATCCCGCTCAATCGAATATGGTTTATGGCCCGATTAATAAGCCACGCTGGATTTACGCATGCTCTAAGCAACTAATGGATCGCGTGATCTGGGGTTATGGCATGGAAGGTTTGCGCTTTACCCTCTTCCGCCCATTTAACTGGATTGGTCCCGGCCTAGATAGCATCTACACGCCAAAAGAAGGTTCTTCCCGTGTAGTAACTCAGTTCTTGGGCCATATTGTTCGTGGCGAATCAATCAACGTTGTTGATGGTGGCGCCCAAAAACGCGCCTTTACTTATGTTGATGATGGCATCGATGCTTTAATGCGCATCATCGATAACAAAGATGGTGTTGCGAATGGCAAGATTTACAACATCGGCAACCCAAAGAACAATCACTCTATTCGTGAACTCGCCAACCAGATGCTGGAGATCGCACGTAGCATTCCAGAGTACGCCAAGACTGCAAATGAAGTAAAAATTGTAGAAACTACTTCAGGCGCTTACTACGGTGAAGGCTACCAAGATGTTCAGAATCGCGTACCTGCGATTGATAACACGATGAGCGAGCTTGGCTGGAAACCAACAACCACGATGAGCGATGCACTCAAGAATATTTTTGAAGCTTATCGTCAAGACGTTGAAAAAGCACGTCACTTGGTTGATAAAGAATAAGCTCAGAGGTTCATGGCAAAAATTGCACTCAAGGTAGACGTAGATACCTTACGCGGCACTAAAGAGGGCGTTCCGAATCTAGCGCGCACCCTCGAGCGCTTCGGCCTCAAAGCCACTTTCTTATTTAGCCTGGGGCCCGACCATACCGGTTGGGCATTGAAGCGGGTATTTCGCCCAGGTTTTCTGAAGAAGGTCAGTCGCACTTCCGTAGTAGAGCATTACGGCATCAAAACACTTCTCTATGGCGTACTTCTGCCAGGGCCCGATATCGGCAAACAAGCAGCTGGTGAAATGCGCGCGATTGATGCAGCCGGCCATGAAACTGGAATTCACACCTGGGATCACGTGGCTTGGCAGGACGCAGTACGCCATCGTGATGCGCAGTGGACAAAAGTGCAGATGCAAAAAAGTTGGGATCGTTTTATTGAGATCTTTGGTCATCCACCGGTAACGTATGGCGCCGCTGGATGGCAAATGAATGAAGCTGCTTTTGAGCAACTTGATCAATGGGGCATCAAATACTCATCCGACGGCAGAGCAGTACCCAACCTGATGCCCTATCGCCTTGCGCTACCCTCTGGAACTGCGAAACACGTCCAATACCCAACGACCTTGCCCACTTTTGATGAGTTGATTGGGATTGATGATGCAGATGAATTCGGTGTAGTGAAAAAGCTGCTGGAAATTACTCAAAGCAATCCCAATGACCAGGTATTTACTTTGCATGCGGAACTGGAAGGTCAGAAACTGCTCCCAGCTTTTGAACAACTACTAGCTGGTTGGCTCAATCAGGGTCATGACTTGGTTACCATGGGTGAGCTCCACAAATCTTGGGAAGCAACGAAGCAACTCGATAAAATAGACGTACAGCCGGTCACTTGGGGGGAAATCCCTAACCGTAGTGGCGAGCTCATTCTGCAAACAGTCTAGCTAGCAAGCAATAATCAGTAGAAAATATAAAAACCAATTTAATAAGCGAGATCATCATGACAGTAGAAATTGGCAAACCAATGCCCAAGTGCGCAATACCAGCCACTTCCGGACTGACCTTCACACCAGAATCAGCTAAAGGTAAAAAATTGGTCATTTACTTTTACCCCAAAGATATGACTCCAGGATGCACGGCGGAATCGGGTGAGTTTAGAGACAATATCGATGCTTTTACTAAAGCTAATACGCTGATTGTTGGTGTATCGAGAGACACCCTTAAATCCCATGACAACTTCCGTAGCAAACTAGAGTTGCCGTTTGAACTAGTTGCGGACACTGAAGAAACGCTTTGCCAGCTTTTTGGCGTCATGAAGATGAAGAATATGTATGGCAAACAGGTTCGTGGCGTAGAGCGCAGCACCTTCCTTTTTGACTCGGAAGGAAAACTGGTCAAAGAGTGGCGCGGCCTTAAGGTCCCAGGTCATGTGACAGAGGTATTACAAGCAGCCCAGGCCATTAAATAATTTTTAAATGAATTTAATCTGGGGTACTTGCAAAGCCAAAAATTTGGGGTAAAGTGAAGTTATATGCACCGTAAACGACGGGAAAGTCTGATCATCCGTTTGACTCAGCAGCCTGATTATTTCAAAACAGGCTTGGCGAACAGCCTCCATCGTTTTGTAGCGCTTTTTACAGCTAGTTTCGTTATGAACCGTCAATGCAACCCGCTTGACGGTTTTTTCTTTTAGGAGAGTCTGCATGCCATTGCCCCCAATCCCAACTCAAATTGCCGGCCAAGTACAAATTAGCAGCAAGGACACTCCCAATTTAAAGAAACGTCCCGCCCCAGCAAAACCTGTTGTGATGGAAAGTCATGTCCCAGATTGGGCTAGCGATACCGAAGAGGATCTCTCTGCCGCCGAAGTAGCACTTGAAAAAATTAAAGGTGATCACCGCCCTGTTCGCTGTGACCGCAACGAAAATAAAGCATCAGCTGTTCCAGAAAAACCAAAACGCATTATTCGCACTGGCCCTCCGAGTCTCTTCGTGCTAGATACCAATGTTCTGATGCACGATCCAAGCTCCCTATTCCGCTTCTCTGAGCATGACCTATTCTTGCCGATGACGACTCTAGAGGAGTTGGATAATCACAAGAAAGGTATGACTGAGGTTGCGCGGAATGCTCGTACCGTCAGTCGCTCATTAGATCAATTGGTGGCCGGTACAAGCGGCACATTGGATGAAGGTATTCCGCTCAATAAATTAGGTAATCAAGATGTTTCTGGTCGACTATTTTTTCAAACCAAATTAACTACCCAAGCACTGCCAGAGGGCTTGCCTGAGGGCAAAGGTGACAACCTGATTCTTGCGGTCGTTAGCGAGCTACAAAAGACCCGTAAAGGCCAAGAAGTTGTATTGGTATCCAAAGATATCAATATGCGCATCAAGGCCCGTGCCTTAGGTTTACCTGCTGAAGATTATTTCAATGACCAGGTGCTAGAAGACCGCGATCTCATGTACTCTGGCGTTATGGCGCTGCCTGCTGACTTTTGGCCAAAGCATGGCAAAGGGATGGAAAGTTGGGCTGATGGCAAGTCTGGAACGATGTTCTATAGAGTGACAGGCCCTTCAGTGCCAAGCATGTTGGTGAACGAATTCGTCTATCAAGAAAATCCTGATGGCTCAACACCCTTCTATGCTCAAGTAAAAGAAATTAATGGTAAGACCGCTCTCTTGCAAACACTACGGGATTTCTCGCACCAAAAAAATAATGTATGGAGTGTGACCGCCCGCAACCGCGAACAGAACTTCGCCATGAATCTCCTCATGAATCCTGATGTGGACTTCATTACTCTATTAGGTCAAGCCGGCACCGGCAAGACCCTTCTCGCATTGGCAGCAGGATTAGAGCAGGTGTTAGATAGCAAGCGCTATAACGAAATCATCATCACGCGCGCCACAGTGCCTGTGGGCGAAGACATTGGCTTCTTGCCAGGCACTGAAGAAGAGAAAATGCAACCTTGGATGGGAGCGTTTGATGACAACCTTGAGGTGCTTCATCGCAATGAAGACAATGCTGGAGAATGGGGTCGCGCTGCCACCCAAGAATTAATTCGTTCACGGATTAAAGTAAAGAGCATGAATTTCATGCGCGGCAGAACGTTTGTAAGCAAATTCGTCATTATTGATGAGGCGCAAAACTTAACTCCAAAGCAAATGAAAACCTTAGTGACGCGTGCAGGACCAGGGACCAAAATTGTATGTCTAGGCAATATCGCGCAAATTGATACGCCTTACTTAACCGAAGGTTCATCAGGCCTAACCTATGTCGTCGATCGCTTCAAAGGCTGGCGTCACGGCGGTCATGTCACTCTCGCACGTGGAGAGCGCTCACGTCTTGCGGATCATGCTGCTGACGCACTCTAAGCAACCTCTCTCATGCCGCACTCTCATAGGGTGCGGCATTATTATTTGCGCCCTACTTACGCTGTCGGGCTGCAGTACCTTTAGCACTCGATCAAACGCAGCTAAAGTCGCTCAATTTAAACAGGACACTAGCGTTGGGACTGAAGATATATCCATTGCTGCCGTAGGTCTTGTTGGCGTTCCCTACCGCTATGGTGGCAACACTCCCAAGGGCGGTTTCGATTGCAGCGGACTTATTAACTACGTATATTCCAAATCAGCCAATATCAAATTACCGCGCACCATCCAAGAGATGAGCGGCAAAGGTCAAAGCGTAGATAACCAGCCACCCGCACCTGGAGATCTAGTCTTTTTTAATACGACTGGTGAAAAATATTCCCACGCTGGAATCTACGTGGGGCAAGGAAGATTTGTGCATGCCCCAAGCGCCGGTGGAACCGTGCGCCTGGAGTACATCGCTACACCCTACTGGGCAGCTAGATTTACTGAGGCAAGAAGACTAACTTCAGCAACTACGCAGAACTAGTTACAGACCAACTGTGTAGGTAGCCATTACTGTAGTTGAGGTAAGAGCTTGATAAGCCTCTTGACAAGTGCCGTTGACAATATTGACGGTGACATTATTTCCAACGGTAGTTGTATTCTGAGCAGTAATTACACCAGCAGTTGCCACTGGGGTAATACCTGAATTACAAGAAACAGTCTGGGAAGAGCCGTTTGGTGTGTTTGGCGTATAGCTGTTAAAACCACCCGCCGCCACTGCCGATGCTACATTGGGGGTTAAGATAAAGGCGCCCGCCAAAATAAAAGGGGCCGAATGTTGGGATAATTTTTGTATCAATTTCATAGCTTTAAACTGAAATGGGTCAGATAAGATGGCTTAGAAAGCTCGTGTATGGGAATACTAGTTATGATAATTAGCTATAAAGTGAATATCTATTAACCCTAAAGCCAATACCCTTAGACTTACTTATTGGAAATAATGAATTACAGTCTATAAATTGATTGAATTCCAACCAAAGGAGAAGTTCGCATGAAGAAAATCATCATCGCCTTAAGTATTGCACTCAGTTTTGCGCTTCCTTCTTACGCCTTTGCGGATCAAGCCGCTTGCGAAGCAAAAGCTGTCAGTAAAGATGGTAAGCCGCTGCATGGTGCCGCTAAAGATGCCTCTATTAAAAAGTGTATGGGTAGCGCCGTTGATTCTGGTTGCGAAGCCAAGGCAGTTAGCAAAGATGGCAAGCCCCTGTATGGCGCTGCTAAAGCGGCTTCTATTAAGAAGTGTGAAGGCAAGTAAGATCGATACCTTTAGTTAAAAATGCCTCGCATTGCGAGGCATTTTCTTATTTGGACTTCTTGTATTGAAGTGTCATTTTCTAGATAGCTCTAGAACGGTTCATACCCACCGGATGAGTAGCCAACCGAACCCATGGCCAGGTTATCAAACTTGGTATATGGACCTTGCCAGCTTAAGCGAACAGTTCCAATGGGGCCATTACGCTGCTTACCTACAATAATCTCTGCCACACCCTTATCGGTAGTTGTATCCGGGTGATACACCTCATCGCGATAGATGAACATAATTAAGTCGGCATCTTGCTCGATCGCACCTGACTCACGCAAGTCAGACATGATTGGACGCTTATTAGGGCGTTGCTCAAGACCACGATTTAACTGGGAGAGTGCAACCACTGGACATTGCAATTCTTTTGCAAGCGACTTCAAAGAGCGTGAGATCTCAGAGATCTCCGTAGCACGGTTCTCAGAGCCAGAGCCACTCATCAGCTGCAAGTAATCAATCACAACCAGTCCAAGAGTGCCTCCAAAGTTACGGGCAATACGGCGCGCACGAGCGCGCAATTCGAGACTTGAAAGCGCACCAGTCTCATCAATCAAAATTTGGGTATTACTTAAACGGGCAATCGCATCAGTAACGCGCGGCCATTCATCGTCCTGCAATTTACCGGTACGCATACGGCCTTGATCAACGCGCCCTACTGAGCCCAATAAACGCGCCGCTAATTGCTCACCCGACATCTCCATAGAGAAGACTACGACTGGCAATCCTTCCGCCAACGCTACGTTCTCAGCGATATTCAAGGCGAATGCCGTCTTACCCATCGATGGACGGCCAGCCACAATCACTAAGTCGCCTTTTTGCAAACCACTGGTTTGCTTATCCAGATCAATGAAGCCAGTCGCAATACCGGTGATGTCACTTCCGCCCTGGCGGTTATAGAGCTCATCAATACGAGCAACCACAGTACGAAGCAAAGGTTCAATCTCTAGATAGTCAGCCTTACGACTACCCTCTTCACCAATTTGCAAAATACGAGATTCAGCCTCATCAAGAAGCGTTCTTACGGAACGGCCTTCAGGAACAAAAGCAGAATTAACAATATTGTCAGATACCTCAATCAGGCGACGCAAAATACTGCGATCACGAACAATGTCAGCATAGCCTTTGATGTTCGCGGCACTTGGAGTGCTTTGCGCTAAGGAGTTAAGGTAATCAATACCAACTAAATCACCACCCTGTTCAGACTTCACAGCCTCATGAACAGTAATGACGTCAGCGGGATGATTGTCGCCAACTAAACGCTGAATGACCTTGTAGATCAAAGCATGTTCAGGGCGATAGAAATCTTTATCGGTTAACACACCACCCAGGCGATCCCAGGCTGCGTTATCGATCAGTAGACCGCCGAGCAAAGATTGCTCGGCTTCTACAGAATGTGGCGGTACTTTTAAGGCCTGCACGACTGCATCCCCAGAACCCGTCATGCCAGGATTTGACATTAGGGGGCGTGAGCGGGATTCAGCCATGAGGCTAGCCTACAGTTCTAAAACTTACGCTTGCTCGCCAACGACACGGATAGTGATATCAGCCACTACATCGGTATGTACAGCAACCGCTACAGGGTGATCACCAACCATTTTCAATGGGCCAGTAGGCATACGTACAGAGGCTTTTTCAATTACAAAGCCTTTAGCTTTCAACGCATCAGCGATGTCGTGGTTAGTTACAGAACCAAACAAACGACCGTCAACGCCCGCTTTTTGACCGATTTCGAGAACCAAGTCTTTAAGCTTTACGCCAACCGCTTCAGCAGCAGCCAATTTCTCAGCAGCCAATTTTTCCAACTCAGCACGGCGAACGGCGAAATCAGCAATTGCTGTTTCAGTTGCACGACGGGCTTTGCGTTGTGGGATTAAGAAATTACGAGCGTAACCGTCTTTAACACGAACGATGTCACCAAGGTTGCCCAGGTTGATTACTTTTTCTAAAAGAATGATTTGCATTGAGGGCTCCCAATTATTTCTTATGTTGATCAGAGAATGGCAATAAAGCCAAATAACGAGCACGCTTAATAGCAGTGTCTAACTGACGCTGATATTTAGCTTTTGTGCCTGTCAAACGTGCAGGAGTGATCTTGGCGTTTTCGCCAATGAAATCCTTCAATGTATCTACATCTTTGTAGTCGATCTGTTCTACGCCAGCAACAGTGAAACGGCAATAACGCTTACGCTTGAACAATGGGTTCTGAGCTGGTTTCTTTTTGAAATCGGGTTTCTTTCCAAACGCCATGATGATTTCCTCTTTAATTTTTCAATTGAATATGGGTGATATGGAAAACAAGTCTTTGATTACGTAGAGTCTTGGGTGCTAAGAATCCTTCAAACACCGCCTCGGCCCCTAAATCCATTTGCTCTAAGCCCTTTTGTATCGGGCCAATTGCTATGGCTTCAACGCTCATCTGAATTCTCCTTGCTACTTCTACCTCTTGAACTTCGCCACTATGTTCAAGCAGGCAATGCATCACAGGTATTCCTGCAGGAGTAAATCGAATTGCGTCTTTAGATACCAAGAATGCAGTTAGGGTGAAATGATTCAACGCCGCTCCGTCACTCTGATACGTTTTCTAGTCTGTGTATTCCTCTTCAAATTTCTAACTTAAGCCGCTGCTACAGGAGCGTCGGATTGAGCTGATTTGCGCGCTTCTTCACGTTGCACTTCTTTCATCATGATGGAAGGCTCTGTTTCAGCTTTCTTAGTCTTGATGATGAGGTGACGCAAAACAGCATCGTTAAATTTGAACGCATGCTCGAGCTCGTCCAGAGTTTTCTGGTCGCACTCAATGTTCATACAAACATAGTGGGCTTTAGCAAGCTTGTCGATCATGTAAGCCATCTGACGACGACCCCAGTCTTCCATACGATGAATTTTGCCGCCAGCAGCAGCTAATGTCGCTTTGTAGCGATCGATCATCGCAGGCACTTGCTCGCTTTGGTCCGGATGGACGATAAAGACGATTTCATAATGACGCATCTAACACTCCTTAAGGATAAAGTCACCTGGGCGTCTTGCTAACTTCCGATGGTTTTAAAGTTAGCGCCAGTGTGACAAGGTAGTAACAAATTGTAGATAAAACGAGCTACACATATTTACTGCTTTTTAAGTCCTTACCGAATTTCAGGTAAGTCCGCTATTCTAGCAAAAAAATCCTGCCAAGTCAGGGGTTTACCGGCTAAATTCGCCTGTTTTGCAGCATTGAGGGCCATTTGCAAGGCAATCCTCGCCCTAGGAGCAGATAAGGTGCCCGCAGCCATTCGCCCAGAGGGATCTAACTCGGGAATATTAGCCAATGTTGCCCCTGCCCCAGTTCGCGTTGTTCTCACCTGCGCAATTCCCTGAGATGCTGCCTTTTCTAGAGGGGTTATCCAGGCATCATGAAAGCCGCCGCTACCGCTTCCAGCCAGCACCAAGCCCTGCACGCCACTTCCGAGCCACTGACCCACGGTTTGGGGGCGTGCACCGGCGTGGCTAGTTAAGATCTCCACCCAAGGCCACTCACCCTCACCGGGAATTGGTAAATCCTCAGTCCAAGCAGCCCCAACAGCCTTTACTCCTGAAAGCCATGAGAGATTAATCAAGCTCACAGAGCTGCTCGGTGAATTCTGTATTGGCGCATTTAAAGCTGTGGCATGGCGTTTTGCTAGATCCATCGCCATACAGCCACGACCATCCATCACCGCAAAAATACCGCCCGGGCAATTATCAATGGCTGTGGAGGCCCAACGTAATGCATCCAAGAGGTTAGACGGCCCATCTGCGCCAGGTGCATTGCTTGGGAGCATAGCTCCCGTCAGAATGACTCGCTTTTTTTGGGTCAGCGCCTGCTTGCCACACGTTAACTGAAGGAACAAGCCCGTTTCCTCCATCGTATCCGTGCCGTGCGTAATCACGATCCCTTTGACAGCTTGATCATTCAACGCCTCTTGGACAGCTAGCCCGAGTGTGGTTAACAGAGATTCATCGAGATTGCGGCTATTAATGTTGGCTATCTGCTTGGAAACGAGCGCCACTCCTTGGGGAATGGCCGACTGAATATGGTTTAGCAAAGTGTCCACACCCACCTGCCCAGCCTGATATTGAAGTGGATTCTCTTCTGGCTTGGAGGCCAGGCCGGCTATCGTGCCACCCATGCCTAGAACCAAAATATGGGGTGTTTTTTCAATAATCAGCGGATTTGAGCTCATATCCCATTATCCCCCGCCAAATCCCTTGAATTATCAAATAGTGCTGTATACAATCCCAGTATGGACATAAATACAGTCGATTTTCCAGAGGAGCTGACTGCCCTCCCTAAACTCACCTCACGTCAGGGTGAGATTTTAGATCTCATTACCAATGCGATCGAGGAAAGCGGTTCTCCTCCGACGCGCGCAGAGATCGCAGCGCAACTGGGCTTTGCATCTGCAAATGCAGCAGAGGAGCACTTACGCGCCTTAGCGAAAAAGGGATATATCGAACTCACGCCGGGAACTTCTCGCGGCATTCGAATTCCACAACGATTCAACCAATCACATAATCCAAATAAATATCGCCAGATGTCTCTGCCTTCTGGCGCACTTCAGCAACTCACACTTCCTCTCATTGGTCGCGTTGCTGCAGGCTCCCCCATCATGGCGGTCGAGCATATTGAAAAACAAGTTCCAATTGATCCTAGCTTGTTTAGCAAGGGCGCTGACTACCTCTTGAAGGTAAAAGGAATGAGTATGCGGGACGCTGGTATTTTGGATGGCGACTACCTGGCTGTGAGAAAAACTTCCGAAGTGCGTAATGGCGATATCGTAGTTGCACGCTTGGACGATGAAGTCACAGTGAAACGCTGGAATCAAAAGAAAACAGCGGATGGCCTCGTGATTGAATTACAAGCTGAAAATCCAGACTTTAAAAATATTCTGGTTGACAGTCGCCAACCCAACTTTGCGGTAGAGGGTCAGGCGGTTGGGTTGATCAGGGCTGAAGGACTGTAGGACTTTCTTCAACAAAATAAAAAGGGCCTCTTCGTGAGGCCTTTTTAATATTGAACGCACTGCTGCTTTGTATTTGTGTCGCTTGTTTTATTTCTTATTAGGCGCCACTACGTTTGCATTCTTCGGCGATGCGGTAATTGTGATGATCGTTTTGGGTCCAGTGAAAGAGCCCTCATTCAACTCAATCGTAGAAGTACGATCACCCTTAGTGAAAACCAAGATACTCGTTTTGGATTTCACAGCACTCACAGTAGTCCAGCCGGCTTTGGGATATTCAGCTTGGAAAAATGCGTAAATGTCGGTTGGAGTTTGGACGCCAGACAAAACGACACGCCCAACCCAGTTATCGCCACGACCAATAATGAGTGAGTCTGCGCCAATGATCTTCGATGCCGCAGGCAATGGCATATCACCCAATAGCTGGGCTTGAATTTCTTGAACTTCATTTGGGGTGCCTGTTGGCGAGTCGCCCGAAGAGGCGCATGCTGCAAGCAGCATAGATAAAGCCAGCGCAAGTGAGATGCGTTTGATTCGCGTCAGTTGATTCATATCTAAACCCCAGTGATTAATGCGACTTACATACTTTTATTTATTGAAAGTATTTTAGGTGAAGCACCTCAGTCGTCAAGATAAATCACTGGAGGCGCGTGAGGGAATCGAACCCCCGTACGAAGCTTTGCAGGCTCCTGCCTAACCACTCGGCCAACGCGCCAGAAACCAAAATCAAAAATGGGAAGCTTTTCAGGGCTTCCCATCGAACTTGGAGCGGGAAAGGAGGTTCGAACTCCCGACCTATACCTTGGCAAGGTATCGCTCTACCAGCTGAGCTATTCCCGCATAACAGGGCAGTAGTTTAACAAACAATTTGGGAGAAAGCATTATTTGTTGCTAAGACAAAAAATAGAGGGGCATTCAATATCGCACAAAGCCTTGTGCGTACTGGGCTAGCGGTCTTTATTGGGCTTTATCTGCCAGTTGGGGCAAGGCTTTTTTCATGTAATAGAACATTGACCAAAGCGTTAAAAACGATGCAATCCAGATTAACCAAGTACCCACTTGCGCGCAATCAAGCCACCCAAATAGCGTGTCATTAAGCAATAAAAATGGAATCGCAACAAGCTGGGCGGTAGTTTTGAGCTTACCAACCATATGCACTGCCACACTCTTACCTGCACCTAAGAGCGCCATCCACTCCCGCAGTGCTGAAATAGTAATCTCGCGCCCAATAATGATTAAGGCCACCCACACCTGCACGCGATCCATATTGAGCAACACCAGCAATGAGGCAGCAACTATCAACTTATCGGCAACAGGGTCTAAAAATTGTCCGAATGCGGACTCCTGCTTCATGCGACGCGCTAAGAATCCATCTAACCAATCGGTGACTGCCGCAAACACAAAGATGATGGTTGCAATGAGATTCTTTTCGAAAGGGGTAAGCCAGGTATTCGGCAGATAAAACACTGCGACCAAAAGCGGGATTGCGGCAACGCGCAACCAAGTCAAAGCGATAGGCAGATTAAAGGGCATAGCTCAAGCATAACCCAATGTGATGAGCGTGTGAACTCAATGGAGTTGCTTATAGATTTGCTCCGCCAAAGCGGTGGATATTCCTTCAACCGTGGCGATTTCCTCAACCGTAGCATTTGCTACCCCGCGCAATCCCCCAAAGCGAGCAAGTAATTTTTGCCGACGCTTTGCCCCAATCCCTTCGATTTCTTCCAACTGAGATACGGTTCTCGCTTTGGCACGCTTAGCTCGCATCCCCGTAATAGCAAAACGATGCGCCTCGTCCCGAATTTGAGCGACCAGCAATAAGGCCGCACTATCAATACCCAGCTCCAGAGATTTGCGATCATCAGCAAAAATCAAGGTTTCTAGGCCCACCTTACGCCCTTCCCCCTTGGCCACACCCACGATCAGAGAAATATCCATGCCGAATTCAGAAAGCACCTGTCTTGCCATTTCAACCTGACCCTTACCGCCATCAATCAATATCACTTGAGGCATCTTCTCAACTGGGAGCTCCTGGAAATTAGCATAGCGGCGCTGCAACACTTGTCGCATGGCAGCGTAGTCATCGCCAGGGGTAATGTCGTTGATGTTGAAGCGGCGATACTCACTCGGCTGCATAGCATTCTTTGAATAAACTACGCAAGAAGCTTGAGTGGCCTCCCCCGAGGTGTGACTAATGTCAAAACATTCGATACGAAGTTGCTCAAGACTTTCTAATTCAAGACCCAAGATATCGGCCAATGAACGCGCTCTAGCAAGCTGCCCACCAGTCTCTACCAATCTTTTCGCAATGGCGATCTTGGCATTACCCTCGGCCATTGCCAACCAATGACGCCTCTGTCCCTGAGGTTGATGTAAAAAAGTAATCCGCTTGCCAGCCTGAGCATTCATCAACTCATGCAAATCCTCTGGAGCAGAGTCTTCGCTTGCGCTATCAATCATTTCAGTAGCTGCCACCTCATCGGATGCCTTACGCAAGGGATGATTCAGAATAATCACCGGGGGAATGAGATTGGTAGTTGGCTCTCCATCGACCATCTTATCTTCCAAATAATGTTGAGCAATAAATGCCTCCAGGATTTCAGCGGGAAGAGGCAACTCGCCAGAGATGGTTCTCAATCCTTTGGGGAAATAGGCACGATCGCCAAGATGTCGACCGCCACGAATCATCGCCAGATTGACGCACGCCACACCTTCCATTTGAGCAACCGCAATCACATCTACATCGCCCTCCCCATCAGCAACAGCATCCATTGATTGTTGCTGTAAGACGCTAGAGAGATCCGCTATGCGATCTCGTAATACGGCAGCCATTTCAAATTCCATCGCATCACTAAAGGTGTGCATTTTCTTCTCCAACTCAGAAAGAACACGGCTGTGATCGCCTTCTAGAAAGCGCGTTGCCTGAGCAACATCTTGACCATACTGGTCTACGCTAAGTCGTCCAACGCAAGGTGCGCTACAGCGATGAATTTGATGCAATAAACAGGGGCGACTGCGATTCTTAAAAACAGAGTCCTCGCAGGTGCGAAGTCGAAACACCTTTTGCAGAATCTGCACGCTATTACGCACTGCCCATGAATTCGGGAATGGTCCAAAATAATGATTGCGCTTATCGACCTTACCGCGATAGGAGGCAAGCCTGGGAAATTGATGACCAGTCAACATGACATAGGGATAAGACTTATCATCACGGAAGAGGATATTGAATGGAGGCGCCAACTCCTTAATCAAATTGTTCTCTAAAATTAAGGCCTCGGTCTCAGAGCGTGTTACTGTAGTTTCGTAGCGGGCAATTTTTCCCACCATAAGTTCTATGCGCGGAGAAAGTTGAGTGCGCTGAAAGTAACTAGAAACACGCTTTTTGAGGTTGCGCGCTTTACCGACATACAAGATATGCCCCGCCTCATCAAAGAAGCGATATACCCCCGGCAATCCGGGTAGCCGTTTAACATCCTGCTGAAGGGTTTCAAAAAGCGAATTGCTCATGCGTTGGGATATTTTCTGTCAAATCGTAGACAACTTTGGTGATGCCGGTGTTTGCTGGCGTCTAGCGAGAAGCTTAACAAGTCTTCACGGGCAAACGGTGCGAATTTTTTGCGACGACTTGCCAACCCTTAATTTACTCGCTTCCGGCGTTGATGAAGAAATCAAGCGAAAAGTCGACCTTCAGCCATGGGAGTCCAGCTTTAACAATAGCCGTCACCCAGTAGAAACGCCGGATGTGGTGATTGAGGCATTTGGATGCGATCTACCAGAGCGCTATCTCACAGGCCTGCTGATCGCCCCCAAAAAACCGATCATCATCAATTTAGAGTATCTCAGTGCCGAACCCTGGATTGCGGACTTTCATGGGAAGGCATCTCCTCAGGCTCATGGAATTCCCAAGTACTTTTTCTTTCCCGGCTTTCAGGCAAATGTTGGTGGTCTCCTCCTTGATCCAATTCCAAACCAACCAATCAAGAGTGCAAACATTCCAAGCAGTCTGTACGAAGCATGGGCTCAAATGCGCCCCAACACAAAACGCATCAGCGTCTTTTGCTACCCTGGAGCGCCATTATTAAAGTGGCTCGAGGATCTTGGGGCACTAGGCGAGAATGTCGATGTTGTATTGACCCACGGCCAACTTGAGCAGCTCAAGCTCAGCACTGGCCACCCTATCTCGCTACCAAACTCCATTCAACTCATTTCTATTCCATTCGTATCCCAAGATGAATACGACTGGGTGCTTGGCCAATGCGACTTCAACATAGTGCGAGGCGAAGATTCATTTATCCGCGCTCAATTAGCCGGAAAACCTTTCATCTGGCATATCTATCCCCAGGAAGATCGTGCGCACGAGGTCAAACTTGCCGCATTTTTAGATCTCTACCTCGAAGATGCCTCCCAAGAACTCAGGTTGGCTGTGATTGCCGCCATGACCTGGGCTATGCCAAACCAATGGCTTGCATCACTAGATAGCTGGAATAGCCATTCAGAGGCATGGCGAGCGGATTTACTGCAAAAACAGGCGGATGGGGGTCTAGCTGCCCGTCTATTGGGCTTTGTAGCCTGATCTTCAGCAAAATAGGCCTCCGGGCGGTTACAATCTTGACTTTGATAAAAACCGCAGAAAATCAGCTCTGCACCCAGGACTAGCAAGATGAAAACAGCACAAGAACTCCGCGTTGGTAACGTAGTAATGATCGGCACCGATGCCATGGTCGTTTTAAAGGCCGAATACAGCCGCTCAGGCCGCAACTCCTCTGTTGTGAAAATGAAATTCAAGAACTTGTTAACTGGCGCGCCAAACGAAGGCGTATTTAAAGCCGATGACAAATTCGATGTAGTGATCTTGGATAAGAAGGACTGCACATATTCATATTTCGCAGATCCAATGTATGTATTTATGGATACTGACTACAACCAATATGAAGTTGAAGCAGAATTCATGGGTGACGCATTGAACTACCTCGAAGAAAGCATGCCATGCGAAGTAGTTTTCTACGAAGGTAAAGCACTTTCAGTAGCGATGCCAAACTCATTGGTTCGTGAAATCATTTACACAGAGCCAGCGGTTAAAGGCGACACCAGCTCAGGCAAAGTATTGAAGACTGCAAAATTGGCTACTGGCTATGAATTGCAAGTTCCTTTGTTCTGTAACACTGGTGACAAGATTGAAATCGATACTCGTACTGGTGAATATCGTAGTCGCGCTAACTAATACTTTAGCTAGCAAAGCATAAAGCCCGGCATGCCGGGCTTTTTTATTGGCACTTCTTTATCACTCTCTCAGTGGTTAATCGCTAGGCAATTAAATTCAGTTGCTTCAACAGACCTTTGGCATGCTGATACTCCGCCTCTTTTTGCAACTCATCCCACGGCAAGCCTACTGACTTCGGCATCAAACGATTCAAGCGTTTTGCAGATTCAGATTGTTTAGCTTTAGATACTTTTAGCTTGGAAAGTAATTGATCGGCCAGATCGGGACGATTGCAAATTAAGACTGCGTCACAACCCGCATTCAAAGCAAGTTCAGCGCCCTTCACTACTGAGCCGGCAACGCTAGCACCTTCCATTGAAAGGTCATCGCTAAAAATAACACCCTCAAATCCTAACTCCTGACGCAAGATGGAGTGGAGCCAGATATTAGAAAAGCCAGCAGGATTCTGATCAACTTGAGGATAAATGACATGAGCCGGCATGACAGAGGCTAGACTCAAATCCAACCACTCATACGGCTTGGCATCATCATTCAGAATTTCCTCAAGAGAACGCTCATCCACGGGAATGGCCACATGAGAATCCGCTTCGGCCCAACCATGCCCCGGGAAGTGCTTACCGCAATTGGCCATGCCTGCTAAGCGCAAACCTTCATTCAGACTCTTGGCCAAAGCAAAGGTGATTTGCGGATCGCGACTAAAGGAGCGGTCGCCAATGACGCCGCTGCGACCAAAGTCCAAGTCCAACACTGGCGTAAAGCTAAAGTCGACACCACAGGCGCGCAGCTCAGCAGCCAATACATAGCCACATGCTGTAGCCGCAGCCATTGCTTGAGCAGCGGAAGCGGCAGGATGAGCGCCCTTAGCTTTAGCAGACCACAACTCACCCAATTGACGCATCGCCGGCAGATGGGTAAAGCCATCTGTCCTGCAACGCTGTACACGACCACCTTCATGATCAATGGAGATCAATACATCTGGGCGTAACTTTTTAATTTCAGCGCTTAGTTTGGTGAGTTGCTTGCGATTTGAGAAATTTCTACCAAATAGAATAACGCCACCGGTCAAGGGATGGAGAATGCGACGACGATCTTCTGCATTCAACTCAAGACCAACCATATCCAAAGTGATTGGACCTGGATTCATAGTCGACTTACTCATGCATTCCTCCAGCTATTTAGTATGTTAATTATTTCTGAACGACGATGACGTGTGCAATTGCCATATCCTGTTCATCACTGACCGTTACCTGAGCTTCCCAATTCTTCTCTGCCATAAATTGAGCTAGCGCACCTAGATATGAAGTCACTGGTTTGCCGCTAGGTTCATTCAGCGTTTGCAAAGACCTCCAGGTCATAGGCATTCTCATTCCTAAACCAATCGCCTTGGAGAAAGCTTCTTTAGCAGCAAATCGGGTTGCCAAAAAAGCAATGCCCCGCTTGTGATTTCTAGCTAAGCGCTGTTTAAATACAATCAACTCATCGGGACCAAGAACTTTCTCGGCTAAGCGGCCATGAGTCCGGTCGTAGGCGGCTTGAAGACGCTCGATCTGCAAAATATCCGTACCAATTCCGATGATCATGAGTGGTTCTTTATTTTGAAGGGCTTGCTCTACCCTGAACCATCAGAGTCTTCATATCAATAATCGCTTTTTGCCAACCTTTAAATAAGGCCTCGGCAACAATCGCATGTCCAATATTGAGTTCGGAGAGCTCGGCGATAGCTGCGACCGGCAATACATTGCCCTCGTGCAAGCCATGGCCTGCATTTACTCTCAAGCCAATCCTTTTTCCAAACTGAGCCGCCTTTCGAATGCGCTCTAACTCTTGAGCCTGCTGCTCACCAGATAAATCAGCATATCGTCCAGTATGGAGCTCTACAACGGTGGCGCCAACATCTTTAGCTGCTTGAATTTGTTTTTCTTCAGGATCAATAAACAATGACACCCGAATACCCGCATGAACCAATTGGTCGGTCGCTGCTTTAACGGCATCAAAATGGCCCAACACATCCAGACCACCTTCAGTTGTCACTTCCTCACGCTTCTCAGGAACAAGGCAAACATCGTGGGGCTTTACTTGGCAGGCGATGTGAATCATCTCTGGAGTAACAGCACACTCCAGATTCATACGCGTCTGAATCAAGGGACGCAAAGCCAACAAATCCGCATCTTTGATATGACGACGATCCTCGCGCAAATGCAAAGTAATGAGATCAGCGCCCGCCTCTTCGGCCAAACGAGCCGCTCTCAAGGGGTCGGGGTACACAGTCCCACGCGCATTACGTAGAGTGGCGACGTGATCAATATTGATGCCGAGTTCTAAGTTGGTCATTACGGTAGATTACTAGATTTTCTTGAGATCAATCAAAATCTGGCGGGTGGTTAACACTTGATCCTGAAGATGCAGTCCCAACAAGAAGCGCATCAGCTGCTTACTTTCAGACAAGGTTTCGGGATCAGAAAAATCCCCTGCAGCAATCGCCAAAAGAGATCGACCACTTAGGACGGGCCAATGCCCAGGATCATCACCTTGCGCAGGCCTAACACCGCGCTCTGGCTGATAAACATATTGCTCTCCTGAATTTGGCGCCTGATTGGTCTCAACGCAGCGATCCAGGGCAGCCGCATAACCAGTCTCTTGAAGCAAGGTTAACTCAAAGGGACGCAGAATTTCTTCTAGACCCTTAGATTCAAACTCTAGATTAGATAAAGCCGAAATCGTATCGGTGTAATGATCGTAGAGTCTTTCGTATTCATCTTCGCGAGCCAAAAATTTCACCAAGAGCTCATTCAGGTAAAAGCCGCATAAGAGCGCGTCGCCAACCAGTGATGGCGTACCACCAACCCACTCCGACTTCGTTAGAGTACGTAATTCTGATTTACCACTCCATGAGACAAGTAGAGGTTGGAAGCGTTGCAACACTGGTCGCAATGTCGAGTGTGGACGCTTAGCGCCTTTGGCAATCAATGCCATACGACCATATTGCCGCGTAAAGACATCCAGAATTAAGCTGGTTTCTTTATAGGGGATGCTGTGCAATACAAAAGCGGGTTCGTCAGCAACACGAATCGAAGCCATGGATATTTATTCCAGACCCTGAGCCCGCAACTCAGCGCGATCATCAGCCCAACCACGCTTCACTTTGACCCAAGTCTCTAAAAATACTTTACCGTCGAAGAGTTTTTCCATGTCGATACGCGCATCGGTCGAAATCTTTTTCAAGCGCTCGCCCTTTTGACCAATGATCATCGCTTTATGACTATCGCGATCCACCAGAATAGTGGCGGCGATACGGCGCATCTTGCCGTCCATCTTAAATTGATCAATCACTACAGTACTTGTGTAAGGCAACTCTTCACCAGTAAAGCGGAAGACCTTCTCGCGCAAGATTTCAGCAGCCAAGAAGCGCTCACTGCGATCAGTCAAGGTATCGCCATCGTAAACAGGTGGCGCCTCAGGCAAGTAACCCTCAAGGACATCCAACAATCTTTGAACATCGCCCGGGCTTTTAGCACTCATAGGTACGATTTCAGTAAATTCACACTTGTTTTGATCTTCGTGACCACCAAGCTCACTCCAAGGCTGACTCATTTCTTTCATGAAATTGAGCAAAGCTTGATCGCGCTCAGAAGGGGTCTGAAAACGGCTATTAAATAAGTCCAGCTTATTTAATACCAGCACTACGGGCAAATCATTAGGCAATAAGCGAAGTACCTTCTTATCGTCTTCGCCAAAGTATCCCGCCTCAACTACGAAGCACGCGACATTGACATCTTGCAAGGCAGTGGTCACCGTGCGATTTAAGGCCTTATTTAAGGTATTCATCAAACGGGTTTGAAAACCTGGCGTATCAATGAAGATAAACTGCGCTTCTTCGCGATTCTGAATTCCCAAAATACGATGGCGCGTGGTTTGAGCCTTGCGAGAAGTAATACTGATCTTTTGACCGACTAAAGCGTTCAATAAAGTGGATTTGCCCATATTGGGACGCCCAACAATGGCGATGGTGCCGCATCTAAACACGATTAGCCCTTCAGCTTAAGATTTAACTGCTCTTCGGTTGCTACTTTTTTGGCCGCCTTCTTTTTGGCTGACCGAGTCTTTTTGGGTTTGCCCAACTCTTGAGGCAAGGCCTTAAGCGCCGCAAGTAAAGCCAGCTTAGCCGCGGCTTGTTCTGCAGCGCGTCGAGAAGCGCCCTCACCCTTTACCGCCACCTTCAAACTGGGAATCAGGCACTCCACCTCAAATTGCTGGTTGTGAGCAGCGCCACTGGTGCCGGTAACGTTGTATGTAGGCAAAGCCAATTGATAACTTTGCAAACATTCTTGCAATAAAGTCTTATCGTCCTTACCCAAAGTTTTGGGATCGACATTAGCCAAAATAATGGAGTAAAGCTTACGCAAACAGGTCTTGGCAGCATCAAATCCACCGTCTAAAAATATAGCGCCCGTAACGGCCTCCAGCGTATCCGCCAAGATAGATGGGCGACGAAATCCACCGCTTTTCAATTCGCCCTCACCTAAACGCAAGTAATCCGATAGTGATAGCGTTTGAGCGATTTCATACAAGGCTTGCTGCTTTACTAGATTAGCGCGGACGCGGGAGAGATCACCCTCATCTAAATCGGAGTAACGCTCATACAGCATTTCCGCAACAACACAGTTCAGAATAGAGTCGCCCAAAAATTCAAGACGTTCATTATTTTTTTTACTATGGCTGCGATGTGTTAAAGCCTGATTGAGCAGCTCTAGTTTTTTAAACGTGTACCCAAGGCGCTCTTGAAGCGGTGCAGTTTCGATGACAGCGCGGGCATTCATGGCTTTACTCGAAGCCACCAATGCGGCCAAGATTTCCTAAGTTCAGCCAAACAAAAAAGGCTTTACCAACAATATTCTTATCTGGCACAAACCCCCAATAACGCGAGTCGGCGCTATTGTCACGGTTATCGCCCATCGCGAAGTAATGACCCGCAGGCACTGTGCAAGTTAAGCCCGCATTCTGATACTGGCAGTGTTCAAATCCAGGGAAACGCTCCGCAGGAAACATGCCTGCAGGACGATCAGGATCATTGAGAATCTGATGTTTATTACCGCCAAGAGCTGCCGGAAAAGATTCTGCATAACGCTTGGCGTAGCGCATATTCTCAGGATCAAGGTAGGGCTCGCCACCGCTGTATTGCAAAGGCTCGCCATTTACGGTTAAGCGCTTGTCCTGGTACTGAATGGTATCGCCAGGAAGAGCAATAATCCGCTTAATGTAATCGACAGACTCGTCGCGGGGGTAGCGAAACACAACAACATCACCGCGCTTAGGTGAACCCAGTTCAATCACTTTTTGATTAATCACCGGCAAACGAATGCCATAGGTGAATTTATTCACCAAGATAAAGTCGCCAATTTGCAATGTCGGAATCATCGACCCAGATGGGATCTTGAATGGCTCCACAATAAATGAACGCAATACGAACACTGCGCAGATGACTGGGAAAAACCCGGCTGTGTACTCCAACCATAAAGGCATACGGTCGATGCCAGCCAGACGTCTTTGAGGGGCAAAGTAGTAGCGGTCAGCAATCCAAGCAATCCCGGAAACCACCACCAAAATCAGAAGAATCAGCGCGAAGTTCATTAATCATCCACCTGCAGAATTGCCAAGAAGGCTTCCTGTGGAATTTCCACGTTACCCACTTGCTTCATACGCTTCTTACCTTCCTTCTGCTTCTCTAATAATTTGCGCTTACGGGAGATGTCGCCACCGTAACATTTAGCTAAAACGTTTTTACGTAATGCTTTGACGTTCTCACGGGCAACAATATTGCTACCAATCGCCGCCTGAATAGCCACATCAAACATTTGACGTGGAATGATGCCGCGCATCTTAGCAACTACTTCACGACCGCGATGCTGGCTATTGCTTCTATGCACAATGACAGACAGCGCATCCACTCGCTCACCGTTAATCAAGATGTCCACCTTGACCACGTCAGCCGGACGATATTCCTTGAACTCATAATCCATCGATGCGTAACCGCGTGAGATGGATTTCATTTTGTCAAAGAAGTCCAAAACAATTTCGGCCATCGGTAACTCATAAGTGAGCTTAACTTGACGTCCAAGGTAATTCATATCCATCTGAATACCCCGCTTGCCGACGCACAAAGTGATAATCGAGCCTACATACTCTTGCGGCATGTATAGGTTGACTGTCACGATAGGCTCAAGAATAGTATTGATCTTGCTAGCCTCTGGCATCTTCGATGGGTTATCCACCAATAAGATCGAGCCATCAGACTGCTCTACCTGGTACACCACCGTTGGAGCGGTGGTAATGAGATTCATACCGTACTGACGCTCTAAGCGCTCTTGCACGATCTCCATGTGAAGCAAGCCCAGGAATCCACAACGGAATCCAAAGCCAAGAGCCTGCGATACCTCCGGCTCATATAGCAGCGAAGCATCATTTAATTGGAGTTTCTCCAATGATTCACGCAATTGATCGTATTCGCTAGACTCTACTGGATATAAACCAGCGAAGACTTGGGGCTTGACTTCCTTAAAACCAGGAAGCGGTTCAGCAGCGGGTACACGACCCTGCTGCCCAGGAGAATGTGTGACTGTGTCACCAACCTTAGCAGCCTTCAATTCTTTAATGCCAGCAATCACAAAGCCTACTTGACCCGCAGATAATTCTGGGCGGTCTACAGACTTCGGGCTGAATACGCCTACATGCTCAACTAAATGGCTTGAACCGTTAGCCATTAATGTAATTTTTTCTTTTGGCTTTAGGGTGCCATTTACCACACGCACCAACATCACTACACCGACATAGTTATCGAACCATGAATCAATAATCAAGGCCTGTAGAGGATCCGCCGCATTTCCTTTAGGAGGCGGCACACGAGCAATCATCTCTTCAATCACATCCGCCACACCTAAGCCTGTCTTGGCCGAACATGTCACTGCCTCAGAAGCATCGATACCAATCACATCTTCAATTTCTTTTTTGGCGCGCTCGGGATCCGCCTGAGGCAAATCAATCTTATTGAGCACTGGAACAACCTCAACACCCAATTCAAGAGCCATGTAACAGTTGGCAACTGTTTGCGCCTCAACTCCTTGACTCGCATCTACAACAAGCAATGCACCTTCGCATGCCGATAATGAGCGACTCACCTCATATGAGAAGTCAACGTGCCCCGGTGTATCAATCAGATTAAGGTTGTAAGTCTTGCCATCTTTAGACTTGTAAGTAAGGGCTGCAGTTTGCGCCTTAATCGTAATCCCACGTTCACGCTCGATATCCATCGAGTCCAGAACTTGGGCTTCCATTTCACGGTCAGAAAGGCCGCCACATAATTGAATAATTCGATCGGCAAGCGTTGATTTGCCGTGGTCGATATGAGCGATGATAGAAAAATTGCGGATTAAATCCATAGCGTCTTATGTGGTCTTCAAAAAACGCCTTGTCAGAACGCACCACAATGATGCGCTGCAAAAAGTCGTCTTAAAGTGATTGTAATGGGTAGCGCCAGATTAGCGCTAAACCCGTTTTTTCCATTCAAAAACCTGGTTTTTAGCCTATTTTGGCCGAACCGGAATAATCATGGTGCTATCTGCCCTACGAACAAAAACGGGCACCGCCTTATTGGCGTCCAAACCCTTTACCAGGCCCTCAAACTGCTTTACCCCGGTAATGTCTGCATCCGCAATCCGAATGATCACATCGCCTGAGCGCACCCCTGCACGAGCCAACGGGCCATCACCTAAGCCAGTAACCTCAACGCCACCGCGGATATTCAATTCTTTCTTTCGGGCGTCCGAAGGCTCTGATACGACTACCCCCAGGGAATTAGCGTTGCCACTGCTTGAGCCTGAGTTATCAGCCTTCTTAACAGGAGTCTGACTAGCATCGGTATCGGCAACCATGACCGTCAAGTCTTTTGCGGAGCCCTTGCGCCAAACCTGAACAGTGGCATTGGTGCCTGGCTTAGTTTCCCCAACTGCACGCGGTAAGTCGGTAGATTTAGCGATATCTCGCCCGTTAAAACTCAAAATCACATCACCCGATTCAACCCCGCCGGAGGCAGCTGGGCCACCAGGCTCTACATTACGGACATAAGCGCCACGCGGCCTTCCTAGCCCTAGACTTTCAGCAATCTCTTTCGTCATCTCACCCAAGGCAACGCCAATGCGGCCACGGCTCATTTTTCCATTGGTGCGCAATTGATCTGCGACACGCATTGCCTCATCAATGGGAATCGCGAAAGAGATACCCATATATCCGCCGGAGCGGCTAAAAATTTGAGAGTTAATACCAATCACTTGCCCAGCAGTATTCAATAAAGGGCCACCAGAATTTCCAGGGTTCACCGCTACGTCAGTCTGAATAAATGGCAAGTAATCGCCAGTATCTCGACTTTTAGCGGAGACGATCCCTGCGGTGACAGTATTTTCCAGGCCGAATGGAGAGCCTATTGCCAATACCCACTCACCCACTCTCACTCTTGAAGAATCGCCCAGCTGCAGCTTAGGCAAATCTCGCGCCTCAATCTTGACGACGGCTACGTCTGTACGTTTATCCATCCCTAAGAGCTTGGCCTTGAACTCGCGCTTATCAGTCAGGGTGACATAAATAGTGTTCGCGCCCTCTACGACATGGGCATTAGTCAAAATCAAACCATTGGAATCAATAATGAAACCCGACCCCACACCTCGATCAGCCTCTTGTGGCTTGCCAGGATTGGGTTGCGCTTGTTTTGGGCTGCTAGGAAGTCCTGGGATAGGCACCCCGAAGAAGCGGCGGAAAAACTCAGCCTGGTCTTCCGGCATTCCAGGAATCCCACCTTGCGCCTGCTGAACCATCACCTTTTCTGTGGTGCGGATATTAACAACAGCAGGACTTGCGCGCTCCACTAAATCAGCGAAGTCTGGAAGAGACACACGGGGGCTTTGCGCCGAAGCCAATGGAATGAATGTGAGCTGCCCCAAGCTAAAGATAGCCAAGAGCGCAATAAAGTACTTTTTCATGATGCTATAGACCTGCTTGGTAAAAACCAATGAAAAGATTGGGAAAGAACTTACTAAGGATATTAGGTCAGCTTGCCAAAAATCAAGGTACCGTTAGTACCCCCAAAACCAAAGTTGTTTTTAACGGCATGATCAATCTTCACGTCACGAGCTGTGTTGGCGCAGTAGTCCAAATCACACTCAGGATCTTGATTAAAAATATTGATCGTTGGGGGAGACTTCTGGTTATGTAAAGCCAGAATAGTAAATACCGATTCCAAGCCGCCTGCACCGCCCAATAGGTGGCCAGTCATCGACTTAGTGGAGTTAATTAAAGCCTTCTTCGCGTGATCGCCAAGAGCGGCCTTAATGGCGCCAGTTTCATTCTTATCACCCAAAGGCGTAGATGTACCATGCGCATTAATGTATTGAATTTGATCCGCATTCAAGCCGGCATCGCGCATTGCATTGACCATGCAACGACGTGGGCCATCCATATTTGGTGCAGTCATGTGATACGCATCACCGCTCATACCGAAACCTAAAAGTTCACAGTAAATTTTTGCACCGCGAGCTTTAGCGTGTTCGTACTCCTCCAAAACAATGACACCAGCACCCTCACCCAGAACAAAGCCATCGCGGTCTTTGTCCCATGGACGTGAAGCAGTTGCAGGGTCATCATTACGAGTCGATAGTGCGCGAGCTGATGCAAAGCCACCAACACCCAATGCGGAAATCGTAGATTCCGCACCACCAGCAACCATCACATCTGCATCACCATACTGAATTAAGCGAGCCGCCAATCCAATACTGTGCAAACCTGTTGTGCAAGCGGTAACCGCAGCAACGTTTGGACCTTTCAGCCCAAATAAAATGCTGAGGTGTCCAGAAATCATATTAATGATCGAGCCTGGAACAAAGAATGGCGAAATACGACGAGGACCGCGCGCCAATAATTCAGCGCCAGTCTCTTCAATCATTGGTAAGCCGCCGATACCGGAGCCAACCATGACACCAATACGCTCAGCATTTTCTTCTGTCACTTGCAATCCACTGTCACGAATTGCTTGCGTGCCTGCGGCAATACCGTAATGGATAAAGGTATCCATGTGGCGCGCCTCTTTGGCAGAAACATATTCCTCGACATTGAAATCCTTCACTTCACCAGCGAAATGAACGCTCAGTGGAGTGTGGTCAAACTTCGTGATGGTAGCAATGCCTGACTTGCCCGCGAGCAAATTAGACCAAGCTACATCAACTGAATTACCAACAGGTGAGATGAGGCCTAAGCCGGTAACAACTACCCGGCGACGGCCATTTGATGCTGACACAGTAATAGCTATGTATTAGCCAGGGAATTAACCCTGAGCTTTTGATTTAGCGAAATCGATAGCGAGCTGAACGGTAGTGATTTTTTCAGCTTCCTCATCAGGAATTTCGATGCCGAATTCATCTTCTAAAGCCATTACCAGCTCAACAGTGTCAAGAGAGTCTGCGCCTAAGTCATTCACAAAAGAAGATTCATTCTTGATCTCTGCTTCTGCGACGCCCAATTGCTCAGCGACGATCTTCTTAACGCGTTGTTCGATGTTATCCATTAAGTCCCCCAAGGGTTGTAAAAAAACGATGAAAAGGATTTTATCAGCTTGGCGGACTGAATTAGCAAATCCGCCAAAAAATGATGAAATTCCTGCTTTGCCCTTAGGCTAAATATAGTCCGCCATTGACGTGTAAGGTATTACCCGTAATGTATCCAGCCGCTGGAGAGGCCAAAAATGCCACTGCCTGAGCCACATCCTCTGGGCTACCAAGACGCGCCAAAGGAATGTTCACTTTTAGGGCATTTTGCTGCTCTTCGCTCAAAGCGCGGGTCATATCAGTGTCAATAAAGCCTGGGGCCACGCAATTCACGGTGATATTGCGACTGCCGATTTCGCGAGCTAAGGCGCGCGTCATTCCAGAAACGCCAGCTTTCGCGGCTGCATAGTTGGCCTGGCCTGGGTTGCCCATATGACCAACAATCGAAGTGATATTGATAATTCGGCCGGCGCGTGCCTTCATCATTGGCCGCATCACCGCTTGTGATAAGCGGAATACCGCGCTTAAATTGGTATCAATTACGTCGGTCCATTCATCTGTTTTCATACGCATCGCCAAGTTATCGCGAGTAATGCCAGCGTTGTTCACCAAAATATTAATGCCGCCATACTCTTTTACGATGTGATCGATGATTTCTTCGCAAGCATTTGGCGCAGTCACATTTAAGACTAAGCCAGCACCACCCGTAGGCTTTAAGCGCGCCTCTATGGCCTTTGCACCCTCGGCAGAGGTTGCGGTACCAATCACTTTGGCGCCACATTTAACCAATTCATCCGCAATGGCCTGACCAATTCCGCGCGATGCGCCAGTTACCAATGCAATTTGTCCGCTAAGGTCGAGATTCATATTTGTCTTCCGCTTGTTCTATGCCGCTTCTTGAAGCTGCTCGTTGTTATTTGTACTCTTACTTTACTGTAGCCAAGGCTTCATTCAGGCTGGCCTCATCAAACACAGGAATGCCAACGACATTCTCATTAATGCGTTTAGTCAATCCAGCCAGCACCTTGCCAGGACCGCACTCCACAACCTGAGTCACACCCTGCCCAGCCATCGCATTGATGGTTTCTTGCCAACGCACAGGCTTAGCAGCTTGACGCACTAAAGCATCTTTAATAGCCGCTGGATCATTCAGAATCTCTACATCGACATTATTGATAACGGAGATAGTAGGAGCCTTAAATTCAATATCAGCCAGGTAGCCTTTTAACTTTTCGGAAGCAGGCTGCAATAAAGAAGAATGGAACGGCGCAGAGACCGGCAATGGCAAGGCGCGCTTAGCACCCGCCGCTTTAAGCAACTCACACGCTTTAGTAACGGCATCACTACCACCGGCAATCACGACCTGCCCTGGGGCATTAAAGTTCACCGCTTCAACTACGCCACCAGAAGCGGTAGCAGCTTCTGCACAAACAGTTTTCACAACCGCATCATCTAAACCCAAGATCGCAGCCATACCGCCAGTACCAACCGGCACCGCAGTTTGCATTGCCTCCGCACGGAAGCGAACGAGTGGTACCGCATCTTTAAATGAGACGACGCCAGCAGCGACCAAGGCTGAATACTCACCAAGACTATGCCCTGCCACCACCTTAGGAACAGCACCACCAGCAGCTAACCAAGCGCGATAAAACGCAATCGCTGCTGTCAGCATGACTGGCTGGGTATTGGTAGTCAAAGCCAGTGCTTCCGCCGGCCCTTCGGCGATCAGCTTCGCAACATCTTCACCAAGCGCTTCAGAAGCCTCTAGCAATGTCGCACGGACCTCTGGGCGATCGGCAATAGAGTTGAGCATCCCAACGGATTGGGAACCTTGGCCAGGAAATACAAATGCAAATGTCATAGGAATAATCGCTGAATAATGATTGGTAATTTGATTCTATTGATTAATACTTGATTGCTACGGCACCCCAAGCAAAGCCGCCACCGACACCCTCTAGCAAGAGATGTTGGCCACGCTGAATTTGACCCGAACGAACACCGGCATCTAAGGCCAGTGGAATGGATGCTGCCGAAGTGTTGCCGTGCTCGTGAACAGTTACGATCACTTTATCCATCGACATCCCCATCTTGCGAGCAGTACTTTCCATGATGCGAATATTGGCCTGGTGTGGAACTAACCAATCAATTTGTTCTGGCTTTAAATTGGCTTTTTCTAGCGCCTCATACGCAACCTGCTCAAGCACTTTCACCGCCAACTTAAATACCGCCTGACCATCCATAGTCATAAATGGGGAGCCGTGAACCTGCCCATTGCCGGCACGGCCTGGAACACACAAAATATCGCGCTGACTTCCGTCGGCGTGTAAAGCCGTCGCCAGGATACCTGGCTCAGTAGAAGCCTCCAGTACAACCGCGCCTGCGCCATCGCCAAACAATACTGAGGTAGTGCGATCTTGAAAATCCAAAATGCGTGAAAAGGTTTCAGCGCCAAGCACCAATACTTTTTTGTAGGTGCCGGAGCGAATGAAAGCATCCGCAATTGCAAGGGCGTAAGTAAACCCAGCGCAAACTGCCTGCACGTCAAATGCGGCGCAATTGGTATGCGCGCCCAACTTATCCTGAACTACGCAAGCGGTGCTCGGAAAACCACCCAAATGATCTGGCGTAGATGTTGCCAAGATAATCAGATCCAAGTCTTCTGAAGTGCAGCCAGCGCTTGTCAATGCGGCTTGTGCAGCCTTGACAGCTAAATCGCTAGTTAACTGATTATCTGCAGCAAAGTGACGAGCAGAAATACCGCTTCGAGTCACAATCCATTCATCACTCGTTTCAAGGCCGATTTTGGCCAAATGCTCAACGAGATCTTGATTGGTTAAACGCTGCTCCGGTAGATAGCTTCCGGTGCCCGCTACTCTTGAATACGTAGTCATCTTTATTTTGTCTCCACCACAAATGCTTGAGCAATGCGCTCTACCATTCGATTTTTCGCTGCTTCGTATGCGCGATCTAGGGCAAAACCAAACGCAAAACGATCCGCAGAGCCATGGCTCTTAATCACACAACCACGCAATCCTAAAAGCACCGCACCGTTATAGCGACGATGATCTACGCGCTTACGCACGCGCAACAAAGGCACCATAGCGCAAACAGCCATTAGCTTCGTAAACCAGGAGCGATTAAATTCTTCACGAATCATGCCGCTCATCATCTTTGCTAAACCTTCGCTTGCTTTTAAAACAACGTTGCCGACGAAGCCATCACACACCACAATATCCGTGGTGCCCTTGAAAATATCGTTACCCTCTACGTTGCCGTAAAAGTTTAAATTGGTTTGGCGCAGTAGCTCACTCGTTTGCTTTACCACCTCATTACCTTTGATCACCTCTTCGCCAATATTGAGAAGACCAACTGAGGGGTTTTGTGTGCCATCCACCACTTGAACCATTACATTTGCCATTTGCGCAAACTGCACCAAGTGCATAGGCTCGCAATCAGCATTGGCACCAAGATCCAACATTGTGGTGCCACGACCTTTTTCATTGGGAATAGCAGTAGCAATCGCAGGACGATCAACACCCTCAAGTGTTTTTAAAATGTAGCGTGAGATAGCCATCAATGCGCCAGTGTTACCAGAAGAGATGATGGCGTCAGCAGCACCCTCTTTCACCTGCTCAATAGCGACACGCATTGAAGAATCTTTTTTACGACGTAGCGCTATCTCGATGGGGTCATCCATCAAGACAACCTCGCTAGCAGGAATAATTTGGATGCGCTCAAGTGGCGCTTTAGGAAATTTACTCAAGGCTTGCTTGAGCGAGTCCGGATCACCAACCAAGGCGATCTTCACATCAGCATGTTTTTCGAGGAAATCGCAGCAGGCCGGGACCGTAACTACTACTCCATGATCTCCGCCCATGGCATCGATAGCAAGAGTGACACTCATAAAATCATTAATTGCTGCAAGTGGTT
This sequence comes from Polynucleobacter sp. AP-Nino-20-G2, assembly GCF_018688235.1. Classification (NCBI taxonomy): domain Bacteria; kingdom Pseudomonadati; phylum Pseudomonadota; class Betaproteobacteria; order Burkholderiales; family Burkholderiaceae; genus Polynucleobacter; species Polynucleobacter sp. AP-Nino-20-G2. The sequence continues at coordinate 1,406,562 of NZ_CP061313.1, forward strand.
TATCCAAGAAAAAAGCGGCTTTTATTGGAGCCGCTTCTATCTTTTTGGACTAAAAAACTAGTCGTTTTTAGTTTTAACAACTTTACGGCCACGGTAGTAGCCGTTTGGTGAAATGTGGTGGCGCAAATGAGCCTCACCAGTTGTGGCTTCAACAGCCGTAGCAGGTGCGGTCAAAAAGTCGTGCGCACGGTGCATGCCACGTTTGGATGGGGATTTTTTATTCTGTTGGACGGCCATATTGAACTCCTAAGCAAGGCGACATTCTAGCATGGAAAATCCCCTAAACGCTTGATTTATTAGTAAATAGGCTAGATTACCCAACCCCACTTATGAACTTTTCTTCATATTTTTCAATACGTTAAAGGGATTTTCTGGCTTTTCAAGCTCGTCATCCTCCGCTCCATTCTCCCCAAAAGAAGAGGCATGTGCCTCACAAGCACCCTCTGGATGCTTCGGAATCAAAGGCAAAGAGAGCAAAATTTCATCCTCAATGAGCTCTAAGAGGTCAAAGTGCTGACTAGCAACCAAGGGCTCCTGCTGATCATCTTCGATAGGATAGGCATCCGCTTCGGCCTCAGTGGCAACCATGACGAATTGACGCTCTTCCGCCAGGTCAAAGGCTGAATCTTGCAAACAACGCTGGCAGAGCAGGTGCAGACGCCCTTTTAGCCTCAATTGGAGAATTTGATGGGGTTCTGAACCAGGAGAATCGGTGAAATAGGTGTCGACTTGCCAATGAAAGCCATCCCCGGCATCAATGCTAGAGACCTCCTCAGCCAATCTTGGCATCGCTGAAATTGCCAAAAACCCAGCGCCTTTATAGGACTGAGGTGCACAAAAATCCACCCGGTGCAAGGCACTTGGATCTGCGGAAAGCTCAACTTGAGGTAAAACTTGATTACGATTCATGCCATGAGTCTAAATGAAGGTCTTAGTGAAAGCGCAAGTAGTGATGAGTAATTCTGCAAAAAAATTAATTCTGGCATCGACCTCGGTATATCGCCGAGAGCTTTTGGAGCGGCTGCGCATCCCCTTCACCGTGGTATCGCCCAAGGTCGATGAAACCCCATTACCTGGTGAGAGTTCGGTAGATTTAGCTCTGAGACTAGCTAAAGCAAAGGCAGCGGCTGTCGCAAAAGATCATCCTAATGCCTGGGTCATTGGCTCCGATCAAGTTGCGGATCTGTGCGGGGCAGCAATAGGCAAGCCCGGCAACTTCGAACGAGCAATGGCGCAATTGCAACTCATGCGTGGCTCATCGGTTACTTTTAATACCGCACTTTGCTTAATGCATGGCGATACAGAAAGTACCGTGAACATTCCTACCGAAGTGAAATTTCGCAAACTATCGGATGATGTACTTGAGGCCTATCTACTAGCTGAAGAACCCTACGACTGCGCTGGTAGCGCCAAATCTGAAGGTCTAGGAATCTCGCTACTCGAAGCGATCAAGAGCGATGACCCAACAGCTTTGATTGGACTCCCCTTGATTGCTCTAAGCGGGCTTTTGCGTGATGCAGGTTTTGAAATTCCGCCCAAGAAATAAATAAGAAAGATCAAATAATGAGCAAGATCTTAGGCACCCTCTTTTTAATTCCGAATACCTTGGGCGAAGACTCCCGCGCTGAACAATTACCCTGGGTGCTGCCTAGCGAAACCATTTCACAAACAGCCAAACTGACTCATTGGATTGTTGAGGATGCGAAGACAGCGCGCGCTTTTCTCAAGGCCGTTGATAGCGTATCGCCCTTAGCTTGCACTATCCAAGAAATGCAAATGAGTGAATGGCGCGGTGCTGCGCGCAATGCGAAGTATGGCGATGCAGTAAAGCCAATGGACTTACTCAAACCATTGATGGATGGCAAGGACATGGGGCTGATGTCAGAAGCCGGCGTTCCTGGGGTAGCTGACCCTGGCGCTGAATTGGTTTTAGCCGCACATAAACTCGGTGCCAAGGTGAAACCTTTGGTTGGGCCAAGCTCAATCCTCTTAGGCTTGATGGCCAGTGGCTTAAATGGCCAACGCTTTGCTTTTCAGGGATACATCCCCCATGATGCGCAAGACCGCATTGCAAAACTCAAGCAACTAGAAGTCGAATCTAGAAAATTACAGCAGACTCAAATTTGGATTGAAACGCCCTATCGCAATACCGCCATGCTGATGGCCTGCCTCAATGCATTGGCGCCCCAATCCATGCTCTGCGTTGGAATGGATCTCAGCCTGAAATCAGAAACAATTACAACACTCTCAATTACCGAATGGCGCAAGCGCTATCCAAATGAGGCAGCCTGCGCCTCATTACAAAATAGGCCAGCAGTATTTCTATTGCTGGCCTAGATTTGTGAATGGATCACTTTGATCTTTATTGGTAACGGCTGTTTAGTCACCCTACTTTAAATCTGGCGCCTTCATCAAAGCTTTACCAGCCGCGGCACCAACCTCGGCACCAAAGCGCTTGGCCACACGCTCCGCGAAATTCTCTTTCATGGTGTAGTCCAGAATATCTGGGGCTTTGAAAATATCGCGCGCTACAGATTCCACTGTTCCATAACCATCCACCAATCCAATTTTGATGGCTTGCTCGCCATTCCAAACGCGACCTGAGAATATTTCTGGAGTTTCTTTGAGGCGATCACCTCGCCCCGCTTTCACCACGGCGATAAATTGCTGATGAATTTCATCAATCATGGTTTTAATCATCTCTACCTGTTGTGGATTTTCTTTGGAGAATGGATCCATCATGCCCTTATTCGAGCCAGCCGTAATCATGCGACGAGTAACACCCAACTTATCCATCAGACCAGTAAAGCCAAAGCCCTCCATGATCACGCCGATAGAGCCAACCAAACTCGCCTTATCAACCAAAATCTGATCGGCAGCCACAGCAACGTAGTAACCGCCAGAGGCGCAAATGTCTTCCACTACAACATAGAACGGTTTATTTGGATACAGCTTGCGTAAGCGATGAATCTCATCATTCATCATCCCTGCTTGGACTGGCGAACCTCCAGGGCTATTGATGCGCAATACAACACCTGCACTATTTTCATTTTCAAACGCTGATGTCAAAGATGCATTGATATCTAAAGCATTTGCCATAGAGCTAGAAGAAATCTCCCCCTCGAGAGTCACTAGCGCTGTGTGCTTCTCAATGCTCATACCGCGCCCTGGTAGATTGAAATCAAATATCGCCAGAATTACACCCACGAAAACAAGTAAGGTAAGTACGCGAAATACCGCTTTCCAACGACGGGTCTTGCGAGTTTCTTTTAAATTCTCGAGCAATAAATGCTCAAGAGCTTGACGCTCCCAGTTTTGATTAGCGTTGTCGGATTGATTTTGATCCATTACTTTTAATTCCTTGGTTACTAGCGATTAAACAACTTCAGTATCACGTCTTTATGCGTTTTTAGCGGTGAGATTTTCATTTAACCAAGCCGCCAATTGAGCAACATCATCGACATGAACAAGTGATGGCGCTTCTTTGAGGGTGCTTAGTGGATGAGCGCCATACGTTACCGCGACAGCGTCCACACCAGCATTAGCCGCCATATCCAAATCATGAGTGGTATCACCAATCATCAACATTCGGCGCATCGGCACTTGCATTACGTCGGATAACTCCAAGAGCATTCCTGGATGAGGTTTTGAGAACGATTCATCCGCGGTACGGGTTTCATGAAATAGATGACCAAGCTGATGATGCTTGAGGGAGCGATCCAAGCCCACGCGTGATTTACCGGTAGCAACACCTAGCAAGTAACCGTCTTCACGCAAGCTTCCCAGCAACTCACGAATGCCCGGGAATAAATCAAGCTCATGGTCTTTGGCTAAATAGTGGTAACGAAATCGTTCTGTGAGCTTAGGAAAATGCGCCGGCTCTATCCATGGCACCGCTCTTCTCAATGAATCTTGAATGCCCAGACCAATTACGGAGCTCGCCAAAGAATCATCAGGCTCTTTAAATCCCAAGTCACGGCAAGACTGCTGAATACAGTGAACGATGGTTGGCGTGGAATCCATGATCGTTCCATCCCAATCCCACACAATCAGATCGTAGCGTCTATCGGGCGTTTTATCTTCAATCATCTTTGAAATATCTATCTACTGAATTCTACTCAGCAAGTGGCTCGAAATTTTTCATCATTGCCGCAAATTCAGCGGGAAGCGGAGACTCAATCCGCATCTTTTCACCAGTACGCGGATGGGTAAATCCAGCGAGATGGGCATGCAAATACAAACGTTTTGATTTAACAAGCTTGTCTTGATCTTCAAAGCCATATTTATCGTCGCCTAAGATGGCGTGACCCAATTTCTGTAGGTGCACACGAATCTGGTGAGTACGACCCGTTTTTAACTGGGCTTCAGCCAAAGTAATTGCGGCACCATCCCGTTTCAGCGTTTTAGTAACGCGCAAAGCGGTATGGCTAGGCAGGCCGTCTGGGTCAACGCGCACACGACGCTCACCATTAGCCAGCAAGTATTTGTGTAGAGGGAATTTCAACTGCATTACGCCAGGGCCCTGAGCAATTTCCCCATGAGCCAGTAAGTAATAGCGCTTATCTGTCTGCCCTTCACGAATCTGACGATGCAACTCGACCAAGGCGCTGCGCTTTTTGGCCAAGAGCAATACCCCAGAGGTATCGCGATCTAGGCGATGAACCAGCTCCAAGAATTTCAACTCAGGACGGGTAATGCGCAAGGTTTCAATGACCCCAAGAGCGATTCCGGATCCACCATGGACAGCCAACCCCGCCGGCTTATTCACTATTAATAAAGCCTCATCCTCAAAAAGAATCGGCATTTTGTCGGAATAACCCCGGGCCCGAGACTTAGTTTGAGCAGTATTGACCGCAGCCATTTGTGCTGGTTCAGCAATCCGAACTGGCGGAACCCTCACCACATCCCCTTCAATAAGGCGGGTGGTTGGCTCTGCCCGCTTCTTATTCACCCGTACTTCGCCAGAGCGAATGATCCGATACACATGGCTCTTAGGGACCCCTTTGGCCCAACGCAAAAGGTAGTTATCCAGGCGCTGCCCAGCCTCTTCCGGACCAATAGTCTGAAGATGTACCGCTGCTGGAGCGGGTGTTTTGAGCTTTAAGGGCTTGGAAATGGGTTCGGATTTCATGATTTATCTCTCTTGCCGCCTCGACAGGGGGTGACAAGGGACTCAACAATACCCCATTGTCGTTCAACTTGTGCCGTATAATCAACGCTCTAGCTAATTTATTGGCTTGATCCCAACCTGAAGTCAGGTTTGAATCGTGGAGCTTGGAGTCGCCCTTAATAGACTCCCGGGGTTGCCCCTCCCCCGTTGTAATGAGGCGCAGGGTTGGTGTGCCGTATGCCGCGACCCGCGATTAGAAGACAGTTTTCAGGCGCGCGCCTGCATTGATGACCTAAAGGAGGTCTCTGCGGCGATCGTCAAGTGTGGCACCGATTTAACCAATATTTAACTCGGTGTACTAGGCAAAAATTGCCTGGATTTGCTTGATCCACACTCCAAAGCCGCCAATGGGCTATGCCTCAAGCGGCACATAACCTGTCCCTACCGCAGCGCGCAGCGACGCACTCCCCAACAGGAGAGTGTTATGAAACGCATGTTATTTAATGCAACTCAACAAGAAGAGTTGCGAGTTGCCATCGTCGATGGTCAAAAACTCATCGATATCGATATCGAAGCTGCCGGTCGTGAACAACGCAAAGGCAATATTTACAAAGGTGTTATCACTCGCATTGAGCCCTCGCTCGAAGCTTGCTTTGTAAATTACGGCGAAGAGCGCCATGGATTCCTACCGTTCAAAGAAGTTGCCCGCACCTACTTTAAAGAGGGTATTGATGTCCGTAATGCCTCTATTAAAGATGCATTACGCGAAGGCCAAGAAATCATTGTTCAGGTAGAAAAAGAAGAGCGCGGCCAAAAAGGCGCTGCCCTTACCTCTTTCATCTCCTTAGCTGGTCGTTATTTGGTATTGATGCCAAATAATCCCCGTGGAGGTGGTGTTTCACGCCGTATTGAGGGTGAAGACCGTCAAGAGCTCCGTGAAGCCATGTCTCAGCTCCAGGTTCCAGATGGCATGAGCATCATTGCTCGTACAGCCGGCATTGGCCGCGATGCCACTGAGTTGCAGTGGGACTTAAGCTACCTCATGCAGTTATGGACTGCAATTGATGAGGCCGCTAAAGGCAATTCAGCACCTTTATTAATCTATCTCGAATCCAGCTTGGTGATTCGTGCGATTCGTGACTACTTCCAGCCAGATATTGGCGAGATTCTCATCGATACCGATGATATCTATGAGCAAGCTGCGGCATTTATGTCTGTAGTGATGCCAGATAACCTACCGAGAGTGAAGCGTTACCAGGACGATGTTCCACTGTTCTCACGCTTCCAAATTGAGCACCAAATTGAAACTGCGTACTCACGTACCGTGCCATTGCCTTCTGGTGGCGCAATCGTAATTGACCATACTGAAGCTTTGGTTTCTGTAGACGTTAACTCCGCACGCGCAACTCGCGGCTCAGATATTGAAGAGACCGCAACCCGTACTAACTTAGAAGCTGCCGATGAAATCGCCCGCCAAGCACGTTTACGTGACTTGGGTGGCCTGATCGTCATCGACTTCATCGACATGGAATCGAGCAAGGCGCAAAAAGATGTAGAGAATCGCTTACGCGATGCTCTGCGTCATGACCGCGCTCGCGTTCAAATGGGCAAGATCTCTAAGTTTGGCTTGATGGAAATGTCTCGTCAACGTTTGCGCCCTGCTTTATCTGAAGGTAGCCACGTGACCTGCCCACGCTGTAACGGTACTGGCCATATTCGCGATACTGAATCCTCTGCATTGCAAGTCTTGCGCATCATCCAAGAAGAAGCAATGAAAGAAAATACAGCCGCTATCCATACACAGGTTCCAGTCGAAGTTGCCGCGTTCCTATTAAACGAAAAGCGTCCTGAAGTAATCAAGATTGAGACTCGCTTCAAAGTGAACGTCTTGATGATTCCAAATAAGCATTTAGAAACTCCACATTACAAGCTTGAGCGTTTGCGTCATGACGATCCACGTCTTGATGACCAAAAAGCGAGCTACGTAATGGCTGAAGAAGCTGCGCGTGAGCTTGAGACTGACACTGCCGTAAGCCGCAAAGATGCGGACGTTAAAGCTCGTCCAGAAGCCGCTGTTAAGGGCATCACACCAAATGCACCGGCTCCAGTAAGTCAACCACGTCCGGCACGTGCCGATAAAACCACAACTGAAACTGCAAGCACTGGTGGATTCTTTGGGTTTATTAAGAGCCTATTTTCTTCATCGCCAGCTCCAGAAGTAAAACCAACTCCTAGCGCTCCACGTGGCCGCAATCAAAACAATCGCAATGGCAATCGCAATCGCGGTCGTCGTGGCGAACGCAATGATCGCGGTGAGCGCTCTGCGGAAGGTGCACCAGCCAATACTGAGGGCGCCGCTCCACGCGAATCCAATGGTGGCAGAGGCCGTCAAGATGGTCGCAACCGCAATGGCAATAACGGCAACCGCAATCAAAACAATCCAAAGCCAGAAAATCAAGCTGCGGTAACTCCAGCCACTGAAGCTGCTCCTGGAAGCGAAGCTGCTCCAAGCGCAGAGGGCGAAGAGCGTCGTGGTCGTGGTCGCAACCGTCGCGGTCGTGGTCGTGGTCAACGTGAACGTGGTGAGCGCACAGAAAATAATGGCGAAGCAAACACAGCATCAGCACCATCTGCCGCCCCTACTTTCTCTGGTCCACCCGTAGGAATGGCTGGAGCATCTGCCTCCATGCCGATTCAAAACATTGCGCAGAGCTTTAATCCTGTTGCCCCAGCTCCTAGTGAAGTGAAAGAGCGTGCACCACGTGCACCTAGAGAGCCACGCGCACCGCGCCAAGATCAACGCCAGGCCAATGCTCCAACATCTACCCCTGCCGCTCAAGTGACTGCTGCGCCAGTAGCAGTGGCAGCGGTTGAAGTGATTGCAAAGCCTATGCCTGAGCTACCTAAAGTGGCCTTCCAGGCGCTTGAAGAAACGCCCTTACACAGCGTTGTTCAATCAGCCGGCATGGTGTGGGTAGCAACAGACTCCAGCAAGCATGCTGAAGCGCAATCTCAAATCAAGGCAGAACCAGAAGTGGCAATCTTGGGTAGAGCACCCAAGGCTCCAGTAAGTCTGCCAGATGGGCCAATGGTTTTAGTTGAAACCGGCGGCCAAGAAAAAACGGTTTAAACCTCTTTCTCCAGACTGTCATTTATCCCACAAGGATATTTGGCAGTTTGGCAGAAACACCGTTTCACAGCCATAATTAGTGATGGTTGAAAAAGTGATCCCCATTCGTGTAGATGAAGGCAACGGCCTAACGCCGTCCATACCCGGACAGCTCATCACCCCCAATGGAATAACTAGCGATACTCGCGGACGTCCATTGCGAGATTTACGCATCTCAGTAACCGATCGATGCAACTTCCGCTGCACATACTGCATGCCCAAAGAAGTATTCGATCAGCACTATCCTTACCTCTCCCACAAAGAACTATTGAGCTTTGAAGAAATCGCTCGACTAAGCTCTATCTTCGCCACGCTTGGTGTAGAGAAAATTCGCCTGACTGGCGGAGAACCCTTACTGAGAAAGAATTTAGAAGTGCTTGTTGAGATGTTGGCAAAGATTCGGACCACTGCTGGGCAACCCTTAGATTTAACGCTGACTACTAATGGCAGCATCTTGCGCAAAAAAGCGGTTGCTTTAAAAGCGGCTGGCTTACATAGACTCACCATTAGCCTCGATGGCTTAAATGATGACATCTTCAAAAAAATGAATGATGTCGATTTTCCAGTAACAGATGTATTAGACGGAATCGCTGCCGCTCAAGAAGCGGGCTTTACGAATCTCAAAGTCAATATGGTGGTTAAAAAAGGCACCAATGATCAAGAGATTGTTGCCATGGCCAAGCATTTCAAAGGCACAGGCATTACCTTACGTTTTATTGAGTTTATGGATGTTGGTAGCTCCAATGGCTGGGATATGTCTCAAGTACTTCCCTCTCAAGAGGTGGCTAATCGCATTAATGCGATCTTTCCCATTGAGCCAATTGAAGCCAACTATTCTGGTGAGGTTGCCCAACGCTGGCGCTATCTCGATGGCTCTGGTGAAATTGGCTTCATCTCCAGTGTGACGCAAACCTTCTGCCATGAGTGCACCCGTGCGCGGATTTCAACTGACGGGCAACTCTATCTCTGTCTCTTTGCAAATGAAGGTTTTGATTTCAAGACCCTATTGCGATCCGGCAGAAGTGATTTAGAAATCGCCAATGCTGTTATGAGCACCTGGTCAGGGCGCGATGACCACTACTCTGAAATTCGCGGATCGAATACCGTTAACACTAGTGGCACTCGCAAAGTAGAAATGTCTTACATCGGCGGCTAATGATTACTGCAACTCAAATTACAGGATTAATCTTGGCCGGCGGCCGCGCCCAAAGAATGGGCGGAGTTGATAAGGGCTTAATTCCGTTTCATGGCAAACCATTGATTGAATCTGCAATCAAACGCCTCAAGCCTCAAGTTGAGAGCATCCTCATTAATGCCAATCGAAACATTACCAAGTATTCTCATTATGGCTACCCAGTCATCATGGATGAGACACCTGATTTTTCAGGTCCATTAGCTGGCTTTTCGGTTGCCTTAAAACACTGCAATACACCTTATCTCCTCACTTGCCCCTGTGACTCCCCATTGCTACCAACCGATCTTGCTGAACAAATGGCGGCAGAAATAGAAGCAAAGGATTTGGATTTGGTTTATGCCTCTTCAAAAGAAGATGGCAAAGTATGGGCGCAACCAGTGTTTTGCCTCATGCGCAGTAATCTGCGGGATTCGCTAGAGCTCTTTTTAAGTAAGGGCGATCTCAAGATTGATCGCTGGTTCAAAGAATTACGAAGCGGCACTGTTGTCTTTGAAAATGCACAGGCCTTTGCCAACGTCAACACACCTGATGAGCTAGAGGCTTTAGAAAAGATTTCGCAATGACTACACCACAGAAGCACTCGCCCAATGACCCCATTTTATTGACGTCGTCTTTACACGTTGATGAAGCCCGAAAAGCAATTGCTCAATTAGTCGATGACTTAATTTCTGAGTCACGCTTAAGAAATGATTTGGGCGATGTCCAGACCGTTACTCTAGATCAAGCCATCAACCGCATTCTGGCTGAAGATTTACTCTCACCGATTGACGTGCCTGCTGCAGATAACTCCGCGATGGATGGCTTTGCTTTCAATAGCGATTGCTTAGGCAATGAGGATAAGCCTGTAACACTCAAAATTGTTGGCACTGCTTATGCGGGCAAACCTTACGAAGGAAGGGTGGGTAAAGGTGAATGCCTCAAGATCATGACCGGCGCTCTCATGCCACAAGATTGCGACACGGTCATCCCGCAAGAATTTACCGAGCAAGCGGATCCCGCCAATAATCTACTGGTCACTTTCAAGCAAAACCAAGTAAAGCGTGGAGAAAATCGACGCCTTCGTGGTGAGGATTTACAAAGCGGCAAAGCGGCAATACACGCTGGGCGCTTATTGCGTCCATCTGATCTTGGACTCGCCGCATCCCTTGGGGTCGGAATACTCAAAGTTCACCGCAAGCTCAAAGTCGCCATCCTCTCCTCTGGCGATGAATTAAGGCCCCTTGGTCAGGACTTAGATGCTGGCAGCATTTATGACAGCAACCGCTATAGCCTTATCGGCCTACTCAATCGCCTTGATTTGGAAATCATCGATTGCGGAATCGTACGCGATGACCCCGCATCACTGAAGAGTGCGTTCATAGCGGCGGCAGAAAAGGCGGATGTACTGATCTCCTCTGGCGGCGTTTCCGTTGGTGAGGCGGACTTCACCAAGCAAATCATGCAAGAACTTGGGGATGTAGGTTTTTGGAAGATTGCTATGCGCCCAGGTCGACCCATGGCTTTTGGCGTACTAAAGCCAACCCATTCCTCAAACCATAAGACACTGTTCTTCGGATTACCTGGCAATCCAGTGGCGGTCATGGTGACCTTCTACCAGTTTGTTCGCTCCGCCCTATTGCAACTCAATGGCGCAAGCCAAACCGAACCATGCCTTACCCAGGCGATTGCCCAAGCGCCTATTCGGAAAAAGCCAGGGCGCACTGAATTTCAGCGCGCCATTATGGAGCGTGGATCAGACGGAAAGCCGACTGTCAAAATCACTGGCAGCCAAGGAGCGGGAATTCTGAGATCAATGAGTGAGGCAAATTGCTTTGTCATCCTGTATCACGACCAAGGAAATATAGCCACCGGCGACTGGGTGGATGTGGCGCTTTTTGACGGACTGCTTTAAGATTGGCTCTCATGAAACTTACTAAAAAAGAAATCGCCTTCGTTGACCCAATGCATACCGCCAAAACTCTGGTTTTGGTTTACCTCTGCTTCTCCGTTCCGATTGTGTTGCTCGCTTTATTTGTTGCTTTCATTCGCGACGGCGCAATTCCTGGATTTACCGTGCTGTCAGCGCTTATTCTGAATGCTTTACTCGGCTTTGCTTTGCTGTGGATTGCTTGCAAAGTTTACAACTGGGTGGCGGGTAAATTTGGTGGCATCGAGCTTGCGCTCCGCGAGCTTCCAGAAGAAATCGAGGCTGACTAATTATCTAGTCAGCCTTAAATACTTCAGCATTAATCAAGCTTGGCGGCTTCTTACCATCAAGCGCTGCTCGCAAATTTTCAATAGCAAGATCCACCATTGCTCTGCGCGTCTTTTCTGTAGCGCTTGCAATGTGCGGAGCGATAACAATATTGCTGCACTTGAGTAACTCGGGATGGACCGCTGGCTCACCCTCAAACACATCCAATCCCGCGGCAAATATCTTTCCAGCTTGCAGTGCTTGGGCTAAAGCCGCATCATCGACAATGCCACCGCGCGCAATATTAATCAAAGTTGCAGTGGGTTTCATGAGCGCAATTTCTTGAGCGCCGATGGTGTGATGGTTTTGAGCCGTGTAAGGTAAAACCAATACGATGTGATCTGCTGTACGCAGCAACTCTTCTTTTGCGACATAAGCGGCGCCACAAGCCTTCTCATCTTCTGGAGATAAACGGCTGCGGTTGTGATAAATCACCTTCATACCAAAACCTAAGGCGCGTTTAGCAATTCCTTGACCAATGCGGCCCATACCAATAATGCCAATAGTACTGTGATGCAGATCCATCCCGAGTGGATTATTCACAATTGACCATTGGCCCCATTTTCCAGCTCTCACCCAATGCTCAGATTCAGTAATGCGTCTAGCGGTTGCCATCAATAATGCAAAACCAAAATCTGCCGTAGTGTCCGTCAAGACATCAGGGGTATTTGTTGCCATGACGCCAGCAACAGTCATCGCAGGAACATCAAAATTGTTGTATCCAACAGAAATATTGGAAACCACCTTTAAGCTTTTGGCTTGAGATAAGGCCGCGGCATCAATTCGCTCACTACCCGCCACGAGCGCACCCTCAACCTCAGATAGAGCCTTTTGTAGCTCCTGAGGGCTCAAAACCTGGTCGGATTGATTGGATCGGACTTCGAAAGATTCTTCCAATTTGGCTAATGCCTCAGGAAATATGGCTCTAGCGACCAGAATCTTTGGTTTACGGGTGGTTTGAGGGGTATTGGCTTGAGTGTTCATAGCGTGACTTTACAACAAGTAAATTGACCCTTTTGCCTGAAAAATAGGCTGATTCGGCTAAAATCGAGGTTTTATAACTTGGTCGTCCATTGATTTGGGCGCCTTACATTTAAATCATCATGACTTACGTTGTTACTGAAGCCTGCATTCGCTGCAAATATACTGACTGTGTAGATGTCTGCCCTGTCGATTGTTTTCGTGAAGGCCCTAATTTCTTGGTGATCGATCCAGATGAATGCATTGATTGCGCAGTGTGCGTTCCCGAGTGCCCAGTCAATGCGATCTATGCGGAAGATGATGTGCCAGGAGATCAACAGGCCTTCATTAAATTAAATGCAGAGCTCTCTCCTGCATGGACGTCGATTACCAAATCGAAAGCTGCATTGCCAGAAGCGGAAGAGTGGAAAGACGTTAAGAACAAACTCGATCAACTGGTCAAGTAAATTGCATCACCCCATTGAAACCGATGCAGTCATTATTGGCGCCGGTCCAGTGGGGCTCTTCCAAGTCTTTGAACTTGGACTTCTGGAAATCAAAGCCCATGTGATTGACTCCCTGCCCGAAGTAGGCGGTCAATGTATTGAGCTTTATCCAGACAAACCCATCTACGATATTCCAGCGATTCCAGTTTGTACCGGCCGAGAGCTAATCAACAATCTGCTGACGCAAATCAAACCGTTCGCGCCCCAATTTCATTTGAACCAAGAAGTCACCTCATTAGAGAAGCAAGTAGATGGGCGCTTCTTGCTGAAAACATCGCAAGATCAACAATTTCTCTGCAAAACGATTTTCATCGCTGCTGGCGTTGGCGCATTTCAGCCTCGCACACTCAATCTAGATGGCATTGAAAGCTTTGTGAATCAACAAGTCTTCTACCGTGTTAAAGATCCTGATCAATTTACGGGCAAACGGATTGTGATCTGCGGTGGTGGAGACTCTGCCCTGGATTGGGCGCTCCACCTAGTTGGCAAGGCTTCGGCCATCACCCTCATTCATCGTCGAGATGACTTTAAAGCGGCGCCTCAATCTGTCGCCAAAATGCGGGCTCTATGTGAAGCCCATGAAATGACATTGGAGATTGGTCAAATTACCAACCTTGAATCTACCAATGGAAAATTGACTGAAGTTCTAGTGACCGGCATTGACGGTGAGGTTCGCCGGATTGCACTTGATGCCCTCCTACTCTTTTACGGACTCTCCCCAAAATTGGGTCCGATCGCTGATTGGGGCCTGAACATTGATCGCAAGCAATTGACTGTCGACACAGCGACTTTTCAGACCAACACCCCTGGCATCTATGCCGTTGGTGATATCAATATCTATCCCGGGAAGAAAAAACTGATTTTGTCAGGCTTTCATGAGGCAGCCCTTGCAGCCTTTGCTGCAGCCGCTTATTTAGCCCCAGAAAAGCAGATTCAGCTCCAGTACACCACCACCTCACCAAAGCTTCATAAAGCGCTTGGAGTGGACTCCCCCAGATTCGAGTAAGCTCTCTACATCACTGAATTATTTGACTGAATAAACGTATGCGTCAATATCACAACCTTATGAAGGAAGTCCTCGAAAAGGGCGTCCAAAAATCCGATAGAACTGGTACCGGAACTATCTCCATCTTTGGTCACCAAATGCGCTTTAATTTGGCAGAAGGTTTCCCAATGGTGACCACTAAGAAACTGCATCTGAAGTCCATCATCCTAGAATTACTCTGGTTCCTTAAGGGCAGCACAGATAACAACTGGCTTAAAGAGCGTGGCGTATCTATCTGGAATGAATGGGCAGCTCCGGATGGCGATCTTGGCCCCATCTATGGCTACCAATGGCGCTCTTGGCCCGCTCCCAATGGTCAGCATATCGATCAAATCGCTGAAGTGGTAGAAACTCTTAAAAAGAATCCAGATTCACGTCGCATTATCGTTTCCGCATGGAATGTGGCAGACATTCCCCGCATGGCCTTAGCGCCTTGCCATGCATTCTTTCAGTTCTATGTGGCTGACGGCAAACTGTCTTGCCAGCTCTATCAACGTAGTGCCGATATTTTCTTGGGCGTGCCATTCAATATCGCAAGCTACGCATTACTCACCCACATGATGGCGCAGCAATGCAACTTGGAAGTGGGCGACTTTGTCTGGACAGGCGGCGACTGTCATTTGTACAGCAACCACCTAGAGCAGGTAGATCTTCAGTTATCAAGGGATTTCTACCCATTACCTAAACTCAATATCCTGCGCAAACCAGACTCCATCTTCGATTATGAATTCGAAGATTTTGAAATTGCTGGTTATGAATCCCACCCAGCCATTAAAGCTCCCGTAGCCGTTTAAGAAAAAATATCCATGACTCACGTAGTTAGCCACCCCGCCATCTCTATGATTGTTGCGCGCTCACGCAACCACGTGATTGGACGCGACAATCAAATGCCATGGAAGATTTCTGCAGATTTGCAGTTCTTCAAAAAAGTAACCATGGGTCACCCAGTCATCATGGGGCGCAAGACTTGGGAATCGATTGGCCGCCCTCTTCCAGGCCGTCGTAATATTGTGGTTAGCCGTAATGCTGACTTGCAACTTGCAGGTGCTGAAGTGGTGAATTCTCTTGAAGCGGCATTAAGCAGCCTACAAGAATTCCCACGCGTGTTTGTCATTGGTGGCGAACAACTCTTTACCCAAGCCTTTCCTAAGGCTGATCGTCTCTACATTACTGAAATCGATATCGATGTAGATGGTGGCGATACTTTCTTTGAAGTTCCGAATGCATCCGAGTGGAAAGAAGTAGAACGCACGCCGGCTGCTGAGGGCGACATCCAGTTTGACTTTGTTACGTTAGAGCGCAAATAAATAAGAGCTCCTCGGAGCTCTTATTTCACACCCACCTCAATCGCCAGATCAAAGCTTCTTAGCAAAACTGTATTGCGCGAACGCTTGCTCTGCCACGCCAAACCACTGCGCTTCCATATTTCTAAAGACGCGATAATCTTCAAAGATTTTCTTGAACTGCGGATTTTTAGCAGACTCTTCAGCATAAGTTTCTTGGGCCGCCTTGAAGCAAGCATCCATTACCGAGGTATTGAATTTACGCAGCACGGCTCCACTCTGCAGTAGGCGCTGTAAAGCAGGTGGATTCAGGGCATCGTATTTAGCGCACATATCCGTGTGAGCCTCAAAACAAGCGGCTTGCCAAGCGGCCTGATATGCAGGTGGCAAGGAATCCCATTGCTTCTTATTAACTAAGAAAGATAATCCAGCAGCACCCTCCCAGAAGGCAGGGTAATAGTAATTCTTGGCCACTTTCGCCAAACCGAGTTTTTCATCGTCATATGGCCCCACAAATTCAGCGGCATCAATCGTGCCTTTTTCGAGAGCGGAGTAAATTTCACCGGCTGGCAACTGCTGCGGAACAACACCTAACTTGGATAGGACCTGACCAGCAAACCCCGCTATACGAAATTTCAAGCCCTTGAGATCCTCTGGAGACTTAATCTCTTTGCGGAACCAGCCACCCATCTGAGTACCGGTTTGACCGCCCAAGAAATTCACAATGTTGTAGCTGGCGTAGAGTTCACGCATCAACTTCATACCATTACCGTGCAACATCCATGCGGATTGTTGACGCGCTGTCATACCAAAAGGGGCGGCAGTATCAAAGATGAAGGCGCTATTTTTTCCGATGTAGTAATAGCTGGCTGTATGACCACATTCCACGGTGCCGTTTTGAACTGCATCCAAAACTTGCAAAGCAGGAACCACCTCTCCCGCAGCGAAAACCTTCACATTAAACTTACCGTCTGTGGCCTTACGTAGCGCGTTAGCAAACACCTCAGGGGTGCCATATAAAGTATCTAAGGATTTAGGGAAGCTAGATACCAAGCGCCAATTCAGGGTTGGCAAGCTCTGCGCAATTGCAGGGGCAGCCAATGCCGCAGCGCCTGCACCTAAAGTTGCTTTCTTTAAAAAGGAACGTCTTTGCATTACTCTCTCCTCCAAAATATATTTTTTGTTTTATTTACCACCAACTGTCATTGACCCAATGAGAATAGAGCCAGTTTCCTTAGTGCCACGGATCAATGAATCGCTGCCAATCATCTGAATATCCAGCAGCATATCGCGTAAATTACTGGCAATCGTAATCCCCTCTACCGGGTACTGGATCTCTCCGTTCTCAACCCAATAACCAAAGGCGCCACGAGAATAATCTCCAGTGACATAGTTCACGCCCTGCCCCATTAACTCAGTCACTAACAATCCAGTGCCCATCTCCTTTAAGAGTGCAGGCAATCCACCTTTGGGTGATTTGCGACTTTGTAATGTGAGGTGATGTGAACCGCCAGCATTGCCAGTGGTTTTCATGCCGAGCTTGCGCGCGGAATACGTGGATAAGAAATAACCTTGCAAAATACCTTTATCCACTACAGTTCGAGCGGAGGTCTTCACACCCTCCTCGTCAAACGGCGCACTGCCCGTCATGGATTTGAGGTGAGGATTTTCAAACAGACTGACATGCTTCGGTAGAACCTGCTTACCTAAGCTATCTAATAAAAAGCTCGAGCGACGATACAGCGATCCACCCGATACCGCCTGAACCAAACCGCCCAACAAACCGGCAGCCAATGGGGCTTCAAAAATGACTGGGCAACGGCGCGTAGTTAACGATCTCGCCTTAAGACGTGACAGCGCGCGCTCTGCCGCATATTTACCAATTGCGGCTGGATCAGCCAGCTCCTCAGGGATCCGCGAGCTTGAATACCAATCATCTCTTTGCATGAGGGACTTTTTTCCGCCTTCACTTGCAATTGGTGCGCAAGAAATATAGTGGCGCGAAAAAGGGTAACCACCCATAAATCCATGGCTAGTCCCCATCATGAAATGCGCATGATGGGCCGACACTGAAGCGCCATCACTATTTTGAATTTGCTTGCTCACCGCAAATGCCGCGCCCTCAGCACTTCGCGCAATATCGATTGCAGTCGCAGAATCTAAATTCCAAGGATGAAACAAATCTAGATCTAACGGATGCTTTTCTAGAAGCTCTTTTTCTGCCGGCCCAGCGCAAACATCTTCCGCCGTGTGTTGAGCAATGTGGTACGCAGCCTCCACGGTAGCGCGCAAAGAGTCTTTAGAAAAATCGCTAGTACTGGCGTTACCGCGACGATGACCCAAAAACACGGTTACCCCAACTTGCTTATCCAGACTTTGCTCGATGGTCTCGACCTCGCCCTTACGCACGGTTACCGACAGGCCCTGCCCCTCAGAAATCTCGGCTACAGCATCAGAGGCACCCCTTCTTTTGGCCTCTTTAAGCATGAAATCAACGATTTCTTGAAACTGATTTGATGAGTATGTAAACATGCCCTAATAATAGCTAGAATAGAAACATGAAGCATACCGAAGCCTGGAAACGATCCACCCCCAATGAAATTAAAATTGGCCTGATCTCGGTCTCAGACAGAGCGAGTAAGGGCGTGTACAACGATGAGGGAATCCCAGCCCTACAAACCTGGCTCCAAAGCGCTTTAAGCACCCCCTGCGTGTTCCATGAGCGCCTCATAGCCGATGAACGGGAAGTGATTACCGAAACGATCGTGGAACTATGTGACGAACTTGGCTGCGATTTAATCCTCACTACAGGCGGCACAGGCCCATCCCGCAGAGATGTGAGCCCTGAGGCCACCCTAGATGCGGGAACCCGTGAAATGCCCGGATTTGGCGAGCAAATGCGTCAAATTAGCCTGCGTTTCGTACCAACGGCTATTTTGTCCCGCCAAACCGCGGTTTTACGAGAAATCGAGGGGCATACAGCGTTAGTGATCAACCTGCCCGGTCAACCCAAATCGATCAAGGAGACGCTGGAAGGATTAAAAGATACCGAAGGCAAATCGATTGTCCCTGGCATCTTTGCCGCCGTGCCGTATTGCATCGACCTGATTGGAGGTCCTTATATTGAGACTAATGAGTCCATCATCAAGGCCTTCAGACCCAAAAGCGCAATCAAGAAATAAATAGACCCGCGTTGCGGGTCTATTTACAAATCTTTTGCTTATGCCAAAGCCTGCCCTGGCAAGGGGACAATAAATTTCTCTCGGTAGTATTTCAGCTCTTCAATTGACTCTTCAATGTCAGCCAAGGCGGTATGAGCCTGCTTCTTTGTAAAACCTTTCACCAACTCGGGATGCCAGCGCTTACAAAGCTCTTTCAGAGTAGAAACGTCGACATTTCGATAATGAAAGAAGGCCTCGAGTTTTGGCATGTATTTCGCCATAAAACGCCTGTCTTGACCAATCGTATTGCCGCACATTGGAGCAATACCGGGCTTGATGTATTTCTTTAGAAAGGCAATGCACTCAGCCTCGACAGCTGCCTCATTCAAAGTGGATAGCTTGACCTTGTCGATTAAGCCAGATCGACCGTGGGTACCTTTATTCCAGGCGTCCATAGCATCTAGCAAGGCATCTTCTTGGTGAACCACCCAAACAGGTGCAGTAGCAATCGTATTGAGATGTGCATCGGTAACGATGATGGCAATCTCCAAAATACGCTCTTTTTCAGGGTCTAAACCGGACATCTCCATATCCACCCAAATCAGGTGTTCATTAGCTGGCGCCGTCTTTGTAGCTGGGGTACTTGTTTTTTCACTCATATCTATAATCATCTCATGACATTCACTATTGTTTTTTTAATTGCCTTCATTGCTAGCTTCGGTCTTCGCCACTGGTTATCCCAACGCCAAATTCGTCATGTCGCTCAGCATCGCGATTTAGTCCCCTCGGAATTCGCATCCCAAATCACTTTGGCTAAACATCAAAAAGCTGCCGACTATACGATTGCCAAACTTCGACTCGGTATTTTAGAGAATGGTGTCAGCGCCGTCATTTTGATCGCATTTACCCTTTTAGGTGGATTACAGATTCTCAATATAGCCCTGCTGCAATTGCTAGGGGAAGGTATTGCCCAACAGATTGCCTTACTCGTATCTATCGCGTTAATTTCCGGAATCATTGACCTCCCCTTCTCCTGGTACAAGCAGTTCCACCTTGAGGAGCGCTTTGGCTTTAATCGCATGAATAAGAAACTCTTCTTCAGCGACATGTTCAAGGGCTTAGGAGTTGGCGGTGCAATCGGCATTCCACTTCTTTGGGCAATTCTCAGTCTGATGGCTCAAGCAGGCGATCTATGGTGGCTTTGGGCTTGGGGCGTTCTCACCGCCTTTAGCCTCTTAATGCAATGGATCTTCCCAACCTTTATCGCACCTATTTTTAATAAATTCGAGGCACTTGAAGATGGTCCACTCAAAACTCAAATCGAAGCCTTGCTAAAACGATGTGACTTTGCAAGCCAAGGCCTTTTTGTTATGGACGGCAGCAAACGTAGCGCGCATGGCAATGCATTTTTTGCTGGTATGGGAAAAGCGAAGCGCATTGTCTTTTTCGATACCTTGATTGAAAAACTGAACCCCGGCGAAGTAGAAGCCGTGCTTGCACATGAACTCGGTCATTACAAATGCAACCATATTCGCAAGCGCTTGCTGGTGTCTTTTGCCTTGAGCTTTGCCATGTTCGCATTATTAGGATGGGTAAGCACTCAACCCTGGTTCTATAACGACCTAGGCGTAATGCCCAACCCCAACGGCTATAACGGTGGCTTAGCCCTAGCTTTGTTTATGCTGGTTTCGCCAGTCTTTAGCTTCTTCTTTACACCGCTTTCTAGCCTAGCCTCTCGCAAGCATGAATATGAGGCCGATGGCTTTGCAGCAGATAAATCTTCTGCGGCTAACTTAATTACCGCATTGGTAAAGCTCTATCAGGACAACGCCTCCACCCTAACGCCGGATCCAATATATACCGCCTTTTATAGTTCGCATCCGCCTGCTCCATTGCGGATTGCAAACCTCAAGCGATTCAATTAAGAACACCAAGACCTCATGGAACAATTCCGCGCGCTACTTACCGCCTCCTATGGAAGGCATTACTTAGCGCAGCGCTTGGTTAAAGATGAGCGCGGCAATGAGTCTCCTGCTGGAGAATTAATTCAGGTAAGTACTCCGGCAAAACAACATATCGGCGCAGTAGGCGACAAGATGTTGCTCGAAATGACATCAGCAGATCAAGCGCGCATCATCCATATTGAGCCGAGAGAAAACTTGCTCTACCGCTCAGATGCATTCAAAAGTAAATTGATCGCCTCAAACGTAGATCAAATATTAGTAGTGCTCGCCACACAACCCGCTTTCTCTCCTGACCTGTTAGGCAGAGCGGTAGTTGCTGCTGAGGCCAACCAAATTGGTCTACATATTCTGCTCAATAAATGCGATCTCAAAGATAATTTAGAACACGCACGAAAAATCATTGCGCCCTATGCGCGCATGGGCTATCCCGTTACAGAAGTATCAGCCAAGTTTGATGAGGCATCCATAGAGGCTTTGCGCCCGGACATTCAAGGAAAAGTTTCTGTGTTCGTTGGGCAATCCGGCATGGGCAAATCCAGCCTCCTAAATGCGTGGGTCCCTAATGCCGCAGCCATCACCCAAGAGTACTCGGTGCGTCTCGATACCGGCAAACACACCACTACCGCATGCCGCTACTTTGAGCTTCCTGAAGCATGGGGTCGAGATGCGACTGGGAAATTGGGTGCCCTCATTGACTCTCCAGGCTTCCAAGAATTTGGTCTAGCGCATATGTCGGTGAGTGAGTTAGAGCATGCCTTCAGAGAGTTTCATGACTTGCTTGGCAAGTGCCGCTTTCATAATTGCGCGCACCAATCCGAGCCTGATTGCGCGATTCGCGATGCGGTAGATAGAAATGAAATAGCGCCAGAAAGGCTGGCGCTATTTAGACAATTGCGCTCCGACTCAAAGACAGCCGATACGCAGATTCAAGGAATTAGCCAAGCCAAAGAGCGATGGTCAGCATTAACAATAAAGCCATCCAAGCGATAACTAAGCGCCACACCAAACCTACGGCAGAGCGCATGGTGCGCTCGTTGGGCTCAAGACCTACCTCGTAAACCACAGGCTCACCAGCTTCAGCCATACGCAAAGCCTCATCACTATCCGGCTCGCTCATAGGCTCCCCCAAGCGAACGCCGAGAGCGCCACTGCCTGAAGCAAGAATCACAGCCGATAAAGAGTCAGCCCATTTCCCGGTCAGGTGACGCCATGAATACAAAGCACCTTCGAAGTTGCCGACGATCGCAAAACCCATCGCAGTGATACGCGCAGGGATCCAATCCAATACATAGAAGAAATGACGGGCTGCCTCGCTCAAATTGAAGTCGCCTTTTTCAGACCAGCGCTGAGCAGCAGTATCAGCCAAGCGATACAAGACTACACCAGCAGGACCCATTGGCATCAAGAACCAGAACAGCACGCCGAATACATGGTGGTGTGAACCAATGATGGCGCGCTCTAGAGCTAAGGAAATCACCTCAGTCTCAGTGAGATTTGATGCGTCTAGTTCAGGGCCATACCACTCCGCCAAAGCCAGACGTGCTGCAGGCAAGTCATGGTTTGCAATGGCTTCATGGACCAAGGTAAAGGAATGACTAAATTGACGGAAACCAAAAAATAAATAAGCGATCAATACGTTCCATAGGAAACCTAAAATTGGAAAGGTCACCATGAATACAACGTAGAGCACAAATACCAAAAATGTTGGGAGTATGAATGCAACCAGACAGGCCATACGCGCGCCAACTGGGCTTGCACCTTCCTCAGTCTTGCCACCGAACTCACCAGCGACCCAATCTAACCAGCGGGCACTAATGCGCGCAATCCAATGCGTTGAAGTCACCGGACGATATTGTTCGGCAATCAGGGCGAAGAGAATAGAAAAGAAAGTCATACTTTTAATAAATGGTAAAGGTTACGCAACATTCCAGCAGTGGCGCCCCAGATAAAACGATTCTCATAGGGCATTGAATAAAACCGACGACTACCTTGATCACTCTCCCAGACCCGCACTTGATGATTTGCTGGATCCATTAAAAAATGTAAAGGCACTTCAAAAACATCCGCAACTTCAAAAGCATCTAAGACATATTCTGCCTGAGGTTTAACCAATCCCACAACTGGCGTCACACTATAGCCCGAAACAGTTAAATACTGCGGCAAATGACCCAGGATCTCCACACCTTCTCGATGTAGCCCAATCTCCTCCTCACTCTCCCTCAGAGCGGTTTCGTTGGGATTCAGATCCTCAGGGTCCATGCGACCACCTGGAAAGCTAATTTGACCCGCATGATCATGTAAATGGTCAGTTCGTTGGGTTAATAACACTGACAATCCTTCAGTCTTGAGTACTAATGGAATCAAGACCGCTGCCCGGGTAATTTTGCCAGCAGCCTGTCGCCTAGCAATGATGTCGGCAGCAATCACATGGCGATTTTCATCAGTAATTTCCGGCTGCCAAACTGGAGGGTTCTGAAAGCGGCTCTTAATTCCCAGTGGCTGCAAATATTCCTCCCCCACCCTTGACTGACCAATACAAACCTGGGCAATCGGAATTGCCTGCGCATCAAAACCCGCGGGCACCGCAACACTGAAAGTCTGTTCCTGAGGGTTGGATTTTTGAGTCATGGGCTTATTTTAGGGTAATAAAAAAGGCGACCTAGGCCGCCTTTCTTCGCATTAAAGCAATGCTTATGCAGCAGTTGGAGTAGCAACCTTACGAGCAGGTAACTTCTCTTTAATACGTGCAGACTTACCAGAACGATCACGCAAGTAGTACAACTTCGCGCGACGTACATCACCGCGACGTTTCACTTCAATACTAGCGATCAGTGGAGAGTAAGTTTGGAATGTACGCTCTACACCTTCGCCAGATGAAATCTTACGAACGATAAAGCTAGAGTTCAGTCCGCGATTGCGCTTAGCAATCACAACGCCTTCAAAGGCCTGGGTACGCTTACGTGTACCTTCAACTACGTTTACACCAACAATTACAGTGTCGCCAGGAGCAAAACTTGGAAGTGTTTTGTTGGCGCTTAAGCGAGCAATTTCTTCTTGCTCAATTTTTTCGATCAAATTCATTATTAATCCTTAAACATCTTGTCAGCGTTTAATCCCGAGACATTCATCAACGGACCAGACAGAGGATGCAGTTAAAACCATTTCACTAAATCAAAATACAAACTTTTAATTCGACACTGCAATCACTCACAGCGTACGAAGAAATTGCTCATCTTCTTTACTTAGCAACCCATTAGCTCTTGCTGATTTAATTAAATCAGGTCTGAGCCTTAGCGTCAGCTCTAAAGACTTCTGCCGACGCCAATCCGCTATTTTAGCGTGATGTCCGCCTAAAAGCACGTCCGGAACCGATAAATTTTCATATATTTCAGGGCGAGTGTAGTGGGGGTAGTCCAAAAGCCCATTGATAAAGCTATCCTGAACCGCAGATTCGCCATCCCCCAAGGCCCCAGGTATAAGGCGAATCACCGCATCCATCATCGTCATGGCCGGTAATTCACCCCCAGAAACCACAAAATCACCTATAGAAAGCTGTAAATCGATATTTCGATCGATAAACCTCTGATCAACAGCCTCATATCGACCACAAATAAAGGTTAAATTTCGATAACTGAGGATATCTGTCGCCATCTTCTGGGAAAATGTTTCACCCTGAGGCGCCAGAAGACAAATTGGGCCGGAAGTAATATTTTGAGCGTGATGCACCTCTTTAACGGCGGATATCGTATCTTCGAGGGGCTTTATCATCATGACCATGCCTGGACCACCGCCATAGGCTCGGTCATCCACAGTCTTACGGGGATCAGAACAATAATCCCGGGGATTCCATAAATTGACACTAGCAAGGCCCTGCTCGCATGCTCGTCCCGTGATACCCCACTGCGTTAAGGCAGAGAACATTTCGGGGAATAAGGTCACAACATCAAAGCGCATAGTAGGGACTAAGAAGTTACCAGTCAGGCTGCCAATCGATTGTAAGAAGACGATTCGGTAAATCAACGCTTTGCACCACCTCCTTAACAAAAGGAACTAGCTGCTTCACCATTTTGGTTTGGGCATCGCCGATAGCGATAACCCCATGGGCTCCGTTGTCAGTGACATCAATCACTTCGCCAAGATCATCGCCTTGCAGATCAATCGCCTTGCAACCAATCAAATCAACCCAGTAATAACTATCGCTATCAGTTTTTGGAAAGACGTTGCGCCCAAGCAAAATGCGCGCACCCTTTAAAGCTTCAGCTTGGTCGCGATCGGTAATGCCATCCAAAGCCATCACTACCGTGCCACTATGCATCTTGGCTTGCTTCACTTTGTAAAGCGTGAGTGACGCTTGCTCATGAGATGCAGCAACACCCGCACTCCGACGAGGAATGAGAGATAACCAAATTTCTTTGCTGGATAAGAGGGCTACTGGATCAGATGAATGAGGGCGAACCTTGATCTGACCTTGCAAGCCTTGAGCGTCTTGTACTGCTCCGAGCTCAATCAAGTCACTTAGGGAAGGCGTACTCATATTGAATTCACCTCAACTCCCCAAATAACACTACAAATCAATTCTGCTACCAAAGACTTTTTCGCGGAGATAAAGTCTTTGGAATTGAAGTCTTTAGACTGCAGGATTGCTTTTGATCAAACGAACAACTGTTGGAGAAATTTGCGCACCAACGCCAGTCCAGTAAGTCAAACGATCTTGAGCAATACGCATTGCTTGCTCTGTAGACGCTGCTTGTGGATTGAAGTAACCAATACGCTCGATAAAGTTCGAGTCGCGACGATTGCGCTTGTCTGTAGCCACGATGCTATAAAAAGGGCGCTTCTTTGAACCGCCGCGTGCCAGTCGAATGACGACCATACTTATTCCTTAAAATCTAAAATGAAAACAGGTTGATTACAACCCAATGAAATTACTACAAAATCTTGGACTCCAACTAACCGAGCAAATTAACAAAACAAATGTACGGTATAGCGGAAAACCTCATATTCTAGACGAAAACCCCTACTTGATCCACCTATTTAAGTCCTTGCACCGAATGCTTAGACGGTAGAATGGAAGCCAGTAATCGATCAAATAACCTTAAAAAACAATAACTTATAAAAATATGTCCCTGAAAATAGCCACTTTTAAGCCCTCTAGAAGCTCTACAAAAAGGCTATTTGTCACGATTTCCTGCTTGGGTTTAAGCCTGCTGACCGCCTGCGCCAATGTCATTCCACCCTGCAATGCCAAAATTAGCCCGCCCAGCGCTGAATTACGAAACACCAAATGGGAGCTCGTGCGCTGGAATCTGGCCCCGAACGCTAGGGGAGAAGTTCGCACCCGTCAAATCCCTCAAGGCGATAACGGCAACCCGATTCAACTGATTTTTGATGCGAGCGGCGAGCGTCTTAGTGGCTCGACTGGCTGTAATCGTTTTACAGCTCGTATCAGTGAAGATAGCCGCGGCTTTACGCTAGATCAAATCGCCAGCACAAAGATGGCGTGCTCCCCTGCCCGCATGGAATTAGAAAATGACTTTCTTTATGATCTCAATGATTACCGCAGCATTGTGCGCAATGGCGATCAGCTACTCATGATTGGTGCCGATCGTGAAGTGTTGAACTTCATGCAACGTAGCAACGCTGCAAAATAACTTGCCACACTAAACATATTCATCACTGAAAGTTAGAATGAAAAAATACAAATTACTTTTTTGCGCACTGGGATTATTTTTTCCAGGCGCTGGATTGAACTGTTTTTATTTGCAAGGCCCAAAATCTTTCTGGGGCTGGACTCAACTACTCGCATGCATCGGCGGTATCGCTGGTTGGCTCATACTGAGAGATGCTCACTTTCACTCAGCTCCAGGCTGGATACTCGTTACCTTCGGATTTATTACGCTTGAAGCAAGCTGGTTAACAACAATTGCGTTTGGTTTGCGCCCTGATGAAAAATGGGATGCGCAGTTCAACCCAGGAATAACCCCTGAAAGATCTACTCAGTCAGGATGGCCAGTAGTCTTAACTGTCATTTTTTCGCTGGTCTTAGGTGCAGGCTTCATGATGACATTCCTCGCCATTGCGTTTGAGCAATTCTTTATTTCGCAGCTCCAGGAAGCAAAAAAGCTATCCCAGTAATGCAGATAGCTTTTTAAATTGCATTACAGCAGCACTAAGATTTAAAACTGCTCCGCTGTGAGTGCATTTGTGGAATACCCGCTTTCCAGAATTGAAGTTGCCAAAGCTTGGGCTTGCGGCAATGTATTTTCCGCAAAGAATCGCGCAGTTGCAATCTTAGCGTCAAAGAAGTTTGGATCACTCTCGCGCAAAGCTTGAGAGGCGAGTAAGGCTCGCGCCATCTGCCATGCACCCAGCACCAAACCACAGAGCCGTAAGTATGCGCAGCTGCCTGCGTATACGGCTTTAATATCGGTCTTTGCATTCGCTACGATGTAGGCAACAGCGGATTCAAATGCTTGCCGAGCCGCTATTAATTGCTTGAGTACCGCCTTCGCATCTTCGGTTCCACTAGCGGCAAGATCTTTTTCAGTCTGCGCAATCTTATCGGCCAGTGACTTGGCAATGGCTCCACCATCACGTACGGTTTTTCTACCAATTAAATCATTTGCCTGAATCGCCGTGGTGCCTTCATAGATAGTCAAAATACGGGCGTCACGGTAGTGCTGCGCAGCACCAGTCTCCTCAATAAAGCCCATGCCACCATGCACCTGAACGCCCAAGCTAGCAACCTCAATCGACATTTCAGTGGAGAAGCCCTTCACGATCGGAACTAGGAACTCGTAAATAGCCTGACTCTCCTTTCGCGCCACTTCGTCTGGAGCGGCATGCTGAGCATCGTAGGCTGCAGCAGCGTAATACGCCAAAGCACGAGAAGCTTCAGTGTAAGCGCGCATGGTCATGAGCATGCGCTTCACATCCGGTTGCTCAATAATCGCAACGGGACCAGGGGAACCCGTCAAGTCGCGACTCTGCACACGATCCTTTGCGTACTGAACTGCCTTTTGATAGGCGCGCTCAGCTACCGCAATGCCTTGCATGCCGACAGCAAAGCGAGCGGCATTCATCATCACAAACATGTATTCCAGTCCACGATTTTCTTCGCCAACTAAATAACCAATCGCACCACCATGATCACCAAACTGCAATACCGCGGTTGGACTCGCTTTAATCCCAAGCTTATGCTCAATTGATACGCAATGAACATCATTGCGCTCACCCAATGAACCGTCGGCATTGACTAAAAATTTCGGCACTACAAATAATGAAATTCCTTTAACACCTTCAGGAGCATCAGGCGTTCTCGCCAAAACGAGATGGACAATATTCTTTGCCATGTCGTGTTCGCCGTAGGTAATAAAAATCTTGGTAGCAAAAATTTTGTATGTGCCATTGCCTTCAGGCACGGCACGTGCACGCACCATGGATAAATCTGAACCGGCCTGAGGCTCAGTGAGGCACATGGAACCAGTCCACTCGCCAGAAATCATGTTTGGAACAAATTGCTCCTGCAGCTCTGGACTTGCCGCAGTCAGCAAAGCCTCAATAGCTCCATCAGTCAACATAGGACATAAAGCAAATGACAAGCTAGCGGAGTGAACCATCTCAAAGCAAGCGGTCGCAATTAACTTGGGCAAGCCCTGTCCACCAAACTGCGCGGGATGAACAACACCTTGCCAACCTGCCGCAGCAAACTGTTCAAATGCTTCTTTAAACCCAGGCGTAGTGGTGACTACGCCATCTTTTAAAGAGCTGGGGTTTTGATCGCCCGACCAATTGAGGGGCGCTACAACATCTTGGTTAAATTTTGCGGACTCTTCCAGGATCGCCGGGGCTAAATCTATATCTGCCCCTGCTTCAGCATAAGAGGGATACGCAACCACATCTGATAGCCCAGCTAATTCGTTCATCACAAACAGCATATCTTTCACTGGGGCTACGTATGGCATAACTACTCCTATGGATTAGACAGATGGCAAATTAAATTTCTTAAGCGAGTAAATTCGTGAGCTCTGGAACGGCCGTATTCAGATCTGCAACTAAACCGTAATCGGCAACACTAAAAATTGGTGCTTCTGGGTCTTTGTTGATTGCGACGATTACTTTGGAGTCTTTCATACCCGCTAAATGCTGAATCGCACCAGAGATACCTACTGCGATATACAACTGGGGAGCAACAATCTTGCCAGTCTGGCCTACCTGATAGTCGTTCGGAACATAACCAGCATCTACTGCAGCACGGGATGCACCCAAGGCAGCACCGAGCTTGTCGGCTAACGGCACCACAATCTCTTGATACTTCTCACCAGAACCTAAACCGCGACCACCAGATACGATGATTTTGGCAGCAGTGAGCTCCGGACGATCTGATTTGGTCAACTCACGGCCTACAAAGGATGACTTGCCAGTAGAGTCAGCTGCAGTAGCTTTTTCTACAGCAGCAGAGCCACCTATAGCAGCTACTGGATCAAAACCAGTTGTGCGAACAGTAATGACTTTGACCGGGTCGGCGCTTTGCACAGTGGCAATCGCATTACCTGCGTAGATTGGACGCTCGAAAGTATCAGCAGAAATAACTTTAGTGATGTCAGATAACTGCGCTACATCTAACTTAGCAGCAACACGTGGCAATACATTCTTACCATTAGCAGTTGCTGGAGCGAGAATATGGCTATAGCCACCTGCGATCGAGAGGATCTGCGCAGCCAAAGGCTCGGCCAATTGGTCGGCTAGGGCTGGAGAATCTACTTGGATGACCTTACGCACACCAGCAATTTGCGCAGCGGCGCTTGCAGCAGCATCAGAATTATTTCCAGCTACAAGAACATCTACCTCCGGTGAGCAGAGTAACGCAGCTGCTACTGCATTGAGAGTAGCTGCCTTCAATGATTGATTGTCATGCTCAGCAATAACAAGTGCGGCCATTTAGATCACCTTCGCTTCATTTTTTAATTTATCAACAAGAGCCGCTACATCAGCAACCATCACACCAGCAGAGCGCTTAGGAGGCTCCTCCACTTTGAGCGTTTTGAGGCGTGGCGCAATATCAACACTCAACTCTTCAGGCTTAATCACCTCAAGCGTCTTTTTCTTAGCCTTCATGATGTTCGGCAAAGTCACGTAGCGTGGCTCATTCAAACGCAAATCTGTCGTAATGACAGCGGGCAAGGTAATTGCAATAGTTTCTAAACCACCATCCACTTCACGCGTCACGCTGGCCTTACCATCAGCAACTACCACCTTGGAGGCGAAAGTTGCTTGGGGAATATCCATTAAGCTCGCCAACATCTGGCCAGTTTGATTGCTATCATCGTCAATTGCTTGCTTACCCAGAATAATGATTTGTGCTTGCTCTTTCTCGGAAAGGGCTTTGAGAATCTTGGCAACCGCTAATGGCTGCAACTCCGCATCGGTCTCCACCAAAATAGCACGATCAGCACCAATCGCTAAAGCCGTGCGCAAGGTTTCTTGGCACTGTGTTGGGCCAGCAGAAACAACCACTACTTCAGTAGCAACGCCAGCCTCTTTTAGTCGAACAGCCTCTTCAACAGCAATCTCATCAAAAGGGTTCATGCTCATTTTGACGTTTGCTAAATCTACACCCGAGTTATCGGACTTGACACGAATTTTGACGTTGTAGTCCACAACGCGTTTTGCCGCTACTAAGATCTTCATTATCGATTCTCTAATTTTTAGGTAACTATTTTATTTTATCCGCCCTGCACAGCTTCAGGCTAAACATCGATGGCGGTTGCCGAACCCGCCTGCTTACGCAATTCAAACTTCTGAATCTTGCCGGTAGAGGTCTTAGGAAGCTCCCCAAATACCACCGCTCTGGGCACCTTAAATCCTGCTAAGTGCTGCTTACAGTGCGCAACGATATCGGCCACCGTGACCTCAACACCCGGCTTAATCTCGAGGAAGGCGCAAGGAGTTTCACCCCACTTTGAATCTGGCTTAGCCACTACTGCGGCGGCAATCACGGCAGGATGGCGATAGAGCACATCTTCAACCTCCACGGAAGAGATATTTTCACCGCCAGAAATAATGATGTCTTTGCTGCGATCCTTCATCTTCACATAACCATCCGGGTTCATTACGGCTAAGTCGCCCGTATGAAACCAGCCGCCCTCAAACGCTTCTTTTGTAGCTGCCTCATTTTTGAGATAGCCCTTCATTGCGATATTGCCCTTGAACATAATTTCACCCATGGTTTCACCATCGGCTGGGACTGGCTCCATCGTTTCAGGATTGAGCACGGTAATAGCCTGTTGCATGTGATAACGCACACCCTGGCGTGCATTGAGTCGAGCTCTTTCGCCAATATCGACCTCATTCCAATCATCTTGCTTCACGCACACTGCGGCAGGTCCATAGACCTCTGTCAAGCCATACACATGAGTCAAGTCAAAGCCTAACTTTTCCATTCCCTCGATGATCGATGCTGGGGGCGCCGCTCCTGCAATTAAGCCTTTGACGCCAGCAGGAACGCCTTCTTTTAATTCATCCGGAGCATTGACTAGTAGGTTGTGCACAATCGGTGCCGCACAGTAATGTGTCACGCCATGATCTTTAATAGCGGCAAAAATATGCTGGGCATCAACCCTACGCAAACAGACATTAATGCCAGCTCGCGCGGCTACCGTCCATGGAAAACACCAGCCATTGCAATGGAACATCGGGAGCGTCCATAGGTATACAGGGTGCTTGTTAATATCCCAATCCAAGATATTCGAGACCGCGTTAATCGCAGCGCCACGGTGGTGATACACCACCCCTTTTGGATTGCCAGTAGTACCAGAGGTGTAGTTCAAGCAAATTGCTTGCCATTCATCTTCTGGAACCTTCAGCGCAAATTGAGAATCGCCTTCGGCCAAGAGTTTTTCATAGGCAAGTGAACCCAACTTCTCGCCGGGAACATCAAACTCTTTTTCCTCAACATCGATCACCAAGAACTCGCGCCCACTTTCCTTCTTTGCAATCTCGAGCGCTTTTTTCATCACCCCAGAAAATTCTGGATCCACGATGACAACCTTCGCCTCTCCATGATTTAACATAAAGGCAATTGATTCAGCATCAAGGCGCGTGTTCAAAGCATTGAGTACGGCACCCGCCATAGGAATGCCGAAGTGGGCCTCTACCATTGGTGGCGTGTTCGGCAACATCACTGCAACTGTGTCACCGAGACCAATGCCATGCTTTTGTAAAGCGCTTGCCAACCGGCGACAACGTTCATAGGTCTGACCCCAAGTCTGGCGCAACTTACCGTGAATAATTGCCAAGCGATCTGGATAGACTTCGGCGGATCTCTCTAAAAATAGCAATGGAGTAATTGGCGTGAAATTTGCTGAATTGCGCTCTAAACCTTGCTCAAAAATATTTGCCATATCTGCCTTGAATATTGTTCTCTATTAGCGGTAATGAATTATTTGCACATACTTAAATGTCGGCGAGCGCCTTGACGTGCGCTACGACGCTACGACCTAAGGCCGAGAGGTTGTAACCACCCTCAAGACAGCTGACGATGCGTCCTTGAGAATATTGATTTGCAATCTCTTTCAGTTTTTTAGTGATCCAAGCGTAGTCATCTTCAACTAGCCCCATTTGACCTAAATCGTCTTCGCGATGCGCATCAAATCCCGCGGAAATAATGATGAGCTCTGGCTCAAAATCCCGCAAGCGTGGCAACCACTGCTCCTCTACGATCGAGCGCACTACATCCCCTCGAGTGGAAGCGGGCAGCGGCACATTAACCATATTATTCGCACGATCTAAACCGGTATACGGGTAAAAAGGATGCTGAAAGAAGCTGCACATCAATACGTTAGGGTAGTTGAAGAATGCCGCTTCAGTACCATTGCCATGATGGACATCGAAGTCAATAATGGCAACACGTTCAATACCGTACTCTTCCATTGCATAGCGCGCCGCTACCGCAACGTTATCAAACACACAAAATCCCATTGAACGGGTGGGCTCAGCATGATGACCAGGAGGGCGAATCGCGCAGAATACATTTTCCACCTCACCCTTCATTACTGCATCCACTCCAGCAATCGCAGCACCAGCTGCACGAAGGGCAGCATTCCAAGTATGGGGATTCATAATAGTGTCACCATCCAACATGAAATATCCACTGGCTGGCGAGCGCTCCCTAACAAAAGCGATATGGTCTGGACTATGCACCAACTCCAGCTGCTCTTCGGTTGCCAAAGGCGCGTCTAGGTGATGCAGGAAGCGATCTACGCCACTTCTAATGAGTTGATCGTTGATCGCTTGAATGCGCTCTGGGCACTCGGGATGATGGCTACCCATTTCATGTTTCAGAAAATCTGGGTGAGTTATGTATCCTGTTGTCATTACTAGAAATCCTCAATAGCAAAACTGTAATTTTTATAATTCAATAAAACCTATCTACCGATCAAAAATCCACCTTCAAATCCATGAATTTTCGCGTCTCCTACTACAGCTCAATATTGCTCATTGCGCTAGCTTTAATGGCCTGCTCCAGCACGCCCACCCAACAAGCTAACACTAAAGAGACTATCGTAAACCAGACAGAGGATGCTGCTACCGAAGCCCGTTTCACCCAAAATCTCAACCAATTACTTGCCCAAATTGCCCAAAGCCAAGAAATTCCGCTAGCCTCACTAGAAACAGGCTTCTCCGATGCTAAAGCGATTCCGTCGATTCGGAAATTGGTATTACCCCCATCGGGAACCTTTAAAAAGAATTGGGCCGCCTATCGCAAGCGCTTTATCGAACCCATTCGGCTCAAGGCCGGGAAGGCGTTTTGGGAGCAAAACCAGGACTACCTCCTCAGGACTGAGCAAGAGTCTGGCGTTCCAGCCGAGGTCATCGTGGCCATTATTGGCATTGAGACCATCTATGGACGTCAAACTGGCAACTTTCGGGTTAAAGATGTGCTCTCCACCCTGGCATTTAGCTACCCAGATACGCCCAATAAGGCTAGCCGCGAGCAACTCTTTAAAGATCAATTGCAGGAGTTAATCCTTTTATGCTGGTCAGAGGCGGGAGGCAGTTTGCCAGCTAAAAACAGTAGTCAAAGCACCAACCCAGCCCGTTTTAAGGCCTGCCTGAATCAAAATAGCTCCTATGCTGGGGCAATCGGATTACCTCAATTTATGCCGAGTAGCATCCGTAGTTTTGCTGTGGATGGCGATGGCGATGGGCGGATCGATCTAAAACAAAGCCCCAAAGATGCAATTGCCAGTGTTGCGAACTTTATGAAAAAGCATGGGTGGCAACCAGGCATGCCTATTTACTTCCCTATTCAAGAATCTGAATTTTCTAATGCTAAGGCTCTCGCTGATGGCGAACCTCAGCTTAAATTCACAGTACAAGAATTGATTGATAAAAGGATTCTGACAAAAGATCAAGGCGACTTACAGGCAGGTGGCGTCGAACCTCAAAGCAAAGCATTGATTGTGGATCTCCCTTACCTAGATCAAGATGGAAATGATCGCGTGCGCTATGTTGCAGGTTTGAATAACTTCTTAACCATTGTGCAATACAACCGCAGCTATTTTTATGCACAAAGCGTTGTGGAATTCGCTGAGGCCTTGGGATATAAAAACCAAAGCGTCGTTCCCAGCATGGCAACTACCAATAGCAAAACAAGTGCAAAAGAATTGAATTCAACTACACCCGCTAAATCTAAATCCAAAAAATCTAGCAGTAAGAAGAGGGTAAAGTAATTCCAAGAACCGAATGTAAGCTTGATTAAGCTGGAAAAACTCCGGTGGAAAGATAGCGATCGCCGCGATCACAAACGATAAATACAATCGTTGCGTTTTCAACCTGACGGGCAATTCTCAATGCAACCACTAGGGCGCCACCTGCTGAGATACCACAGAAAATTCCCTCTTCAGCAGCCAAACGACGAGCCATCTCCTCAGCATCCGCCTGGGTCACATACTCTATCCGATCAACCTTGTCGCCCTGATAGATCTTAGGCAGATACTCGGGTGCCCATTTTCGAATACCCGGAATCTGCGAACCTTCCTCCGGTTGAGCGCCAATAATCTGAATCTCTGGATTCATGGACTTTAAATAAGTAGATACACCGGTAATGGTTCCGGTCGTTCCCATTGCAGAAATAAAGTGGGTGATCTGTCCATCCGTATCACGCCAAATTTCAGGGCCAGTGGTTTCAATGTGTGCACGCGGATTATCTGGATTAGCGAATTGATCTAGGAGCCTGCCACGTCCCTCTTTTTGAAGTTGCAAGGCGTAGTCGCGCGCAAACTCCATACCGCCAGAAGCTGCAGTCAAAATCAATTCCGCACCATAGGCAGCCATACTTTGTCTGCGTTCAATGCTCTGATTTTCAGGCATCACCAACACCATCTTGTAACCAAGCATGGCAGCTGTCATCGCCAACGCAATACCAGTGTTACCGCTGGTCGCCTCGATCAAGGTATCGCCTGGTTTAATTTCACCGCGCTCTTGCGCACGCAAAATCATCGACAGCGCAGGTCGGTCCTTCACCGACCCGGCTGGATTATTGCCTTCTAACTTTCCCAAAATCATATTGTTCCTGGAGTCATTCTCAAGACCCGGGATGCGTTGTAAGCGAACTAAGGGAGTATTCCCTACAGTTTGTGAAATGGTTAAGTAAGAAGGTGTGCTCATAAGGCCATTTTAGCCATAAGTAGGACTATGTATAAAAGGGCTTAATTTCGGCGGTTTGAGCCCGCACGATCCGGATGATGGCGAGAACCATTTTGACCACGCGAGCCACGTCTACTAGGGCTGGAGCCCTCCTTTGCTGTGCGTCCGTGTGGCTCGCGAAATGAACTGGGTGCCTCAATCGTTAAACCGTTATCCACCATTTTTTCTACGGACTTCATGCCGATACCACGCACGCGTTTTTGCAAATCATTGGCATCTTGGAAATGACCGCCATCCAAACGTTCCGCAATGATGGTCTTTGCCTTAGCGGGGCCAATTCCTTTGATGCTTTCCAGCTCAGATTGGGTGGCAGTATTTACATTAACGGGGCTGGCCGCACTCAAACCCGACGCAGCCAGGATCACTGAAAAGGCTAAAGACTTTAATAATTGATTCATTCGATCTCCATCAGAAAATAAATAAATCCCGCACAAGGAATTTGGCGGGAGCATCTAAAACGAATGGAGAGAAGAAGCGTTGACCCCGTTTAAAGCAGGATCAGGCAATTACAAAAGAATAGGCAAATACCTACGAAAAATCTTCGCCTTAAGAAGGCAAAGCATTAAGGCTTACTGGCCTTAACTACGCACTCACCCACTTTGGCAAAATAGGAGTTAGCCTTGGGAGTCGACAACACATATTTCTTGCGGCCATCCGTATCCGCCTGATACTTGATGAGTTGCTTGCCATGCAGCCTGGAAAGGCGGCCATGAATGGTGGCCTGTGAAGCGACATCGGCACGACACAGCAAATCACCCACCAACAAAGGAGCGCCATCACGTTCCGCTAAAGCCACCAAAACAAGCAATCTACGCTCTATGTCATCGATACTAGGGAATGAAGGCAATTGCTCAGCAACTTGCAAGAGTTGCTGGAATCGAAAAAAAGCCTCAGTCAAATAATTTTTCATTGGTATTTTCTTTGAGTGGTTTTATGCATGTGCAGAAAACACTGCCATTCTTAATGACTATATTAGCAGAACGGGATTACCCTCATTACTCAAACTATAGGCAAATGCTATTCTTAAGCCGTTATAGATTTAATAAATATTAAACCAAGCCGATCGTCAGATGACTTCACTTCTCCATAATTTAGCAATAGTAGTGGGCACAGGGATAGTCTGGTTCTTGACGGATTACCTGAACCGTGAATATTTTTCAATATTCAAAATTAGTGACTTCATTTACGTAATCTATATTCCTGCAGGCTATAGACTAATAGCGGTCATTACCTTTGGGTGGTTGGGCGCATTGAGCGTTGGGCTGGCATACGCGATACGAGTGTATTTTTTCCGAGATATGCCACTTCCTGACTCGCTAATACTGGCCACACTTTATGCGCTAGCACCGCTAATCGCTTACAAAGCGTGGGAAAAGATTTTTCAAATTACGCCAAGCTTATTGAATATGTCAGTCGAGAACCTATTCTGGCTTTCTTGTATCAGTGCATTTTTTAATGCGATATTTCGCGTTGCTTATTTCTATTATGCAAATATGCCCTATGGGTTTGAGGAATTCACACTGTTGATAAGTGGGAATTTAGCCGGCACCTTTATAGTTTTATATGCACTAAAGATATGCGCTCGTATTTATTACAACTTCAGCCAAAGAAACAGATCCTGAAGATCTAGAGTGGGTTAGCCAAGAAATCCGCATTGGCTGACAACCAAGCAATATAACGGCCTACACCCTGCTCAACATCGAGGAAAGGTTCAGCGTAACCGGCAGCACGTAGCTTTGTTAAATCAGCCTGAGTAAAACATTGATACTTACCTTTGAGCGCATCCGGAAATGGAATGTACTCAATCGCTTTTTCCTTTACCAACTCCTCAAGACTGGCTGAATTCGCGTTATCTAGCTTGCGCATTGCATTGGCAACCGCGTGCGCTACATCATTAAAAGGTTGGGCACGGCCACTACCCAGATTAAAGATGCCGCTGATTTCTGGATGGTCCAAGAAATATAGATTTACCTTAACAACATCTTCTACCGAAACAAAGTCGCGACTTTGCTCACCCGGCCCATAACCACCATACTCACCAAAAAGCTTTACCTGGCCATTGTCTTTGTACTGATGGTATTGATGAAATGCTACTGAGGCCATACGACCTTTGTGAGATTCACGTGGGCCATAAACATTGAAGTAGCGAAAGCCCACTACTTGCGCAGAATTCGCATTCTCAGCAAAACGCTTACGCATCACTTGATCAAATAAGAACTTGGAGTAGCCATAAATATTTAATGGCTTCTCGTGCTCGCGACTCTCTACAAATACATCGGAGCCACCATAGGTTGCCGCTGAAGAGGCGTAGAGCAATTGCACTTTTTGCTCTGTACAGATATCAAGCAGATTCATGGTGTAGCGAAAATTATTCGCCATCATAAAAATACCATCTGTTTCCATGGTGTCGGAGCATGCTCCCTCATGAAACACCGCTCTGACTTTTCCAAATCGACCACTTCTAAAAGCGGCTAAAAATTCATCTTTGTCTAGGTAATCAACAATGTCGAGATCAGCTAGGTTTCGGTATTTATCAGCGGGACGTAAATCATCAACGGCAATAATATTTTTCTCGCCACGCGCATTGAGAGCCTGAACAATATTGGCGCCAATAAATCCGGCAGCGCCAGTTACGATAATAGTCATTGCAATTCCTCTGAAGTCACAGTGGCAGTACCTAATTTACCCACCACAATACCGCCCGCACGATTTGCCAAAGCCATCGCTCTTTCTAATGGCCACTGGGCAGCCAAAGCCACCGCCAACGTTCCAATCACCGTATCTCCTGCGCCAGAAACATCAAAGACTTCACGCGCTTGAGCCTTGACATGGCTAACACCAGCCTCGGTAAACAAACTCATCCCCTCTTCAGAGCGAGTAAGCAATAAAGCCTGAAGATCAAGGGAGTGTCGCAAATCTTGCGCTCTCTTTGTCAAATCTTCTTCACTTGTCCACTGACCAACAACTTGACGCAATTCGCTGCGATTCGGCGTCAATACGGTAGCACCACGATATTTAGCGTAATCATCCCCCTTGGGGTCGACCAGAATCATTTTTTTCTGAGCGCGAGCTTGCTCAATCATCAAGGCGACTTGACCCAATGCGCCCTTGCCATAGTCGGACAAAATAACCACGTCAGCATCACCAACTAATTTTTCATAGCGCTCCAACTTATGAGCCAAAGCAGCCTGACTAGGCGCCTCCTCAAAGTCCAAACGAATTAACTGCTGCTGCCTTGCAATCACACGCAACTTCACTGTTGTCGGAACTTTTGCATCAATCTCCAGCTGACTATCCACTCCGCTGGATTTGAGCAATTCAGAGACACGGCGCCCAGACTCGTCATTGCCAATCACGCCCAAAATAGTGGTCTTGGCGCCCAACGCAGCAACGTTACGCGCGACGTTCGCCGCGCCACCAAGGCGCTCGTCAATCTTACCTACCTGAACCACTGGAACTGGCGCTTCAGGAGAGATGCGATTGGTATCACCAAACCAGTAGCGATCGAGCATGACATCTCCCACTACTAATAAGCGAGCTTTAGAAAATTGTTCTCGGTTAGCTTTTTCCACGGAATGCGTAATCTTTCTAATGGATTCTAATATTTCGATTAATTATGACGACCAATGCCTTGGTACTCAATACCCAATTCTTGCATGGCCTGTGGCTCATATAAATTACGGCCATCAAAGATGATCGGGGTTTTGAGCTTGGATTTGAGTAGGTCAAAATCAGGACTACGGAAGGCTTTCCACTCAGTCACAATGATCAAGGCATTACAGCCATCGACTGCGGCCATGGGGTCAGCCACCATGGAGACTTTTTTCAAACCCTCTGGATTGCCCTTAAAGTCCAGATCTAGGCAATGCTTAGCTTCTGGCATGGAGACTGGATCGTGCGCCACTACTTGAGCGCCGCGTTTTACTAATTCTTGAATGATGACTCGACTTGGCGCTTCGCGCATATCGTCGGTATTAGGCTTAAATGCCAGCCCCCACAAAGCAAATTTCTTACCCGAGAGATCCTTGCCAAAGCGCTTTTCAATCTTTTCCACCAGGATATATTTTTGCGCTTCATTGACCGCCTCTACGGCATCGAGGATCTTCAGTTCTCTGCCGTGCTCAATGGCAGTTTTGGATAAAGCGGAGACATCCTTTGGAAAGCAAGAACCGCCGTAACCCGTTCCAGAATATAAAAAGCCATAACCAATGCGAGAGTCTGAACCAATACCTTGGCGTACCGCTTCAATATCCGCCCCCACTAAGTCGGCTAAATTGGCCAACTCGTTCATAAAGGAGATACGGGTCGCTAACATCGCATTAGCTGCGTATTTAGTCAGCTCAGCGCTTTTAACATCCATGTAATAAGTACGTTCATGGTGACGGTTAAATGGGGCATAGAGTTTGCGCATTTGCTCTTTGGCGCGCAATCCCGCTGGTGTACTTTGAGTGCCAATCACAATACGATCGGGGCGCATAAAGTCTTCCACAGCCGCGCCTTCTTTGAGGAACTCTGGATTAGAGACTACCGAGCACAGTTCCGGCGAGAGACCTCGCTTATTCAACTCTTCAGTAATTGCGGTAGATACTTTGTCTGCAGTGCCTACTGGCACCGTTGACTTATCCACAATCACTTTAGGTGTCGTCATATGGCGACCGATATTGCGGGCAGCTGCGACAACATATTGCAGATCAGCAGAACCATCCTCATCCGGAGGAGTGCCGACAGCGATAAATTGAATATCGCCGTGAGCTACAGAAGCGGCAATATCCGTGGAGAACTGTAACCTGCCCGCTATGCGATTGCGCTCAATCATTTCTTTGAGGCCAGGCTCGTAAATAGGTACGCCACCCGAATTGAGAATCTCAATCTTTTTAGGATCAACGTCAACACAAAAAACGTTATTTCCCTGCTCCGCTAAGCAAGCACCGGTAACAAGACCGACATAACCGCTTCCAATGATGGTGACTTTCAAGATCTCTCCAAATAATTCAGTGAATGCAAACCAACATCACATTGATGGGCCACTAGGGACTGCGCCCTCGCTACGTCTTGGGGAGTATGCCTCCCAATGATTGCAACCCGGACATTGCCAATAAAAACGTCGCGCACGAAAACCACAATTTCCACAGGTATAGCGGGCCAAGCTAGTAGTGCGCTGCTTTAACAAACTTAGGGTGGCCTGAAGATCAGAAATTCTTTCTGGGCTGCCACTGGTCTGGGCAAGTGCTAAACGGGTTTCCGCCAACTTAGATAGAGCGCTCAAGCTTGGTGAGTGCTGCATCACTTCTACTAGCATTTCTTCGGCAGCTTGAGCGCCACGAATTTTGGTCACATGCTTTTGAACAATATCGAGCAACTCACCAGAAGCCTGCGTCTTTAAGAGTTCGCACAAGGCGCTTAAACCAACATCAGCCTTATCCAAGGCTGCATGAGCAAGCATCCAGCGGTCTGCAAGCAAATGCATATAGGCAGGATGTGTTTTAGCAATGATGCTCCAAGCCTCTATTGCCTGAGCTGGTCGGTCCATCGCCATCAAATAATCGCCCTGCAAAATCAAGGCGCGCGCATGGTTGGACACCGCTTGCAATGCCAATTGAACTGATTGCTCAACCTCAGGTAAATCCTTACGACGCAAAGCCTCTTGCGCAATCTCACAATGAAATTGCGCAATCTCTGTGTGGTGAGATTTGCCTTGCAAACTTTCCAGTTCGCTAGCGGCAATAATCGCCTTCTTCCAATCGCGTTCAATCTGATACATCTCAAGCAGACTCTCTTTGGCTGGAGCCGCGAACTTTCCTTCGCCAACCCGATTCAAAGAGGCTTCAGCGCGATCCAATAATCCCGCCCTCAAAAAATCACGGCCTAATTCATATGCTGCATGATCTCGATCACGAGCCTTTAAGTCATCGCGATTGGCTAAATGCTGATGCACCCGAATCGCACGCTCAGTTTCGCCACGACGACGGAACAGGCTACCCAATGCAAAATGCAATTCAATTGTTTCAGGGTCGAGTTGAGCAATCTTGACTAAGGTCTCAATGGCTTGATCTGGTTGCTCATTCAGCAAAAGGCTTAAGCCTTTGAATGTTGAACGCTGCTGACGCATACGTTCACGCTCATCCATCCGACTCTCAAGACGCAAATCCCAGCGCGATGCTAACCAGCCAATACCAAACATGACTGGTAATAACAAAAGCCAAGAAGTGGCAATCTGAATCATGATGTGCAGAACTTAAATAAAAAAATGGCCCGAATGGACCACTGCTTATGCGCTATGCGACTAGGCACCAGAACCCTCTTTGGGTCCCGCTTGCTTTAGCGGCTTGTAATCAACGCGCTCACGTAATTCTTTTCCAGGCTTAAAGTGTGGAACCCGTTTTTCTGGAATCATTACTTTCTCACCAGACTTTGGGTTGCGACCAGTACGCGCAGGACGGTGATGCAAAACAAAGCTACCAACACCACGCAACTCAATACGCTTGCCTTCCGCTAAAGCGTGAGTCATGGTATCTAGCAATGTTTTTACTGCCAACTCCACATCCCTAGGAAGTAGCTGGGGAAACTGTTCCGCCAAGCTCTCCACGAGTTCGGAGCGAGTAATTGCTTGTTGCTCTTGATCTGACATGATCTATCAATAAAAACCGCCGCTCTCCTCGTGGAAAGCGGCGATATTGATTTAGCCTTGATTGTCCAACTTTGCTTTTAACAAAGCACCCAAGTTGGTTGTGCCAGACTGCGCATCACCTTGGAGTTTGCTCATAGCATCTTGTTGGTCAGAGCTGTCTTTAGCTTTGATTGAAAG
This sequence comes from Polynucleobacter sp. AP-Nino-20-G2, assembly GCF_018688235.1. Lineage (NCBI taxonomy): Bacteria > Pseudomonadati > Pseudomonadota > Betaproteobacteria > Burkholderiales > Burkholderiaceae > Polynucleobacter > Polynucleobacter sp. AP-Nino-20-G2. The sequence goes on from NZ_CP061313.1 coordinate 1,448,702, forward strand.
ATTGATAACACGTGACTTGCGATCAATATTAATGATCATTGCAGTAACGCTGTCGCCTTCTTTCAATACATTGCGTGCATCTTCAACGCGATCTGTTGAGATCTCAGAAGCACGTAAGTAAGCTTCAACTTCATCAGCCAAGTGAATAGTTGCACCCTTAGCATCAACAGCTTTCACAGTACCAGTTACAAGGCTACCCTTGTCGCTTACGGATGTGTAGTTGTTAAATGGGTCACCAGACAATTGCTTGATACCGAGAGAGATACGCTCTTTCTCAACATCGATGGCCAATACAGTAGCTTCAACTTCATCGCCTTTTTTGTATTTCTTAACAGCTTCTTCGCCTGGCTCATTCCATGAAAGGTCTGAGAGGTGAACTAAACCGTCGATACCGCCAGGCAAGCCAATGAACACACCAAAATCAGTAATAGACTTGATTGCGCCAGTCAACTTGTCGCCTTTTTGTTGGCCACGTGAGAACTCTTCCCATGGATTTGCTTTGCACTGTTTGATGCCCAAGCTAATACGACGCTTGTCTTCATCAATATCCAGAACCATGACTTCAACTTCGGTTCCTAATGCAGTCGCTTTGCTTGGAGCAACGTTCTTGTTAGTCCAATCCATTTCAGAAACGTGTACCAAACCTTCGATACCAGATTCGATTTCTACGAATGCGCCGTAATCAGTTAGGTTAGTTACCTTACCGAATAAACGGGTGTTTGGTGGGTAACGACGTGCGATACCAACCCATGGATCATCGCCAAGCTGCTTCACGCCGAGTGAAACACGGTTCTTCTCTTGGTCGAACTTCAAAATCTTCGCTGTAACTTCTTGACCAACAGTCAACATCTCGCTTGGGTGACGCACACGACGCCATGCCAAGTCGGTAATGTGCAAGAGGCCATCGATACCACCGAGGTCCACGAATGCGCCGTAGTCAGTAATGTTCTTAACAATACCTTGAACAACGCTACCTTCTTTGAGGTTAGACATCAACTTCGCGCGCTCTTCACCTTGGCTAGCTTCAACAACCGCACGACGTGACAACACTACGTTGTTACGCTTACGGTCAAGCTTGATAACCTTGAACTCCATAGTCTTGCCCTCGTAAGGGCTAGTGTCTTTAATTGGACGTGTATCAACGAGTGATCCAGGCAAGAATGCGCGGATACCGTTAACCATCACAGTCAAGCCACCCTTAACCTTACCGGTAACAGTACCAGTAACGATCTCAGCTTGCTCGAGTGCTTTTTCCAAATTCATCCATGATGCCAAGCGCTTCGCTTTGTCACGGGAAAGGATAGTGTCGCCATAGCCGTTTTCGAGGGCGTCGATAGCAACAGAAACGAAATCGCCAGGAGCTACTTCAATCTCGCCAGCGTCGTTGTGGAATTCTTCAACAGGAATAAACGCTTCAGACTTCAAGCCAGCGTTAACAACGACAAAGTTATGGTCGATGCGAAGGACTTCAGCCGAAATAACCTGGCCGGTCTTCATATTCGATCGGGTTAATGATTCTTCAAATAGTTCTGCAAATGATTCAGACATGTATATTCACTTTGTGCCGCCAGAAGGCCCGACGGGTTAGGTTAAAAAAGCCCCGAGAAACACGCTAAGTTAGAAAATCGCGTTGTAGAGTTTCCCAAGACACCAAAACTACTGCTTTACTTCTCTTACATCTACTACCGGCGACTTAAGCTGCCTTCGATTGATACCAATCCAAAACTGCCTTAACTGCTTGATCTATCGATAATTCTGATGTTTCAAGCACTTTTGCGCCATCCGCCACTAACAAGGGCGCTGTACCTCGACTACTGTCTCTGGCATCGCGCTCCTGCAAATCATGCAGCAAGTCATCAAGTTTAGCAGAAATTCCCTTAGCTATCAATTGCTTATACCGACGTTCCGCCCTGGCTTCAGCTGTTGCCGTCAGGAAAACCTTCAATACCGCATCAGGAAATATCACACTGGCCATATCTCGGCCGTCAGCAACTAGGCCAGGTAGTTCACGAAAACCATGCTGAACCCCCACCAAAGCCTGACGAACCTCAGGATGCACTGCAATTGCCGACGCTCTTAAACCAATGGCTTCGGAACGAATGATTTCGGTCACATCCTCAGAATTGAGCAAAATTTGGCCATTTTTGAAGGAAATTACGAGTTTTTTTGCCAAAATACCCAGTTCTGGGCCATTTTTAGGGTCAATTGATGCCTTTTGGCTAGCCAAAGCAACTAAACGATACAGGGCACCACTATCCAGATAGTGAAAACCGAGCTTTTGAGCCACCAAGGAAGCAACTGTCCCCTTCCCGGAGGCGGTTGGCCCATCAATGGCAATTACAGGAGGCAAGCTCATCAATGCCAATCCTAGGAGACGATCTTTGCAAACTCAGCAAAGTAGCTTGGGAATGTTTTAGCCACACAATTCGGATCGTTGATCTTTAAGGTATTTGGACCAAAAGCCGCCAATGAAAAACACATCGCCATGCGATGGTCATCATAGGTATCAATACCTTCTGCTGGAGACTTCCAGTCTGAAATGGATTTAGGCGCCTGAACAACGATGTAGTCAGCACCCTCTTCCACAATAGCGCCTACTTTTTTCAACTCTTTGGCCATCGCAGCAATGCGATCAGTTTCTTTCACGCGCCAACTCGCGATATTGTTTAAACGCGTTGGGCCCTCAGCAAATAGTGCCGCAACAGCAAGTGTCATCGCCGCATCCGGGATTTCTGTGCAATCAATCGTGATGCCATTGAGTTTGCCACTGGCATTCTTCACACCAGCAACCTCAATCCAATCCTCGCCGGCAAAAATCTTTGCGCCCATTAACTCCAAGGCATCTGCAAAAGCTACATCCCCCTGAATGCTGTCATTACCAACACCAAGAACACGAACTGGGCCAGCGCCGATAGCGCCTAAGGCCAAGAAATATGACGCAGAGGATGCATCACCCTCGACAGATAGAATGCCTGGGCTTCGATAAACCACATCCGATGTTTTGGCAGGGATGACAAATGTCTGGGCATCTGGGCAAGCAACCTTGACACCAAAGCGCGCCATCAGTTTTAACGTGATCTCTATATAAGGGCGGGAAATTAATTCACCAATCACTTCAATCTTGACAGACTCTTTAGCAACCAAAGGCAGGGCCATCAACAACGCAGTGAGGAACTGACTAGACACATCACCGCGCACCTTAACAACATCGTTAATGGCGATATGCGCCGCAGAAATGTTGATGGGCGGATAACCCTCTTGCAATTCGTAGTCAATCTTCGCGCCCACTTGTCTTAAGCCATCCACTAAATCGCGAATGGGGCGCTCATGCATACGAGGGACGCCTGATAGACGATAGTTACCACCCTGCATTGCCAAGGCAGCCGTTAGCGGACGAATAGCGGTACCCGCATTGCCCATAAAAAGATCAGCATCTTGCACGGGAAACTTACCGCTACAACCCTCGACCACGCAGACTTTGTCGGCTTGATCAGTTACCACCAAATCTAACTGGCGTAGAGCATTGCGCATTACTTGAGTATCGTCAGCATCTAATAAATTCTTAAGCGTGGTGGTGCCGGTAGATAGTGCCGCTAGCAACAAGGCCCGGTTCGAAATACTCTTGGATCCCGGCAATACGATTGAGCCTTGCGCACGCTGAAGTGGTCCGATGGTGATATCTGGCAAACCACTCATCACAACACATCCAAATCTTGACGTGCTTGACTGGCTTTCTTGAAAAGCTTTTCTATGCCTACACCGTCATTGTCCCCAATCAATTTGCGCATGTGATTGACGATGAGTAAATATTGATCCAATTCCTTTAGGATCGCGGTGCGATTACCCAAGCAAATATCGCGCCACATTTCTGGGCTGGATGCAGCAATGCGCGTGAAATCCTTAAACCCTGCGCCAACATGACTGAGTTTTTGGTCTGCGTCTTCAGAATTCACCACGCTTGCCATTAAGGCGTAAGAAAGGATGTGTGGCAAATGAGAGACTGCCGCATAAATAGCATCATGCTGCACACAAGAAATCTTTTTGACCACAGATCCAACGGACTGCCAAAAGCCTTCAATCAAATCAGTATCTTGTGGAGAGTTTTCTTGCAGAGGGCAAAGAATGGTTTGCTTGCCCTCAAATAAATCCGCTTTAGCAGCGCTAGCCCCATGCTGCGCACCACCCGCAATCGGATGTGCCGGTACAAACTGACAGGCTTTCTTGCCTAACACTTCCTTGGCAGCCAAAATGACATCACCTTTGGTGCTACCAGCATCAGTAATCATCGTTCTAGACTCTAGATGCGGCTCAATCAGTTCAAAGGCTGCGCGCATCTGAGCAACAGGCACGCACAACACAATCACGTCCGATTGTTTGGCGGCCTCTACCAAATCCACCACCCCATCAATCGCACCCATCTTGAGTGCCTGATCTAAATTTTCCGCGCTGCGTCCCACGCCCAAGACCTTATTCACCACACCTGCCTGTTTTAAGGCCAACCCCAAAGAGGCTCCGATGAGGCCAACACCAACAATAGTGACGGTTCCGTAGTTGCTTGATGGATTAATGATGGCCATTGGCGTATTGAATTTATATTTTTATTATTTGCGCTATTGGATTATTCGGATATCAAGATGCTGCGCAAAGCAGATATAAATGCGGCATTCTCTTCTGGCAATCCAATAGAGATACGCAGCCACTGTGGCAAACCATAATTACCGACCGGGCGCACAATGATGCCGCGCTTGAGCAAGGCCAAATTAATGCGAGCGCCAGCGCTATCGTCATCACCAACCTTCACCAGCACAAAGTTGCCCGCCGACGGAAGATAAGTCAGACCCATTTCATCAAATGCTTGGGTCAACTGAGTAAAACCTGCGCGATTTAATTCAAAGCCTTGCTTCAAGAACGCATGATCCTGAAACGCCGCGATGGCCGCTGCTTGAGCGAGACTATTTACGTTAAATGGTTGACGAATACGATTGAGCAGATCAGTCAAAGCTGGCTGAGCCACACCATAACCAATGCGCAGACCAGCTAAGCCATAGGCTTTAGAGAAACTGCGCGACAAAATCATATTGGGGAAACGCTTCACCCAAGCGATGGCATCGTAGCGCTGCTCAGGGGCAAGGTACTCATTGTATGCCTCATCCAGAACCACCACGACATGAGCTGGCAATGCAGTTAAAAATTCCTCAATCTCTTTTGCGCTTAAGTAGCTGCCAGTTGGATTATTGGGGTTCGCAACAAACACGAGTTTCGCTTTATCGCCAGATGCCTTCACTGCCGCTAGCATTGCTGGTAAATCATGGCCATAACTCTCTGTTGGCGCTACTTCTATAGCGCGAGCCCCTACTGCTTGGGCAGCCAATGGATACACCGCAAAAGCATGGCGAGAGAAAATAATATCGTCACCAGATTGAGCAACTGCGCGTGCAGCCAACTCCAAAATATCGTTACTGCCATTGCCCAAAGTAATCCAATCGGCCGGAACCCCTAAGCGATCAGACAACACATTCTTTAATTCAAAACCATTGGAGTCTGGGTAGCGACCCAAATCAGCAGCAGCCTTGAGCATCGCTTCTTGAGCAGACTTTGGCATACCCAATGGATTCTCATTGGAAGCAAGTTTGACGATATTGTTTTCATCTAAACCGTATTCGCGAGCTACCTCGCTAATCGGGCGACCACCCACATAAGGGGCGATAGCTTGAATATGTTTTAAACCAATCTTAGAACTCATGCTGAATGGGGGTATGAACCCAGGTTTTTGTAGAAGGCTGCCGTTGCTTTTAATTCTTCCAATGCTTTAGCCACCTTTGCATCATTCGCGTGTCCAGCGACATCGATATAGAAGTGGTATTCCCAAGTGCCTTTTCTCGCGGGACGGGACTCGAAGCGATTCATTGATACACCATGTTTAGCCAAAGGCTCAAGCAAGCGGTGAACGGCGCCAGGCTGGTTATCGACCGACAGCACTAATGAGGTTTGATCCTTGCCGGTCGGCTGACATTCGTAAGTGCCAACCACCACAAAGCGCGTGCGGTTATGCGGATCATCTTGAATCTGGGCAGCTACCGCCTGAAGACCATAGGCTTCTTGAGCCGGATCACCAGCAATCGCTGCAAGCGTTGGATCATTGGCAGCCATGCGTGCAGCTTCAGCATTACTACTCACGGCTTGGCGTTTTAATTGCGGAGCATGCAAGCTTAACCACTGCTGACATTGCGCCAATGCCTGTGCATGAGCGCAAACCGTGGTGACACCATCCAAGGTGCCGTTTTTTGTCAATAAATGGTGACGAATTGGCAGAACCACCTCGCCGCTTATGCGCATTGGAGAATCCAAAAGCAAATCCAATGTTCTGGAGATAGCGCCTTCACTGGAGTTCTCGACAGGAACAACGCCAAATTGGGCTGCGCCCTTCTCTACCGCCTTGAATACTTCATCAATGCTATTGCACGGTAGGCCTGCAATCGAGTGGCCAAAATAGGTTTGCGCAGCCTGCTCTGAAAACGTTCCAACTGGCCCAAGATAAGCAATGGTTTGGCGAGCCTCTAATGCTCTGCACGCAGACATCACTTCGCGCCAAATTGCTGCAATACCATCAGGCAATAAAGGGCCTTTACTAATCTCTTGTAATCGCGCCACTACTTGACGCTCGCGCTCTGGTCTAAATACTGGCGAGGCAAATCCACCTTTAATGTGGCCAACCTCTTGAGCTGCTTGAGCACGCTGAGTTAGCAAATCTAAAATTTGCGAATCAAGCGCATCAATCTTGTCGCGTATGGGCGCTAGACGCTGTTCTTCGGTACTCTGGTCTTTGGAGCTCACTAGGCACGCCTTTCAAAGTCACGCATAAATTCGACTAGTGCTTTGACGCCTTCAAGCGGCATTGCGTTATAGATACTGGCGCGCATACCACCTGCGGCTTTATGGCCACGCAAAGCAACTAAGCCTGCTGCGTTAGATTGCGCCAAGAACTCCGCATTTAAATTTTCATCTTTCAAGAAGAAAGTGACATTCATTCGGGAGCGATATTCTTTGGTAACGCGATTTTCATACAGGCTACTTTGATCCAGGAAGTTGTAGAGCAACTCAGCTTTTTCTTGATTGTGTTTCTCAATCGCTTTCACGCCACCCTGCTTAAGCAGCCATTTAAACCCAAGGCCAGCCATGTAGATTGCAAAGGTAGGTGGTGTATTCAACATGGATTGATTTGCAGCCTGCTTAGACCAATCCCAAATCGAAGGAGTGATCTTCATGCTGTGACCAAGCAAATCTTTACGCACGATCACAATCGTTACACCAGAAGGACCAACATTTTTCTGCGCACCACCAAACCAGACGCCGCACTTTGATACATCCATCTGTTTCGAGAGAATATTGCTCGATACATCGGCGACCAAAAGCTTGCCATTGACATCCGGTACATCAGGAAATTCAACTCCACCAATAGTCTCGTTCGCGCAGTAATGCACGTAGGCAGCGTCATCAGATAACTGCCACGAAGATCTTGCTGGAATCGTATTAAATTTCTCTGCAGCTGAGGACGCCGCTAAATGCGCGACACCATACTTATCAGCCTCTTTAAAAGATTTCTCAGACCAAATACCGGTGACCAAGAAATCCGCTTTAGGGCCATTCTTACCCAAGGACATCAGGTTCATAGGAATGGCTGCGTTTTGACCTAAGCCACCGCCTTGAAGCAACAATATTTCGTAAGAGTCAGGGATATCCATCAAGGTGCGCAAATCTTGCAACACCTCTTCGTATAGGGCCATGAACTCCTTGCCGCGGTGACTAACCTCCATCACGCTCGCGCCAAGGCCCTGCCAGTTCAACATCTCTGCAGCAGCCTGCTTCAGCACCTCTTCTGGTACGGTAGCGGGCCCCGCAGCGAAATTGAAAATGCGGCGGTCAAACGTCATGATGAATTAATTAACCCTTAATGAATGCCAATTAGGCATCACCAGCTTCATCAGAATTGGAATCGACTGCTGGATCTGCGGCTACATCACCCTCTTCACCCTCTTCACCATCATCGATCTCATTGTCATCATCTGAATCGCTTTCAGCGATACGCTGCAAGCCAGACAAACGAGTACCTTCATCCACGTTGATCAAAGTCACACCCTGAGTAGCGCGACCCATCTCACGAATCTCTGAAACACGTGTACGTACCAAGATACCGCCTGTAGTAATCAACATAATTTGATCTTCAGGGGATACCAAGGCGGCGGCAACCACTTTACCGTTTCGCTCTGTTGTCTGAATGGCGATCATGCCCTTGGTACCGCGACCATGACGGGTGTATTCACTAATCGGAGTGCGCTTACCAAAACCATTCTCCGTCGCAGTCAATACGCTACTTGGGATGGCGATACCATTTGCATCAACCACAGCAGCTTCAGCACCTTCCGCTGCTTCAGCAGGCGCAACCAACATCGCGATCACTTGATGGCCTTCACCCAAATTCATACCACGCACACCACGCGCCGTACGACCCATTGGGCGTACATCATTCTCATCAAAGCGCACTGCTTTACCAGCGTCAGAGAACAACATCACATCATGCTGACCATCGGTAATTGCTGCGCCAACTAAGAAATCGTTTTCATTCAAGTCGACGGCGATAATGCCGGCCTTACGTGGATTAGAGAAATCAGACAAACGCGTCTTCTTCACTGTACCAAGGCTAGTTGCCATAAAGACGTAATGATCATCCTGATATCCCTTGATTGGGAGAATCACAGTGATCTTTTCGCCTTCGATCAATGGGAACATATTAACGATTGGCTTACCGCGTGATGTGCGACTACCCTGCGGAACTTCCCACACCTTGAGCCAGTACATGCGGCCACGATCAGAGAAGCACAAAATGATGTCGTGAGTATTCGCAACAAATAGTGTTTCAATCCAATCTTCGTTCTTTGTAGCCGCAGCCTGCTTGCCGCGACCGCCGCGCTTCTGTGCACGGTACTCGCTCAGAGGCTGACTCTTCATGTAGCCGGTATTAGAAAGCGTCACCACCATATCTTGCGGAGTGATCAAGTCTTCCGTGAACAACTCGGTGGCGTTCATCTCAATAAATGAACGACGACCTGTATCACCACCAGCAATACCAAACTCAGCTTGAACTTCCTTCAACTCGGATTCGATTACCTGGGTCACACGCTCTGGTTTTGCAAGCAAGTCGAGCAAGTCGGAAATTTCCGCCATGACTTCTTTGTACTCATTCACAATCTTGTCTTGCTCAAGCCCAGTCAAGCGTTGCAAACGCATCTGTAAAATTTCTTGTGCTTGACTATCGGATAAGCGATACAAGCCTGTGGTCTGCATGCCGTACTCGGGCAATAGACCTTCAGGGCGATAAGCGTTGCGGCCTCCAGGGGTATCCGTTTCAGCACGTGCCAACATTTCGCGCACCATTGAAGAATCCCAAGCTTTACCCATCAATTCCTGCTTAGCAACCACTGGGTTTGCAGCCGCTTTAATAATCGCAATGAACTCATCAATATTTGCGAGCGCAACAGCCAAGCCTTCCAAGACATGACCACGCTCACGCGCCTTGCGCAATTCAAAAATCGTACGGCGTGTAACCACTTCACGGCGATGCTGCAAGAAGTACTCGAGCATTTGCTTCAAGTTCAACAAGCGTGGCTGGTTATCCACCAAAGCCACCATATTCATGCCGAAGTTATCTTGAAGTTGAGTGCTCTTATATAGGTTATTCAATACAACTTCAGGCACTTCACCGCGCTTGAGCTCGATCACTACGCGCATGCCTGATTTGTCTGACTCATCGCGTAAATCAGAAATACCCTCTACTTTTTTCTCATTTACCAACTCAGCGATACGCTCAAGCAAGTTCTTCTTATTCACTTGATACGGCAACTCATCAACGATGATTGCCTGGCGAGCGCCTTTATCGATATCTTCAAAGTGGGTTTTTGCCCGCATCACCACACGGCCACGGCCTGTGCGGTAGCCCTCACGCACCCCTTGGACGCCATAAATAATGCCGGCGGTCGGGAAATCCGGGGCGGGAATGATCTCAATGAGCTCATCGATCGTGCAATCTGGGTTATGCAGCACATGCAAACAGGCTGTAACCACCTCGTCGAGGTTGTGAGGCGGGATATTGGTCGCCATACCCACGGCAATGCCTGAACTGCCGTTAATCAGCAAATTAGGTACTTTTGCAGGAAGAATGAGGGGCTCTTTCTCGCTGCCATCATAGTTTGGCCCGAAATCGACGGTTTCCTTGTCTAGATCGGCCAATAACTCATGAGCGATCTTGCGGAGGCGGATCTCGGTATATCGCATCGCAGCGGCATTATCACCGTCTACAGAACCGAAGTTACCCTGCCCATCAACCAGCATATAGCGCAGAGAGAAGTCCTGGGCCATGCGAACAATGGTGTCATACACCGCAGAATCGCCATGTGGATGGTATTTACCGATCACATCGCCAACTATACGGGCAGATTTTTTGTAAGCACGGTTCCAATCGTTGTTTAATTCATACATCGCGAATAAGACCCGGCGATGAACCGGTTTGAGGCCGTCACGCACGTCTGGCAGGGCTCTGCCGACAATGACGCTCATTGCGTAGTCCAAATAGGACCGCCGCATTTCGTCTTCTAGGGATATTGGTAGTGTTTCTTTAGCGGCTTGTTCCATTTAGAAATAATATCATTTTGATGACTGATAGCCCCTATGCTAAGATTCTGTCAGTTTGTACGAAATTGAGATGTGTCGCTTTGCAGTTTTTGCTTCAAGGTAGGGCGAATTACATTTAAGTTTGACTTTAATTAAAAAAGAGATTTTTGAGGACTAAAAATGAACAAAACCCTAAAAGTGTTGCTAGCTTCTGTTATCACTGTTTCTGCTTCTGCAGCAATGGCTTCTGATAACTGGGAAAACAGCTCTGCATTGAACTGGAAGAACGGCGACGGCGCATTGTGCTGGCGTGACAACAACTGGACACCTGCTACTGCAGCTCCTGGTTGCGACGGCTGGTTAGGTAAAAAAGCTGACGGCGTTAGCCAAAGCAAGATCACTTTGCAAGCTGACACACTTTATGACTTCGACAAAGCTACATTGAAGCCAGAAGGCAAAGCTACATTGGACAAAATCGCTGCTGACTTAAGCAAGATCAAATTGGAAGTAATTATTGCTGTTGGTAACACTGATAGCGTTGGTACTGATGCTTACAACATGGCTCTCGGCCAGCGTCGTGCTCAGTCCGTTAAAGCTTACTTGGTAAGCAAAGGTGTTGACGGTAGCCGTATTTACACAGAATCAAAAGGCAAGAGCAATCCAGTTGCAAGCAATGCAACTGCTGAAGGCCGCGCTAAGAACCGCCGCACCGACATCGAAGTTGTTGGTACAGCTGCTGTTAAGTAATTCTTTTTACTTGTAAAAAAGCCCGCTTCTAGCGGGCTTTTTTATTTCCGCTATATTCGTATTTCATCTTTCCTTAAGCCCTATCTCCACAAATACCTATGAACGTCGATCAGTCTGAAATTGCTAAATTTAGCGCCCTAGCCCACCGCTGGTGGGATCCCAATAGTGAATTCAAGCCTTTACACGCGATAAATCCCTTGCGCCTCTCCTGGATCAAGTCTTTTATTGACCTAGAAGGCAAGAAAGTATTGGATGTAGGTTGCGGTGGCGGCATTCTGGCTGAATCGATCGCTCAATCGGGAGCCATCACCTGCGGCATCGATTTATCGGAAAAAGCGCTCAAGGTCGCCGAATTGCATGCCCTCGAAGTTGGGGCTGACCTTCAATACCGCTCTATTTCAGCTGAAGCGTTGGCCGAGGAAGAGCCGGAGCAATATGATGTGGTGACCTGCATGGAGATGTTGGAGCACGTTCCAGACCCTGCATCGGTAGTCAGAGCCTGCGCAAAACTCTGCAAACCGGGTGGCAAGCTGTTTTTTAGCACCCTTAATCGCAATCCAAAATCCTACTTATTCGCCATTATTGGCGCGGAATATGTCCTGCGTATGCTCCCTAAAGGCACTCACGAATATGCCAAATTCATTAAGCCCTCTGAATTGGTTGCGTTTACCCGCCAAGCAGGTCTCGAAATGATGGGCATGAAGGGTATGGTCTACAACCCCCTCACTCAGGTGTACAGCCTTGGTGATGATGTCGATGTGAACTACATGATTGCCGTGCGAAAGTAATTCAAAGTATGAGTAATCTATCCAGCCCTTACCAGGGGGTGTTTTTCGACCTTGACGGAACTCTTGCTGATACCGCTCCAGATCTCGTGGCCGCAGTAAATCAACTTCTGATCGCCAGAAATCTGGCGCCCAAGCAATATGAAATCTTACGCCCTTGCGCCTCCGCTGGAGCCAGAGGGCTTATTGGCGGAGCATTTGGCATTGATACCGAGCACCCCGATTTCATTGGCTTGCGAGATGAATTTTTCACCAATTATGAAAAGGGATTGCTCATCGATAGCAAATTATTTGAAGGCGTCGGTCACCTGCTGAATCAATTGGATAGCGCACAGCTCCCTTGGGGCATCGTTACCAACAAAAGCGAACGCTTTACCAACCCGCTCACCGACTTGATGGGACTGCGTCAGAGGGCTATATCCACGGTATCGGGCGATACCACGCCATACTCAAAACCACATCCTGAACCCATTCTGCATGCCGCAAGAATCGCCAATATCGACCCAGCTCAATCTCTCTATATTGGCGACGATATACGAGACATTGTTGCCGGAAAGGCTGCGGGTATGAAAACCATCGCCGCCGCCTACGGCTACTGTGGCTGTGAAGAGCCCCCAGAGGCATGGGGCGCTGATTATCTTGTTCAGCATCCGCTGGAGCTATTAAAAATCATCTTCCCTCAGTAGGGCTTATTTGGCAGTCTGCAAGATATCCAGCAATTTAAGGCTAAGAGCCTTAAAATAGAACTTCCAATGCATGAACTCCGGGGTCGACATGGTTTCGACGTGGATTACAAAGCATCAAGGGCATACCGAGGACCCGTTATCTCGTAAATCAATGGGAATGTAATAACTGCTAACGACGAACGTTACGCACTAGCCGCTTAATTGCGGTTGCCCCTGAACTGATTCTCTCTTGGGTCAGGTAGCGCAAGCTACATCAGGGTCATTTACAAGAGATAAGACTATCTCGAGTCACGAGGGATAGTACGAAAACTAAGTGAATCGCCAGCGTGGAACATGTCAATCTGTGACTAGCTGGCTAAATTAAATGATATGACTAAGTATGTAGAACTTGTTGTGGAGGATTTGCGGACGCGGGTTCGATTCCCGCCGACTCCACCATTTTGAAGTAAATTGATTCGCTCAATAGTCAAACGCCACCTTATTAGGTGGCGTTTTGCTTTTGATCTTTTTATTACCGACTCAACGCTTTGGCGTCTTACCAACCATCTTTACCGCTCTTAAGAAGTCGAAGTCCACACCCTTGTCAGCCTGGGTAACCGTATCTAAGAACAGCTTCAGATAACCACGCTCAGCAGTCGGCTCAACAACCGGATTTTCCTGCTCACGTTTAGCCAACTCTTCATCGGAGATTAATAGGCTAATCTCTCGATTTTTAACACTCAAACGAATGCGATCACCATTTTTCACATGAGCCAATGGTCCACCTACCGCAGCCTCTGGTGTCACATGCAACACGATAGTCCCAAAAGCGGTGCCACTCATGCGCCCATCGGAAATCCGCACAATATCTTTTACGCCAGCACGTGCGAGCTTCATTGGAATCGGAATATACCCCGCCTCCGGCATACCTGGGGCGCCTTTGGGCCCAATATTTTTTAGCACCAAAATATCGTCGGCAGTGACATCCAAGTCCGGACTATCAATACGGTTAGCGAGATCTTCGGAATTCTCAAAGACAACAGCTCGCCCTTCATGCTCCATGAGTTTTTCATTGGCAGCAGACTGTTTGATGATGGCGCCACCGGGCGCTAGATTGCCATGCAAGACAGCAATGCTTCCGCGCGGGTAAATAGGGTTATTAAATTGGCGCACTACATCTTGCCTAAAGCTTGGTGGAGCCGCATCAATTTCCTCACCCAAGGTACGGCCTGTAACCGTCATTGCATTTAACTTGAGAAGCGGCTTTAGTTCACGCAGTAAGGTTGTCATACCACCAGCATCATGGAAATTTTCCATATAGTGATCGCCTGATGGCTTGAGATCCACAAGCACTGGAGTTTCATCTCCCATTTTATCTAGCGCATCCAAATCAATCTCTAGACCCATGCGTCCAGCAATCGCCGCTAAATGGACAATGCTGTTAGTTGAACCACCGATTGCCAACAACACTCGCATTGCATTTTCAAAAGCATCAGCAGTCAGTACTTTATCGATCGTCAATCCATCTTTAGCCATTTGCACAGCTCGAGTACCCGTCTCTTCTGCAATACGAATGCGATCAGCGGTCACAGCTGGCGGGGTTGCTCCACCTGGCACCGTCATTCCCAATGCCTCAGAAATACAAGCCATCGTGCTAGCAGTGCCCATTACTGAGCAAGTACCTACGCTAGCAACCAGTTGATCGTTTACCTCATCCTTTTCGACTTCATCAATTTCACCGGCACGGAATTTCCCCCAATAGCGACGGCAATCTGTACAGGCGCCTACGCGCTCGCTTCGGTGAGAGCCTGTCAGCATCGAACCAGTAATTAACTGAATTGCAGGAAGACCTGCGGAAGCGGCACCCATCATTTGCGCAGGAACGGTTTTATCGCAGCCTCCAATCATGACGACTGCATCCATTGGTTGCGCACGCAACATCTCCTCGGTATCCATGGACATCAAATTGCGCAGATACATGCTAGTTGGAGCCGCGAAACTTTCATGAATAGAAATCGTGGGGAAATCCATCGGCAAGCCACCAGCCAACATCACCCCACGCTTAACCGCCTCAATTAATTGCGGCATATTTCCGTGGCAAGGGTTATAGGAGCTACCGGTATTAATAATTCCAATAACCGGTCTATCTAATGCGCTATTCGTGTAACCAGCACCCTTGATAAATGCTTTACGCAAAAACAAAGAGAAGCCTTTATCTCCGTAACTCGTTAAGCCTTTACGCAATCCACTTTCATTAGATTGTTTCTTCTCTTTGTCAGTATTACTTGTCATGATGAATTCTCTAGCTTAAAAAATAAATGGTGAAGCTTAGTCAGTCTTAATATCCGCTTCTTTAATCACTTTTTCCCAACGCTTTACTTCTGTATTGAGAAGCTCAGCGGCTTGCTTGGGCTTA
The DNA here is from genome assembly GCF_018688235.1 of Polynucleobacter sp. AP-Nino-20-G2. Taxonomy (NCBI): domain Bacteria; kingdom Pseudomonadati; phylum Pseudomonadota; class Betaproteobacteria; order Burkholderiales; family Burkholderiaceae; genus Polynucleobacter; species Polynucleobacter sp. AP-Nino-20-G2. Next base: position 1,463,980 of record NZ_CP061313.1, read on the forward strand.
GTTGGCGCGGCAGCATAAACACCCTGCTTTAAGAACGCTTCCTTTACTTCAGGATTTACCAATAACTTAGCGATAGCGGCATTCAACTGATCAATGATAGGGCTTGGTGTGCCTACTGGAGCCAACACACCAAAGGTTGAGCTGACTTCTAAACCAGGCATGCCTGATTCAGCGGTAGTAGGCACATCTGGCAACATTGAAATTCGCTTTGCTGTAGTCACTGCCAAGGGGCGCAATTGTCCTGCAGTAATGAACGGCAAGGCTGCTGGCACGGTTTCCACCATCATATTGACCTGGCCTGCGACCAAATCCGTCATTGCGGGGCCACTACCTTTATAGGGCACATGGGTAATTTTGACACCAGCCTCTTTTTGGAAAATTTCAGCGCCCATGCGTTGAGGCGCACCAGCGCCTGATGAGGCGTAATTTAACTTGTCTGGATTTGCCTTAGCGTAATCAACCAAACCTTTGAGCGTTCTTACCGGCACATTAGGATTAACAACCACCACCAACGGAACAGATCCCACAATCATGATTGGCGTGAAATCTTTCAGAATGTCGTAACGCAGCTTTCCTTTTTCTAAGGTCGCCATAGTGGAGTGAGATGTCACTGCACCCATCAATAGCGTGTAACCATCTGGCGTTGCTTTGGCTACAGCCTCGGCGCCAATATTGCCACCGGCTCCACCACGATTATCGACAAGCACCTGCTGACCCAGAGCTTCACCCAGACTTTTGGCCAAAATACGTCCAATGACATCAGTCGCTCCACCTGGTGGATAGGGAACAATCAGCTTAATTGGTTTATCTGGATAGGCAGCATGCGCCAATCCACTCAAAACCAACATGAGAAAGCCACATAGAATGGAACGGCAAACCTTGATCATTTGAAAAGTAAACATCTTGTCTCCGTTGAACAGCTTTATTTTTATGATCCCAATATACTAAACTTTGCCGGTAATAGCATTGATACAGTCCAACCCATCGCCAAGGATCAACATGTCGACCATTCAGCCCTTTCACCTCGCCTTTCCAGTAGATGATCTTGAGGCAGCACGCAAGTTCTATGGAAGCACCCTAGGCTGCGAAGAGGGTCGCAGCTCAGATAGATGGATTGACTTTAATTTCTTTGGACATCAACTGGTTGCCCACTTAGCTCCGGAAGAATGTGGTCACGTTGCGACTAGCGAAGTGGACGATCACCAGGTTCCAGCAAAACATTTTGGGGTTGTTCTGACGATGCAGGATTGGAATGTCTTGGCTGATCGTCTACGTAACAGCGGTATTAAGTTTGTGATGGAGCCCCAAATTCGATTTAAGGGGAAAGTGGGGGAGCAAGCGACGATGTTTTTTATGGATCCCGCTGGCAATGCCCTCGAGTTCAAAGCTTTCGAAGACCCTGCCCAACTATTTGCGAAATGAACTAAGTTTTAATGCCCAGGCGCCATAAAGAAGTAACCTCCGCAGACCGGGCGAAGTAGAGTAGATCAGTCTCGCTGGACGCTTTAGGGTGCTTAGGTCTAGTATCCACCCTACCCAACACCACCAAACCAGATTGCTCAATCCATTCAAGCAACTCTTTCCGGGTTCTTAGGCCTAAGTGCTCAGCCAAATCTGACAGAATGAGCCATCCCTCACCGTCAGCGACTACATGTTCGCTCAGGCCATTTAAGAACCCTTTTAGCATCCGACTATCTGGATCATAGACCGCATGTTCGAGAGAAGAACTGGGTCTAGCTGGAAGCCATGGTGGATTGCATACAACTAAAGAAGCTCTTCCCTCTGGAAATAAATTGGCCTTCACGATTTCTACCTGTGAACCCAATTCCAAATGCTCGATGTTTTCTTGAGCACAAACTAAAGCGCGCTCATCCATATCGGTAGCGACAATTTTCTGCACACCCCTCAGAGCCAAAATAATCGATAAGACGCCGGTACCCACGCCAATATCAAAAGCAATCGATTCTTCATTCAATGATTTTGGTAAAGGTGTATTGCAAATGAGCTCAATGTATTCGCCGCGAACTGGCGAAAAAACGCCATAGTGGGGATGAACGAAAATGGGCTCACCCTCGCTATCCGCAAGAATTGGCACGCCATTCTTGCGCCACTCATGAGCGCTAATGACACCCAAGAGTTCGCGCAATGAAATAACATAGGACTCTGACACGGCACCATAAGCTTCCAAACAAGCCAGAGATACATCAGGCGCCCGTCTAAGAGAAATGGTGTGATCAGCATTGCATTCAATTAATAACATTCCCAGTATGCGAGCGCGCTGGGAATGAATGAGGCGATGTTGATTAAAAATATCGGTCGCGGTTTTTTGGACGGCCTCATTAGATGACTTATCAACCCGCTTACCAGCACGCTTCGATTTCTTAGAGGGCTTATCGATCCGCCTCACCAAAGCTTGTAAAAGTTGACGGGCATTCTGAAAATCACCCCTCCAAAGAATAGCCGTACCTTCGCATGCCAAACGATAAGCATCATCAGCCGTCAACGTATCGTCAGCGATCACAACCCGCTTATGCGGCGCTATGCCATTTTCAGAATGCCAATGCGCAACGCGAGTTTGGTTACCCTCCTCCCACTGCAACATGCTTGCTAGAGTCATGACTTACTCAGGAGGGTGCTCCTCAGGCGTGACGTCCAATGCAATTAAGAAACGTGACACCATGTTGTAAGCAGCGATCACGCTAACCAACTCTACCGTATCCGTATTTCCTAGGGCCGCTTGAAGACGCTTCATGAGACCACTATCTACCTTGATATTGCGCGTCATCTGATAAGTTAACTCGGCAGCATCTCTCTCCACCGGACTAAATAAATCGGCAGGAAAAGTGGGTTGGCCAATCAAACGTAATGCCTGCACCTGCTGTTCCGTACCACCCGCTTTTATAAACGGGGGTGCGTGATGAAAGAACTCATACTCAGCACCGTTCAGAACAGCCACTCCACACATCGCCAGCTCACGCAGTTTTGGATCTAATGCAAGGTTATTGCGAATCTCACCAATAAAGTGATTCCAGCCTTCAGCAATGGGCACGCTATGCAACAGCATGCGATCCAGATTAATAAATTGACCGCCACGACGCTGGCGAATCGCTGCCACTAGGTCTGCAGGCTCAGCCAAATCCATTGGCTGATAGGGGATTAAACGTTCACTCATCTTTATTCTCTTATTGCGTTTCTCTAATATTGTTCTCAATCACAAACTTACCCCACACCGCAATTTGCTTACCAATAAAGTCTCGCAATGTTTCGGGATTGCCTGCAACAATCTCAATGCCCTGGGCTTTTAACTTCTCAGCTACAGCAGGCGTTTTCAAGGCTTTAGTGACTGCTTGATTCATGGCATTCACAATGACCGGAGGAGTCTTGCCTGGAGCAAGAACAGCCCACCATGCTGGCGCATTAAAGCCAGGGAAACCACTTTCAGAGATCGTCGGCACATTTGGCAATGCAGGTGAGCGTTTAGCGGTAGTAATTACCAAAGGAATAACGCCGCCACTATCAATATGCGGCTTAACTAAAAATTCAGAACCTACGGCCAATGGAACCTGACCGCCCAACACATCCTGCATCAAAGGGCCACCGCCACGATAAGGAATGTGATTCCAGTCAAACCCAGCCTGCTTAGCAAGGCGAGCCATCGCTAAATGCCCCAAACTACCGATACCAATTGAGCCATAGCTAAATTGTTTGCCGGCTTTAGATTGATCAACCAGTTGCTTAAAGCTGGTAATTCCAGACTTCTTACTGGCAACCAGCACCATTGGGGATGTGCCAATCAAAGTAACCGGGGCAATATCCTTAATCGTGTCATACGGAAGCTTATCTTTAAGGCTTGGATTGACGCCATGGGTATCAAATACCACCGCAAAGGTATAGCCATCGGGATCGGAGCGAGTCATAGCTGCCGTACCAATTACGCCAGATGCCCCACCAATGTTCTCCACAATCACATTTTGCTTTAGCTCCGCCTGAAGGGCTGGGGCCAGGGTACGAGCCACCTGATCCACCGAACCACCTGGCGGGAAAACCGCAATCAAGCGAATGGGCTTTTGGGTAGGCCAAGTACCAAGACCGGCAGTTTGTGCGTTCGCAATAATTGAGCTGGCTGACATCAAAAGCAAGCCCAGGAATAGGGCCTTTTTAGCCATTTTTTTGAAAATCGTCATCGCTTTGTCTCCATCGATTAAGACTGCAAGATTACCACCCCTCATGGCGGCTTGCTCGATAATAGAAGGCGTAGCCAAAAGGAATTAAAGATGAAGCCAATTTTGAACATTGCCGCCTATTTATTTGTCAGCCTGGACAACTTAACTGAGCTCCGCGCCAAAATATTGGATGAGTGCAATGCCTGCCAACTCAAGGGCACCATTTTGCTCACCGGCGAAGGCATCAACATGTTTCTTGCTGGAAAAGAGGCTGAGTTACGCGGCTTTTTAGATTGGTTACGCCTAGATCCTCGTTTCTCACCCTTAGAAGCTAAAGAGAGCTGGTCAGAAACACAGCCGTTTAAGAAGATGTTGATCAAGATTAAAAATGAAATTATTCGCATGAACCATCCAGCGATTCGTCCTGAAGAGGGTCGAGCCAATTTCATCACCCCCAAGAAACTACAAGAGTGGCTTGATCGCGGCACCGATGACTTAGGACGTCCCGTGGTCATGATTGATACACGCAATGCGTTTGAAGTGGACTATGGAACGTTCGACAATGCCCTGCACTTCAATATCAATAAATTTACCGAATTTCCAGAGGCGATTTCCGAGCACAAAGAGGCCTTAGCCGATAAAACATTAGTGAGTTTTTGCACTGGTGGAATACGTTGTGAGAAGTCAGGGTTGTACATGCGTGAAATCGGCATGCAACATAGCTACCAGCTTGAGGGCGGCATCCTTAAATACTTTGAGGAAGTTGGCTCAGCGCACTATACGGGTAGTTGCTTTGTGTTTGATGAACGCGAAGCATTGGAGCCCAACCTGGATTCCATCCCAGTGGAGAACTCCATCCGCAAAAAACTCAAGGCTTAAAACAGGAAATCTTAGGCCGATTTTCCTACGAGCGTGCAGTGCTCAACCACGGGTGGCTTAGCAAAAAATGGGCCCACAATTGCGCGCCATTCGGTAAAGGCCTCTGATCCACGAAAATCCACTGTGTGATTCTCCATAGTTTCCCAATAGATTAATAACAAATAGCGGGCTGGATTTTCAACACTACGGTTCACCTTAAATCCACGAAATCCCTTGGATTTAGCAATAACCGTATTTACCCCGCGCAAGATCGCCTCCTCAAATTGAGCGGCCTTACTTGGGTCAATTTCAATATCACAGTGCTCCAAAATCATCAGAACTTCCTTTTGAAAATATTTTTTAGATCAATAGTAAAATCATCTACATAATAAGATTAAATTAAAAATCATAGGACTTGAGACATGTCTAATACCCTTAATCGGCAAATGCCGATTTTTTTATCCGCCTTAATTATTTGCGCTATTAACCTCACAACGAGTTCAAATGTTGCAGCGCAATCAGCCGGCTATCCCAATAAACCTATCAAACTCATCGCCCCAGTAGCAGCTGGTGGTGGCCTAGATAACATTGCTCGAGCACTGGCAGAGCGTATGTCCAAATCCATTGGGCAGACTATCATTGTGGACAACATGGGCGGCGGCGGAGGTTCCATTGCTTCGCAGTCGGTTGCAAAGGCTGCCCCAGATGGATATACCTTGATGGTGGCTTACGTTGGCACTCACGGCACAAACCCAGCCGTCCGCAAACTACCTTACGATGCTATTAAAGATTTCACCCCGATCGGCATGATTGGTGCGACACCGAATGCGCTCATCATTAATCCAGACTTACCCATCAAAAACTTTAAAGAGTTTGTTGAGTACGCCAAAAAGAATCCGGACAAACTCAGCTATGGTTCTGCAGGTCCCGGCACTTTGACGCACCTGGGAATGGAGCAATTAAAACTGGCAGCTGGTATTTCCATGGTTCACGTGCCGTATCGCGGTGTGGGGCCAGCCTATACGGATTTGCTTGCTGGTCAAACTCAGGCAATGCTCCCGACTCTTTTTGCTGCAGTACCCTATCTCAATACCAACCGCGTTCGTGGACTAGCCATTACAGGATCAAAAAGAAATCCTGCGGCACCGAACATTCCCACTTTTAAGGAGCTTGGTTATAGCGGCTTTGATGGACAACAATGGTATGGCCTGGTGGGCCCCGCAAACCTTCCCCCAGCAGTTGTTCAAAAACTCAATGCGGAGCTGAACAAGGCTCTGGCACTACCTGATTTTTCTGAGAAGATGGCGAGCGAGGCGCTCACCTTAATGCCTATGTCTCCGCAACAATTTGAAGTCTATATAAAAGAAGATATTGCTCGCTGGAAGAAGGTGGCAAAAGAACGCAATATCGAGCTGGAATAAATCCATTCAACATTTTTAATTCATTCATTACTTACTAGATATAGGAAATATCATGTCTCACGCTATTCAGGCAGCAGCCGACCTCAATGCTCCACCAGTGACTAAAATTTTGGCGGACTTTGTTACATCCCATCCTAGCCAAGGATGGACTCCTGAAGTGGATCACGAGGCGCATCGCACATTCTTAAACTGGCTAGGATGCGCAATCGGTGCGGCAAATCATGAAAGCGTTGAATCCTCATTGGCGGCGATTCGTGAGTTTCAACCAGCGCCACAAGCAAGCATTCTGGGGCGCAAAGATCGTGTTGATATGGGTGGTGCAGCACTCATTAACGGTATTAGCTCACACACTTTTGACTTTGATGACACCCATCTCAAGACCGTGATTCACCCAGCCGGGCCAGTTGCCTCTGCCATTCTGGCATTAGGCGAGCATCTGAATGCCAATGGCCGTCAAATCATTGACTCACTCATTCTAGGTATTGATGTGGCTTGTCGTGTTGGCAATGCAATGTATCCAGACCACTACCATCGCGGCTGGCACATCACCGGCTCAACTGGCATGCTTGGTTCGGCTGCCGCTTGTTCACGCATGATGGGGCTAGATGCGCAAAAAACGACTATGGCCCTGGGCATCGCTGCATCCCAACCGGTTGGCATGCGTGAACAATTTGGCACAATGACTAAACCATTTCATCCAGGTGGTGCAGCGCGCGCAGGCCAACTTTCCGCGCTATTGGCGAAGCATGGCTTCACCGCGAGTCCAAAAGCCCTAGAAGCGGGTCGTGGCTATATGCAAACCGTATCCACCAAGTGCGACTGGTCAGAAATTGATCGTGCGCTAGGCAAATCCTTTGAGATTTCATTAAACACCTATAAACCTTTTGCTTGCGGAATTGTGATTCACCCAGCCATTGATGCTTGCGCGCAACTGAAAGCGCAAGGCGTGAAAGCAGAAGATGTAGAGCGCATTGAACTTCGAGTTCACCCACTCGTACTAGAACTCACCGGCAAGAAAACTCCCAAAGATGGTCTTGAAGGGAAATTCAGCGTCTATCACGGTTGCGCTGTTGGCCTCATCTTTGGTCAAGCAGGCGAAGGCGAATATGCCGATGAGATTGTCAATCGCCCTGACGTCGTTGCATTACGCGCCAAGGTGAATGCTACGACCGATACCTCTATTAGCGAAGCATCAGTAGACGTGAAGGCAATTCTCAAAGACGGCAAAGAAGTGCATATCTTTGTTAAGAACGCGATTGGCTCTGTCGAGAATCCAATGAGCGATGCCAATCTTGAACAAAAATTCACTAGCCTGGCTGAACCTGTAATTGGCGCAGAAAAAACACGTCAACTGATTGCTGCTTTATGGAAACTGGGCGACGCACCTGACCTCAAGAAGATTTTGAGCCTTTGCACTCCAGACTAAAACTATTTTAAGAATCCAATCATCATGACTCAACTACCAAACATTGTCATCTTAGGTGACTATGAACGCGCCCTTCGCCACTTCTCCCGATGGGATAAGCTCGAGCAGAATGCAAATCTCACCATTCATCATGAACCGCTTCGCGATGAAGCGCTCTATGAAGCAGTGAAAGATGCTGATGCTATTGCTATCGTGCGTGATCGGTCTCCATTCAACGAGGCGATGATTGCCAGGTTGCCTAAACTCAAGTTCCTGATGTTTACAGGCGAACGTAATGGAACGTTGGAAGCAGCCGCCCTGGTATCTAGAAATATTCCCATGGCTTGCACACCGGGCGGACCTTCCAAAGAAACTACCGCTGAATTAACTTGGGCTTTAATTCTCGGAGCATCCAAACGACTGATTGAGCAAAACGCATTAATTGCTCATGGCGGTTGGCGCGACGAATTATCAGTACTTCCGATGCTCTCAGGCCAACGACTCGGAATTATGGGTTTAGGTGCGATTGGTAGTCGAGTAGCTCGAGTTGGTCACGCATTTGGCATGGAGGTGGTCACCTGGAGCCCACGGATGACGCCAGAACGTGCTGCCGCAGAGAATGCAAAATCTGTCACTCTCGATGAATTACTCAGCACCTCTAAGGTGGTTACCATGCATCTCGTGGCGGGCCCAGGAACCAAAGGAATCATTAGCGCTGATCAATTAGCCTTGATGCGCCCTGACTCTATTTTGATCAATACCTCTCGGTCAGCCCTCATTAATATGCCGGATTTATGCGCGGCACTTAAAAAAGGCGCCCCTGGTCAAGCAGCAGTCGACGTCTTTGATGTTGAGCCTTTGCCAAAAGATGATCCCTTACGCAACACTCCCAACCTATTAACAACGCCCCACCTCGGATTTATCGCTGAACCGATCTTTGAAACTTTCTCCCGAGGAATCACAGAGACACTTGAGGCATGGTTAGATCAAAAGCCTGTCCCACATCCATTTAAACCTTAACACTCAATCAACGTGAAAACGCTTAGCCCAGCCCAGCTGTTCCTTAGCTTCAGCAAAATCGGGATGTCTGGTTTTGGCGGGGTACTTCCCTGGGCCCGTCGAACCTTGGTTGAGCAGGATAAGGTGCTGAGCTCCGAGGAATTCAGCGCCATTCTTGGCATCTGTCAAATCGTTCCAGGCCCAAATATTGTTAATTTGGCAGTGTGTATTGGATCCCGTTTTGGCGGGGCCATGGGAGCTGCTGCCGCAGTGCTGGGGTTAACGCTTGGACCTATTTGCATCGTGATGCTACTGGCGGTTTTATATCAACATTACAGCGGTTTAGAGCAGGTCCAAGGACTTCTCCGAGGAATCTCGGCAGTTGGGGTTGGATTAATCGCATCAACTGGTTTTAAGATGTTGCGAGATGAATTCAAATTTCCCGCAATGTTATTGGTGGTGGCAATTACCATCATCTGCGCAAGCTACTTTCACTTAGGTCTTGGCTGGGTTGTATTGCTCGCCTCACCGCTCGCCTTTTTCCTAGGGCGCAAGAAAGCCCATAAGCTATGAGCGTTTTATTTAGCTTATTTCTAAAGCTATCCGCCTTTTCCCTAATTGCATTTGGCGGAGTAAATGCACTTCTTCCAAGTCTGCTCGATTTAGCGGTGACCCAAGAGCATTGGATTGATCTTCAAACATTTGCGGATTATTTTGCGATTGCGCAGGCTGCGCCTGGTCCCAATTTCATGACAGTCACCTTGATTGGGTGGCATGTGTATGGCGTATTAGGCGCTCTAATCGCGACATTCGCAATTGCATGGCCATCATCAATCTTGATCTTCTTTCTGCAACGCATGATTCTAGGAATGAGTGATCAGCACAAGAAAAAAACTATTCAATATGCCGCAGCAAGTCTTGCAATCGGCCTAGTTCTCTCTTCGGCTTGGCAAATCGCATTGCAAATCAACCACAGCTATGCCGCTTACGCACTCACTTTGGGCACTATCGGCATCACTTTATTTACACGCTGGCATCCTTTATATTTAATTGGAATTGGTGCAATTTTAGGAATACTGGGACTCATATGAAAATTAAGTTGCTTTTTAAAATCTCTATTCTGTGTGCAGCAATGTTTGCATCTAGCTCAAATCAAGCGCAAACAAACTACCCCAATAAACCGATTAATTTAGTAGTACCTTATGGCGCAGGCGGTAGTGCTGATGCTCGCAGTAGACAACTTGCCCAGAAAATGAGTGTTCTTCTTAAGCAACCCATCATCGTCGATAACAAACCTGGCGCCGGAGGCAATATCGGCACTGAATTTGTTGCGAGATCAGCGCCAGATGGCTACACCATCGGCATGGGAAATTTTGCGCCTATGGCAGTCAATAAGACGCTCTTTGGCACACTGCGCTACGATCCTGAAACCGATCTCAGCCCCATTATTTTGATCGAAAAAGGTCCACTCGTTTTAGTGGTTAATCCAAACTCGCCATATAAAACTATTCAAGACATTGTTACCGCAGCTAAAGCAAAGCCCGGCACTCTAACCTTCTCTTCTGGCGGGATTGGTGGAAGCCATCAACTATCTGCTGAACTCTTTATGCAAAACGCGGGAATCAAGATGATTCACGTGCCTTACAAGAGTGGATCTGCAGCACTGACCGATCTTATGGGCGGCAATGTCGATATGATGTTCGATCAAATGTATTCAGCGGTTCCTAGTATTAAGGCTGATAAACTGCGCCCTATCGCCATCACCAGCAAAAAACGTTCACCCCTACTACCGAATGTTCCTAGCTTTGCAGAAGTTGGTTATCCCAAGGTTGAAGTATTGAACTGGCAAGGATTTATCGCGCCAGCAAAGACACCGAAACCCATTATTGATAAGCTCAATGCCGCAGCGAATGAAGCCCTAAAAGATCCACAACTTCGCGAGCTGATGCTCTCTCAAGGAAATGAAATTGGAGGCGGCACTCCAGCAGAATTTGCGGCCCTCATTAAATCGGAAGCTGCCAAATGGAGCGCTGTAGTCAAAACCGGAAACATGAAACCAGAGTAAGCCCCGCAGGGAGGGCTTACTTGAGTGCTTGGTAGGTCAATATACCCAAGAGCGTTAAAGCCAAAGAACCAATCAAATGCAGCAATGCCGTACCCAGAGCCCAAGTGGCCTCGCCGCGCTGCATAAAGCCCACTACCTCCGCAGAAAAACTAGAGAAGGTAGTAAGTCCTCCCAAAAATCCGGTAATCACGAATAACTTCCACTCAGGAGAAAGACTGGGATTGTTGCCAAAAAAAGCAACGGCGATTCCGATCAGGTATCCACCCACCATATTGGATATAAAAGTCCCTAAGGGAAGCGTGGAGGCAAAACCAACTGTGGCCAAATTGAAACCAGCCCGCAACAAAGCGCCCAGACCGGCGCCACAGAAAATTGCAAGAATGGATGGCCACATAAATTAATCTCTACTCAACAGTAAACGCAAGCATGCTGATTGAGCCCATCTCCAAACCATCTATTAACACCCTTGCTTCCTCATCCTTTTCTTGCAGAGCAAGCACATACAAGGCGGGCCAATAATGCTCAGGGGTGGGAATAGATAAATGGCCAGCATCCCCAAACTGCTCCCAGTGAATCAAAGGCTCATGATGATTCGCCTTCATCTCAGAAATAAAAAATTCATTAAATTCTGTTGCCCAGGGGAATGGTTCGGAGTCTCCTCCCCAGCGAATCGTACGTAGATTGTGGACAACATTACCGCTAGCGAGAATCAAAATATTTTCATCACGCAAGGGGCGTAATTTTTTAGCCAACTCATAGTGCTCGCTGGCAGACATTGCGCCATCTAGACTAAGCTGAACCACAGGAACATCCGCATCGGGATAGAGATACTTCAGAACCGACCAAGCACCATGATCAATACCCCATTCATTCTCTTCAAGAACAACGGGGACATCTAATAGCTCTTTGACGCGATCGGCGAGCGCAGGACTACCTGGCGCAGGATATTGAATATCAAACAGTGCCTGCGGAAATCCACCAAAGTCATGAATCGTTTTGGGCTTAGACATTGCGGTAACCCAAACACCGCGTGTCACCCAATGCGCCGAGATCACCAAAATAGCATCGGGGCGCTTGAGAGACTTGCCTAGAGCAGACCAAGCCGCTGTATAGCGGTTGGGCTCAATGGCGTACATCGGACTGCCATGGCCAGCAAATACCGCAGGTTGGCGGTGGCTAGTCATGAACAATGATTAACCGAATACGTAACCAGTGTGAGCTGCAACCAATGCAAACAAAATAGCCAAGCTAGTAGCGACTGCCAACATCACGATCAAAGTGATGATCTTTTTGTTGATTTCGTCTTTCGACTCGTTATGCCATTCGTTCATGCTAAATCCTCATTAAGTACATTAATTAGTGGGTCAATTATCCACTATCGGCCGCGGCCGGCCTTGCGCATCATGCCTTTTCCGCCACCAAAGCCAGCTTGAGGCCTGCCACCGGGGCCAGATGGGCCTTTTGGGGCCGGCGGACGGGCAGGAGGCTTAGCGGTTATGGGCTTAGCCGGGGTTTTTGGGTCAGTTTTTTTATCGTCAGTCACTTTTTACTCCTATGGATATCATATTGCCATGATTACTGACTATTCTATCCAAGCCGTCGCCATTAATGCGATTCCTTTGATTTTTGCCATTACGATCCATGAGGCGGCTCATGGGTATGCTGCCCGACGGTTTGGCGATAACACGGCCTATCTGCTTGGGCGGGTCAGCCTCAACCCCGCTAGGCATATTGATCCCGTAGGGACTATTCTGATCCCCTTATTGCTGATTTTGACAGGATCGCCATTTTTGGTTGGCTATGCCAAACCAGTTCCGGTGAACTTTGGACGCCTGCACAATCCCCGCATCGACTCTATTTGGGTCGCTTTGGCTGGCCCAGGGTCCAATTTGATCCAAGCGCTCATCTGGCTAAGCCTCCTCATTGTTTTTGTTGGGGTTGGTGTTAATGAAAAGTTCCTCATCGCCATGTCCCAAGCTGGAATTAGCTGGAATCTCGGATTACTAGTATTCAACCTATTTCCACTGCCGCCACTAGATGGAGGTCGGGTACTCGCCAGCCTGTTGCCGGCACGGCAATCGATTGCCCTGGGAAAACTTGAGCCTTGGGGCTTCTTTATCGTCCTTGGCCTAGTCTTCACCGGCATTATTGGCAGCCTCTGGATGACGCCTCTCATGGCCTTTTTTGAATGGGTCATCCTGCTCCTGACGAGCCCCTTGCGATTGATTTTCTGAAGAATCCCAAGTGCATCAATTCAGGTTCGGGAGTATGCTGAGCATACGAAGTTCCGAGCCTCTTTTTCGAAAACATTACCGGAGTCCAACCATGAAATTTAAAAAAATTGTTTTACTTGCTCTCGCGCCAACATTGCTAGCTAGCGCAGGCATTGCTTTTGCCCAATTCCAAAAACCAGATGATGCGATCAAATATCGCAAAAGCGTCTTCACGGTGATGGCGAATTCTTTTGGAAAAATTGGCGCAGTAGTAAAGGGCGAAGCTCCCTACAATAAAGATGAAGTTGCTAAAAATGCAGCGGTGGTTGCAATGCTCTCCTCCTTGCCATGGCAAGCCTTTGGCCCAGGCACTGAAGGTGGTAGCGCACTGCCAGAGGTGTGGTCAGACAGCGCCAAATTCAAATCCGCAGCGGACAAAATGCAAGTCGCAGTAGCCAACCTCAATACTGCCGCACAGTCAGGCGATCAGGATGCCATTAAGAAAGCTTTTGGCGCAGCTGGCGCTACTTGCAAAGGCTGTCATGACGACTTTAAGAAGAAATAATTAGGCTGTAATGAAGTAACCCAGAATCACAGCAATAAGGCTAAGCAGCAGCAAAGCAAGGCCGCGTTGCAAACCTCTATCCTTAGAGGCGTGACCCAAGTCAGCAGTCAGATATTTTGACTCCTCGCTTGGGTCAATTTCTTTATCGCCCAAGATCATCGGACCAATCAAATTGTCGCCTTTAAACTTTTGATAGTAGAGGATTGCGCATAAATGCAAAACAATCAAAATAATTAAGATCTTTTCATTGAGATGATGGAGCGAAGTTAAAAACTCAACCGTCCCACTAGAAACATACTTCGCAAATGGCCCTTCAAAGGCAATATCGTCATTCGCAAACAAGCCAGTAACCGCTTGCAATCCAATTGAAGTAAGTAGCGCTAAGACCGACAGTGCGCCCAATGGATTGTGACCAAGAGATGCCTTGGAACCACCAGATATATAAGTGAATAAGCGACGCGGACTTGGAATGAAATGAACAAAGCGTGCGTGATGAGATCCTACAAACCCCCAGCAAATCCGAAAGACAACTAGCACAAGAATGCAGTAGCCCAAGATCGCATGCCATTCCATGGCATTGCCACCAATTTCGACTGTAATAAAGCTAGCCACGATACAGGCGACTAAGAGCCAATGAAATAGTCGGATAGGGAGGTCCCAGATACGGATAAGTTTTTTCATCCCTCAAGCATAAATCACAAGGCCCGTTACACTTATCAATAATTCATGAAAGCCAGTCAAGCCTTTAAAACTCTGCTGATCTACCGCGTAGGCGCAACCCTAAGCTACCAGATCATGATGGTCGCTGTCGGCTGGCACCTCTACGAAATCACCAATAGCGTGGTTTCGCTAGGGCTCGTTGGACTGGCAGAGCTGGTTCCATATTTCGCCTTGGCGCTATATGCAGGCCACGCCGTCGATCACCACTCCCGTAAACTGATAGCAGCCATCGCCTGTATTCTGCACATTGCTGTCGGATTATTTTTAACTATCATTGCACTAGGCTGGCTATCACCACCCGTGCCGCTGATATACACCGCAGTGGCAATTCTTGGGTTGGCTCGCGCCCTATTAAGACCCTCATATCAAGCAATCTTTGGACAGATCATCCCCCGAGAACAAATGGCGCGCTATACCGCTTATGCATCTTCCGCATTCCAGATTTGCGTAGTGGCAGGCCCAGGCCTAGGTGGCCTGATGATTGGTTTTGCAGGGTTGGAATGGACTTACGCATTGGCCGCCATCTTTGGGATCATTGGTTTATATGGCATCACATTTATTCGAATCATCCACGAAAAACCGATAGGCTTAAATACAAACTTCCTAAAGAGTTTTTTTGAGGGCTTTCATTACGTCAGAAAACATGAATTAATTCTGGGAATCATGGCTTTGGATATGTTTGCCGTTCTCTTTGGCGGCGCAGTATCTATCCTGCCGGCCTTTGTAAAAGAGGTGCTCAACGCCGGTCCTGAGACCCTAGGGATTTTGAGAGCGGCTCCCGCAGCCGGCGCAGTAATTACCGGCATTTACTTGGCGCGCCACCCCCTCATGGAAGATTCTGGAAAGCATTTATTTCTATCGGTAGGTGGCTTTGGAGTAGCGATCATTGCCTTTGGACTATCCAGTAATTTATGGCTGTGCGCCCTCTTTCTATTTATTTCTGGTTGCTTTGATTCCATCTCGGTAGTCATCCGCGGCAGCATCATGCAACTCACAACGCCCGATCACATGCGCGGCAGAATCAGCGCGATCAATGGCATTTTTATTGGCTCTTCCAATGAATTAGGCGCACTTGAATCGGGTCTTGCCGCAAGCTTGATGGGGCTAGTACCCTCTATTGTGTTTGGCGGAGTAGCCACTATCGCAGTGGTGGCGCTCACTTATCAACTCGCGCCCCACCTCCGAAAATTAAATCTAAAAGATCTTGCCTAAGCAGCGACTACTTAATCTCTGGCAATTCTTTTTGAATAATCTTCAAGCCAGCACGTAAAGCTTCCTGATAGCGCTCACGTTCAGCCTTCATCGATTCCGCCGTCCAGGAATAAAAACCTTCACCTGTTTTCATGCCAAATTTGCCGCTGGCAATCCGATCGCTTAAACATTTCGCAATGGTAGGAGAGTTATTGAGGGTGGGGTAAATCGTTGCGCCACCGGCACCATGGACCTCAAGCCCCGCATGATCTCTTTGCATGGCCGGCCCAGCAGCGATATAACGAAAACCGAAACCAAAGCGGACAGCCTTATCGATATCTTCCAAACTCGCAATCCCTGCATCTACCATCGCAAAAGCCTCGCGAGATAGGGCGTGTTGCAGGCGGTTTGCCAAGAAGCCAGGCAGATCTTTTTTGACGGTCACGGGAACCATGCCGCAGGCAGTCATCAAACGAGACAGACTCTCGCCAACCATAGGAGAAGTCTTCTCTCCATAAACCACTTCCACGCAAGGCACTAAATGCGCAGGCATAAAGAAGTGCAAACCAATCATGCGCGCCGCAGTTTTCAAGCCGCTGGCAATTTGGCTAATCGGAAAGCTTGTGCTATTACTTGCTAGCACCGCCTCCGGTTTTGCGTACTGTTCTAACTTCGCGAATAACTCCTGTTTAATATCCAAACGCTCTGGAACGCATTCAATCACGAGATCGATATCCGACCAATCAACCTCTTCAAGAGATCCAGCTACAGTCAACAAATGAATGCGGTGTTCATAACCCAAATCCATCATGGTGTTGCTGAAATAATCTGGCAGCAAAGCACGGCGCTCGGTAGTCGGCTCCACCACCTGTACCGCACATCCTCCGCGAGCACATACGGCGGCCACATCAGCGCCCATAGTGCCACCACCAACAACCACCACTTTTGTTTCAGATGGGGTAAATAGCATTTACATTTCTCCTTGAGCAGCAAGATGAGGATTACAAATCCTCTTACAATGCTTTCATTATTCCAATAAAAAAGTAAGTGAGACATGATCCCAGTCAATTCGGTACTGCAGGTCGGCCAATTTCCAGAAATAATGCAGGCGGAAATTGATAAGCGGCTCAGCACGACCAAACTTCTAGACCCTCAAGGCAAGGTCCCTGAGGGAAACTTCACAGCCATCCTGACGCGCTCAAACACCACCATTCCGACAGGATTGCTAGCGCAATTACCCCAGGTGCAGATGGTGGCAACTTGTGGGGTTGGGTATGACAACCTTCCCCTCCCCGCCCTCAAGGAAAAGGGAATTAAAGCTAGCAATACTCCGGGAGTACTGAATGATGCCGTTTGCGAACTGGCATTTGGCATGCTATTTGGCCTCTTACGCCGCATCCCTGAGTCGCAAGAGTTTGTGAAAAGTAAGGCATGGTCAAAAGCGCCCTTCACAATTACCACCACGCTTGCCGGGAAGCGAGTGGGTATAGCCGGCATGGGACGGATTGGCCAGGATTTAGCGAAACGCTTAGAGCCCTTTAAAGTGCATTTAGCCTATACCGGCCCCACCCGCAAGGAAGTGCCTTACGAGTACTACCCGAGCATTAAAGTATTAGCGCAGGCATGTGATGTTCTGATCCTCGCTTGCCCCGCTACCCCAGAAACGGACAAGATGGTAAACGCGGAAGTATTAGATGCCTTAGGAACCAAGGGCTTTCTCATCAATATTGCGCGCGGCAGTGTCGTCGATGAAGCCGCACTTTTAGTTGCACTGCAGCAAAAAAAGATTGCTGGAGCGGCGCTCGATGTATTTGAAAATGAACCAAATCCAAACATTGGCTTCTTAAATATTGATAATGTCTTATTAACTCCTCATATTGGTAGCGCAACATTAGAAACGCGACAATTGATGACAAATTTAGCAATAGACAATTTAGAAGCTTTTTATAATCAACAGCCACTTCTTACAGAAGTAAAAAATTAAATTGGAGTCAGCATGACAATTTCCTTACACCCTTCAACATTGCCTGCGGTACTTTCACCAGTACTCACCCCTTTTAAAGAAGATGGCAGTCCAGATGCGAAAAAATTACTAAAACAATGTCAATGGCTCGAAGCGAATGGCGTAGGTCAAGCAATCTTTGGAACTAACTCCGAAGCAAACTCCATGTCAGCGCCTCAAAAAATGAGCACACTGACTACGCTCGTTGAAGGCGGCCTCAATCCAGCCCATATGATGCCCGGGACTGGCGCCACTTCTATTGATGCCACAGTCAATATGACCCGCCATGCGGTTCAACACAAATGCGCTGGCGTGTTGATGTTGCCTCCGTTCTATTACAAAGATGTTACTGATGATGGTCTGTTTGCCTACTTCTCAGAAGTCATTCAAAAAGTTGGTGATGCTGGTTTACAAATTTATATCTACAACATTCCACCGGTTACCAAAATCAATTTAAGCCTTTCATTGTTGGAGCGCTTGGTAAAAGAATATCCAAAGACAGTAGTGGGCATGAAAGACAGCTCCGGTGATTGGGCGTACACAGAGTCCGTTATTAAATTACTAGCACCATCTGGTTTCCGCGTTTATGCAGGTAGCGAGGTATTCCTGATGCGTGCTTTGCGAGCTGGCGGCGTAGGATGCATCTCCGCTACTGCTAACGTAAACCCTAGGGCGATCGCTGAATTGGCTGCGCACTGGAAGGAATCTGACGCAGATCAACGCCAAGCCGGGTTAGACCAAGTACGCTCCATCTTTGCTCAGTACCAAATGATTGCTGGCATGAAAACAGCAGTTGCGCATTACAGCAAAGATCCTGAGTGGTTGCGCGTACGTCCACCACTCATCCAACTTAGCGCAGATCAGCAGGCGAAGTTATTGAGCGAGTTGGAAAAAATCAATTTCAGCATGCCGGGCCTTTAATTAAATAGACAGATAGCGGAGACAAGACAATGAAAGTTTTTAAAGTAATTGCCGTATCACTTGGATTAATGTGGGGCATCGCCCAAGCACAAAACATCTCGATCGCAACTGGCGGCACTGGCGGCGTCTATTACCCAATGGGTGGCGGCCTTGCATCAGTTCTTTCTAGCAAAGTTCCGGGAATGAGTGCCACTGCTGAAGTCACTGGTGGATCAGTAGACAACCTCAATCTCATTGGCACAGGCAAGCCTTACGTTGGCTTCTCTATGGCCGATGCTGCTAAAGATGCTCAAGTGGGCGAAGGTAAATTTACTAATAAGAAAATCGACTTACGCACCCTCTTAATTCTTTACCCTAACTTAATGCACGTCGTGACCGTTGACTCCACTGGCATTAAATCCATGAAGGACTTAAAAGGGAAGCGCATCAGTACTGGAGCACCAGGCAGCGCAACCGAAGTAATGGCCTTCCGCCTACTAGAAGCTGCAGGCCTGGACAAAGATAAAGATGTGAAGCGTGAGCGTTTGAGCGTAGCCGAATCTGTGAATGCGGTAAAAGACCGCAAGATTGATGCTTTCTTCTGGGTTGGTGGCTTACCAACAGCAGCCGTCACTGACTTGGCTAATAGCCCTGGTATGAAAATCGTGATGGTAGACACTACCGATGAAGTGCCCATCATGAATAAAAAATATGGAAATCTGTATTTCCCAACTGTGATTCCTAAAGCGACCTACAGTGGCATGACTAAGGACAATAAAGCTGCTGCAGTTGCTAACATCTTGGTTGTCAACGCCAATATGCCTGATGCAGAAGCTTACAAAATTGTTAAAGCTGTTTTTGACAATAAATTGGAGTTAGTGCGTACACATCAAGAGTATATGAATGTGACTCTGGAGAACCAAAAGCAAAAATCCACGCCAATTGATTTTCACCCTGGCGCTTTAAAGTTCTTTAAAGAAAAAAATGTAAAAGTAAATTAAGTAATTCGCCAAAGAGAGTGGACCACCACTCTCTTTGGTCTTAGTGGCACTGTATTTATAAATAAATAAAAAATAGGTAGAGACATGACCCAAGCCGTTATCGATAACGAAACCCAAGAAAAACTAGACGCCTTTATCAAGCAAGAGGAAGGTGATTCAAATGACTACAAAGGTCTTCTAGCCAAATTTATTACCTTGGTGGCGGTAGGCATGTCCCTCTTTCACCTGTATGCAGCCTACTCTATCGTACCAACCCAACAACTGCGCGTTATCCACGTTGCTTTGGTGCTGTTTCTCGTTTTCCTAAGCTTTCCGATTGCGGCACGCTTTAAAAACCGCCTCATGTGGTGGGATGTGCTCTTTGCGATTGGCTCCGTATTTATCGCTTATTACATTTTGAGTGGTGGCGATGATCTATTCGACAGAAATACCGCGCCCAATCCAACCGATGTTCTGGTCGGTATTGGCTTGATACTGCTCATCTTAGAAAGTGTTCGCAGAACAAACGGCATGATTTTGGTGGGAGTAACCACCCTATTCTTGCTATACGCGCTATTCGGCAATTACTTGCCTGCACCATGGACACACAAAGGGTACGACTTAGATCGCTTGGTTGGGTATATGTATATGACCCTAGAGGGCATCTACGGCACTGCAGTAGACGTTTCTGCCACACTCATCATTCTCTTTACGATTTTCGGCGCATTCTTACAATTCACTGGAGCTGGAAAATTCTTCATTGACTTCTCTTTTGCAGCTATGGGTGGCAAGTCCTCTGGGGTAGGCAGAACCATTGTGATGTCCTCCTTCCTGCTTGGCGGTCCATCTGGCTCTGGAGTAGCCACCACCGTTACCGTTGGTTCTGTTGCAGCCCCTATGCTTGATAAAGTCGGCTACGAGAAGAATGCAGCGGGCGGCCTCTTGGCAGCAGGTGGTTTGGGTGCGATTATTTCCCCACCGGTACTTGGTGCCGCAGCATTCTTGATTGCTGACTTTTTAAAGATTTCTTATTTAGATGTGTTGCTGATGGCAACCATCCCAACCATTCTGTTTTACCTTGGCTTGTTTGTCATGGTAGAAATCGACGTCCGTAAGTATGGAA
The DNA here is from genome assembly GCF_018688235.1 of Polynucleobacter sp. AP-Nino-20-G2. Taxonomy (NCBI): domain Bacteria; kingdom Pseudomonadati; phylum Pseudomonadota; class Betaproteobacteria; order Burkholderiales; family Burkholderiaceae; genus Polynucleobacter; species Polynucleobacter sp. AP-Nino-20-G2. Next base: position 1,484,585 of record NZ_CP061313.1, read on the forward strand.
TGAAAAACATTCATTTCCAAGCCGCGGAAACTGCTTGGCAATTAACTAAAAAATATTGGTTCCACTTTTTCTCACTGATTTCCATTGTGGTGTTCATGTTGTTCGGGTTCTCGCCAGTGATGTCCGTATTCTGGGCAACCGTGGTATCTGCTCTGTCGAGCATGCTGCGCGAAGACACTGCGATCATTCCTTGGGGCTGGCTTAAGGGTAAAGAACCTATTTTGTCCGGCCTCTACAACTCTAATCTCACCAAAGCTTTAGCTTCAGGCTCAACCGGCGTATTGGCGATTGCGGCAACTTGCGCAGGCGCAGGCTTAATTGTTGGAACCGTGACGCTTACTGGCCTTGGCCTCAAGTTCAGCTCCATTGTGATTCAGTATGCGGGTGGCTCACTTTTGCTAACCGCAATCTTTACTGCATTAGTAGTTTGGGTGGTAGGCCTTGCTGTACCAGTGACAGCCTCATACATTATTTGCGCTGTGATCGCTGCGCCAGCCTTAATCAATTTAGGCGTTCCTGATTTTGCAGCCCATATGTTTATCTTCTATTACGCCGTGCTTTCAGAGGTATCTCCTCCGACAGCGTTATCACCCTTTGCTGCTGCGGCGATTTGTAAAGGCAACCCCTACAAAACTACCTTACAGACCTGGAAATACGTTGCGCCGGCAATTTTGGTGCCATTCATGTTTGTACTGGATAAGTCTGGCGTAAGTTTATTGCTCATGGGCTCTACATCCGCATTAGAGCAAGCCGATTGGATGCAGATTACCTGGGTTTCATTTACAGCAGTAGTTGGCATCATCTGCTTGGCCGGCGGCCTGCAAGGTTGGTTTATTGAGAAAACCAAAACCTTTGAGCGCATCATCATGGTGATCTCTGGAGTTGCCCTGGCATATCCAGCACTTGAAGCGGATATTGTGGGCTTTTTAGGCTTTGGCTTGGTGTTGGTAACTCAATCCATTACCCACTTCAAACTCAATCCTCGATCAAGTTAGGATGCCGTTGGAGTGATTCAACAATAAAAAAATCCCGCACATGAGGCGGGATTTTTTATTTCTTACTGCACTGAAAAGAGCCAATCAAGCGGATTAAGAAATCTTCGTCCAAGCCGCTTTACCAGCATATTTCTTCACAGCAGCCTCATCAAACTCAAATCCGAGGCCTGGGGTTTTATGCAGAATCAAATCGCCGTTCTTAAACGTCAATTGCTTATTAATCAGCCTCCGAAAATTGAGCACTTGATCATCTAGGAAAAATTCAACGAAACGGGCATTCGGCGTTGCAGCCACCAAAGGCGCATGCAAATCATGCATCCAATGTGGGCAAACAGTAACCCCTTTCAAGTCTGCATAAGCCGAGATCCTGCGCCACTCAGTAATGCCGCCACAAACAGCAGCATCAGATTGCAAAATAGCCGCGCCACCAGCATCGATTAACTCTCTAAAACGCCAACGGCCAGCTTCCATTTCACCGGTGGCTACATTGATTTTTGTCTGGCGCGCTAATGCAGCATGCAGGTCGATCGCATCTGGTGAGAACGGCTCCTCAATCCAGTAAGGGTTATATGCCTCGAAACGACGAATGTACTCAAGCGCCGTTGGCAAGTCGCGCCAAGCATTATTTGCATCCAAGGTTAATAAAACATCCTCACCTACTGCCTTACGAGCGGCCTTGACGCGTGCTTCCTCCTCCCGCGGGGATAGGCGTCCTACTTTCATTTTGACCGCCTTAAAGCCCTGTTTAACGTAGGACTCCATCTCTTTACCTAGCTTAGCGGGGGTCTTCCCTTCCAAGTAATAACCACCACTCGCATATGCCGGCACGCGATCATCCACTACTGAACCCAAGTAATGATGCAAAGGCAATTTAGCGACTCGCGCATTCAAATCCCATAACGCGGTATCCAAGATAGAGATGCCTCGCATGACTGCTCCAGAGCGACCCTGCAGAATGGACTCGTTATACATATCCATCCAGAGGCCTTCACTGCGGTGACTGTTTTGCCCTATGAGTTTTGGTGCAAGTAATTGCTCGACGGCGATCTTAGCGATATCGCCACCAGCGCTACCAACATAACAAAATCCAATGCCCTCGTTACCATCTTTACCGCGGACTTTAACCAAGCAATAGTGACGCTCGGAAACTGTACGAGTAGAAAATGAGGTGACCTTATCCAGAGGGACTGCAACCGCTGCAACTGATACTGACTCAATGATGGGCATAAGAGCTCCTGTATGCAAAAAATTATTGTAGCCACAATTCTGATTGTGCGATGCCACTTAAACAAGGAACAATGAAGTAGTGATGAATGTACTGAGCCAATCATTTTGTCGGGATCCACAAGCAACATCACCGTCACCAGTACAGTAGAGATATAGATCTAGCCAAGCCCATCCAAAAAAATCCTCTGTAGAGAGGGTAAGCCCCAAAAAGGCGTCCGAATTATCAAAAACATCACCGGAATTCAACTAAATTGCAATTGTTGCGCCACAGCACTCGCCTTATCTAATTTTGCTGCCGCAATATTGGATAATTAGCCCGTGAAGAAAAATGTCAGTCATTTACCCGGATTCTTAAAAGCAGCCCTCAAAGTGCTTGCCATTGCCTTTGTGGGGCTCGTTCAATTGCCTGGGATCGAGCTCGGCTCTAGCGCATTCGCGCAATCGTCAAACCAAGCCAGCAAATCCAATAGAACCGCACAAACCAAACAAAAGGCGACACAAGGCAACAAACAGGCAGGCGTGCAGTTTAAAGAGAGGTATGCAAATAAAAGCGCTAACAGCATGAGCTTAAATCCGGAACTGTTTAAGCGCATCGAAGGTGAATACAGCAATGATGGCGCCGCCAATCTAGACTATCGCATTCAGCGCGGCTGCCTACGTCGCAGCTTTAATGAAGAGAATCTGCCCGCGAATATTGGGGTAAATGACCGTAGCCTCAATGAGTTTTTTAAAGCGCAGACCAAGGGCTTCTTTGATCGTATACGCGGTAACTGTATTCCCTATGCCCTAGCTTTGGGAAGTCGCAATCGCTTTGAGTCCCTCAGCATCATGAACGGTCCACTACAAGATTCCAAAACTGAAATATGGACTTTTACGCCGTCAGCAGCGGGCAACTTCCTAATCCAGCAAGACTACCTAAAAGACGAGTCTAAGCGTTTTACTGAAATTCAACTCCCGCTCAGCGACGTTCTCTACGACCCTAAAAAAGTCGGTGACAAATTACCAGTAGAACTTATCTGGGAATTGAATTCTGTCATCAAGCAAATTTACCCCGAAGAAAATACTGCCCTGGAAAACACCAACAGCGTGGTGCGCCTGATTGTTGATTTTGGAGATAAAGAGCATTGGGCGCAGATCTGGGCTGCTGAGATTATCGACCCCACTTCGCAGGAAGTATTTTCCAGTGCATTTTGGATTGAGCGTAACGATATTCCAGGAGGTTTTTATACAGCCAACGGTGAATCGATTGAGCGTACCTTCTGGACCAACCCCCTTAGCTACCGACGCATCTCACGTGGCGTAGGCAGTGTTCGAGCATCCAGCAAAAAAGCAGCGCCCGCAAAGAAGGGTTCTGCCCCCACAGCCGCACCAAAACAACGCTACCGCGCCCATATGGGAATTGATTATGCAGCGCCAATTGGCACTCCAATATTTAGCGTTGCCACTGGAAAAGTAGTCCATCTTGGATATAGCGGCGCCTTTGGCAATCTGATTATTCTGGAGCACCCCGGTAATTATCGGACTTACTATGCCCACCTTAGCAATTACAACGTAGAGCTAGAAGTGGGGAACGAAGTGCGCCGTGGATTGGAGATTGGTTATGTAGGTTCTACCGGCAGATCTACTGGCCCGCACCTGCATTTTGAATTAAGAAAAGATGGCATCTATGTTGATCCATACAGCGCTAAAACACAACTCGATCTGTGGAATATGCGCGACAGCGATAGCGGGCTACTCACGAGAGAAATTCTTTTACTCGGAACACCTATTAAGAATTAAAAAAGCAAATAAAGTTCTACAAACAATAAAGGGATCCACTGGACCCCTTTATTGTTAAGGTTTTGAAAACTTAACCAAGAACCAACACTGGTAACTTGGAATGCACAATCACTTCATGCGTTTCGCTACCTAGCAAAACACTCTTGAGACCAGTGCGCTTATGTGATGCCATCACGATCACATCGGCCTTAGCCTTCTTAGCGCCATCCAAGATACCTTCAGATAAGGTTCCATTGGAAATATGAATTGTTTTTGCTTTGATGGAAGCGCCCAATGCAGTGGCAGCCTTTTTAAACACATCAGCAGCATATGCATCGCATGCTTTCTTATGATCCTTTTGGGAGATACCATAACCCATAGTGCTATCGGAATACACCATCGGAGGCATAGGATCAGAGACATAAACCAGGGTAACAGCCGCTCCATCAGCTTTAGCAAGCTCAGCAACCTTCTTTAAAGACTTTTTACTAACATCTGAACCGTCGACTGGGACTAATAAATGTTTAAACATATTGACTCCTGTTAAATTGAACCTGAATAGCTTTCATTCCATCATAATGCTTATTATTCACCTATAAAAGCATAAAAAGGAAACTTAATTGCTCAAGTACTTGGCGGTGTATTGCTCCTTTCTTCTGTCATTAGTCATCATTGATTTAATTTGGCTATTGGGCATCGCCAAGAATCTATATCGCGATGACATGGGCTCCCTCATGGCAAGCGAGCCAAAACTCTTGGCCGGGCTTAGTTTTTATCTGTTTTATGCGCTAGGAACTACGATTTTCGTGATCCTACCAGCCATCTCTAAGCAGTCCTGGATTTATGCAGTGCAATATGGCGCCTTATTTGGCTTCTTTTGCTACATGACCTACGACCTCACCAATCTAGCGGTGATTCGCGATTTTCCAACTCGCCTAGCTTTCATTGATATCGCATGGGGCAGTAGCGTTACCGCCCTTGCTGCTGGGATTGCCTACTGGATTGGCAATAGAGTAGCTTAAGAGCCCTCGTCATATGCATCTTTTCCACCCTAAGCTATTTGATTCCCTAAAGGGCTATAACGGCTCCTTATTTACCAAAGATGTCCTAGCCGGCATTACCGTCGGCATCGTCGCGCTCCCCCTTGCCATGGCGTTTGCTATTGCTAGTGGACTGAAGCCTGAAGCGGGAATCTTTACCGCCATCATCGCAGGTGGGCTCATCTCTCTGCTTGGCGGCAGTCGCGTGCAAATTGGCGGCCCAGCCGGGGCCTTTATTGTCATCGTGTATGGGATTGTCGACCGCTATGGCGTAGCCAATCTACTCTTAGCTACCGCCATGTCGGGAGTATTTTTATTGCTAATGGGCGCACTGAGACTTGGAACATTAATTCGCTTTATTCCAGTTGCCGTCATCATTGGCTTCACCAACGGCATTGCAGTGCTCATCGGACTTTCTCAAATCAAGGAATTCTTTGGTTTGCAGATTTCTAAAATGCCCGCTGAATTTTTTCAAGCTATACAAACCCTCTATGCGGCTGCAGACACCATCAATCCTATGGCCCTAATGCTCTCTATAGGCAGTCTCGCATTGCTCATTATCTGGAGAGGACTACAAAAACACTTGGGTCATTTCAGCCAAATACCCGGCACCGTCATTGCCATGGGCGCAGCTACCATCATCACCAGCGTGTTCAATCTACCGGTAGACACGATCGGTAGTCGCTTTGGCGGCATTCCAGCCGGCCTCCCGAGCTTTGAATGGATTCCCATCAGCTGGAGCACCGCTCAATTTGTGATTGCGCCGGCCATTACCCTGGCGCTATTGGGCGCTATTGAATCACTCCTGTGCGCACGCATTGCCGATGGCCTCATCCATGATCGTCATGATTCCAATCAAGAGCTCATGGCGCAAGGCATAGCAAATCTCGTCAGCCCGTTTTTTGGCGGCATGCCAGCAACTGGCACTATCGCTAGAACTGTGACCAATATTCAAAGCGGTGGAACTACGCCGATCGCCGGATTGATTCACTCAGTCACATTGCTCATCATTATTCTATTTGGTGCGCCACTTGCAAAAAATATTCCTCTTGCCAGCCTAGCGGCCATCCTCATGTTTGTCGCTTGGAATATGGGCGAGTGGAAAAAGTTTTTAGACCTCAAACAATTTCGGATGCCTTATCGTATTACGATGCTGAGTGTTTTCATTCTGACAATCGTGCTTGACCTCACGGTAGCCATCCAGGTGGGATTACTACTGGCATTCATTACCTTCATCTACAGAATTTCCAGCCTGTCGCGCTACGAGTCTGCAAATCCAAATGACTTTCCTGACCTACTACATCAAGAAGGAAAAATTGCCGCCTTTCGCATCTATGGCGCCATCTTTTTTGGAGCCGTAAAGCTGCTAGAAAAGATTGAAACTGAGTTGCCATCCCAAACGCTGCTGCTCGATTTTAAGAATGTGATCTATATCGATGTATCTGGCATAGATGCCATACTAGAGCTTGAACAAACCTGCAAATCCAAGGGAGTCGAGCTGATTATTTGTGGCTTAGCGCATCAACCTTATGAGATGGCGCTTCGCGGCGACCTGCTTAAACGACTGCCGAGTGATTGTGTTTGTACCGATCTACAGCAAGGGCTTGCAGCTGCGATTCGCTAAATTTTTTAGCCAATACAAAAGCCGCCTTTTAGTAAGGCTTCAGGCAAATACCAGGCGCGATAAAGACCAAAAATTCCCGCCGAAAATAGCAGTCCAGCCGCAATGTAGCGAACCCAGACATACTGACCAAATTGTGTCAAAGCTGCAGAAAATGTAGAGATCAACAAAAGATTGGGTAAGGTACCCAATCCAAACGCCAACATCAGCGCCGCACCAGTCCAAACATCGCCGGACAGAAAAGCGAGAGGCAAGACACTGTATACCAAACCGCAGGGCACCAAACCCCACAGCATGCCGCTAAACCAGCGGGAGGAGCGTCCAGTAAAACGCCCTAAGTATTTTGCCCAATATGCGGCCACACGCGAACCAAACCATTTACCAAAAGCACTAGAACTCTTGCCTCCTTGACGCAATATGCGCACCCCCATTGCCAATAAAATCAGCGATGTCAGAGCAAAGAGTGGGCGCTGAATGGGAACCATGTTTTGCTGCCAAACGACTGCGCCAGCCCAAGCAGCGCAAGCCCCAAGCAAGACGTATGTCGTCAAGCGACCTAAGTGCATGATTAATTGAAGATAAAACCGTTGTACCTTGCTCTGAGCGGGAATGATAGGAATCGTTTTGACCTCTCCCTGATGCTCGATCGCAGCTGCAATTCCACCGCACATCAGGGCACAATGCCACCCGCTGACCAAGGCGCCCAAAAAGATCGCCAATAGAAGGCTAGCAGTTAACATCTACCCATTACCCGCAGTAGGAAATATAAAAAAATTGCGCATATCCTAGTAGAATAAACTGGTCTGATAACTTGATCCAATATGAATTACACCAGCTCGGATGCCCCTAGTAGCAAATGCTCAGTATGTGTACTGGGTCAGTTTTGCTTGCCAGTAGGCATCAGCTCAAGCGATATCGCCAAGATTGACACCCTCGTTAAAGAGCGGGTCCACCTACAAAAGGGGGAAAGCCTCTATCGGCATGGCGAACTCCTGAATGCGGTTTATAGCGTTCGCTTTGGAACCTTCAAAACAGAATACTGCCTTGAAGATGGACGCCAACAAGTGATCGGCTTTCATCTGCCCGGAGAAATTCTGGGTCTCGATGGCATTGGCGATGGTCACTACCAGTCGGATGCTATCGCCCTGGAAGAGAGTGAAGTGTGCATCATTCGCTATGAAGCCTTTGAAGATTTAGCACGCCAGATTCCAGTACTTCAACAACAGTTTCATCGCATCCTGAGTCGTGAGCTTACTCAGGATCAACGTCACCTACTATCACTTGGAAGTTTGCGCGCGGAAGAGCGTTTAGCGGCTTTCTTGCTCAATCTTTCTCAACGACTTGCCGCTCGAGGTTATCTCAACAATGAATTTGATTTACGAATGAGTCGCGTAGAGATTGGTAGCTACTTAGGGATTCAAATTGAAACCGTTAGTCGCATGCTTTCTCGCTTTGCAGAGTCAGGCTTGATTCAAATTAAACAGCGGCACATTAAGCTCATCGATATGGATGGGCTCTATGAATTAGCCAGCATTCCCAATCCAGACCGCACCGTTCAGATCAAGTCCGCAGGCGCTTAAATCAAGCCACGATCAGGGCTTTTTCCGCCCTCTGAATCGATCCCAGGAAGAATGTAAGCAGTCAAAGCGCTCGAGAATGAGCAAAAGATCCAGATTACAAAAAATCCAATGGTGTAGATACCCTCATCGGAAATATTGGGGTGATACCCAAAGAATAATAGTTCAGCTGGATGCACAATACTGAATAGCAAACCTTCGGCCAAAATAGAGACCAGAAAAGATGGCCATATGATCCAAATGAATAGACGGTACTTCATTTGCGATCCTGCTCTACTTTAAGTTGCTCCACCTTCAGTCCACGCTTCACCACGCCATCACGCACTGGTTTATCGGCATATAGATTAACGGCAAGATAAATAGTGATCATGCAGCCAATCGCAGCAATTGCCGGCCCACTGATTAGCAACCATGGCCACATTTGTTTAAACCACGGTTTGTTTGCTGATTGCTCTGACATATTCATCCTCTTCATCATTCACTATAAAGCTTAGCGGGGAATAATAAAACTCGATTTTTCATCGCGCGTTCTGTTGGTGGGTTTATCACCCGACATCTCCTGCGCGGACACATCAAAATGAATTGGATAATTTCCAGGTTCATTTGCGCCAATAGTAGTACTTACTTTGATCGGCAACAACTGATTGCTAGCAGGTGCCACTTCAATTTCAGTAATTTCTTTGCCTTGAGAATTCAAAATCCTGAGATCGCTTAAGCCAACCGCCTTCACATGAACCTTCATCGGACTCTCAGATGCATTCATGATTTGAATACGATAGATATTCTCAATACGCTCGCCATCCACCTCGCGAGCTAAGGCACCACGATCACGCATCACATCCACGCGCAATGGATTGCGGGTGGCTAGCGAGACTAAGAAAGCGGTCGTCAGCACTGTAATAAACGCGGCATAGATTAAAACGCGTGGGCGCAAGATATGACGAATTGCGCTTTGATTGGACTCTTTGTCTTCAATGGCACGCTCGGTGGTGTAGCGAATCAAGCCCTTTGGATAATCCACTTTCTCCATCACCTGGTCACAGGCATCAATGCAGGCACCGCAGCCAATGCACATATATTGCAAGCCATCTCGAATATCAATTCCGGTTGGGCAAACTTGTACGCAAATACTGCAATCAACACAATCACCCAAACCCAAACTAGCATGGTCAGCAGACTTACTGCGACTACCCCTAGGCTCACCACGAATTCTGTCGTAGGTAACTAGAAAAGTATCTTTATCTACCATCACACTTTGGAAGCGTGCATATGGACACATGTACTTGCATACCTGTTCACGCATGAAACCAGCATTACCCCAAGTAGCAAAACTATAGAAACATAGCCAGAAGGTTTGCCAAGGGCCAAGTGATAAATGCAGGATGGCTGCGCTTAAAGTTTCAATCGGAGTGAAGTAGCCAATGAAAGTAAAGCCAGTCCAAAAGGCAATTAAAAGCCATAAGAAATGCTTGGTAATTTTGAGGCGCCACTTGCGAATACCCCATGGCCACTCTTCCCCATCCAAACGAATACGTGCAAATCGGTCGCCCTCGACCTTGCGCTCGATCCACATAAAGATCTCGGTATAGACCGTTTGCGGGCAAGCGTAGCCACAAAATAAACGACCGGCAATCGCAGTGAATAAGAAAAGCGCTAAAGCAGAGAGTATCAATAGAAGCGTGAGATAAATCACATCCTGGGGCCATAAAACCAGACCAAAGATATAGAACTTACGCTGAATTAAATCAAAGAGTACCGCCTGACGGCCATTCCAGCTAACCCAAGGAAGGCCGTAGAACAGCAATTGAGTAGCAAACACCAAGATAAAACGCCAGCGAGCAAAGAGACCGCTAACTGAGCGCGGGTAAATCTTTCGCCGGACCTCGTAGAGAGATTCCTCGATGACATCTATAGGGATAGGTTTCCCAACCGGCGAATGATCTGACACTAATTATTGAGCTTGAGCTGGTTTATTGTTAGATAGGCCCCAAACATAGGCAGTTAACAGATGAATCTTCTCAGGACTAAGCACTTTGTCTTGAGCAGGCATCATTGCCATGCGACCTTTAGTGACTGTTTCAACAATTGTTGCTTCTGAGCTGCCATATAACCAAGTTTTATCAGTCAAATTGGGTGCGCCCAATGCAATATTGCCTTTGCCGTCAGCACCGTGACAGGCCGCACAATTCGCTTTAAATACTTCAGCACCACGGGCCGCTTTTAAGTCATCTGCTGGCAAACCTGAGAGACTGCGAACATAGTTGGCAACATCAACAATTTGCTTGCTATCTAATTGTGGGAATGGAGGCATAACACCGCCACGGCCATTGGTAATAGTAGCTTTGATATTTTCTGGTGAACCGCCATAGAGCCAGTCACCGTCAGTCAAATTCGGGAAGCCTTTAGAGCCACCAGCATCTGAACCGTGACATTGAGCGCAGGAGTTCAAGAACAAGCGTTGACCCATTTCACGCGCTTTTGGATCTGCCGCAACTTGCTCAATATCCATCTTCACGTATTTAGCGTAAACCGGTTTTAACTCATCATTGGCGTTTGTCATGGAATTCATGAGTGCGCCATCTGTGCTGTAACCCAAGATGCCTGGATAAGAACCCAAACCAGGATACAGAGCCAAGTACACCAAAGCAAAGATGCATGACAGCAAGAACATCCACATCCACCAACGTGGCAATGGATTATTCAACTCACGAAGATCACCATCCCATACATGACCAGTGTCTGCAACCGCGCCATCGGCCGTGTGCACTACCTTAGCCTTGCGTTGCGAAAACAGTAGCCAGATACACCAAACGATGCCGACTAATGAAACGAGTGCGATGTAGTTACTCCAACCGCTGCTAAAAAAATCACTCATGATTTGTCCTTACTAAATTCATCTGGAAGATCAAACGGAAGCTCGGCTGACTCCTCATTAGCAGACTGCCGACTTGGAGACCAAGCCCACCAAACAATCCCAACAAAAAAGATCAGTCCAATGACTGTTGAAAAAGCGGAGAGATAAGGTGTGATCAGTTCCATTTGATTTCTATCGTTTTAATTAATAACCCTTGGCGATTACTTTGCTACCACTTCATCAACAGTGATGTAGCGACGCGAAATACCCAAACCTTGAAGGTAAGCAACTAAAGCATCCATCTCCGTTTTACCTTCTAATTCCTTGGGAGCATTCGCAATATCTTCATCCGTATAAGGAACTCCGAGACGACGCATCGCAACCATATGAGACTGAATAGAAGAAGCATCTGCAGCATTCTTCTGCAACCAAGGATATCCAGGCATATTGGACTCAGGAACTACATCACGCGGATTGTTCAGGTGAATCTGATGCCAAGCGTCAGAGTAGCGACCACCAACACGAGCCAAATCTGGACCGGTACGCTTACTACCCCAAAGGAATGGATGATCAAATACTGACTCACCAGCTAAAGAGTAAGGGCCATAACGCTCAACCTCAGAGCGCAGAGTACGGATCTGCTGAGAATGGCAACCAACACAACCCTCACGCTGATAGATGTCACGGCCAGCCAATCGCAACGCTGTATAGGGCACAACGCCCGGGCTTGGCTCCGTAGTCGTGTGCTGAAAGAACAGCGGAACAATTTGAACCAAACCAGCAATGGAAACTACTACGATGGTGGCAATAATTAGCCAGCCAACGTTCTTCTCAAGCGTTCCATGGGAAAAGAATTTATTTTCACTAGACATTTTCTTCTCCTCTTAGTGATTGTTATTTGCCAAAGGAATTGGCGCATTAATAAAGGTTTTACCTTGCACTGTCTTGAAGACGTTGTAGGCCATCAAGAACATACCGCCCAAGTAGCACAGGCCACCTAATAAACGAATCACATAGAAGGGATAGGTTGCCTTAACCGACTCGACAAAGCTATAAGTCAAGGTACCGTCTGGCTCGAAAGCCCTCCACATCAATCCTTGCATCACTCCGGCAATCCACATCGCGGCGATGTAAATCACTACACCGACAGTTGCAATCCAAAAATGCACCTCGATCAAGCGAGTGCTGTACATATCCTTTTGACCAACTAAACGTGGAATCAGGTAGTACAAGGAACCAATCGTGATCATGGCAACCCAACCGAGAGCCCCTGAATGTACGTGGCCAATTGTCCAGTCTGTGTAATGAGACAAGCTATTCACAGTCTTAATAGACATCATGGAGCCCTCAAAGGTAGACATGCCGTAGAAAGACAAGGCTACTACCAAGAATTTCAGAATCGGATCACGGCGTAATTTGAACCAAGCGCCAGACAAGGTCATGATGCCGTTGATCATGCCGCCCCAAGATGGCGCCAGCAAAATGAGAGAGAACACCATGCCCAAGGACTGGGTCCAATCTGGCAATGATGTGTGTTGTAAATGATGAGGACCCGCCCACATATAAGTAAAGTTCAAGGCCCAGAAGTGGACAATAGACAAGCGATATGAATAGATTGGACGCTCCGCTTGCTTAGGAATGAAGTAGTACATCATGCCCAAGAAGCTGGTGGTCAGGAAGAAGCCAACGGCATTGTGACCATACCACCACTGCACCATTGCATCTTGTACACCAGCATATGCAGAATAGGATTTCCACAAGCTTGCTGGCATCTCTAGGTTGTTAAAGATATGCAGAATTGCAATTGTGAGGATGTAGGCGCCGAAGAACCAGTTTGAAACATAAATATGTTTTGTTTTGCGCTTCATGATTGTTCCGAAGAACACCACTGCGTATGCGACCCAAACCAATGTGATCAAGATATCGATTGGCCACTCTAACTCCGCATATTCTTTGGAAGTGGAAATGCCGAGTGGCAAGGTTACGGCAGCTAAGACAATGACAGCTTGCCAACCCCAGAATGTGAATGCCGCTAACTTGTCACAAAAAAGTCTCGCCTGGCATGTGCGCTGCACGATGTAATAAGACGTTGCAAACAATGCAGAGCCGCCAAAGGCAAAAATCACTGCATTGGTGTGCAAAGGACGCAAGCGACCATAGCTCAACCAAGGAATGTTAAAAGTGATTTCAGGCCAGATAAGCTGCGCGGCGAGAATAACCCCCACGAGCATGCCCACAATTCCCCAAAGCACCGTAACGATGGCAAATTGGCTGACAACCTTGTAATTGAAGGTATCTTGATTGTTCCCCACGGTAAGTCCCATGGTTTCTCCTTTTTTGTGACCAAACAGCGACATAATCCAAATAGACTGAATCCATTATCAAAGTAAGGCCCAGCGAGCGTTTTGATCTATATCAAAAAGGATGGGGGCATTTGTAGCTTTTTAGCAGCGCTCACAACCCGTCAGTTCGTCCATATTCCTGAAAAATATGGCTATTTTTGATAGTGATCACTAATTTTTTTGGATTTTGGGGTGTCATCATCCATCAATATTGCCTCCCCGGGCCCCTCTAAATCATCAAATTGACCCGCTTTAACAGACCAATAGAAAATCCAGGCCAAAAGGCCAACCAGAAGCAAAGATATGGGAATAAGGAGAAATAGGCTTTCCATCCCTACAGTCTAGGCCTTTCTCAGGCGCCAAGCATTCAATGTGACCGCTAATGAGGAAAGCGACATCCCAATGCCTGCAATCCAAGGATTCACCCAACCCATCATTGCTGCCGGGATCGCCAGTAGGTTATAAATCAGCGCCCAAATCAGGTTTTCCTTAATGATGAGCTGAGTCTTATCTGCCAATAACAATGCTTTAGCCAGTGGCGCCAATGAGCTCGCAGTCAAAATCGCATCCGCACCCGCGGTTGCAAGAGGTGCCCCAGCTCCAACCGCAATAGACACATCGGCACGAGCTAATAAAGGGGCATCATTGATGCCATCGCCAATCGCCCATACAAATCGACCTTCTTTTTGAAGGCGCTCTATGTAGTTGTACTTTTCTTCGGGGGAGCAACCACCTCTAAAGCTAGCAATCCCCACGGTATTTGCCCACCAAGCAACAGTGACTGGATCATCGCCAGAAACTAAATGCACGGCAATCTTCCGCGAGTGCGCTGCATTCAATAACTTTTCTAAACCATCTCTTGGAGTATCTAAGAAAATAAAGCTCGCAATTAAACCTTTGTCATCGGCCAGATGAACTTGACCATACTGCCCCTCACGAACATCATGCTGGGCACCCACCCAGCTTGCGCTTCCTAATTTATATATCCCAGAGTGCAAACCCTTTCCCAAAAGGTTTTCAATGGGATGCTCTAGCGACGTCAATTGCAAATTTCCTACTTTGGCGGCACGCAACAAAGACAAGGCGAGTGGATGCTTTTGCCCCGCCTCCATTGATGCTGCCAGAATCAATGCTTCTTCACGAGAAAATGCTTTGCGCGCAATCACGATATCTTTTAGCTCTGGCTGACCCATCGTCAGAGTGCCAGTTTTATCTAATACCAAATCCGTCGCCTTGACTAAGCCGCCTAACACGTGACCACGGACAATCAGTAAGCCCAATTTAGTTACAGCACCTTGTGCAGCTGCCATCGCGGTAGGAACAGCTAGTGATAAAGCGCAAGGACAGCTAGCCACCAATACAGATACCAGAACAGTCCAAGCCTTACTGGGATCAACATAAAGCCAAATTGCTGAGGAAAGAAATGCGCTCAGCAATAAAAATCCAACAAAATAAGCAGCCCACTTCTCAGCGAGACTCACCATCAACGGTTTTGCTTGTAAAGCTTGATCTAATAGAGAGGCGATGCCAGCGATCCGTGTAGATTGACCAACCGCATCGATTCTCATCAGCAATGGATTGAGAATATTGTGCGTACCCGCATAGAGACGATCGCCTATTTTTTTATCAACCGGTTTTGATTCGCCAGTAAGTAAGGATTCATCTACAGCGCTTTCGATCTCAATCAATACACCGTCTGCAGGAATGACATCTCCTGGCGATACGCGCAAAATTTCTCCAGGACTACAATTGACCACTGGAACAATTTCAACTTGCTGTGATGAGGGGTAATTCAGCAGCCGTTCGCAAGTTGTGGGCAATTGTTTTGCCAATGCCTCCGCACCGCCTTGTGCATCCTGTCTAGCCAATAACTCGATGTAGCGCGCCGCCAAAATAAATGCGACGAACATCGTGATCGAATCAAAGTAACCATGTCCAGAACCCGTTGCTAGGTTAACTGTCCCCGCAAAAAAGGCGAGAGCCAAAGCAAGCGCAATCGGCACATCCATGCCGAGCATATGTGTTTTGCGAAACGACACCACGCTGCGCCATGCAGCCTGAAAAATGGGCCCAGCAGAATAAATCATTACCGGCACAGTTAAAGCCCAACTCGTCCAACCCAAGAGTAGGTCGTACTCGGCAGTAATGTCGCTATCGCCAACATACGAAGGCCACGCATACATCATGACCTGCATCATGCCCAACATAGCAACGCCAAGTCTGGTGAGTAATTGACGACGCTCTTTCTTTGAGCGCTCGAGAGACAGAGAGGGCTCAAAAGGCCATGCCTCATACCCAATACGCTCTACTTCATACAGCAAGCGAGCTAAGCTAGTTTGCTCGGGAGAAAACTCTGCTTTCAGCTTTTGACTGACATAGTTAATCTGCACATCTTTGACACCTGGAATTTTTCGTAGATGCTGTTCACATAACCATACGCATGCTGCGCACCGAATTTTTTCAAGGCGCAAAGTGGTTTCTAAATCACCATCAGCGCCGCTGGGACGTGTATAGCGACCGCGCAATGATGGGTCATCATATGGTTTAAGCGCCTCAGGGATTTCATTAGAAACAAGATAGGCAGCAGGCTTATCACTTGACTGCGCCCGACGCGCATAAAACACCTCAAGACCTTCGCCATGGATAGTTTGCGCAATAGCCATACAACCTGCGCAACAAAATTTTCTAGATTCTTCGCCCAACTCAAGCTCATAAGAATCGCCTGGCAGGATAAAACTACCGCAGTGATAACAGCTATTGCTCGCTGAAAGTGAACTCATGAATAACTATGGATTTCTTTTGAGCGCTTTGTTGGCCCATCCACTGCGGCGCTCATAAAGCACGAAGAGCACACCCCAAATCACGACGGATGCATAGGCCCAAACCCAGGAAGCTTGCGTAGCGCGTGAGCCAGTCAAGTCGAGGACTAGGCCAAAAATAGCAGGGCCTAATAAGCCCCCTCCAAAACCCATTAAAGAATGTAGACCCATCGCTGCACCCTTGATATTTTCTTGGGCACTCATCACCAAACCTGCAGTCAAAGTAGCGGAATCAGCCATGATGAAGATGGTGTGCCCGATTGCCAAAGCAATAATCACCCACCAAGACTGCCCCGTCGACAAAGCTAAAGTAACGCCAAAGATCGCGCTGGTAATCATGACAAAACAAATCCAGTTTTGTCGCCCCACTTTTAGGGCAATTTCATTTCCCAGAATCGACGATGGCACCCCAAAGAAATTAATTACCCCAGCCAAGGTTGTGGCAGTCAGGAGAAAAGGTTCACCTGAAACGAGCGCGCACAAGCCAAAAAACGCGACGATCCAACTACGTGAAGCAAATAATTCAATCGAATGGGTGGTGTAGCCAAAAATAAATCCAGAGGCCGTCTTGTCTTGCAACACTAACCGCCATTTATCCACAGGGAAAATATCGCGCAAGCGGATTTGAATTGGGCCATGCCACTTTTCGTGATCTAACTTCGGAATAAACAGCAAGACGATTAAGAACGCGGTGAATGGGCCAAGCGCGATAACACTAAAAACATAACGCCACCCCATAGCACTTAATAACCAGCCTGAACATAAGTAAGAGAAACCCGTACCAATACCAAAAAAGGCTGTGTAAAAAGCAATATGCCGAGTTAACTCACCAGTTTTAATTCGATCGGAAAGAATCTTTAAGCCTGGCATGTAGGTACCAGCCAGGCCGGCACCATTTAAGGCCATAAAAAATAGAGCGGACCAGAAATTAAATGCAAAGAGCCCCATTCCCAGCAAACCACAGGTAGCGGAAAGACCGCCGATAAGGTAAACCTTTTTCGCATCAACCCGATCTGTTAAGGCGGTTGCTAGCGGAACCATCAACATGTAACCGAAGAAAAAAGCGCTCGCAATTAAGCCGGATTGAAGATTGCTGAGATGCCACTCATCCTGCAGAGTAGTTAAGACCACGGCATAGCAAGCAAACCCGAGCAA
The DNA here is from genome assembly GCF_018688235.1 of Polynucleobacter sp. AP-Nino-20-G2. NCBI lineage: Bacteria > Pseudomonadati > Pseudomonadota > Betaproteobacteria > Burkholderiales > Burkholderiaceae > Polynucleobacter > Polynucleobacter sp. AP-Nino-20-G2. Next base: position 1,501,973 of record NZ_CP061313.1, read on the forward strand.
GGCGCAGGTTTGCGCCATTAGCATGAGAGGCGTGTAGCCGGTAGGTTTCAAGCGCATAGGAACTTAGCAAATTTGATAGGCCATTCTACTCGCCCACGACAAAGATTTACTGCTGACTGCGAGTTGGCGAATCCTGAAATCCATTAGATCGATAGGTGAGAACAAGAGTATCTCGATGACCGTGAGAGCCCATTGGCTGAATGGGGGTCGACTCATGAATCATGCGCTCATCATTCATGAGTAACAAAGACCAGGGCTCCGTTAAAGTAAATCTCAAGCCAGCGGATCCACCCGCTTCAAAGATACGCGTTTCGCCACCCTTAATGCCCTCCCTACTCAGCATAAATACAGCAACAAAATCCACGCCATCCCGATGCGCGCCCTCAGGGGTTGGTCGACCAATGCCATCAGTCGTATCAATCCTAAACTGGTGCGCCTCAACAAACCATTGATTGACGGGCTTAATGCTATTTAGTAGGTGCGCGATACCTAGTAAAAGGGATTGCCAGGCAGAGCTCCCAGTCAACCCCGCCTGTGATGGCTCAAACCAACGCTCAATACCACCGTGCAGCGCGTTATAGTCAACCGACTGCCAATGCGCACGATGCGGCACCAAGGTAAGCGCATCCCCCTTGATTTCATAACTAGCGTGACGTCGAAACCGATATCGACCGCCATCCTTCAAATAAGGATCACGCGGCAAGCCTTCCCAGAACTGCGTGAGATTCATTAACACAGACAGAGGAATCTTTGCAATACTCGCAACATCTTCCGCCGAAACAATAGCAAAACCATTTACCCGCAATGACTGAGGCACCTCTTTAACAGGAGTCAGCGGCGGCGATAGCGTGGTAAGGGTCATAGGGTTCTGATGGTAGTGATGAAATAACTCAGTAATTAATCTAATTGTGCGCCCGATGCTTTCACAATCTTCGCCCACTTGCTTAATTCATCTTTTAATAAGGCGCTTAGTTTTGCGGGTGGGACGGGGCTGAGATCCAAGCCCTGAGCATTGAGCTTCTCTCTCACCTCTGGGCGAGCAAGTACTTTACCCATCGCTATTTGAATTTTTTTAGCGGCATCTGAGTTGACATCACTTGGAGCAAAAAGAGCAACCCAGACCTCACCCACACAATCAGGATAGGTTTCAGCAATCGTAGGAATTTCTGGCGCAGCGCTAGAGCGCTTAGCAGAGCTAATGGCGATAGCCTGAAGCTTACCCGCCTTAATGTAATTGAGTGCGGAAGGAAGGCTTGCAAAAGCCAGGGGGACCTGACCACCTAAAACATCATTAATAGCAGGTGCCACCCCTTTATAAGGAATATGTTGCATCTCTATACCCGCACTGGTATTGAGCATTGCTCCCAGCAAATGACTAATGGTTCCATTACCAGCAGACGCATAAGATAGCTCACCAGGACGCTTCTTAGCAGCAGACACCACATCCGCCAATGTTTTATATGGTGATCCAGGGGGCGACACTAAAACATATGGCGTGGCGCCAATGTAATACAGCGGAACAAAATCATTGATCGGATCAAAACCAGGATTTTTGTATAAAGAGGGGTTAATTGCCTGCGCGCTATTAATCGTTAACAACAAGGTATAGCCGTCCTTCGCTGAGCGCGCAACACTTTGCGTTCCAATATTGCCACCAGCGCCCGGCCTGTTTTCAACCACCACAGAAGTTCCTAGGGCATCGCCAAACGCCGGGGCAATTAATCTAGCAACAATATCGTTAGTTCCACCAGCGGCTTGAGGGACAACTAAAGAGACTGATCGAGAAGGGTAAGACTGCGCGAAAGCCGCCAAGGAAAATATTCCGGCGCTGATCAACAGCGAAAGCTTGGCCAAAGTGTTATTTTTCATTTTTTCTCACGATACAGGGAGTCTAGTCTCCCACGAGTCTCACCCACATGACCCTTTAAATCATACAACTCTTTGGCATCTAACATCGAGACCTGAATATTACCTACCCTTCTCTCAATATCAGCGAGATCCCTCAGATTTACTTCTTTAAGATCAGGATTGCTTGCATTCTTCTCAATCACCTTCAGTTCTTCATACACTCGAGATAACTTGAGGCGTAGATAGAGATTCTTGGCGGCGGGGATATACGTAAACAAGGGAATCAGTATCACCAATAGCGGGATCACAATCTTGGCAAAACGGCCAATCCACACCGCAGTCCAGAAAGGGAGATGCCTGTGCAGCAAGGAGGGTCCATCCTTTAAGTAGATCTCGGCATCCACATGCAAAGGAAAATCCAATCCGGAGCCAGATGGGAACTCTCCTGGTTTTTGTAAATAAGAATACGATTTCAAAATATCGTACGTATCGCCAAGTAGCAGCGTTACTAGCGCTGGACTAACATCATCTTTACCCACTAAGGTTGCCGTAACTGCTAGCACCTGTATGTCCTGCCTAGGAAGATCATAGGCAATACTCATCACGCCACGAGGAATATTGACTTTAGAAAGATAGGGAAGGTGATGCACATACGCATCAGCTTGCTCAAAACTCATTAAGCGAATATTTTGAGTCTCATAGAATTTCTTCAAAATCGGCGCCTCTGGAGAGCTGACTAAAAAAATCGCATCCAACTCACCATTCTTAAATTTCTCTAAGGCTTGGTCTGGCTTTAACTTTTCGGCACGAAAGGAATCCTCACCCAAACCACTTACTCTCAATAACTCATTAGCCAAGGCAAGTGTTCCACTGCCTTCATTACCAATAGAGACGCGCTTACCCTTAAGTTGGCTTAATAAATTTAATCGACCGCCATCGGCCTTGAATGACGATTCTTTGTACCAAACCCAAACGGGTTCATAAAACACCCCAGCAATAGAAACGAGATTGGGGTACTTTGATATGTCGGCCACACCGCCCTGCACCATCGCAAAATCTACGCCAGAATTTGGATCTTCCAGTAAAGCGAGGTTGTCCCTAGTGCCGCCAGTGGCTCTTAACTTCAGCGATACACCTTCATCAGACAACTGAGCTTGAAGCTTCTCACCAAACTTATGGTAAAGGCCAGTTGGGAAGCCAGTTGCCAACTCGATGGATCGCGGAGGGGGTGGAACCAAAATCCACAAAACAGCGAAAAGCATTGCAACTAAAACGAGAATAGCTACACCGATTGCCAAAGGGTTGTAGAGATTTTTGCGCAGGAAGTCCATATCAGCTCTTTTCTTTTTTGCCATTATGCCCCGAGCCGAATAATAGGCAAAAGAATGGATTCTTAGCAAATAATTCGAGATAAGATGATGCTTTCAAAAGACTAAATCCCCAAATCATGACCTCATCCCCCATCAAAGTCGCTTTAGTAACTGGAGCAGGAACAGGCATCGGCAAAGCCGCAGCTAAGGCCCTCCTCCATGGTGGCTTCAAGGTAGTGCTTACCGGTAGAAATCTAGACAAATTAACGGCTGCTATTCAAGCAATTGGTGGAAATGATCAAAACTGTCTACCCGTTAGATGTGATGTGGGTAAGCCAGAGGAGGTAAAGTGCTTATTTGCAGAAATCAAAGGTCACTTTGGGCGAATTGATGTGCTCTTTAATAATGCTGGGATGGGAGCACCTGCGATTCCCATGGAAGACTTAAGTTACGAGCAATGGATGAATGTAGTAAACGCTAATCTCTGCGGCGCCTTCCTTTGCTCCCAAGAGGCTATTCGAATGATGAAAGCCCAATCTCCTCAGGGTGGCAGAATCATTAACAACGGTTCAATTTCCGCCTATGCGCCTCGGCCCATGACTGCGCCATATACAGCAACGAAACATGCGATTACCGGCTTAACCAAATCGATCGCCTTGGATGGCCGCCCTTTTAATATTGCTTGCGGGCAAATTGATATCGGCAACGCAGGAACTGAGATGACGATTCCAATGGCCGCAGGCATCATACAGGCAGATGGCTCCAATAAAGCCGAGCCACTGATGGATGTAGACCATGTCGGTCAAGCAGTCCTGCAGATGGCTCAACTACCCCTAGAGAGCAATATTCTCTCGATGACCATCATGGCAACCAAGATGCCATTTGTTGGGCGCGGTTAATTAGGGTCTGACTTGATTAATTAGTAAACGAACCTTGCCAGAGCCTACCTTGATGGTTTGAGGTGCGGAAACAAGATCTCCGGCTTCTGGCATAGCCATGCCCGACTTCGAGACGCGCACCTCCACCGACACTTCAGGCAGTTGAGATAACAAAGCATTGGGGTTCATTGCCAAAGCATCATCCAAAACGAAGTTCATTGGAAAAGCGGTAACCGGGGTTTTTAGGACTGCTACCGGCATGCGCTCACCCGGCTTACGTGCGATCACCATCAAGATATCGCCTGATTTGACTTTCGCCTTCAATTCCGGAGCAATATCAATCTGGCCGCTAACACTCTGATTGCTCATAACAGGAGCTGAAGCAGCGGGAAGTCCGCCCTTAGAGCGAGCCTCAGAAATTGATGTGGCAATGGCTCGAGACTCATCCGAATCAGCGGGCAATTGTTTAGCTAAGCGCTCCCAAGACTGCACGGCAGCTTTGTAGTTTTGCGCATTAAATGATGCTGTTCCAGACAGCCAAAGAGCGAGCAAATTATCCGGATCCATAGCAAGCGCTTTATTAATCAGCTGCAGCGGCTTGCCAGCAAAACTACCATTCGCATTGCTTGCCAATACATCGGCATAATCAGCCAATAACTGTGGGTCTGACTCTACAAAGGATCCGGCTCTTGCATATGCCTTTTCCGCCTCAGCATTGCGCCCTAAAATTCGATAGGAGCGCGCCAACATTGCCCAGCCCTTCAAATTGTCAGGTTCTTTTTCCATCTTGGCAGCAAACTCAGCTACCATTTTCTCAACAGACTCTTGAGTCATTGGCTTTTCAGAACGCTTCTCAGCAACCCGGGATGCGCCACCAAGAACAAAATACATTCCAATAGACAGGACCACTACAAAGATACAGATTCCAAGCATCGTCTTTTTAGGCGACCCCATGACTGACAAATCATCAGCCTCATCGGTATCCTGGAATAGGCGTTGGCGCATTTCAGCGTGAGCCTGCTCATAACTTGCATCATCCACCAACCCAGACAATCGATCTGCCTCGAGCTTATCCAACTCCTCTCGATAGATCGCTGCATTCATTTGACGACGTGAGGTAGCTGATTCCGAATTAGGGAAGAAGAATGGGCGCAGCAGTAACACTAAGACCAGAATCAATAAGAGAAATACTGGAATCAGAAAACTAGTCATGTCTACTTTCAGTTACGTCCGACGATGCATCTTTTAATAACGTATCAATACGGCGATTTTCTTCATCAGATAATGTGGCGCTAGGAACGATTTGATTCCTGCGGCGCAGGTAGGCCATCAAACCAATGATGCCAGCCAATAAAATAACAAATGGGCCAAGCCATAACAACCAAGTAATCGGCTTAACGGGCGGTCGATACAACACAAAATCGCCATAGCGCTCCACCATGAAGCTACGAATTTGATCGTCCGTCCTTCCTTCTTTGATCAGATTGCGAATTTCTCTACGCAAATCATTTGCTAGATCCGAGCGTGAGCCCGCGAGAGATTCGTTTTGACAAACTAGACAACGCATTTCTTCCGAAATGATGATCAAACGCTGCTCAGTCAACGGATCATCAGCCAACGGCGCAGCATCCTTGGCCAAAGCAAAGTTCAGCGCGCACATAGCCGACAAAAGAAACAGGAAAGAAAGGGTGGCCCGCTTCATCATTTTTTCAACTCAGTCAAAAGAGGAATGATCTTCTGATTCAAAATTTCTATGGTCACCGGGCCAATATGTTTAAAGCGAATAATGCCCGCCTTATCAATCACATAAGTCTCAGGAACTCCGTAGACACCATAATCGATACCAACTCGACCATTGGCATCAAAAGCCGAAAGAACATAAGGATTTCCTTGGCGCGACAACATCGCCAAGGCATCTTCACGCTTATCTTTGTAATCCAGACCAATAATGGGCGCTACCTGCAATTTTCCAAGCTCGAGCAAAACAGGATGCTCTTCACGGCAAGCAACACACCAAGATGCCCAAACATTCAATACCCAAGGTTGGCCCTTCAAACTCTCAGGAGAAAAAGTCTTTGCAGGGTCAGCCAATTGGGGCAATGTAAATGCAGGCGCCGCTTTTCCTATTAAGGGGGACGGCACCTCATGCGGATCACGATTTAAACCTACAGCCAAAAACCCGATCAAAATTACAAATAGGAATAGTGGGATTAAAAACTTGGCCTTCATGCGATCGACTTCCGTAACTTCATACGATAGCGCTTATCAGACATTGCCAAAACACCACCGAGCGCCATGAATAAACAACCGCCCCAGATCCAATCCACAAAAGGCTTGTAATAGACCCTGACGGCCCACGAATGATCTTCTAACTCTTCGCCCAAGGAAACATAGATATCACGGGTTAAGCCAACATCAATTGCCGCCTCGGTCATTGGCATCGTTGAAGAGAAATAGCTACGCTTTTCCGGATACAGGGTTGCAACTAACTGACCATTACGACTAAGCAAGAAAGTGCCTTGCATTGCTTTGTAGTTCGGTCCTGGAACAGCACCAACGCTCTGCAACTGAATTTGATAACCGCCAACGCTGACACTTTCACCAGCCAGCATCCGGACATCTTTTTCCTCTTGATAGGCGCCCACCATCGTGACGCCAATCACGAATATCGCAATCCCCAGATGTGCAAGCTGCATGCCGATAAATGAGCGCGTGGGCTTGCCTGCTTTTGTTTGACGAATAATCTGCAGGACGCCTGATGCCATCACCCAAAAAGCCAATAGAAAACCAAGACTTCCCAACCAGGTAAATTCGCCCATGACTATTGGAATCAGGACTGCTGCAATCACCGCCACTACCGCAGCAACCCACAAGCGCTTAATAACATCCACAAGATTTGAATTTTTCCAACTGGTCCAAGGTCCAATGCCCATCAGCACCAATAATGGAATCATGATGGGAACAAAGACGCTATTAAAGTAAGGAGGGCCTACCGATATTTTTCCTAAATGCAATGCATCGATCAATAAGGGATACAGAGTTCCTAGCAACACAGATGCTGCGGAAACCACCAAGAAAACATTTCCCAACAAGATGAATGTTTCTCGTGATGTCAGACTGAATTTTCCGCCCAGCGAACTTTTAGGGGCGCGCCATGCATACAGCGTTAAAGATGAGCCAACAACTAAGGCTAGGAATATCAAAATAAAGATGCCGCGCTTTGGGTCCGTCGCAAATGCATGAACCGATGTCAACACTCCCGAGCGCACCAAAAAAGTTCCCAAAAGAGAAAGTGAAAACGCGGTGATTGCTAAGAGAACAGTCCAACTCTTAAAACCGCCCCGCTTTTCTGTAACTGCCAAAGAATGCAATAAAGCAGTGCCGACCAGCCAAGGAATAAAAGACGCATTCTCTACCGGATCCCAGAACCACCAACCGCCCCAACCCAATTCGTAATATGCCCACCAAGATCCAAGTGCAATTCCAAGCGTCAAAAAGACCCACGCGGCAGTTGTCCAAGGACGAGACCAGCGCGCCCAAGCAGCATCTAACCTACCCGATAACAAGGAAGCAATAGCAAATGCAAATGCGACTGAGAAGCCCACGTAACCCATGTACAACATAGGTGGATGAAATACGAGCCCAGGATCTTGAAGCAGTGGATTCAAAGAGCGCCCATCTTGCGCAGCAGGCAATAATCGTTCAAAGGGATTTGAGGTCGTTAGGACAAATAGCAGCAGGCCAGTAGTCACCAACCCCAATACCCCAATCACGCGCGCCACCATAAATTCATCCAAAGACTTGGAGAGCTGAGAAACTAAAAAGGTCCAAGTGGATAACAAGAAAATCCATAGCAATAAGGAGCCCTCGTGACCACCCCATACCGCGCCCAAACGATATATGACTGGAAGCTGAGAGTTGGAATGCTCTGCCACATACAGGACAGAAAAATCATTCACATAAAAACTCCAAGCCAGAATGGCAAAAGAAAGTGCCAGCAATAAGAACATGGTTTGCGCTGCCGGTCTTGCCAACAAAATCCATTCCCGACGTCCCCGATGAGCGCCCATCAAAGGTAGCGCCCCTTGAATGATGGCAACACATAAAGCCAAAATTAATGCATAGTGCCCAAACTCAGGAATCATTATTTATTTACTTCCATTTTTTTGAGCCTGCTCTAAAGCATGCTTCGCCTCTGGCGGCATATAATTTTCATCGTGCTTTGCAAGCACTTCACTGGCAATAAATTGCCCCGTTGGATCGAGGCGCCCCTGAATAACTGCGCCTTTACCTTCTTTAAACAAATCGGGAAGAATGCCGGTATAAGCAACAGGAATATCTTTCACCATATCAGTAATCACAAAGTGAACCGTTAAACCATCGCGCTTTAGCGACCCATCTTTGACCATACCGCCAATGCGAAATACTTGGCCTTGCGGCGCTTTACCTGCAACCACTTCGCTCGGAGTGACATAAAGCGCGATATTGCTGTTGAGGGCATTCAAAATCAATACAGCAGCTAAACCAATAGCAGTCAGCGCGCCAATAATAATGGCAGCTCGTTTATGTCTAGGCTTCACTTTCTACTCTCTTGATCAAATTGCTCTGCTCTTACTTCACGACGAAGTCTGCGAACAATGGACTGATGACGCACGCGAACAGCCATAGGCTCCAGAAGGAGAACTAAAGCACATACCCCAAAACTGCACCAAACATAGAGCGCGTATCCACCCATCTCAAAGAATTCAGCCGGGCTATTCCACATTAGCGTTGCACCTCATTTAATTGTTTAACCCAATCAGTATGAGCCTCACGCTCCAAAATGATGGTACGCACACGCATTAACCCTACTGCAATTGAGTACATCCAAAAACATAAGGCCATTAATAACATTCCCCAGAGCATCGTCTGAGCCATAGCAGGAGCTTTACTTAAGGAGACGGATGCGCCTTGATGCAAGGTATTCCACCATTTCACTGAAAAATAAATAATCGGAACATTGACCACGCCGACCAATGCAAGAATTGCACCCGCCTTGTCCGCGCGACGAACATTATCAATCGAGGCCTGCAACGCAATAAATCCTAAGTAGAGAAATAGCAGAATTAATTCGGAAGTAAGGCGCGCATCCCACACCCACCAAGCACCCCACATTGGCTTACCCCAAAATGCGCCAGTCCACAAAGAAAGAAAGGCCATCCAAGCACCAATCGGCGCAAGCGCCTGAGCCATCATCGCTGATAAGCGGGTATTAAAAACCAAGCCCAAACCAGCCCAAGCTGCCATCACTATATAGATAAACATCGACATCCAAGATGCGGGCACGTGAATAAAAATAATGCGATATCCCTGACCCTGTACTGCATCAACTGGCGCAACAAAAAAACTGACCCATAAACCCGCCACTCCAAAAATAAAGGAGAGCGCCCAAAACCAAGGGATCATTTTTCCAGCCAAAGGATAAAAGATGCTTGGGCTCGAGAATCTGAACCAATTCATCACACGACTTGTAGGCAAATTATTTACATTACTCATTCAATAGCAATCTTTACGGCTGTAGCACTCACCCAAGGCACAAATACCAAGGCCAAAATGAATAAGGCGCCCAGTAGGGAAAAATGGCCAGTGACATCAAGGCCCACGCTATTGGCATACACAGCGCCTGCGCCAAAAATTAACACTGGAATATAAAGCGGCAAAATTAACAGGCTCATCAGCACACTACCGCCCCTGACGCCTAAAGTTAATGCCGCCCCAATAGAGCCTAACAATGATAAAACAGGTGTACCCAATAATAGAGCCAGCATGAGAATCTTGAGGGAAGCTGCATCCAAATCAAACTGAATACCAATCACGGGTGCCAGCAAAACCAAAGGGAGCCCGGAAACTAACCAATGGGCAACGATTTTCCCGAAAACCAATGAAGTAAAGGCGTTAGGAGAAAGAATCAATTGCTCCAAAGTGCCATCAGCATAATCTGCGGCGAACATCCGTTGCAATCCCAACAATGTTGAAAGCAAAGCTGCAACCCAAATCACGCCAGGCGCAATCTTTCTCAATAAAGCCGCATCAGCCCCAATACCCAAGGGAAACAAGCTAGTCACAATCACAAAGAAAAATAGTGCTGTTAAGACTTCGCTTTTCCGACGCATTACCAGTAGCAAATCACGCTGGACGATTGCGATAAAGGCATTCATAAATCAAGTGCCTTTAAGTTTGGAATGTCTAGATGCTGATGGCTCGTCAGCACAACCAGGCCATTTAGCGCGAGATGCTCAACAATCAATTCTTTTAGCTCCTGCGCGGCGTGAACATCTAGGGCATTAAAGGGTTCATCCAAAATCCAAATTTGCGCACGGCGAGTGAGCATGCGCGCCATGAGAACTCGTTTTTTCTGTCCAGCAGATAAGCAATTTACTGGAAGATCTTCACGACTCTTTAAGCCAAAACGGCACAGGGCCATAAAGGCACTCTCCTCAGAAAGCCCAACCCCATCAATGGCGGCATACATTCGCAAATTCTCAAGAGCAGTGAGGTCCTCCTTGAGGGCATCCCGGTGGCCTAAAAATAGGAGCTTGTTATGAAAGGCTTCCGCCTCACTTTTGATTGACTTACCGCCCGAAAGAATCTCACCGGACTCTGGCAAGGAAAGGCCCGTCAGCAAACGTAAGAGGCTCGTTTTTCCAACACCATTCTCACCCCGAATATGCAGGCACTCGCCTGCAAAAACCTGGAAATCCACCTTCGAAAAGAGCTTGCGCTCACCCCGTACACAGGCAATAGCCCGTGCCTCAAGCATGGGCAAATTAGATTGGGGGAAAGGAGAGTTAATGGCTGTCATCAGAAGAAATGGCTTGAATCAAACCACTTCAGACATTGTCCAAGAGCCCCTCAAGGCTGTCAAACCGCCTAAAACAGTAATTTAAAGAATAAATTCTTTTAATTCAATCGCTTAGGTGATTATAAGCCGAGTCTAGAGGGAGGCTCTCCTGAAGATCAAAGCACTTAAAGCCGAACCGTCTGCCCTTCGGTCATTGGAATGATTTTGATTGGACTGCCTTTCATGGCATCCTGGAACTCTAGGAGGGTGCCTTTGGTCAGTGGATTGGAGTTGTAGTGCATAGGGATGACCATCTTTGGCTTCACCCATGTTTTCAAGGCATAGGCGGCATCATCGGGGGCCATCGTGAAATTTCCACCAATCGGGATCAACACTAAATCTGGCTTGTAATGCTCGCTAATAAACTTCATATCAGTAAAGAGGCCTGTGTCACCCATGTGCCAAATTTTGAAGCCATTCTCTAATTCAATGATGTAACCCATTGGCTCGCCGGCTGGATGAGATTCCATCTTATCGGTGGCTGGATTTTTCCAAACCAACAAGGAAGAATGCTCCGCTTGGACGGCAGTTACTTTGATCCCGGGTAGCGGTGTTACGCGCCCTGTTTTATTAAAACGATACCCTAGATCACCAGACAATATACCCAAAGTGATTAATGGGGTCACCATATCTGCCGGTCCATACAACTTTGTATTGTTGGATTTTGCAATCGCTGGAGCATCGCCAATATGATCGACGTGGGCATGGGTTACCAATAACAAATCGATTGGTCCGATGGCAGCCAAGTCATTTTTATACTGAGGAGGTGTTTTAGGGCCGCCGGTAATCCATGGATCAATCAAAATCATTTTTCCACTGGGGCTCTTGATACGAAAACCTGCTTGACCGAGCCATAAGAGCTCAGTACCGCCTTGCACATTCGCTTTGTCTGCAGTTTGCGCATGTGCAACTGATGCACCAGACAAGAATACATACGTTAGCGCCACCACCAAAGAACTCAAACGGGAATAAACAGGCACGATAATCTCCAAGATTTGTATTGATCTCGTCAAACTATAGCCGAGAAAAGAGAACTTGGCTTATATGGCAGCGCATCATTTAAGCCAGTCTTCAGCAAAAGGACGAGCACTAACGATCGATAGCGCAAGATCTCGCTACTTCCAGAAGATAGAAATCTTCTGGGGTGTCGCAGGATTGATGGAAATCACTCGCTTTTGAGGTGCTCCTTGATAAACAGCATCTACCGAATAGGTGCCAGCAGCCAAGTTAATCAGGATATAAGGGCCATCAGCCTGGGCATCAAATATCACGTGATTGTTGGCATTCAGAATCTTGATCTTTGCGCCAAAGATCCAAACGCCACGACCACCCTCGAGCTGGGAGAGCTCCAGCAACAATGGCCACTGCTTTGCTTCCGCCAAAATTGCTGTCGACTCTTCCTCACCCACTCCACCAGAAATATAAGAGATACCTTGTGAATATTGCGTGTCTGGGATTTGCGCAAACCCCGGAGCACTAAAAACCAAAAGGGATGTCACCACTACGAATTTCATCGCCAGTTGCATCAAAATACCTCCTATAGAAGCTATATCCAATATTAGTTAATGGATAAATATGACTGGGGCTTATTTACATCGTAGAACTGAATTGCTTTTGCATTCACATCGATCTTCTTCAAGTCGAATGCCTGCACATTAGTTGAATCAAACATCTTGAGGTAGTACATCATATTTTTATTATCTGCGACCACAGACCACTCGGTAATTTCAATGCCACCCGCTCCACCACCATAAGCATTCGTTGCAGGCAAGCTAATCGCGCCAGGAGGAATATCAAAGCTACCCAAGATATGCCAAGCTGTATTAGTTTGCTGAACTGTTGAGTAACTTGCTGGAACAGACTTCGTCAAGAAGAGTGCACGAATAAAGCGACTTGGACTGAGATAGTCACCAGGTAAGCCATGCAAGCCACTGCCAGAGCTAGGTGGCACATAGGTCGCGCCATTAATCACCAGCGGATTTTTTTCAACGCTAGTGAGATTTGCATAGTTCCCAATATTGTTGAGTTGATCTCTAAATGCTGGATCATTTGTCATTACGCCAGTAGGGTTATCGGTGATCACCAAATCGCCCTTAAGGTACTCCACCACAATGCTTTTTCCAGCCGCGTCATGCAAGGTCATGCGTACTGGTGCAGATTGATTGTTGTAGGCGGGGATAATAGAACGGTTCACTTTGATTTTATTAAAGCCGACTTTTACTTCTTCGACCGTGGCAAAGTTTGTCAAGGCGTACATCAGCATCTGAATAGAGGCAATACTATTGGCAGAGTCTGCCGGCGCTACAACTTGGTATGCAGCCGTATTAGGCGCATTGAGTAAGCCGCCTACTAAACCTTTCTCATTCATGCCATCCACTAATACCGGCATACCCAAACCATTCATACCAGCTACTGCGTATTTAGAAGTCCAGTTCAGGCCCGTACCAGGCTTACTATCGACACCAACACCAAGTAAGGGCAGGTTTCTTGGGATAACCGTCAGCTGAGATTTGAGCGGGAGCCCAAACTCCATCGTGCGGCCATAAACAAATCCGCCATCACTACCTTTCAATAAAAAGCTAGTGCAAGCATTTCCAATCGCTGGCGCCAAAGCCAAAGAAGCGGCAATAGAAGTGGCAAGCACTTTTTTGATAAAACTCTTTTTCATAAACACTCCAGATAGGGATGGTAGACAGAATCTATTGTCGATTCTACTGCCGAAGCCATGGCACTAGATATAGGACGGACGCATAAAAAAGCCCCGCAAAAGCGGGGCTTCTCTTAACTCTACAAAGACTGCCAAAGACTCATCATGCCTTAAGGCGTAATCACAATCGCCCCGGATACTTTGCGGCCTTCAGCAGCCTTATGCGCTTCAGCGGCTTGCTCGAGTTTAAATTTAGCGCCAATTTGAACCTTAACGCGCCCCTCTGCGATCGCATCAAATACCGCTTTCGCATTTTCTTGGAGAAGCTCAGGAGTAGCGTTATGAGGAAATACGGAAGGCCTGGTTAAAAATAGGCAGCCTTTCTTATTCAAAATTTCTGGCTGAATTTCAGGAGCCGGTCCTGATGCGGCACCAAACAAAGCCACCGTGCCAAATGGAGCAGCGCAATCGAGCGAGCCCAAAAAGGTAGTCTTGGCTACGGAGTCATAGACCACGTTTGCCTTGCGACCACCTGCCGCCTTCACAACCTCTTCAGCCCAATTTGGGTTCGAGTAATCCACTACAGCATCGCAACCAGCCTCTTTAGCTGCAGCGAACTTTGCCTGCGAACCTACCGTACCCACTACAAATGCACCCAAAGATTTTGCCCATCCAGCCAAAATTTGGCCAACACCACCTGCGGCAGCATGCACCAACACCACATCGCCCGCTTTCACTTTATAAGTCTTTTGGATGAGGTATTGCGCAGTCATTGCCTTAAAAAATACTGCTGCAGCAACTTCATCAGAAATACCGTCGGGAATCGCCACCAATTTATCGGCCGCCACATTACGCGCGCTAGCATACGCACCAATTCCGGCATTCATATACACCACACGATCGCCAGCTTTAAATCGCGTTACACCCTCTCCAACAGCCAGGACCACGCCTGCGGCCTCATGGCCCAAGCCAGTAGGCAACTCTAAGGGGTATACGCCAGAGCGCTGATATACGTCGATAAAGTTAAAACCAATCGCGGTTTGGCGAAGCTGTACTTCACCCTTACCTGGCGCTGATAATTCTTTATCGATTAATTGAATAACATCAGCACTGCCAAGTTCTGAAAGACTAACAATTCGAGCAGTTGTCACAAGTCACCTTACTTATTTTTATAAAAAATTATCTTACCGTAATTGAGGATGTCGCAACATCTTCATCTTCATCTTCAACTACAGCCCAAGTGCTATCACCTAATTTTTTGACCGCCATAGAATAGGTCCACGCATCTGGAATACCGCAACTCCATTGATTCGGGCCATTTTGTATCAATACATTTACCTCATTACGACTATCAAAATACAGGTGGTAAATTTTTCCGTGAATTGGGTTGAAGCTAAATTTAGCGCTATGCACCATCTCCGTAGCATCCAATCGGGCCTGCAAAGCGCGAGCCTGCTTCATAAGCACTTCAGCCTGCTCCATGATTCGATCGTATTCAAGCTTCGCATTTTGGCGAGCCACATTGACAGCCTTATCTTTTTCTTCTACGACCTTGATTGGCGCAAAAACAGGGGCGCCTACTTCCATTGGGTATTCAATACCCGCATGTCTTGCCGGATCGGTATCTTCTATTCTCATTGCAGCCTTTAAGCCATTGATTTATTTGACGAAAGTGTGACACAAAATCTAAAAATGCGTCGCCCACGCTTAAAGCGCATTCAGATCACCCAAAATGACCTTTGCATGTCGCTGAATGGCCGCTTGATCATCATCGCTAATTCTGGACAAGTTAGCAGTCATGAGACGAGTGCGAGGACTAGCCTCAAATTGTTTGCGATGTTTGATTAGAAAATTCCAATAGAGATTGGTAATGGGGCATGCTCCCTCCCCGAACCGAATATCTGGCTTGTATTGACATGAGTCGCAATAATTACTCATTCGCTTAATGTAAGCACCACTCGATATATAGGGCTTGCTCGTGAATCGCCCGCCACTCGCGAACAAGGCCATGCCCGCAGTATTAGGTAACTCCACCCATTCAATTGCATCTATATAAATAGCTAAGTACCAGTCGCATACTTCTTTTGGCAAAACTTCCGCCAATAACGCAAAGTTACCTGTCACCATCAATCGCTGAATATGATGCGCATAGCCATACTCGAGAGTTTGTCCGATCACTTCCTGCATACAAGACATGTTGGTCTCGCCCGACCAGTACCAGCTCGGCAAAGCATGATGATGGTCGTAGAAATTGTCTTCCGCCATCTGCGGCATATCTAAAAAATACATGCCCCGAACAAATTCTCGCCAACCCAAAATCTGACGTATAAATCCTTCAACTGTTGAAAGATCTAAATTCTCTTTTTTCCATGCTTGAATCACTGCTGCAATGACCTCTCTCGGATTCAGCAACTTCAGATTCATTGCACTAGAAAGCAAAGAGTGCCAACCAAATGGCGTATCGGTCCACATAGCATCCTCATAGATGCCAAAGGTGCCTAAGCGATGCTCAATAAAACCCTCTAGAGCTTTTAGCGCCTGAGGACGAGTGACGGGCCACCGAAAGTGGCGCAAAGATCCAGGATGATCCGGGTAGGTTTTTTCCACCAACTCCAGCACCTCACTAGTGATTGAGTCTGGCTCAAATAACTCAGGGGGTGGAATCAAGCCAGGGCCCTTCTTTGGAAATGGCTTGCGATTATCTCTATCAAAGTTCCACTGTCCGCCCTCTGGATTACCTTTCTCGTCCACCAATATTCCATGCGTCTTTCTCATAAGACGGTAAAAATATTCCAATCGCAACTCTTTTTTTCCAGCAACCCAAGCGCCAAACTCCTGACGGGAGCAATAAAAATGGGGATCTTCCAGCATCTCTAGCTTGATCTTTAGCTCTGAAGCCAAGGCTTCAATTGCTTGCTTGAGTCGCCACTCACCTGGCTCAATGCAAACCAAGTGGGTAAATTTTTCCGACTCGATAATTGCTCTCAGATTCTCCACAATAGACCGAGGAGATTGCTGAATATACAAAAGCGGGAGGCCGAGCTCTTCAAGCCGCTTTGCAAAATGGCGCATAGCCGACAAGAACAAGGCAATCTTGGCTTTATGCGACCAAACAAATTTCGCCTCATCCGCAGATTCAATCATGACCACCTGATCAAGAGTGGAATTGATGCTTTTGAGAACGGGGTTATCGAGATCTAACTGATCGCCCAGAATGAGTATGAGCTTTTTCAATGGCATCTTTCTTAGAATTTCTTAACGCTTATAGAAACTCAGCGTCACTTCACCAAGCTCAATACCGAACTTGCTCATCTTCGCCTTATTCATCATGACTTTAGGAGTAATGAGATACATCCAATCATTAAATTGCACGTGATAGATTGTTTTATCCACCGGCAAGGCCAAGGTATAAGTCCAATTTAAGGCGTTTCCAGATGACTCTCCGAGCGCTTCGCCAATCACATCATCGGCTGTGCCAATGTATTTGCCCGGGGCGGTTTCAGTAAGAGTCCATATCCGCTTTTGCTTTGTTCCATCGGAATACTCAAAGCTTTCGTCCAAAATACCAGTTTTTTTACCGTCCACTACGGACCACTTTGCCACCAACAACACAGTAAATCTTTTTTGAACATTACCACTACGATCAGTGAAGATACCGTAAGCATCGATCGTGCCATTGAAGTACTCACTGAGGTCCAACCGAGGAGCCTCTTGCGCATACTGAGTCACTGTAGGAGATGAACAGGCGCACAAGCTCACTGCCAATAAAAATCCAATAAACAATCTTAAGGCGGACATCATCTTACGCATTTAGCAAGCTCCAGAAATGATTGGTGGTGGGCAGCCGTTCCCAAGTAATTCGGCTCTTAGCTTTGGCGCACTTGTTTTAGGACTAAGCCAAATTCCAAAAAATGCTTTTGAAAAATCCGCCCCAGGAATTTGGGCAATTTTTTTACCTTCGTAAAATAGGGTGGTTCCTTGCTGTGAAGAATAAACCCCTGTGAGGGTTTGCCCAGGCTCAACATTAGGCAAAATCTCAGCCAACTCTTTTCCCCAAGCCATAGCCTGACTCTCAGGCACGCCAATATTTTTCATTTCATCTACGGTCCGGCTAGCAATAGCCTTGCCGGAGAATGATTTTTGATATCTGACATCCAAAGCAAACTCTGATGAATCCTTCCCCAAAGATCGGTACAAAGTTGCGTCATAGATATGAAGCCCCCAGAAGTTCAGTCTACCAGCGCCTTGGGGCTGAACTTGCTTAATTACATCTTCAATATGAGTAATGTTGTTCGCCAAGCCAAGACTACTAATAAGCGATAGCATCATGAATAAGGCAAAACCGTTTTTTGTGAAATATTGAATCATCATCCTAACTCCTACTCTTGCCCGCTGTATTCACAATCCACAATGCGGTCGGGCCAAAAATACCAGAAATCGTATGGCGGTTTTTTGCAAAAAAACGGTATGCCCACATCAGCAATGGGCGCAAGCTTGGTCGAGAAAATAACCACGCTAGCTTTGGCAAATCAGCCCTTTCATAGGCAGCAGCAAATACATCGACCCCGCTAATTAAAGTGCCATCCTCGTATTGCGCATACATGGCTTGTAATGCTTCATCACACGACACCCCCACATCTTGAGCAGAGTATTTCTCTGAATTGATATCAATAAAGTCTAATAATCCAGCCTGATTTCTGCCGGATAAAAAAATAATTTCAGCTTGGCATAGGGGGCACAAACCATCATAGAACAATGTCAATTTGCTCATTGACTTATCTTTGCTTGTACTGGGTAGAACAGTAGGCTCGTGTAACCAACTTACTTCTTAGGGCAACATGCTTTGTTGATCTGCCAGTAACTCTTTTGCGCCATAAGTTAAATGAAGCTCTCTTTAAACTCCCGCGCATCAAGGCAATCACTTGAGGCTCAGTCAATCCGAAATTAAGCTCTATGGCCTCAAAAGGGGTTCTATCCTCCCAGGCCATCTCAATGACTCGAGATAAGTCAGCTTCAGATAGTAAGTTGGGCTGTGCACTTGTCATCGAGCAAGTTTAAGACTTATTCAATAAACTAGCTGGACTCCCTATGACACCACATCCATGCCATTAATCTCACCCCCATTCCGCGCACTAGTGATTGGCTCGTCTGGCACGATTGGGGCAGCCTTTGTGGAGCTTCTGGAAAATAACCCCTCCTGCACCCTGGTTAGAGGCATTCACCGCAACTCGATTCACTCCATTGACTACCTGAATCTCGACTCTATCGAGTCCTCAGCCAATGCCCTATTGGCTGAGGCGCCTTTCCAGCTCATTATTAATACCATTGGCATCCTACATTCTGAAAAGTGGATGCCCGAGAAGAAATTGGATGACCTGAATCCAGAGCAATTACAGATGCTGATGCAAATTAATGCGATTGGACCAAGCCTCACTATCAAGCACTTTTCCAAGCTACTTGATCCCGCAGGCTCTGTAATGGCAACCCTTTCTGCAAAAGTAGGCAGCATTGAAGACAATCGCTTGGGCGGCTGGTATAGCTACCGTGCCTCCAAAGCAGCTTTAAATATGCTGATCAAAACAGCTGCAATTGAGTTTGGCAGAACAAAACCAAATACCGCCTTAATAGCACTCCATCCCGGCACCGTAAATTCTCGACTATCAAAACCCTTCAAGGGCGAACAAATCGGAAGGCCAGCTTTAGTGGCAGCCGGAGACATGCTTCAAGTCTTGCTCTCACTCAATAAAGAAGATTCAGGAAGCTTCATCAGCTATTCCGGTGCAAAACTACCCTGGTAAATAAAGAAAGTACCCATGTCGCAAGATGCCAACTTAAACGTTTTAGGCCAACCACTAGTACCCTGCTCATTTGATCCTTTGACCGGGTTCTTTAGAGATGGCTGCTGTAAAACCAATGAACAAGATGCCGGCAGCCATTTAGTTTGCGCGATAGTAACCAATGATTTTTTAGAATTCAGTCGTCAGCGAGGAAACGACTTAATTACCCCAAGACCTGAATATCAATTTCCAGGACTAGTTGCGGGCGATCAATGGTGCCTCTGTCTTAACCGTTGGATCGAGGCACTCGAACAACACTGCGCGCCCATGATTAAGCTTGAAAGCACTCATGTAAAAGCTTTAGAAAAAGTTTCCCTAGAGGTGCTGTTGCAATACGCTGAAGTGCCGGTTATCTAAGCCATTAATTTGGCTTATTCCACAATCTACGGTATTCCCCTTGGGGGTCATGATCTTGGGCCTGCTTGGCAACATTAAATTGCCTACCGCCCCGTGGATCTGTTCCTCGTCCAGCAATGTATAACCAGTTGCCTTGGTTGCTATAGATATCAAAATCTGCCAGCTGATTTTCAAACCAAGCAGCCCCAATTCGCCAATCTCCCTGCATGTCATAAATCCAATAGCTGGCGACAATTTGTCGCATTCGGTTGGACAAATAACCAGTGCTCTGCAACTCATGCATTCCAGCATCGACAAAGGCATTCCCCGTGCTGCCAGATTTCCAGCCTTCAAACTGCCCTACATCTAATGAAGGGGTGGGTAAATTACTTAAGCCCCGAGCTCGGTAGAGCTGCCGACCAAACTTGAAATGAATAAAACGAAAATAATCACGCCATAACAATTCAAACCAGAGCCAGTAAGTGCCATCATTTGCACCATGGCGCTCCTCATATTGATTGATCTGCGCGGCGATATCTCGCGCTGAAATACAGCCCAGCGATAGCCAAAAAGAGAACTTACTTGAGTAATCCTGGCCAGTCAGATGATTGCGAGTTTCCTTATAGGTATCTGGCAAGCGACGCTCAAGATATTGCTGTAGATGACTCTGGGCTCGGCTAGAGCCACCCAAATAGGGAGATTGGGAATGTTGAATTTCCATCTCCCCCATAGGCGGCACATCCACTCCATCAGGAGGTGGCGGCAAATACTTGGGCGCAGCAATGGGGCCGGTAAACCTGACCCCTGCACCTTCAATCTTTTGGCGGAACTGGGTAAACACATTCGGCATAGTCTGTGGATCAAACGGCAGATCTTTTAGGTCGAGCATGCTTGATTGCCAGAATTGCTTAAGCTCAACACCCATACCTAGCAATTCCGATACCTGCATCATCTCTTCGGGAGTCTCAATCTGCTCACAGTAGATTGCGCTAGCACCGATTGCCTTCATTAATTGCGGAAATACCGCAGTTGCATGGCCGTGGAATTCAAATAAATCAGAATCTAAGGCTCTCAATTGAGTCCTTAGATCGGCCAAAGATTCCTTTAGAAATAGCTTGCGATGCGGACCTACACGTTCAAATCCATAAGCATTTAATTCGCCATCTGGCTCATGTAAATATACCGGCAAGATGAAGTCTGCATCCAAGCAAGCCCGTGAAATAGCCGGATTGTCCACAAGGCGCAGATCATTTCTAAACCAATAAATCAAAACCCGCAATTACTTAACCCCTAAATTAGTGACTGCTGATTTTTTAAGACGGCAGGCGTCTGAGCAAAATTTGATGGAATCCCAATTCTTAGACCAGGACTTACGCCAAGTCATCTCCCTGCCACAGGCCAAACAAACCTTGCTGGGCAAAAATGATTTATTTCCTTTAAAACCCGTTTTTTCGGATCGTGTCATACCTGGAGATTATAAAAAGAATAGACTGTTGATAAAAATAATCTGCGAGACTGCGATTGAAGGCTTTTTATACCGACCACTATGTTTTACCACTTCCGCCCGGACATCGCTTTCCGATGGAAAAGTACAGTCAATTGCGCAACCATGTGGCCCTGTTAGAGGGCATTGAGCTGCTTGAAGCCCCAGCTATTACTGACACCCAAATTCTTTATGCGCATGATCCCGCTTACTTAATCAAAGTACTCACAGGAACCCTCAACACCAAGGAACAACAAGAAATTGGTTTTCCTTGGAGCCCCCAAATGGTGGAACGCTCCAAAAGGTCTGCTGGTGCAACTTTTGCAGCTGCGAAGGACGCTCTTCAAGATGGTCTAGCTGTGAATCTTGCCGGAGGCACACACCACGCCTATAGAAATCGAGGTAGTGGCTTCTGCGTATTTAATGATGCAGCAATCACGGCCAGAGCCCTACAAAGAGAAGTAAACCAAAATCTTACAGTGGCAATTATTGATTTAGATGTGCATCAGGGCAATGGTACGGCGTCTATTTTGGAAAATGATTCTTCTATATTTACCTTGTCCATTCATGGGCAAAATAATTTTCCATTTTCAAAAGAAAATAGCGACCTTGATATTGGCCTACCAGATGAGACTCAAGATCAAGCCTATTTGACAGCGCTTCATCACAGCCTTGAAATATTGGACTCTCGATTTAAAGCGGATTTAATTATTTACTTAGCCGGCGCCGATGCTCATGAGGATGATCGATTAGGCAAACTTCGCGTCAGCAAGCAGGGGATGAAGCAAAGAGATGAATGCGTATTTCAATATGGCCTAAGCCGTCAAATTCCGATAGCAACCTGCATGGCTGGAGGCTATGGAAAAAAGATCGACTCCACGGTTGACATTCATCTCCAAACCATTCAGACAGCGCTTGACTGCCTTATTGCTTCTTAGGCAGATTATTCAAAATCTTCGCATCATTTAATTGCTTGTCCACCAAGTAAAAAGTGCCGCCATAGTTGGCCTGGAGGTCATATCCCGATAAGCCTACTGTATAAAAAGTAATATTGGGATTGAAGGAACGAATAGTTCCACCCGAACCCGCTGAAAAATTTGCATCAACATCCATGCCACCACGATATCCATCAATAGAGGTTAAGAGAAACTGATCAATCGCATCGGTGTTTTTAAAAATAATGACTTGATACTGATTTTGATATCCGGCACCAACACCCTCACCTGTCTTTACCGCTTCCATAAAGATCGGGTCGCCTGAGTGACGCTTGTCATACAAAACACCTTCACCCCTGGCTACAACTAATAAAACAATATTGACATTTGTAGTGCTGAAAACAGCATAACCCGGAGCGTCCTTCACTATTTTTTCGACCGCAGGATTCTGCTTAACTAGGGCTGCCAGGCCTGTTTGAGACATTTGAAGAGTGGCTTGTCTTTTTTGCTCAATCTCTTGCGCGGTCAATGGCTTGCCATCACCTCCAGTGGACTGGCACGCCGCCAAGAAAAGAGTGCACAACAGCACAAAGAGCTTTGAGAGATGATTCATGATTTCCTAATAAAGATAAAAAGCCGGGCCCAAAGATGAGCGCAATCAATTAGAGGGATTTTATAGCTCAAATCAATAAGGCCGCCAAACCAATATTAGGTATGGTTTGAAGATCTATTTCTGAGTATTGATGGGGGTTGTCCCCTAAACCATTCGCCCCATTCTTGAGCATGATCAGCGCATAAACTAGACAAATCAACCTAAAATACGGGCGCTATGCACTACATTCGAAGCGCCCTTCTTGCACTTACCCTCACTCATGCTCTCACAGCATGGGCGGTAGATTTGCAGCCGAATGATATTGTTGCGCCGCCCCCCAATAAGAATTTCATCACAGTCAGTTACTACAACACCGAGAATTCAACCTTCTATAGCAATGGTGCTGTAAATTCAAAGACATCATTTGCAAGCCCGGTTATTGATACCCAAAGCGCAATCTTGCGCGGCGCGCGAACCTACACCTTAGCTGATCTACCTGCGGTCTCGTATATCCAACTGCCTTATGGATCGGTGCGACCAGCCGGATCACTCTCTAGCGCTCCGACCGATACCGGCTTTGGTGACCTTGTACTGGCAACTGCGATTTGGCCTTACGCCAATAAGGCTACAAGAACGTATGTTGGAGTGGGTGGTTATCTCATTGCTCCGATGGGAAGCTATTCGAGTGGGCAAGCCTTTAATCTGGCTGAGAACCGCTTCCGCACAGATCTGCAGATTGGATTTCAAACTCCGATTGTCGGCGGTATTGACGGCATGATTGCCGTGGACACAATGTGGTTTGGCGGCAATAGCCAATGTGCCGCAGCCTGCAACTCAACAAGCGATAACGTATCACTTACTCAAAAGCCACTCACCACCACCCAGCTTGGTCCAATCTATCGCATTAACGAAATCTTTACGGTTGGCGCTTCGTACATTTATGCGGTCGGTGGCGCGACATCGATTAACAATACTTACATGAACAATGTAGTGAATACGCAGCGGTTTCTCCTAAGCGGACAAGCGCATACCCCTATCGGAAGATTTTCACTGCAATACGGTCGCGATATGGAAATCAAAAATGGTTTCATACAAACTCGCGTCCTAGCAGTGCGACTGATGAAAGATTTTTAGGGCTAATACCCAATAAAACTCATTTGTATTGCTTGGTCTGATTCGACTTATATACAGTCCAATACTTCTGCATCTCAATAAATAAGAATGAAGCTGACCAGGTAATTAAGATGAGTCCCGTAAGCGCCTCTACTCCTGTCAAATACCTCAAGTATCCTTGCGCAACAATTTCACCATAACCGACAGTTGTAAAGGTAATAAAAGATAAGTAGGCGCAGTCCAACAATATCCCATGACCAGATAACTCCCCGACAAGATTTCCCATCGCGGGAAAATGTAATGTCGCAAAATAGCCTAAGGCAAAGATCCAAATCTCAACAACGTGAGCAATAAAAATAGCGCCAACACCCAGCAATACCTTAAAGCGAGGGGCGATATGCGCAACCTTGGGTAGATTTTTATCTAGCTGAAATAAGGCCTCGTAGTGAAGCAAGATCACAATGAGTGCCAACAATCCATTGGCGATAAAGGCGGTAATGAGCAACATCAATAAATTATCCCCCATTTTTCAGGGGGATAAATTGATTAGCGGGTAATGACGGTGTCACCCTTTAAGGCATCAACTCTGGCGAAGTATTTTTTGGCATAGGCCAATAACTGCCTATCGCTTGGATGATCAACAGTCTCGATACCCACCACTTTTTCAGCGGTCAGGTGATCGTGCTTAGAGGCATATTTCATGAGCTCTAATTTTGCTGAGCCCGGCCCAACAATCAAAATTTCCTTAGATTCTTTAACGGCCTGGATCACTTCATGCAAATAATGCTGATCTGGCGCTGCTTGTGCACCACTTATCGAGCCACTTTTGTGGTGAATATTTTTATGCGTCGATCTTGTTTTAATGACTTCGCTCTCACTTGCGGTGGGATTGAAATAAATGACATGCGCCTCTTGGTGGTCGATCCAGATTACTGAGTGATTAAATAACATACTTTCTCTTTCTAATTAAGCAACGGAATATTGAATGGATCTGGATTAAATCGTTAATCCAGCACTAGATCATGGCTAAATAAATGCACCGCGCCATTAACGGCATAGCCATTGCGAATTTTCTGCTCTGCAATCGATAACAATTTCAACTGATGATTTTTAAATAATTTCAAGGCATCGTCCTCAACGCTATTGACATCTAAATCTTGCAGAGCCTCGTAGCTGAAACTGCATTGCAAAGGCTGACCATCCAAAAGTGCGGGATAAGAAACGTCGCCATTACTCAAGAGAGTGGCAGGACCAATAAATTCTATATTCATAAAAACTCACTTTATTTAAGAATAATCAAAACTACATTGGTATTGTGATCCCATTTGCCGCCTCTTTCTTGATTCATATCAAAATTTAGGGGCTTCTTTCCTGAAAATGATCTACTTTTCTTTGGGTAAGGAAATTTTGCACGGTTCTCGGGAGGTGTATTTCATGGCTCTCATCCAAAATTGCAGCCCGCTTATACAAATCCGCCGAAGATACGCTCAATAAATCGCTGTTGCTTACAAATAAAATTTGATTCATCCGGTCATACTCCATGACCAGCACTGAAGAACGCCCAAAGATGCGATCAATCCTCTCTTGGTAGGCCTGATTCAATCCTGCCTTCCCAGAAAAATTAATCACCATCACACCGCCAGGATTCAAGCATGCAAGACAGCTGGCATAAAAGTCTTCACTGCACAGCTGGGCTGCTTGTCCAAATTTGTTATACCCATCGATTAGCAATACATCAAATTGCTCTTCGGTATTTCTGAAATACTCCGCCCCATCGGCTTCTAGCACCCGAAAACGGGGGCCATTATCAGGAACATGAAATTGATCCTTGAGTGCGATTACCTTGGGATTATTTTCAAGAACCAAAATTGAGGTATTGGGCAAATGATGGTGACAATATTTCGCAAGAGATCCACCGCCCAACCCTATCATGGCAATACTTTTGGGGTTGGAATGAAACATGAGAAATCCCATCATCGTCTCGGTATAACTCACAACCAATCGAAGTGGCGCTTGCACATCCATCAAACTTTGTGTGGATTCGCTATCAAAATATAAGGCTTTGAATTGACGACTCTCTACAACATAGGGCTCGTCACGGGCGCCATCAAACCTTTGCTTCAGCTTTGATAGCCCCTCTTTTACTAGCTGCAGGCTAGAGCTGCTTATGATTGGACTGAGCACTCGATATTCAGTCGCAAGAGAGTATTAATTAAGGATATTGAAACCATAACCCAATCATAAGGCCTGGAGAATGTGATGTTGCCAAATACGCTCCAAACGTTATATGGACCTTAGGTATTTTTACCCTCGGGATTTTCTGCTAGCAAGATAACTAACACCCTGATTACCATAGCGCTCGGCGTGCATCTGTTCGAAATCTAGATGAAATACATCTCCAGGCAAATACACCCGCTTTAGATCATCAATCATCAGATCAATCTGACCATCGATCACTAAAGCCTTTACTTCAAATGGATGGGAATGAGAATCCAAAAATCCAGATGACTCACGCACTACCAAAGTTGGTTCCGGAAAATTTTCCTCGGCAAGCATTTTTAGAAATTCATCTTGCTTCATTCAATATGCCTTAAACAATCTCGCTGATTTCAATCAAATTTTGATCAGGATCTCGCACATATACTGAATGAATTTTTGCAGTAGCGCCAGTACGCATCACCGGCCCCTCAATAATGGGCCAGCTCTCCTCGGCCAATTTAGCAATAACCTGCACCAGCGGTCTATCAGCAATAAAACACAGATCCAGAGATCACGGAGTCGGAATATCAGCCTTGGGTTCAAACTCCCTCCCCTTGATATGAAGGTTAATTTTCTGATTTCCGAATTTAAATGCTTTTCGCTCCACTGGTGGTGTACCGCCAATAAAACTCTCTAGCTTCATACCAAGCACACGCGTGTAGAAATCAACACATGCACTTTCATTCGCCGTGGTTAGCACTAGATGATCTAAGTGATCAATCATCTATAGACCCCTGAATTAGTCAGCCTCAATCTTCGCAGTTTTCACCACGGCAGACCAACGCGTATTCTCACCCTTAATGAACTCCTCTAATTGCTTTGGATTCATATAAGTAGCTTCCGCACCCATCTCCACTGCCTTTTGCTTAAAGGATGGTGCAGCCATCACTTTGGCAATCTCAGTAGTGAGTTGGTTAACAATCGGCGTTGGCGTATTGATTGGGGCGAATACCGCAAACCAAGAAGTGGCATCGAGCTTAGGCAGACCTGCCTCGGCAGCAGTAGGAACTTCAGGCAAGCTGAGTAAGCGCTTCTTGCCAGTGGTAGCCAAGGCGCGTAACTTTCCCGTTTGAATATGCGGAATAAATGGCGGCGGAGTACCAAAGGTCAAATCTACTTGGCCACCCAGCAAGTCAGCCAATGCAGGCCCTGTTCCCTTATAAGGCACGTGAGTCATTTTGATGCCTGCTTGTTGCTCCAGCATAGCGCCAGTAACGTGTTGCAAAGAACCATTGCCAGATGAAGCGTAATTTAATTTACCGGGATTAGCCTTTGCATAAGCAATCAACTCATTCATGGTCTTAAATGGCAGATCCGCCCGAATCACCACAATTTGTGGCGCCGAGATCACGTTGGCTACAGCTTGAAAATCCTTTAATTCCCAAGGCAATGGATTCTTGCTCACTAATGGGGTGATGACATGGTAGCCAGAGTATTGAACCAGCAAGGTATACCCGTCTGGGTCCGCCTTCTTTACGGCGGCGGCTGCAATCGCGCCCGATGCTCCGGCTTTATTCTCCACAACAATGGTTTGCCCAAGCGCCAACCCAAGGGGCTGAGCTAGCACTCTAGCCGTGAAATCCGTCGTACCTCCAGGCGCAGAGGAAGCAATAAAAGTGATTGGTTTATTTGGGTACTTGCCGCCATCCTGACAATAGCCAGCAATAGACACCTGGGTCAATAGCAGTAGGACTAGTACATTGATTGTAGAAAAATATTTACGCATGGGGCTAACCTTCAAATTGGATGACTATTTAACGCAATTCATTGACGTAGGATGGGGCTGGATGCAACTGACATGTAGCTCCAGCCTTTGCAACCTGACCAGGAACTGAGTGCCCAACAATGTGGGGTAATTCACGAGCCAAATCCAATAACCTTGGAATATCCATTCCAGTATCGTATCCCATGGCATCGAGCATATGAATGGCGTCTTCACTTGAGATATTGCCGCTTGCGCCGGGAGCGTATGGGCAGCCACCCAAACCACCTAAGGAACCATCGAAGCGGTTAATTCCAGATTGCACTGCTGCCAGCACATTCGCCAAGCCCATGCCTCTCGTATTATGAAAATGGAAAGTGAGCTGCAAATCGGAAAATTGTTTTTGTAAATCATCAGCCATCTTCGCTACTTGAGCAGGATGGGCCATCCCCGTAGTGTCACAAATAGTGACTCCACGCACCCCTAAATCAGCAAAGCGCTTCACAAACTTCTCTACTACCGCCTGAGGAACATCACCCTCCATAGGGCAGCCAAACGCAGTCGATAGAGAAACGTTAATCGGCGTCCTACCATCTACATAACGAATCACCTCGGCCAATCCAGCAAAACTTTTCTCGCGACTCATGCGTAAATTAGCAAGATTGTGAGTCTCAGAAGTAGACATCACGAGATTGAATTCATCAGCGCGAGATTCAAAGGCGCGTTCAGCGCCTCTTAAATTGGGCACTAAGACCGTGTACTCAACGCCAGGAACGCGCTGAATTCTACCCATCACCTCTTCTGCATCCCGCAACATTGGGATTGCCTTGGGCGATGTAAATGAAGTCACCTCAATCTTGGCAAAGCCACACTGACTTAGCTCATCCACCAATTTGACTTTGTCATCAGTCGGAATGAAGTTAGGTTCAATCTGAAAGCCATCTCTAGTCACTACATCATTGAAATATATTCTGGTCATAAATGTATTCATTTAATATTTGTTGCTTGGGTTCCGCATTTATTTAGTAAAAGCAACGCCACGCTCTTTTAAAGATATCACCTGCGCCTCAGTTAAACCAATATCTCGCAAGATCTCATCGGTGTTCTCACCAATATCAGGCGCCAATGTCTTGATTGATCCAGGGGTACGAGAAAGTTTTGGAATCACACCTGGAACATCTAAAGTGCTGCCATCATGCATGCGAATGGTTTGAATATTCTCACGCGCCTTGTAGTGTGGGTCATTCGCAATATCAGCAACGGTGTATATTTTTCCAGCAGGCACCGCCACTGAATCGAGCATCTTCAAGGCCTGATCGGTATTCACTGTTTTAGTCCACTCGCCGATTGCCTGATCTAACTCAGCGACACGTCTCACTCTGCCATCGTTGTTTTCCAACTCTGCATCGTTTGCCAAATCATCACGACCAATCATCCCCATCAAGCGCCTAAAGATGCTATCGCCATTACCAGCAATCAATACATAGCCTCCATCTGCACAAAGATAGGCATTCGTTGGAGCAATACCAGGTAAAGCACTGCCAGCAGCTTGACGCACTTCACCAAACGCGCTGTACTCAGGCAGTAAACTTTCCATGCAATTGAATACGGCCTCATAAAGGGCGATATCAATCACCTGCCCCTTGCCACTCTGATGTCGTTCTTGCAAGGCCAATAAAATTCCAATCACGCCGTGCAAGGAAGCAAGGGTGTCGCCAATGCTAATACCCACACGCACAGGCACCCTGCCTGGCTCGGCTGTGAGATGTCGTAAACCACCCATCGCTTCAGCCACTACACCAAAGCCTGGTTTATCTCGATAGGGACCGGTCTGGCCATAGCCGCTAATTCTGAGAACAATGAGTTTGGGATTCAGCTCGAGCAACTTCACAGGGTCAAGGTCCCACCCCTCCAAAGTGCCGGGACGGAAATTTTCGATCAATACATCTGCTTCTGAAATTAAAGTACGAACAATGTCTTGAGCTTCGGCCTGCCTGAGGTCTAAAGAAAGAGAGCGCTTATTACGCGACTGCACCTGCCACCATACTGAAGTGCCATCTTTTAACAAACGCCATTTTCGTAACGCATCGCCAACTTTCGGCGGCTCAATTTTGATGACATCCGCACCAAAATCTGCCAAGGTTTTGGCGGCAAATGGTCCAGCAATCAATTGCCCCATTTCTATGACTTTGAGATTTGCTAATGGCTCCATGATGTTCCCCGAAAAGATCTATTGGCTAAAGTTACGCCCTTTTCACGCCCTTGAGAATTGCTATGAAACGATCAAGCCTTCTCATTTTGCGAAGGCTTAGCTAAAATACCACCTATGAATTCCTCAATTAACCCCGCTAGAGTCGACTTTGTCACCCTCAAGCTCTTTTGTGCCGTTGCCCAAAGTGGAAGCATTACCAAGGGCGCAAATGAATGCAATCTAGCTCTATCGGCCGCCAGCAGAAGAATCTCCGAGCTAGAGGAGACGGTTGGCATCACTCTACTAGATCGATCAGCCAGGGGCGTTACCCTCACACAAGCCGGCCATGCGGTGATGCAACACGCATTGAGACTCTTTCAGGGATTTGAGCAATTTAGCAATGAGCTCGGTGAATACTCCAAGGGAGTTAAGGGTCACGTCCGACTTTGGGCAAATATGTCCGCTTTAACTGAATTTCTGCCAGCCGCTTTGGCGCAGTTTCTTAAAGAGCACCCCGAGATCCAAGTGGAAGTCGAAGAGCAGATTAGTGGCGACATCGTGCGCGCATTACTAGATGGCATTGCTGACATTGGCGTATTTGCTGAAGGCTCTCCAACCACAGGCTTAGATACCAAGATGATTGGGAGTGATGAGCTTGTAATCGCCTGCAGCAAATCACACCCCTTGAGCAAAAAGAAAAAGGTTTCTTTTGAAGAGTGCCTTAACTACGATTTCGTTGGTCTTAATCGCGGTAGCTCGCTACTAGAACTCACTTCCAGAAGCGCCGAGAAGCTAGGTATGCAAATGAGGCTGCGTATACAGGTGCGCAGTTATGACGCCATGTGCCAGATGATTTCAGTTAATCTAGGAATTGGCGTGCTACCTATCCAAGCTTGCATTGCTCAAATCCAAGCAATGGACCTTGCGGTGGTTCATCTCAAAGACTCCTGGGCCAAGCGCAACCTGCTACTGGCAATCAAAGAAGGCGCAAATCTATCGCCCTCAGCCACCCTACTTAGGGAGCACCTATCAAAATAAATCTGTTTAGCTAAATAAAAAAGCCCGCAAAAGCGGGCTTTCATATGCAAGAAAATCTTACTTGGCCTTGAAAGTTAATTCACATTCACCTGCTTGCCATCAATCCAAGTTCCCTTGACCTTGATATTACGAATATCTGCTGGCGGTGTATTGCGGGGATTCTTCTCCAGCACTACTAAGTCAGCTTGCTTACCAAGCTCTAGACTTCCGACGATATTGTCAGCAAAGACTTGATACGCGGCATCGATCGTGATCGCACGAATAGCATCATCAACAGTGACCGCCTGAGTGGGTCCCAAGACTTTCTGCGGAGGCAACTGCCACAAGCGGGTCACTTCTTCGCTAATGTAGTTCAACGGACCCACGTTCGAAACTGGCGTATCGCTATGTAAGGTAAATTTACCGCCCGCGCGCTTGAAATCTCCAGCAGGATCGATGCGCTTAGCGCGCTCAGATCCGATGATGTGATTATTAAAGGCCGCACCCCAATAATCCACATGCCCAATCGTGAAACTAGGGATCACACCCAACTTCACTGCCTTTTTAACCTGAGGCTCATGGTTGACAGTGAAATGCTCAATACGCAAACGACGCTCTTCTGGATGAGGATTTCCAGCCAAAAGCTTTGAGTAGCTGTTAAGAGCTTGGTCAATCGCCTTATCTCCATTTGAGTGTGAAGAAATTTGCCAACCCTGATCAAAATATGACTTCATAGAAGCGTAAATGTCGGCATCTTTGTAGTTCAAGGCCCCGCTCCATTTAGAACCCTTCGGATAACTGTACGGATCATTGAGCGCAGCAGTCAAGCCTTGAGTAGAGCCATCGGTAATATATTTAATGCCAATAAAGCGCAACCGATCATCACCTTCATTCGGTTTGATCGTGTTGTATCCAGCAGGCAAAGTTTCACTAAATAAATAACCGCGCACTCTTATTGGTGAAGCATTTTTTGCAAAAATACTTTTATAAATTGCAATTTCCTTATCAACACCGAAATTACCACCAACACTCATATCAGAAGCTGTTGTCACCCCTGTTGATGCCATTTTTTTCATGGTGCCCTGAATCGCAGAAAATAATTCCGCCTCAGTTGGATTCGGCATTTTGGCCATAAATGGCAAATAAGTAGGCGGCTCCACCAACTTACCAGTGAGCTTGCCCTGCGCATCTTTCACATAAATACCGCCACCAGCAGGATTCGGGGTTTTATCAGTAACGCCAGCAAGTTCTAAAGCCTTGTGATTGACATAGCCAATATGACCCGATTGATTCACGATGAAAATCGGTACCTCAGTAGAAACCTTGTCTAGTTCATCCGCAGTCAATTCAGCCATAAAGGGGGCGGTGCGCGATGGATCAACACCAAAGCCAAATAACCATCCGCCAGCAGGCACATTTTTAAGGCCTGCCTTCAACTTCTGGCTCAAGGTTTCCAAGGTGTCATAAGGCAAAGTAAAGTTACTGAGATTTAAGCCCAGACCTTCAAGTACCGAAGTCACCATAATGTGCACATGAGGCTCTACAAAACCAGGCATAAGTGTTTGACCCTTGAGATCAGTGACTTTAGTACCGTCTGATTGCCAATCTTTAGTTACAGCCTCTTTTGTACCAACCGCAACAATCTTGCCGTTTTGAATTGCAAGGGCTTGGACTTCCTCATTCTTGGCATTCACTGTGAGGATAGGGCCACCATAAAAAATAGTATCCGCATTGCCCTTGGCAAAAGAAAGTGTGCAATGAGCTATTAACAGTACTGACAATAGTTTTGGTGCGAATTTCATTTTTACACTCCCAAGTGTGAATAGTAATTATTTAAGAACAACCAAGGTTGCAGTAGCACGAGCACCCCAACCAGAAGGACCACCAGGGATGTTGCTGACGTAATACATCGGACCCGCGCCAAATGAAATTGGCACCCCATCAAATACCATTAGCTTGGATGCGCCAATGTAGAGAGGATTAGAGGTGCGATGCGTGTCATAGTTATACAGCGCTTCCATATTGGCGGTATAGGTCCAAGCCTCTTTTGTGGTGAATGCAACAAAAGGTTGTCCATATATATTGTTTTGCGTACCAAACGCTGGGTTACCACCCACATTCCATGATTGGTAGCCAAGCACTCCATAAGTCCAAGGGCCTTGACGATTGAGCACCACACCAGTTACGCCGGCACCAGTTTGCTGTGAACCAAATTTTCCGCTATTGCCCGATGGGGACTGGGCATAAGGACCCACGCCCCAGATCCAGGATGAGTTGGTATTCGGTGCATAAAAAGATTCGAGGGTAACGCTAGCAATACCGTAACCGGAAAATGACTGCCCAGCAGCATTTTGAACGCTGACCTCTCTCGCACCAGCAATGATCGGACGCACGATAAATGTATCACCGCCACCCAGATTAAATGGAGCAACTGGCTGAAACAATAGCGTTTGCTCGGAGCCGCCTTGATTTTTTCCAACACCACGACTGAACTGATACTGCAACGGCACCGAGATCATATTGGCAATTGGGTTTGCCAATTTCTTGGCAATCCCTACGGTATCAACCACCGGCTCAGTAGGGGGGCTGACGGCAGCGATCTTTTCAGCGTTAATAGTTGCGGCACGAGTATCCATTTCTTGGGCAAGCGCAGGGCAAGCGAAGCTGATTGCCAGCAATGAAGTGGCAAGGCTTTGTGCAAAAAGTTTCATAAAATTTCTTTAAAACTTAAAAGTGATAGCAGCCTGAGGGCCTTGCATAGTCGTCTTTTGCAAGACTCCACCAGACTTCATATCGTAGTAAAGCGCACGGTAGGTCAAGGAAGCGTCAATCAAACTACCGAAAGATTTTCCTACCCCCGCCATCACCTGCCAGGTCAGATTCGTTGTACCACCTCCGCTACCGATATCGGCGTAAGCGGGGATATACCAGGAAGTATCAGCAATACGGTAGCGGCCCTTGGCACCAACAATCGGATCTACGGTAGATGTTTTATTGGAAATCGTCCTAGAGATCGATGTGCCCTCCAAATTACCATTTAAGGTGGCGGTAATATCAATCGCCCTTACACCCAGCAAAGCATCAACATAAGCATCTTTAGTATTGGCAACGGTATAAGTAGCGGCGCCGGTTAATACCGTTTGCTGCAAAGTGATCTTGTCGCCAAGAGTTACGCCACGGCCCTGCACCGGAATCGCTCCGGAGTGCTGCAATGTTGCGGAAATTAAATCGCCCATAACACCCCAATTACCGTTATGCGCTTCAGCGGCAATCATGCCACCAGACTTCAGGTTGCTCAAAACATTACCTGAAGAATAATCAGCGGATTTAGCAAGGCTATTATCAAAATTCATGGTGCCCTTAATGCCGGTCAACCATAAGTATGGCGTTACTTCAAAGCGCCATGCATCCGATGCCTTGGGAATAGGGGTGAGCTCTTCGGCCGCATTTACAAGAGGAAGCCAAGAACATAATGCGCAGGCTAACAAAATAGTTGAAATAATCTGTTTATTCATATGGGATAGGGTGATTTGAGGATGTTTATAGAATTGATAATTTTATAGAAATTTCTTGCGAAATCGCTCTTTTATGGAGCCAATCAACAAAAAACCTTTGTCATTTCTGGTGAAGACTCCGACAAAGTCCATTCTCCTCAATACAATATAGGGGAAATGCAGGGTTCGGACACAAACAGAGGTTGCTGATGCCAATACAACAAGCTCTCAATGTGCACTCTCATTATGGATATGACGCCTAATTTAACTGCATTTAATTCAATAAAAATCTAAAGGGATAGATATGAGCCTCATCGAGAAATTGCAATGGCGCTATGCCACCAAAAAGATGGATCCAAGTAAACAGGTTCCACAAGAAAAACTGGATCAAATTCTAGAAGCCACTCGATTGACAGCAAGCTCAAGCGGCCTTCAGCCCTACAAAGTACTAGTCATCACCAATCAAGCCATTCGCGAAAAAATTCAAGCAATCGCTTGGGGGCAGACCCAAATTACGGAATCTTCTTATCTTCTCGTTTTTGCGGCTTGGGATAACTACACTGCCGAACGCATTAATCAAGCCTTTGATATGACCGAGAAGGCTCGAAACTTCAAGAGCGAGGCTGGAGATGCTTATCGTCAAAAACTCTTGAGCACCTACCCACCAAGAGATACTGAACTCAATTTCACGCATGCAGCTAAGCAAGCGTATATTGGCTTAGGTACGGCTCTTATTGCCGCAGCGTATGAGCAAGTTGATTGCACCCCAATGGAAGGCTTTGATCCAGATGCGCTAGATCACATTTTGGACCTCAGGGCCCAAGGATTACGTAGCGTTGTTATGCTTCCTTTGGGTTATAGGAAGACTGACGAAGACTGGCTCGTAAATCTCAAAAAAGTTCGGAGAGCAAAAGAGGATTTCATTAGCTTGGTCGAATAAGCAACTGGATCGCACTCCGGTTATTCATAAAAACACCAACCCCAGGGTTGGTGTTTTTGCTTCTAGCCAATCTATACATTAGCAGTCGAAGGATAGCTCACGGTTTAGTCAATTAACTCAATTGATTTAAACGTCGGAATTACTGCCACCCCCTTTTTTATGCCAATCTATCAATCGTTCTTCTCGCCACATCCTTAACCCAAGGCTGCGCATCCCAATGCTTCTGAGTGAAGGCATCAATTTGTGGCTTGTATTTCAAGCTCAGCCCAATCACATCTAAGCCCTCCAAGAACATACGGTGATGTCTTGCGGACATGGTGAACTTGAACTCATGCTTTTGAGTGCGAACTGTTAGATTCTCAATATCAATCGCGATATCCACCGGAGCGCCACGATCATCCGCCTCTTGCATCAAGGCTTGGACTTGATCTTCGGGAAGAACGATTAACAATAAGCCATTACCCATTGCGTTAGAGTAAAAAATTTCCGCAAAGCTAGAGGCAATTACTGCTTTAAAGCCAAACTGCTGCATACCCCATACCGCATGCTCTCGACTAGAACCGCAGCCATAATTGGGTCCTGCAATTAGGACGTCAGTCGAAGCATAGGGAGGCTGATTGAGAAAGAAATCGGCTCTAGGCTGACCCGCCTCATCAAAACGCAAGTCATAAAATAATCCATCAGCCAAACCAGATTTATCGATGCCCCGTAAAAATTGTTTTGGCATTACCTGGTCGGTATCAAAGTTGGCAATGCGCAATGCGGCAGCGTGTCCGCTAATTCTTGATTGCTTATGCATTTATTGCTCCTTGTAATTTACGTACGTCAGTAATCATTCCAGTAACCGCGGCAGCGGCTGCCATGGCAGGGCTCATCAAATGGGTAATCGCGC
This sequence comes from Polynucleobacter sp. AP-Nino-20-G2, assembly GCF_018688235.1. Lineage (NCBI taxonomy): Bacteria > Pseudomonadati > Pseudomonadota > Betaproteobacteria > Burkholderiales > Burkholderiaceae > Polynucleobacter > Polynucleobacter sp. AP-Nino-20-G2. Next base: position 1,538,327 of record NZ_CP061313.1, read on the forward strand.
CCCTACCCTGACGACCCTCAAAATTACGGTTTGTCGTTGATGCGCAGCGTGTACCCGAACTCAGAACATCATCATTCATTGCCAAGCACATGGAGCATCCAGGCTTGCGCCACTCAAAACCTGCAGCAATTAACTTATCCGCTATACCCTCTTCTTCTGCTTGCGCCTTAACCGCACCAGAACCAGGAACCACCATCGCTCGCACGCCCTGAGCCACTTTGCGATCGCCAACCACGGTAAGAACATTGCGCAAGTCTTCAATTCGGCCATTGGTGCAAGAACCGATAAAGACGTGGTTAATCGGGGTGCCTTCCAAAGTCTGGCCATCAGATAGCTTGGTGTACTTCAGGGCCTGCTCAAGACTGAGCTTTTCCACTGGGTCCTTAAAGGATTCTTTAGTTGGGATATTGGCATGAATGGCTATGGCTTGGTCTGGACTTGTACCCCAGGTGACAAACGGAGCCATATTGCTGGCATCACATTCAAACTCTTTTTCAAACTTTGCATCAGCATCAGAATACAAAGTTGCCCAATGAGCCAGAGCGCGGTCTTTCATCTCACCAGTAATATCGGGACATCTTGCAAGAACGTAATCAATTGCTGTTTTATCAGGCGCAATTAACGCTCCACGAGCACCCGCTTCCACAGCCATATTGCATAAAGTAAATCGCGCCTCAGTAGTGAGATCTTCTAAAGCAGATCCACAGAACTCCACCACATATCCAATGGCACCTTTAGCGCCAATTTGACTAATAATGTTCAAAACCATATCTTTGGAAGTGGTTCCCGCCGGCAACTGACCGTTGATTTTGATACGCATATTTTTAGCCAAGCGATATACCAAGGTTTGCGTTGCCAGAACATGCTCAACCTCTGATGTGCCAATACCAAAACCTAATGCCCCCAAGGCTCCATAAGTAGTTGTGTGACTATCACCACAAATAATGACCATGCCTGGACGCACCATACCGTGCTCAGGAGACACCACATGCTCAATTCCCTGTAAGGCATCATTAGTATCAAATAAGGGGATATTGTGCTTTACACAATTTTTCTTCAGATTTAATGCTTGCAATAAAGAAGCTGGATCGGCAATCTTTCGTGGCGCTTCATTGTGAGTAGGAATAATGTGGCTCACGACAGAAATATTCTGCCCAGGAATAGGTACACCACGCCCCTTCTCATCCAAGCCCGCAAAGGCTTGCGGACTGGTGTACTCATTCATCAAATGTAAGTCACAGAATAACAATACATTTTCTGCATCTAAGCTTGCCACTGTATGTGACTCTACTAGCTTTTGATATAAAGTTTTTGCACTCATGTAATTCTTTCAATAGAGATTTTTGCGGATGTATTCTTAGTCTGATGCGATACCACGCTCTTTTATGAGCCTTGCCCATACCGGAATTTCTTTTTCTAGACGTTGGCGAGCTTGCGCTGGTGTTGAAGGGATTGGATCAAACCCTTCTTTAGTCATGCGCGCTTTTAATGTCGCATTACCCAAAGTGGTATTCAGTGTTGCATTGAGCTTATCGACCACAGGCTGAGTAGTTCCCGCTGGAGCAAAAACAATAAACCAAGTCTCAAAGCTGTAAGCGGGTAATCCTGCTTCAGCCAATGTTGGAACATTCGGCATTAATGATGAGCGCTTGGTGCCCGTCACGCCAATTGCTCTAAGCATGCCGCTTTGTACAAACTGAGCGGCTGCAGATGCTACCGGGAAGCTCATATCGACTTGACCACCAGCTGTATCACTGAGAGCAGGGCCGCCACCACGATAAGGGATATGGGTAATGAAGGTATTAGAAGTGGCTTTAAATAATTCCGGGGCTATATGCATCGTGCTGCCATTCCCTGCAGAACCGTAGGTTAATTTTCCGGGATTCTTTTTAAGTAAGGCCAAGAGCTCTTTTAGATTTTGCGCAGGTACTTTTGGATTCACCACGAGAACATGCTGTGAACTCGCCACCATACCAATTGGCGATAAATCCTTCAGCGTGTCAAAGGGCATCTTTGGGTAAAGCGCTGGATTTACCGCCAGAGACAAGGTGTGAATACCGATCGTATATCCATCAGGTTTGGATTTGGCCACAGCATCTACTCCCGCATTACCGCCAGCGCCAGCCCTATTCTCCACAATCATAGGCTGCCCCAAGGTCTTACCCCAATCCTCGGAAATCATTCGGGCAGTAATGTCAGCGCTTCCACCTGGCGCATACGGAACGATCAATTTAATTGGGCGCTCCGGGAATGTTTGTGCCGCTGCAAAAGTAGCCAAACCCATAGCGCCCAAAAAGGCGATTACAGCGGTTTTGTATTTCATGGATGTCTCCTCCAATTTTTTTATCTGTAACGCTATCCTACCCGTAAACTAAACAAACTTAATATCGTTTAATTTATAACTTTCGGTCTTTTTAGTTAATAATCTTAGAATGGATAGTTTTTCAGATATCGCCTTCTTTACCCTGCTAGTGAAGCAAGGGAGCATGGCCGCTACCGCCCAGGAGCTAGGGCTTACACCCCCAGCTGTCAGCAAGCGACTTGCCTTACTTGAAAAGCGACTTGGGGTGCGGCTATTGCAACGTACCACCCGTCAAATTAGCCTCACACCGGAAGGCGAAACCTATCTGACCGAAGGTGCTCATGTGCTTGCCAGTCTTGAAGAATTAGAGCGCTCAGTATCTGGCAGCGGCAACACACCCAAAGGCGTCATCAAGATCGGCGCTACCCTAGGTTTCGGAAGAAGCCTGATTGCCCCCGCAATTGCCAAATTTTCAGACCTCTATCCAGGGGTTGAAGTACAGCTCACACTCAATGATCGACCAATGAATATTGTGGAAAAAGGTTTAGATGTGGTCATTCGTTTTGGTGAATTACCTGACGTACGACTAAGCGCAAGACTACTGGCAAACAATCATCGCATCTTGTGTGCCGCACCAAGTTATCTCAATCAGGCGGGAGAACCTGAACATCCGAAGGACTTGAGTAAACATCAATGCTTATTTATTCGTGAGGCTGATGAGTCTTATGGAACCTGGCATTTTCACCAAGGGCAAAGGACGGAAACCATCAAGGTTCAAGGCCCCTTAACCAGCAATGATGGCGAGTCGGTCTTGAAATGGGCTCTAGAAGGTAGAGGCATTATGGTTCGCTCAATCTGGGATGCCGATCAATATATTAGAAGCGGACAACTCAAAATCATTCTTCTAGACTGGAAACTTCCTAGCGCCGATATTTATGCGGTCTTCCCCACGCGCAATAACCTTTCGGCTAAAACGAGAGCATTTGTGGATTTTTTATTGGAAGAGTTTTCCAAGCATCGCGGGAATGCTCAACAACACTGGTAATGCGCTTGCTGTTAGCGTGTAATTTTCTGGCAACTACATCAAGCTCCGAATCTAGGTTTCAGGGTATTGATTGTTACTAGCAACCGATCGCATGATACTTAGTAATTCAACATCATTAGCAGGCAGACCATCTAAAACTCCCGCTAGGTGAGGTACATCTTTGGCAATTTGATCTCCACCATAAAATCTTAAAGCCCAATGAGGGAACAATCTTTGCTTAATTTCATCGAGCGCAATTTGATGGAGCACTTTGTGGCGATAGTCTTTTTTAATTTTCTCCCAAATAAATAAAACATCGTCTCGCTTACCTTCTAGAATTTGCCCGAAATGACCATTTTCATAAAAAAGTACGCCAGTGAGTTGATGCTCTTGATTCCATTGGCGAGACACATCAAATAAATGCACTAAGCTAGTGAGCCCCATCTCATGGGTCGCCTTACTCACATAACTCAGCTCAACTAAGTCATTCGCTTTTTCTAAACTCAATTCATACACTCCACAAGCTTCCCCATCTTTCTGCGATACGGATTAGTGTGTTCTCAACCTCTACAGGGATATACACGGATAAACCCTTAGACTTCCGCAAATGATAAAAACAGGGCCAAGGTAGTTATTTATTGCATTTATATTTGCGATATGTCAGCTTTGCAGCAATCGTTTAAAGTAGTTTGAAATAACTCAGAACTCAGGGGACAGGTATGAAGCTAACAATTAATGGCAAGGTACATGATATTAATGTGGAGCCAAATATGCCTTTGTTATGGGCAATTCGAGAAGTGATTGGACTCACGGGCACAAAATATGGCTGCGGCGTAGCGCAATGTGGTGCTTGCACGGTATACATGAATGGGGAACCTGTCCGCTCATGCTCTATACCAGTATCCGCTGTTGGGGCCAACAAGATAACAACCATTGAGGCACTTTCTAAAAATAACACCCACCCAGTACAGCAGGCTTGGGTTGCTCTTGATGTTCCACAGTGCGGATATTGCCAATCCGGACAAGTGATGGCTGCTGCTGCTTTATTAAAAAGAATTCCAAAGCCTACAGATGCCGATATTGACGCTGCTATGTCCAACATTTGTCGATGTGGAACCTACCAGAAGGTGCGCGATGGCATTCATGTTGCTTCTGGCCAGAAAAAATTAGCGGATGTATTGGCTCAGTATGATGCATCGCCTTCAACTCGCGGCTAAGGGATTTAACATGACACTGAATACAAAAAACACTTCATTAGAAAATGGCTCCCGTCGCGATTTCATCATCAAAGGTGCTCTAGCTGGTGGAGGTCTGTTATTAGGTGTGGGCGCACTACCTGAGGGCGCCTATGCTCAAGCTAATGCAGTCTATGATCCTAACTCTCCAACACGATACGGTGATGCTGAGGTAAATGCCTGGGTAAGCATCAAGCCGGATGACACGGTGTTTATCAGAATTGCTCGCTCAGAAATGGGACAAGGCACTCGCACAGGCCTAGCGCAATTAGTGACCGAAGAATTAGAGTGCAACTGGAGAAATGTAAAAACACAATCAGCAACTCCTGGTCAGAGCCTATTACGTAAACGTGTATGGGGCGAACATGGCACTGGCGGTAGTCGCGGCATTCGAATATCCGAAGATTATGTTCGCCGCGGAGCAGCTGCAGCTCGAATCATGTTGTTGCAGGCTGCTGCAAAGCAATGGAATGTTCCTGTCAATGAGTTAACAGTCGATAAGGGTGTTATTACACATTCGTCCACTGGACGTAAAACAACCTATGGCAAGGTTGCTGAGTTAGCCTCAACCTTAACGCCCCCCGACCCAAAATCCATCGTCTTAAAAGACCCAAGAACATGGAAAGTTGCTGGTCAGCCATATGCACGCCTAGATACGGCCAATAAAGTCAATGGTAGCAAGGTGTATGGCATTGACTTGCAATTGCCTGGGATGTTGTGTGCCTCTATAAAATCCTGCCCCGTATTTGGCGGGAAATTAGTGAGCTATGACGAGGCCAAAATTAGCAATATGCGTGGAGTAAGGGGCGTTGTCAAAATCAACGACAGTACTATTGCGGTGGTTGCTGACACTTGGTGGCATGCCAACACCGCTCTCAATGCCATGCCGATCATTTGGAATGAAGGCATCAGCGCCAATACCTCACAAGCCGACATTAATAAAAAACTGAGAGACGGGCTAGATGAACAAGGAGATTTCTGGCAACGCAAAGAAGGAGATGCTCCCGCCGCAATTAATGCATCCACCAAAAAAATAGAGGCCATTTATTTCACACCGTTTAGGGCTCATGTCACGATGGAGCCAATGAATGCAACGGTAAAAATCTCCGGCAATCGTGCTGAGGCATGGGTCCCCACGCAAAATGGAGAAGGCTCTCATGCAGCTCTATCAGAGGCAACCGGAATTCCTCTCGAGAATTGTGAAATCTACAAGCTAGATTCGGGTTGCGGCTTAGGTCGCCGTGGATCTACACAAGACTTCACAAGCTATGCGGCAAAAGTTGCACAGAAATTTCCCGGGATTCCAGTCAAAGTAATCTGGAGTCGCGAAGAAGACATGACGCATGATTTCTATCATCCAATCGCCATGGCAAAAATGACAGCAGGCCTTGATGATGCTGGCGACATCACCGGTATGCATATCAAAGTTGCGGGCCAGTCAATCAATGCCACACTGTCCCCGCAAAGCATTAAAAATGGGAAAGATGATCGCCAACTACAAGGTTTTTACGAGAATGGTCCCGATGCCCAATTGGGTTATACCTTCCCCAATCTCTTAACCGAATATGTGATGAAAAATACCCATGTGCCCGTTGGCCCATGGCGTGGCGTAAATACCAACCAAAACGGCATCTTCATGGAATGCTTTATGGATGAGTGCGCCACTGCTGCAGGCAAGGATCCAGTGGAGTTTAGGCGAGCCATCATGCAAAAGCATCCTAAGCATCTTGGAGTCTTAAATGCGGCCGCCAAAAAAGCAGATTGGGGCAAGCCCTTACCTGCCGGCACCTATCGCGGCGTCGCCCAATTCATGGGATACGCTAGTTACTCTGCCTGTGTAGCCGAAGTGACAGTACAAAACAATGTTGTCAAAGTTAATCGACTCGTTTTTGCTTTGAATGCGGGTCACATCGTAAACCCATACTTAACTCGCGAGCAGATAGAGGGCTCAGTTGCAATGGCATTGGGAGCCATCTTCCTGCCAGAGATCACAGTTGAAAATGGGCACATCAAACAGCAAAATTTAGATACTTACCCACTACTGAAATTACGCTCTACTCCTCGCATTGAAACGGTACTTGTTCCAAGCTATGACTTTTGGGGTGGCGTTGGTGAGCCCACCATTTGTGTTGTAGGCCCAGCGGTTGCCAATGCAATTTCAGCCGCAATTGGACGACCAGTGCGCAACTTCCCTTTGCAAAAGGAAGGTCTTAGCTTGGCCTAATAGATCCGTTAACCGTAACAATCTCTATAAAAACAGCCCCCATTAGAAATAACGGGGGCTTTTTTTATGACTAGCTACAGGAAAGAAGGAAGTACGGGCACCACTTAAGTAATTCCTAAGCCCCCAGCCAAAAGATGTCCTGTCTTCACAAAGATTGTGCAACCTTCTTTGCTAAATGGTTGATGCAGACTTAGATGGGGGCTACGAATCCAAGATCCAGCTGGATAGCGGCCATGCTCATCTTCAAAAACGCCATCCACCACAAATATCTCTTCACCACCGTAATGTTTATGTGGGTTAAAGTAGGTTTGAGGCGCCCAACGCACTAAAGTAGATCCACTTCCCTGCCGCATCAACGGCATCACATGAAGGCCCGGCACCATCCCTTGATACCACGGAGCTGTTTTTGTATCAATCACTTCTCGCTCCACCTGATCTGGTCCGAGGTGACGTAACTTTACAAAAAGAGTGCAGCCAGATTGACTAGATGGAGCATGGGAAGAGCCTGGAGGATTCATGATGTAAGTGCCAGCAGAATAATCTCCCGTTTCATCGCTAAACACCCCATCCAAAACAAAAATCTCCTCGCCAAACTCATGGGTATGCGCCTTAAATTGAGACCCAGCCTGATAGCGAACAATTGAAGTTGCTTTTGCCACCTCATCACCTATGCGATCAAGCATGCGCCTTTCAATCCCCGGCTCAGGACTAGCCACCCATGGTAAATCATGGTGATTAACTACGACTCTTTTACTGTAATCGGCATTGATATTCATTTATTGCAATGTAGGTGTTTGGAAACAAGCCAAAGAATAACAAGCAAACTAAATACGCGCTTAAATTGACCAAACCTCAGTTATCTCTAACTAGGGCTTTATTTTCTGCTCAGCCCAGGAGAACTTAAGCCTAGATTAGCTAAATCTCGCTCTTAGATACCAGATAAATCAGTGCAAACCCTAGGCCTAAATGAATGGGATAAATTTACTCTTGGATTTACCAAATTTAATAATTATTCCAAATAAATATACAGGAGAGCACTTACAAAATGAAATTTAAATACCTAATAATTTTGGGCCTACTTTCTTTGGTTTCGCTAAAACAAGTATTTGCACAAAATCTTCCCATCGTTAAATTCATTGCGACTGGCGGCACGATTGCAATGAAAATTGACCCAGTCAAAAATGCACCAGTTCCAGCCATCAATGGAGATGACTTACTGGCTGCAGCTCCAGAAGTTGGAAAATACGCCAAAATTGAAGTAAACAATATCTCCAACGTTCCTTCGGACTATATGAACCCTGAGCGATGGGTAAGCCTTACAAAGGCGGTTCAAGAAGCTCTAGAACGCTCTGATGTAGCCGGTGTAATTGTTTCTCACGGGACAGATACATTGGAAGAAACTGCGTTTTGGCTTGATTTAACAATTAAGTCGAATAAGCCTGTTGTGTTAATCGGGGCCCAAAGAAATGCATCTGTTTCAGATTTTGATGGCCCAAGAAATCTTACTAATGCCGTACGCATTATTGTTGACAAGCAATCAGAAGGAAAGGGTGTATTGCTGGCAATGAATAACCAAATCAATTCAGCCAGATACGTTACCAAGACTCATACCGCCAATGTGGAAACATTTAATTCTGGGATCTTTGGAATTATTGGTGAGGTTTATCCTGACCGTGTTTTCTATGCGTACAACCCTATCCGACGTCAGTATATAAAACTGAAGACCGATAAAATGCCAACCGTAGATATCGTGCCTATGTACGGCGGTGCTGATGGAATTGCGCTCAAAGCAGCTGTAGATCGTGGGGCTGATGGCATAGTAGTTCAGGCTTTGGGAATGGGAAACATGAACGAGTCTATGTATGAGGCAGTGAAATATGCTATTTCAAAAAATGTTCCCGTTGTGATTGCCACTCGCGTTCATAATGGCCGAGTTATGGGAAGCTATGGATTTGTTGGCGGAGGGAAAACTACAGTTGATGCAGGCGCAGTGATGGCGGACGACTTGCGCGCTCAGAAAGCTAGAATCCTCTTGATGCTATTGTTGCAACAAGGTACTAAAGATCAAAAATCTTTACAGCAAGCGTTTGATAAGTAATTTAGGAAACCTTTGTAACTTCAACTAAATACCCTAAGAATGTAAAAATGCCAACCCAAAGGTTGGCATTTTTATTTATAGTCGGCCCACCAGGACTTGAGCCTGGGATCAAAGGACTTTAGGAACAGCAATATTTGTATCATGCAACGCTTAACCGTTAAGCCACTTGGGATGAAATCGATCAATCCTATCGGCGCACCCTATAACGATTAACCCCAATACATCACCATCCAATTCGCCATATGAGCGCTTATCAGCACAAGCCAGTAGACTGCACTAGTCATAGGCTGGCGAGGCATTCAATATCTACTGGATACTGATGGGCATCACTTGTTTTTTATAGGGTCCGATCAAGGCTTTTTTGACTATCTTATAAATATCGAGGTCAAACTCAGCCTCTCCGGATTGAGTCAGCTCATAAAGCTCATCTTGATTGATGGCGGTACCGAGATAGCACCATTTATCGATAACGATCATCTCGCCGCCCTCCTGAATTGCGATAGGCCCGGAGTATGGCCACACCTGAACTTTAAATAGCTCTAGTACTGTTTTTAATTGCAGATTGTGTAAAGCAATCGGGGTGATATTAAGACACGCGCCGCCGCATTGTTTTACTTGATACCCAAAACAAGCCTTACCCTCAACCCGCTTCTCTAAACCAAGCAGCGCCTCACAAAGTCGATGCTTCTTGGCTATAGCCTTCAAATAAGAGTGCGCCTCTCGTTTGCTATAGAACAAGCCATATAAATTATCTTGCAAGCCAGGGGCGAGCTGATGATGGGTCACTAGCGTAGGCGTAAGCACTCCAGCACCATCTTCAACTAGGCTCCACCCACAAAGATCTTTAGATCTCCGTAGCTTAATGTTCATGCTGGGCATACGCTCTTTAATCAACCTTGATTCCAGAATGAGAGCGCCAAGCTCGCCGCTAGTTTCTATCCAATCAATATCTCGAACTTGCAAGGAGAGTTTCATTTCTTTACGTTGCGTTAGCGCACCCTGAAAGTGGCCCATCACCCTACTGCGCAATGAGATGCTCTTACCAATGTACAAAGGAACTCTATTCTCTCCATAAAAGATGTAACAGCCAGGAGCATCGGGAATTGAGTCTATTAATTCCTTATCAATATTGGGCGGCAAGCTAGGGTTGCCAACCAGCTGATTAATCACCTCATTCAGCTTTTCTTTCCCAAACTTTTTCTCACAGATGCGCCAAAACTGAAGTAATAAATCTGCGTCACCCAGCGCTCGATGTCGGGCGCTAACCTCAAGACCATGAGCATTAATGATGGTATCAAGATTATGGCGATCTTGATTGGGAAAGAGTAGCCTTGAGAGCTTCACCGTACACAATACTTTAGGCTTAAAGTCTATGCCAATTCGCTTAAAAGAGGCCTTGATAAACCCGTAGTCAAATCGAGCGTTATGAGCAACAAATATCTTTCCTTCAAGCTCTTGCTTTAAATCTCTTGCGATTTGCTCAAAGCTTGGCTGATTCTCAACCATCTGCTGAGATATGCCAGTAAGCCTTTGGATATTTTGTGGAATATAAGTTTGGGGGTTAAGTAACTGCTCCCATACGTAGACCTCATTGCCGGCTAAAGTTTTGATGCCAATTTCTGTAATACGATCACGATCAAAATGCGACCCAGTGGTTTCAATATCTACAAAGGCTAAATCAGGGTAAGCGAACTCTTGTGCATCCACGTCAAATAATTTTATAAATTCAACTAGCTAGCGAGTCTTTATTGAGATAGTCGGCAAAGCTAAAAATTGAGTTTGGCCCCCGAGGAATATCCTCCACCTTTTTAAATGAAGTCTTCACTACTTTTTGGAACTCCCCCTTGGGTCTTTTTTCTTGTTTAGCCTTCACCTCAGGCTCTAATGGAAAATATGACTTTCTTTCGGGTGCTTTTTGCACATCACTAAAGCGGGGAATATAGTCCGTAATAGTGGAGGCTAAGGTGACGTTCGAGATGCAATTCAACATATAAGCCTCTAGCGACTGGTAAAGCTCTTTTGCTATATCAGATACTTCGACTTTGCGCTTTTTAATGCTATTCATCGCCAAAACGATATCTTTGATCGTAATGATGCGGGGATCCTGTAAAAGTTGATAACCACCAGTTCGTCCTTTAATCCCAATAACAAGTCCGGATTCTCGAAGGGGTCGCAGCAATAACTCAATGCGGCTAGTCGACATATGCAGTCTTTGAGCTATATCTGGAACGGGAACTACTTGACCATTAATAGAGTGGCTAGCAATATCAACTAGAGTGTTGAGGGCTAATTTGACTGCTTTGCTAATTTCCATGGTAGTTTTGGCATAAAAGTGAGATTAGATCTAGTATGAAACTGATTTTCACTTTGTGCTGCATCGCATTAATTAACCCTTTTTATTCCATGGTTGAAGTTTCCAGAGCTCAATACGCATCCTCCTGCCGACTACTGCGCTTTCTTGCTTGTTTAATGGCTGGCGCCATCATTGCACAAGCCCTTGGCTACGCCGCTCCTTATCTTGTAATGGAAGATGCTCAGGCGGCTAGCATGATGGCGCATCTAGTAATGCAGCATCTCTCGTATTATTTTTTGGGGTGTGCGTTTTTCATCTTAAGCGTGTCAAATATCTTAATTAAGCGCGGCATATTCCAACTGAAAGCAATTCGCTTGTCATCACTCATGTTGATAGCTTCAATTGCTGCCGCTAGTTTTCTGCTCATACCACGTATGGATTACCTGAGGGAAACAGCGCTACAAGACGGAATGCCAGTAATGCTCTCGCCCTTTGCAAACTATTTTTCAATACTCAATAGCATTACGCTCTTATTGCTGTGCACTCAAATTTTCTCGAGCGCCCTCATCGCCTGGCGCCTAAGCAAGACAATCATCCTAGGTGGGCCCGAACTTGCGCAATCAAGGCAAGCTGCTGCTCGTACCTTATAAACTGACCTAGCTCAACCCTTAATTTGGATTGGCTGATATGGAATATTTTTGAGCCCTCAGTCGGCGCCTCAATTTTTGCCCACTGAGTATTAAATTCATAAAGCGTTTCTTTGTAGCCAATAAATTTTTTAACCAGAAGACGCTTACCTTCGATTTCGATCGTTTCAGAATCTAAGGCATGCCTACAGTAGATTAAAAAACCAATCGTTACTGCCATTAACTCTAAGGTCGTAAAAATGGGGATCATCCACACCCCAGCCAAAAAGAAGCCCGTTGCCACAATTAAAGAGAGGCAAACTAAGGCAATATAAAACCGGAGAAGCTGCTTAGGCGTCAGAGCGCAGTTTCTGCGCATTTGCCAACGTTTCGCACCCATATCTACTGACCAAGAGCAGTCGGAGGTTATTGAATCTTGTTGGCCTCTTGAGCTTTAGCCAATCGGTCGGCACTGCGCTGCTGAAAATCGACCATATTGTGATAACCCATTTGATAGCAGGGACAATGCTTACCTAGAATAAAACGGGCAAGCTTGATGCGAAATTTCTGAATCATTGATTTCTCCAAGTATTGAGCCTTTAATGTAAACGCAAACCTGGTTTAGTGCATACAACTAGAAAAATAGTGGGAAATATTGACCTCCAATAGAGCCTCAGCAAAGTTGAGATAAATCCATTACATTGATCTGATGACCTATTCCACCTCCTCCTTGCGCAAAATTCCTTTATTTCCACTGGGTACCGTACTTTTTCCTGATGGCGTGATTGCTCTGAAGATTTTTGAGGCGCGTTATCTCGATATGATTAAGCAATGCTTGCGAGAAAAGACTGAGTTTGGCGTGGTAAGCATCATCAAAAACCAAAATACCAATGAAGAGGACATATCTCTATCCTTTTCAAATATTGGCACCCTGGCACAAATTGAGGACTTTGACCCTATCCAGCCCGCTCTTTATATGACCAAGTCATTTGGAACGCAGCGCTTTAAGTTGGTGAGTAGCAAACAAGAGACCAGCGGACTTTGGATGGGTGAAGTCGAGCTTTTAGAAAATGATCCCTTTACCCCAATTCCCCAAGAGCATCAAAAAGTTGCCGAGCTATTAGACGACATTATCTCTGTCATTCAAAGCGAAGATCTCTTGGCTGAGGCGCCTTTTAAGAAACCATTTAAGGTAAATGATTGTGGCTGGGTCTCCAACCGCCTTGCCGAGCTTTTACCAATCTCATTAGCTCACAAGAATCACTTGCTAGCACAGACCAATCCCAGGATTAGACTTGATCTTATTACTGAAATTATTGAAGATGATGATTTAAGAAATCTCAAGATGCATTAGCACTATGCTAGATGAGCTCATTCGCAAAACCATTCGAGAAATGGTGGGCGGCAGCGGACCCCCAGTAGCATTTCTCACGCCAAAAGGTGATCCAGGATTATTTGGCCCCGAGTCAGTGGCCTGGAAAATCCATGCTGACTTTATTTCCATGATGATTGGCGGTATTAGCTCGTTGATTTTGCAATCACTTCACCCGCAAGCCCTTGCTGGAGTTTGGGATCACTCTACGTTCAGAGAAGATCTAAAGGGGCGCCTTGGCAGAACCGCATTTTTTATCGCGGCAACAACCTACGGCCCAACTGAAATGGCAAACAATGTGATCACAAAGGTCAATCATATTCATACCAAAATTACCGGCTTAGATGAGTTTGGTAAACCCTATTCAGCAACCGATCCTCATTTACTTGCTTGGGTACATCTTACAGAGACCCGAAGCTTTATGAGCGCTTTTGAGGATTATCGTAAAGAGACTATTAATCCAAGGGATAAAGATCAATATTTTTTAGAAATGAAATCCTTGGGTGAAAGAATGGGTGCCAAAGACCTCCCCAACACTTACGCCAATACCGAGAGCGCCATTAAAGCCTATATTCCGGAGCTTTATTTTGGTGAGCGTGCTAAGAGCATTATTGATTTGCTTGAGAATTTTCCCAGCAATTTAACTGCTAAGCCCTTTATTAAACTCATTAGCCGCGCAGGCTTTCTGAATCTTCCGGGCTGGGTGTATCCCTTGATTGGAAGAGCTACCCCAAGTTATTTAGAGCGCTTAGCAATTAGAAAGAGCATTGATTTGATTGCCTTTCCTGTTCGCGAGGCCCTTAAAGATGGGGTGGCAGCCCACTCACTTCGCAGAGTCTACGGATAATTTTTTGAAAGCGCTCATGATCACCGCTTATCTTTTTTACCGTTGTGGTAGCGCCCGCTGCCCTGGCTAGTTATTCAGTTTTGAACTTGTCTGGCTCTTGACCTTGGCTCTTCTGGGTGCAGGGCTGTAGATTCAGGCTGGGTGCTGACATTTTTTCTCCATCCCAGACTTGTCCACACCAACACTCGCCTGCATCATTAATGATGCAAACACCGGATCCACAGCAGCGTTTATCTGGAGCCTTCATCATCAGACCTTCATTAGCTGAATAAATATTCCATAAGCAGCCCCAGTCCATAATCCAGCCACAACCAGGATAGAGATTAAGAAGCCAGGGCCGCGTTTAGCAGGATTAAGTTGATAGGCTATGGCATACCAGATTCGGGCAATGAGCCAAATAACACCGGAATCCCCCGCTCCTTTATCTCCAATAAAAATGGCGTAAAGCCATAAAGCAGGCAAAAACATGAGAATGTTTTCAATCGTGTTGAGCTGGATGCGATAGGCACGCTCAAAAAGCTCATGCCCAGAAACCGCCGGGGCCTTTACTTGATATTTGCCTCTGGCCCTACCCACATTAAAAGTAAGCCCAAACATTAGCAAAACGGTAAGGAGGGTTATAAAGGAGGTGTAGAGATACTGATTCATTAGTAGGGCGCCATCAAGAAATAGGAATTAAGGCTATTCTAGGGTTTTTATTCATTTAGTGCTTACATCCATATTTGATGAATCAAGGCCTCCTGTTTACCACCAAACCAACCCAAAGTAGGTTAAATCTATTGCCCAAAGATGGGGTCGCCATTTACCGGCCAGGATTTATAAGTGCTACTGAATGCGCCAAGCTTATGGAAGAGTTGCAACAGTCACTGCAATGGGAGGCTGATCGACTAATGATGTTTGGCAAGTTAGTCATCACTCGTCGCAAAGTAGCTTGGGTTGGCGACCCCGCTTGCACTTATACCTACTCGGGAGTAAAAAAACAGCCTCAAGCATGGACCTCAGAACTATTGGCCATTAAACGTCAACTAGAGAATATTGCCCACTCTGAATTTAACTCTTGTCTACTCAATTTCTACCATGATGGTGCAGATGGAATGGGCTGGCATAGCGATGATGAAAATGAGCTAGACGCCCAATCCCCTATTGCCTCACTAAGTCTTGGTGCCACCCGTAAATTCGCCTTTAGACACAAGCAAGATAAATCAACCACTTCCCTGCTTCTGGAAAATGGTAGCGCCCTCATTATGCACGCCCCCACTCAGCAATTTTGGCAGCATACGCTCCTGAAGACAAAAACTATACATACACCTCGCATCAACCTAACCTTCAGAAAAATCAATGTTAGCAATGAATAAGGATCAACGAAAAACAATCTCTGTTGCGATCATTGGTGCCGGCATAGCGGGACTTAGCTGTGCTACTCGGCTTAAAGCACTGGGATTTACAGTACAGATCTACGAAAAGAGTCGCGGTGTCAGTGGCCGCATGAGCACTCGTAAGGCGGATGATTGGTCAGCTGACCACGGAGCCCAGTACTTCACTGCTAGGGACTCCTTATTTATTGAAGAGGTCAATCAATGGGTTGATACCGATGCGGCTGCTATCTGGAATCCACGCTTAAGAGTGTATGAAGCCAAACAATGGCGAGAGAGCGTCTCCAGTGAACATCGTTATGTCGGCACTCCCGCCATGAATTCAATTGGTAAACATTTAGCCAGGAATTTGCCAATTGAATTTAATCAAACCATTGATCGCATTGCTTATAACAATAGTAAGTGGCTATTACACAGTCTAGAAGCCGGCGACATTGAACAACAATTTGACTGGCTTGTGATAGCACTTCCTGCACCTCAAGCCCAAGCTCTTGCTAAGTCGTCGGACAAGTCAATTGAAGAAATTGCCGCTGATGCCAATATGCTGGGCTGTTGGACTGTTATAGCAAACTTTGCAGAAAAATCGGATGTTCCATTTGACGCTGCTTTTATTAACGATGAGATTATTAGCTGGATTTCTCGAAACAATTCAAAGCCAAATCGAACTGGTATGGAGACTTGGACTATTCATGCTAATCCTCAATGGAGTCAAGAATGGATCGAGCTAGAAAAAGATGAGGCAGCCAAGCGTATCCTCAATTGTGCAAAGACGCTTGGTCTCGATTGTGATCAAGCCATCATTACGATTCATCGCTGGCGTTATGCAAGCGGGCATATTAATTGCATTCCAGGCTTTAGATTTCGAGAGGATTTAAAGATAGGGTTTTGTGGCGATTGGCTTCATGGCGGTAGAGTTGAAGGCGCTTGGCTCAGCGGTCACAAGTTAGCATCGCAGATTGCAAATAGTTAAAGGTAAAATCTATATGAATATGATGAACACAAATGCACGTATTGAATTAAAAGATCTCAAGCTCCAGACGCAAATAGGAACTTATGGACCAGGAGCCATTATTCCCAAGCAGCATCTTTTAGATTTGACTCTATGGATTGACTCAAAATTAGTCTTGATCTCCGAAGATGTCATGAAGAATGTATTTGACTATGACCCATTAGTTACTGAAATTAATAGGCTTGCGGGCGATGGTCATTATGAGACCCAAGAAAGATTGATGACTCGTATAGTTCAAGCTTGCGCAAAATATTCCGAAATCATTTCTCTTGAAATTGGCCTGAGGAAATTGCCGGTCAGCGCAGGCTCTGGTTCACTTGGTGTGCGTCTCATGGTAGACGAAAAGACTATGCAGAGACTAAGAACCTCAAAACTCTCAGCGTAAATAAGCCCTAATGAGGCTTAAAAACTCATCATAAAAGTATCGAAGTTTTTTACGAGCCTCATATCGCGGACGATGAAAATGTGTCATGCCAGCCCGAAGGCCGGCATTCCTTGTGATCTCTGCTTACTTAATCAAGCCGCAGGCAATACGAGGGCCAGAGTTACCAGCAGGCTGACTCTTATAGTCATCCGGATCTCTGTGAACCACTACCGATCGACCCACAATTCCTGTTGGCCCAGTATTAACAGAAAAGCCGTGCAATTTTGCCGTATAGATTGCGTTACCACTAGCATCAGATTTGATATTCGGTAAATCGCCTGCATGATTCATGCCACTATCAGGCATTCCATGCATCTTAGTTTCAGGATTAAAGTGTCCGCCTGCACTCGTTGCATCAGGCGCAGAGCAGTCTCCCTTTTCATGAACATGAAAACCTTGCTCAGAATTAGGCTTTAAGCCAGAAAATTTGCCATTGATTAATACGTCATGACCTTGCCAAACAAAGGTAACTTCGCCTTTAGCCTGGGACCCCGACCTAGAATCCAAGCTAGCACTTGCCTTCTGCCCAGCACCCTGCTCCATAGATTGACAGGCAACCAAGGACAGCAATCCCGCGGTCGAGGCTGCAAGGAGCATCTGTTTTTGAATTAGCTTCATTTTTGACTCCGTTATTTTTATAACAATTGAAATTACCCGATCAGTTTCACACAAATAAATTGAACTTGCAGGATCCCGATATCCAAGATTACGAGCCATGCATGAATTCACAACTTTTACTAAACTGGGGCATCAAAGCGCTCGAAACTATGAAATTGAAAAAATTAATCACCCTTTTGTTGGTAGGCCCTTTACTTGCCTTTTGCACCTTATCGGCAAGGGCGAACCTTGCAAATGAATTGAATGATGGGCAGCATGTCCTGCTGATGCGGCATGCCGACGCACCAGGTTACGGAGATCCCCCGGGCTATCAATTGGATAAATGCGCGACCCAGAGAAATCTAGGGGAGAAAGGTAAAAAACAGGCAGTAGCCATAGGTCAATGGTTAAGCAGCCAAGGAATTAGCTCTGCAAAAGTATTTAGCAGTCCCTGGTGTCGCTGCCTCGATACAGCAAGGCCATTGAACAAAGGACCCGTCACAATTACACCGGTACTTGGCTCTTTTTTTGACGATATGAGCCTCGAAAAACAACAAACCCAAGATTTAGAAAAGTTGATTCAAACTCAACTTAAAGAAAATCCTAAAGCGCCACTCATTCTAGTGACACACCATGTCAACATACAAGCTTATACAGGTAAGGTGGTGAATGTTGGTGACATGGTCCTAGTCAAGACCGACAAGAAAGGCAAATACCTTTCTCATCAAATCTACCCAAGTCCAAGCTATTAAAAATTTGCGCTCTTATGTCAAATCATCTCAAGCCTTATGATGGATTGAAAGCAAGTCTACTAACTCAACATGGTAAAGAGTCTGTAATTTGCCCTGAAATGCTTAACACCAATGGTCTTGAAGTAATTCATGTAACGGGATATGACACAGATAAACTTGGAACGTTTACTCGTGATATTCCGCGGTATGGATCGCAACTAGAAGCTGCCAGAAAAAAAGCAAGGGTTGGCATGGAGCTCTCAGGAACTCAAATAGGTATTGCTAGTGAGGGAGCATTTGCGAATGATCCATACACCGGACTAATTCCTTGGAATTATGAATTAGTTCTAATGGTTGATGACACCCGCAATATAGAAATTGTTGGGTTTTTTGGAGGGGAGGCACAAAGTGCGAGCAAGCTGGCGTCGAGTTGGGATGAGTTGACAGTCTTCTTGTCTGAGGCCCAATTTCCAAGTCATCAATTGGTAATTAGGCCTGATGATGAATACCAACTTGAATGCCGTAAAGCCATCAACACAATTGAGTCGCTAAAAGAAGCATACGACTGGGCTGCGAAGCTTTCCAAGAGCGGCAATGTCTTTGTAGAGAATGATCTACGGGCTCACACTAACCCAACCCGCATGGCAAATATCCTAAAAGCAACACAAGATTTAGCCAAGAAAATGGCCTGCCTTTGTCCAGAGTGCAAATCTCCTGGGTTCTCAATTACTGAAACTAAAAAAGGCTTACCCTGCCGTCACTGTGGAGCACCAACAAATTTACCAATTGCTAATATGTGGTCATGCGTAAAGTGTGGACACAAAGAAGGGGTGGCGATTACCAACCAGGACGGCGCCGACCCATCAAGGTGTAATTACTGCAATCCTTAGAAATATGTTTTGCTGGAAGTAACGCTTATTAACACTCTGGAGCGGGTGAAGGGAGTCGAACCCTCGTCTCTAGCTTGGGAAGCTAGGGTAATAGCCGTTATACGACACCCGCAATAGAGGCAATCTACATGAAACTATTTCAGCAGCAGCTGATTCAACCGCTTTACAAAACTTGCCGGATCATTTAATTGACCACCCTCCGCCAAAAGCGCCTGATCAAACAAGAGATTAGCCCAATCATCAAAATGTTGATCGTTACTTTTGAGTCTGGATAGCAAAGGATGCTCTGGATTAATCTCTAATATTGGCTTCATATCAGGTGCATTTTGACCAGCGGCTTTGAGCATGCGTAGCAGGTTGCCAGACAGCTCATTCTCATCAGCAATCAAACAGGCTGGGGAATCAGTTAGGCGGAATGTCACCCGAACATCCTTAGCCTTATCCTCCAACACCTTTTTCATTCGCTCGACCAAGTCCTTGAACTGCTTCTCAGTCTCTTGATGCTCTTTCTTTTCTTTTTCATCACTTAGACTTCCTAAATCTAGGCCACCCTTAGCAACTGATGCCAATTGCTTGCCGTCAAACTCAGTGACAAATGAAAGCATCCACTCATCAACACGGTCAGATAGCAAGAGCACTTCGACGCCTTTCTTGCGGAAGATCTCTAAATGCGGACTATTTTTGACCGCATTAAAAGATTCTCCGGTAACGTAGTAAATCTTATCTTGGCCTTCCTTCATACGCGAAACATACTCGGCCAAAGATACCGTCTGTTCAGCAGAGTCGTTATGGGTGCTGGCAAAACGCAAGAGCTTGAGAATGCGATCTTGGTTTGCATGATCTTCGCCAACACCCTCTTTGAGTACCTGACCAAATTGAGTCCAGAAGGTATGGTATTTCCGTTTCTTACCTTCATCTTCGCTATTGGCAAGTTCTTCAAGCATACTCAAAACACGCTTAGTCGAACTTTCGCGAATGACTTTAATGTCGCGGGACTCTTGCAATATTTCACGAGAGACATTTAGGGGCAAATCAACCGAATCAATTACGCCAGTGACAAAGCGCAAGTACATTGGCATGAGCTTTTCAGCATCATCCATAATAAAGATACGTTTTACATACAGCTTAATGCCACCACGTTTATTGCGATCCCATAAATCAAATGGCGCCCTGCTAGGCACAAAGAGTAGCTGAGTAAATTCACTCCTACCTTCTACGCGATTTAATGAATAACACAAGGGATTTTCATAATCATGCGAAAGGTGCTTATAAAACTCGTTGTACTGCTCTTCAGTGATATCTGACTTATTGCGAACCCATAGAGCAGAAGACTGATTAATACTTTCTAGCCCATCCTTAACCACCTTCTCTTTTTTATCCGCATCCCACTCCTCCTTGCGCATCTGGATCGGCAATGAAATATGGTCAGAGTACTTCCGAATGATGGATTTGAGCTGATGGCTATTGAGGAAATCATCCTCCCCTTCTCGCAAATGTAATGTAATGGAGGTACCACGTTGAGGGCGATTAATTTGTTCAATCGTAAATTCGCCTGAACCATCCGATTCCCAACGAACTCCATCTGAAACAGACAATCCTGCGCGACGAGTTTCTACGGTGATGCGGTCGGCAACAATAAAGCCAGAATAAAATCCTACGCCAAACTGACCAATTAAAGCGGCATCTTTTTGCTGATCACCGGAGAGTTTTGCAAAGAACTCTTTAGTCCCAGAGCGAGCAATAGTGCCCAGGTTATTGATCACCTCTTCCCGACTCATACCAATTCCATTATCTGAAATGGTCACCGTTCTAGCGGCTCTATCAAATTCCACTTTGATTTTAAGATCAGGGTCATCACCATACCAATCAGGGTGAGCAATGCCCTCAAAACGCAATTTATCTGCAGCATCCGAAGCATTCGATATAAGCTCACGCAGGAAAATTTCCTTATTAGAATACAAAGAGTGAATCATCAACTGCAAAAGTTGCTTTACTTCTGCCTGAAATCCAAGTGTTTCTTTAGTAGCAACAGTCATTTCAATTTCCCATAGAAAAGATTGATTCCCCATTACTTGGGGATAGTTTTTAGCATTTCAAGACCTGGAACGGCCAGTGGGTGCTACTCCACCGACCCACGCACCTCACCGCAAGGCTCTTCCCGAAGAATTTCCTTGCGACTCCTTTTTTGAAGGTATTCCAAAATCAAGCGCTTGAGCTTGGGTCTAGTAATGGGCTCCCGGTTATTTTCCTGGAGCTCTAAATGGTTAGTTTCGGGCATGTTGCTTTCTCCATGAAATCAATTAGCTATCAAATTACCTGCAAGTGACAAAGGGCAATACCTCCCAATCTCAATGGGATATTTTGTCCTTTTGCCTATACATATAGGCTAAAAAATTGAAATTCAAGGCCCTTGAAATTGAAAAATTCCACCCTTAAATAGTCTCTAACTAGATGCCTTCGGGGTCTAGGAAATTGTGAACTTGCTTAAATTTAAGGAGAAAACGATGTCTTATCCATTTGGTAAAAATGTATTACTAAGTTCCGTAGGTTTTGATCGCCTCATCGATGCGATGGAAGCAATGAGCTCGGGGGATAGCCTCAGTAAAGCTCAAAGCTATCCCCCATACAACATCATCAAAAAGAATGAACGTGACTACGCTATTGAAATCGCAGTTGCTGGCTTTAAGAATGATGAGATTGATATTACCGCTGAAGGCAGCAAACTAACAGTTGTAGGCAAGGTTAAGGCCGAGCAGACTGGCGAATACCTCCATAAAGGCATTGCTAACCGTGACTTTAGCCACGACTTTACCCTAGCCGAAACCGTGATTGTGCGTTCAGCCGATGTCGAGAATGGCTTACTGATCATCAAGCTAGAGAATGTGATTCCCGAGGAAAAATTGCCACGTAAGATTCTGATTGGTGGCAACTCTAAGCTGGTGATTGAGGAAGTCAGAGAAGCGGCTTAATTAAAATGAGCTGGCTCAGAGCCATCTTAGCCAGCTTACTTCTTAATATTTACCATGATATGGATACGCGCTAATCACGGAATCATTAAAAATGGGAAATAATAAAATCCATCTTATAAGTCTCACCTTGTTTGCCTTGCTAATAGGATTCCTCATAATCCATTGGGATAGCTCCCACCCTCTCACAAATGAAATGGGGTGGGCATTAAAGCAGTTACCAGAGGTGAAATCTTTGGAGTATTTTGAGGTATTAAAGAAAAGTTAGGCGGCCAAAATAGAAAAACGACTTAAGAATCTCTCCCTAAGTCGTTGATATTGCTGGTGGGCCCACCAGGACTTGAACCTGGGACCAAAGGATTATGAGAGCAGAAGCCCAAGGCAGACCCATATAAACAGGGGTCTGCGGGTGGACAGTGTCGGTGTGTAAGTAAATGTGCAAGCAAATTCAGGGGTTTAAAGAAATTGGTCTCTCGCTCTTTTATTTTCGAAACCAACGGATTTTTGGAGCAACCGTTTAGCACTTCGTTGCTCCAAAAGACTTTTTAAAGGAATAAGCGTTACTTAAAGTAACGCTCAAAAAAACCACCCGAAGGTGGTTTTGGTAATCCTTAGTGACATGAAGCAGAGGAAGTATTTCCATCCTTAGGGCTTAAGCTGAGCCCTGATTTCACCAGGTTTATTTGTAGCGCTATGAACATTGAGATAGAGATTGCCGCTCTTTAGGCTTTGGATCTGAGCCTCGGTTAATTTAGCACCAGCAGGTGCTGACCAAACATTATCCGCAGTCTTGGTAAATGGCACGATTACGGGTCCATTTTGACCCATTGGCGCTTCATGAATATGCGCCATAGTCCCCTCCATACCCATAGTAGTGATAGTTCCGGATACGGAGCCATCTGGAGCAACCATAATTGAACCTACTCCAGATGCAGAAGTCATGACTGGAGGAACCTCTTGAGACCCGGATAGGGTTACTTTCATGGACTGTGCTGATACACCAAATGAGGCAATCCCAACACCTAATACCAAAGCAGCTTTAGCAAAAACATGATTAATCTTCATCTATATCTCCAATCGGGTTAGCGAAACCTCAGACTATCACATACATAAGCGTAAAACATGACGATTAAAGGGCCTTGAACATATCTTTCCTTTCTACCCTAGAATCTTGTGGAGCACAAAACTTTAATCTGAGCTAACTGGGAAATATTAATTTGAAATTGCGTATTGAAATCGTAACCCCTGCACCTCCTGGTACTCTTCATGGAAACCGTATTACCGCCTTACGATGGCATCGATTTTTGTCACATTTAAATTACCAAAGTATTGTCACTGAGAAATGGTCTAAAAAACCATGTGACGTTCTGATTGCGCTCCATGGGCTACGAAGTCATGACTCTATTCAAGGGTTTAAAAAAGCCTACCCTAATCATCCAGTCGTTTTAATAATGACCGGAACCGATATCTATAGAGATCTAAAAAATTCAACCAAGGTTATCAAGTCAATGGAGATGGCCGATGCGATTGTGGTTCTTCAACCAGATGCTATTCAATCCTTACCTAAGAAATTTCACCATAAAATCCAAGTGATTTACCAGTCAGTAAAAGGCATTACTAAAAAATCTCCGCCGAAACGTCATTTTTTAGCCAGCATCATTGGCCATCTGCGGTCTGAAAAAGATCCCTTTTGTGCAGCGCAATGCCTGCCTTTATTGCCATCAAACAGCAAGGTCCAGCTAGTGCAACTCGGTAAGGCAATGAGTCCAGAGTTTAAAAAACAAGCAATCTCGATTGAAAAAAATGTTATGCGTTATCGATGGTTGGACCAACTGAGTCACTCTAAAACGCTACAGTGGCTCTCTCGCTCACACGTGATGATCATCTCCAGCATTATGGAAGGTGGCGCACATGTGGTGTCCGAAGCCATCGCAATTGGCATCCCCGTAATTGCATCAGACATTCCAGGCAATCGCGGCTTACTAGGGGATACCTACCCCGCTTACTATCCAGCAGAGGATAAAGTTGCCTTAAGCAAACTACTAAACAAGGCTGAAGCCAATCCAGTCTTTTATCAAAAATTGTGTAGGGCGATTGCTTTACGACAGAAGATCACCAAACCAGAATTAGAACAAAAATCTATTCAAAAGCTCATTAAAAGCCTGATTAAATAACCAATCAGACCCTATGCTGTCGCATAAACTACTAAAAAGTAGCAATTTGGATCAGTCCAGGAGTGTACGGCTTTAAAACCGCCGCTCATTAAAAGAGATTCAAATTTTTCTTGCGTGTACTTATAGCTATTTTCAGTATGAATAAGCGCACCGCTATCAAAACGCCTTTTACCTCCAGGGAACGAAACTACTTGACTCCGAGAAGATCGAAGATGCATTTCAATTCGAGCAAGTTGCTCATTAAAAATTGCATAGTGCTCCCAATGCGCCAAATTAAAGTCCGTTTTAGCCAGACGATTTAGGTGCAAAAGGATGTTTTTATTAAAAGCTGCAGTAATTCCAAGGGCATCGTTATAAGCTCGAGATAGAACTGCGTGATCCTTAACCAGATCAACTCCGATCAATAAACCCCCATCACCTTGGCAAACTTTCACAATATTTTTGAATAGCCCTAGAGCAGCCTCTGGGTCAAAATTTCCGATGGAAGAGCCTGGATAAAAAAAGGTTTTCTTTCGGCCCACTAGATCAGGAAATGCCATTTCTTCCTGTAAATCACAGGTTTGTGCCTGCATCTGAATTTGTGGGAATTCTTTTTGTAAGCCTGAGATTGCTTGCTCTAAAAATTCTTTTGAGATATCTAGAGCGCGATACTCTTTGGGTAATAGGGTGTCAAACAATGCACTACCTTTTTCGCAGTTACCAGCCCCTAAGTCCAATAAAACATCGCACTTTCCAATCGCCAAAGCAATCGCTTCGCCGTTTTGCATCATGATTTGTTTTTCAGTTCGAGTTGGGTAATACTCTTCCAAAAAAGTAATTGCCTCAAATAAGTGAGATCCAATTTCATCATAGAAAAACTTTGGAGATATAGATGGCTGCTCCTGTGAAAGACCAGCAATAATTTCATCAACTAACTTTTGATTTGGCATATGCTCTTGACTCACTTCAATATTCCTTTTTAATACGACCTAGTTTAGCCAAGACTGTGCATTTGCACTCTACGGAGTTTGTTGCTAATCATGTCTACAGCTACAACTAGGATAAGCATCGCCATGATCACCGTTGAGGCTTGCTGCTCATGCAATAAAGAGAGCTCATAGTACAAAATTTGTCCAAGACCCCCTGCGCCGACAAATCCTAATATCGTGGCCATACGTATATTCATTTCCCAACGATAAAGACTATAAGAGAGAAGTTGAGAATAGACCCCCGGCAAGGCCCCATAAATAAATGCTTGAGTATTACTTGCCCCAGCTAACCTCAGTGCTTGTGTCGCGTTAGGAGAGTGATTTTCCAGGGTCTCGCCAAATAAACGCCCTAGCACTCCCGTGGTGTGCAAGGCGAGCGCTAAGGTTCCAGCAAATGGGCCCAAACCTACTGCTAACACCATTAATACCGCCCAAACAAGCTCTGGCACCGAGCGCAGAAAATTTAAGAAAAAACGGGTCGCCACTTTTGCGCTACGACCAAACTGTCCAGCTGCTGGTAGCGCCAGAAAAAGACTCGCAATTGCCGACAATAAGGTGGCCATGGCAGAAATGGCCAGGGTCTGCAATACACCACTCCACACCTTCTGTAAAAAAGATGGCGAGAGATCTGGTGGAAAAAAGCGTGCTGTATAAATGGCAATGTCGCTCATAGCTTGCTGAGTAAACAAAGCCAGAGGATTCAATGAAAGATAGGCAAAGCTCATCACAATGAATATCGCAACCAGTAAAAGCGTAATGAGGCACTTAAGACAAAATTTGCGAGCAGGATAGTGGTTCATGCGAGCTGCCGACGAATGATGAGGCTGATGTAGTCTGCGAGTAAAACAAGCAATAAAAACATGATTAGGATGGTAGATACCTCACCACCATTAAGCATCTTCATTGACTGGTCCATAAGCTGCCCTAAGCCACCAGCGCCCACAAAACCCATGACCACCGAGGCTCTAACTGCACATTCCCAGCGATATATGGTGTAAGAAGCCAGTTCTCGTGAGGCGCTTGGCAATAACCCATATAAAAATGCATTGATACGGCCACTACCTAACATCAGTAGCGCTTTAGCAGGTAGCGTGTTTTCAGTTTCCAGGATTTCGGAATACACTTTTGCGAGCATGCCACCATAGGTAATAGCGATTGCTAGCACCCCCGCGATTGGGCCTAAACCAAATACTCTCACCAAAAGCAAGGCCCATACAATTTCTGGAATACCCCTGAGCAGTAATATCAGCATTCGGGCAAGATATCTACCAAGTTTTGCGACGCGATGACCTGAGGCAGGACCAATACGCGAAATCGATAGGCTATAAGTGATGATGAGGCCCAGTGGAATTGCCATCAGCATTGCCAAGGCAATACCTGCTGTTGCCATGGCTAAAGTTTCTAAAGTAGCCTTGAATACCAAAGCTAAAAATGATAGTTGCAGATTAGGCGGAAAAAACTGAATTAAGAAGTTAGTAAAAACTTTAAGATTGCTAACTTCAAATAATTTAAATACATCAAACTGTGCCAATTGCATCATTGGCCATAAGATCGCTAACGCAATACACGTCACCACAAAACGCCTGAGCGCATCTGGATCTCTAAGATAGACCGCTCTTTTCATATCTATGTATTTACGCTACCTTGTTTTGGCAGAACACCACGTTCGGATGCATACAACTGTTGCAGCAAACTTTCATTCACTTCAGATGCTGGTAAGTCAAAAAAGACTTCCCCATCCTTCAGTCCAATGATTCTGGGGAACCATCGCAAAGCAATATCTACTGCATGAAGACTAGCTACAAAACAAGCATCTCTACTTTGGGCATCCTCTAAAAGACGCTGAATGGTTAAATCAGAAAGGACGGGATCCATCGCTGATACTGGCTCATCAGCCAGTAATAAATAAGGCTTCTGGTACAGCACGCGCGCGACACCCACTCTTTGCAATTGACCTCCAGACAGGCGGTCACAACGATCAAAGAGGCGGTCGGCGAGATCGATTTTTTGCAGACATAACTGCGGACCCGCGATATCTATCGGATAGATTAATGACAGAAGAGATTTCCAGAGCGGCCACTGACCAAGACGACCAGCTAAGACAGCGGTAATCACTCTTTGTCTTGGTGGGATCGGGGCTGCTTGATGGACTAAGCCTATTTGAGAGCGTAAACGGCGTAATTGCCCTTTTGAAATCGCCCATGGATCAATACCCAATAACGATATAGACCCAATACTAGGGCGCAGTGAAGTCGCTATCAAGTTAAGCAAGCTCGTTTTGCCAGAGCCAGATGATCCAATAATCGCAATTGATTCACCAGCTGAGGCGCTAATGTTGATATTTTTTAGCGCTTCTTTTCCATTGCTATGACTAAAACTAACTTGCTTAAATGCAAATGCTATTTTTTTCACTTAATCAAACCAGCACCAATTGCAGCCTTTTCAATTTCATCGTAGTTAGATGATTTAGTAGGGATATATTTGCTAGCCCTCTGAAGATCCATTAATTCTTTATGAGCAGGATCATTGGAATTCAGCTTTAAAAAAGCATCGCTAATTTTTTTAGTTACCGCTGCATCCAAACCACCTCGTACGGTCCAGTTATAATCATGGTACGGAGGCGTTGTATAAAGAACTTTTACTTTTTCGGTATTAGGATTTTTAGCATCAGACAATTTATCCCAAACAGATGCATTTAAAGCGCCAGCATCTGCTTTACCGCTAGCAACAAATGCGACTGTTGCGTCATGGGCTCCAGAAAAAGCAATACTCTTAAAGTCTTTATCTGGGTTAATGCCTGCCTTCATTAGGTAAAAACGCGGCATTAAATGGCCTGAAGTAGATGATGGCGAACCAAAAGCAAAGGTCTTGCCCTTTAAATCTGTCAAATTCTTTGCCGAGCTAGCATCAGGAATAATAAATTTACTCGTAAATTTTTCATCTTCAAGACGCTGAATGATCGGCTTGACGGCGCCATTCGTACGAATTTTTGCTTGAATATAGGTAAACCCGCCTAACCATGCCATATCGATTTTATTTGTTGCCAGCGCCTCAACAACTGCGGCATAGTCTGTCACGGGCGTAAATTCAACTTTCATGCCAGTCTCTTTAGAAAGATATTCGCCTAAAGGAAGAAATTTTCTTTGTAGCTCGGTTGGTGATTCATCCGGAATCGCGGAGACGCGTAAGACGGCTTGCGCCTGAGCTGGAAGCGTGAACATGCTACAGCAAAGCGTTGTTAAAACAAGGCCGAGTGAAAATTTCAAAGTATTTAGTTTCATGTTGTTCGGATACTTTCTATTGAATTAAAGAAGTAGAGCTTAGGCTACAGAAACACCTGAGCCCTGTACAAATTGGCCTATTTTTTGAGCTTGGCTAAATCCATCTGCCCTGAGAATTTCCAATACCTGCTCAGTCGCTTCTGGGCTACAAGAGATTAATAAACCACCACTAGTCTGGGGGTCGGACAAGAGGTTTTGCTGCCACTCATTCAAATGAGAGGCCAGCTGTATTTCATGACCATAACCCAGCCAGTTACGTGGTGATGCGCCAGTAAAGATGCCTTCTTTTACCAGCTTGACCGCCTCAGAAACTACTGGAATAGAGTCCCACTGAATCTGAGCTGAAAGCTTTGCTCCACGGCACAGTTCCAATAAGTGCCCTGCTAAGCCAAACCCTGTCACATCCGTAAGCGCATGCACGCTATCGAGTTGGGATAGCGCGACGCCAGGTTTATTCAGCTTAGTCGTTAAGGCAATCATCTCCTGGTAAGCAGAGTCAGAAAGCTGCTCTTTTTTTAGCGCAGCAGAAAGAATACCTACACCCAAGGGTTTGCTAAGGATGATGCTATCGCCTAACTTTGCACCGCTATTACGCTTGAGTTTTTTAGGGTCTACTACGCCAATGGCGACCAAGCCATAAATGGGCTCCACAGTATCAATGGAGTGACCCCCAGCAATCATAATCCCAGCTTCTGCGCATACCGACTCACCACCAGCAGTAATTTGCTGAATGACCTCCAAAGGAAGGACATTGATTGGCATGCCTAATAGCGCTAGAGCAAAAAGAGGTTGGGCGCCCATAGCGTAAATATCTGAGATCGCATTTGTTGCTGCAATTCGCCCAAATTGATACGGATCATCAACAATCGGCATAAAGAAATCGGTTGTCGCTACGATCGCCTGATGTTCGTTGATTTGATAAACAGCGGCATCCTCATTGTTATCAGAACCTGCTAGTAGTGCAGCAGGTATCTGGCGAATAGGAGAAGATTTCAGAATATCGCTCAAAACACCTGGAGCAATTTTGCAACCACAGCCTCCGCCGTGAGAGAGGGAGGTAAGACGACCGTTATATGTCATGTTGAAGAACTCAATTTAAAAGTAAGAAGATGTCAGCGAAGTATGTGAGCTTACCTAATTTATGCCAAACAGGTACGAAAGCCGCAAAAAAAGTCACTGCGGGAAGGTAGGTAAAAATTACGAAATTGGGGTCGACGCAGATAGTCGGGGGTATATACACTCCAGCCCTTCAAAACCCGATGCCTGCTATCAAACCATGGGGCCGAATAATCTTGATAAGGATCGGAGCTAAAGCCCTCAAAAGGCTTAAAAGTACTGCTAGTCCACTCCCATAAGCTGGAGGGTTGCCATGGCTCATGTGCTGATGTCATTAAAAGGCTAAGCTCATTTTCAGTGGGGAGTCGAACACCCTTCCATAAACAATACTGCTCAGCATTATGGGCAGAGATATGTCTTACTGGAGCATTAAGATCCAACTCTCGCCACTGATCAAAAAAACGCTCAAACCAAGTATCGCCCTCTTTTTTCCAATACGTAGGTTGATGCTCTACATAGCTTATTCCTGCATCATTTAGAGATCTTAAAAACTCTACATATTCACCGCTGCTAACTGCATGGCTTGAAATTGAAAAATTGGGGACTAATACTTCATGCTGCCATTTTTCATTATCAAAAATAAAGCCTGTATTTGGTGTGGACCCAAGCTTAAATTGAGACTGAGGAATATGGATATATCTTGGCTCTAAGTCTTTCTGTTGGTCTTGTATAGAACCCAGACTTTGTTCTAGCGGCCAGACGTAACCTAAAGATTGCCACATATAAGCAAATGCTTCATTGTGCATATCCTCATGATAGAGGGCCAATTGAATAAAGTAAGCCTGCTCAGGGCTCAAGGTTCCAGATCTGAGAATGGCAAATGTACGCTCCATCACATTCGAAAAGTAATTCATCAAGATATCGATAGAAGGTATTTGTACCTGCCAGCGATCATCATGAATCATTTCAGAAGAATTAAATAAAGCATCTGCACGAGCCAAAAAGGAGGGATTAGATGCCGCTCCTTTACGATGAACCCAAAATTCGTGAAACCAAATCAGATGGCCAAACTCCCAATGCGGAGGGTTTAATCCGGGCAATAAGGCGACTGTTTCCTGGCCGTGATCAAGCTTACTAATGATAGTTTGTGTCACGTGAGTCGAGCGCTCTAAATCTTTTAGAAGCTTATTGGGTAATGGCCAAGGCTCGTAGCGCAGATAGTCAAACTGTGTCATTTAGATTTAGAAAATGAAGGTCATCAATATCGCTGTACTACTTAGGCAAGATCTCAAGTAATTCTTCAAAGGTTTTATACCCCATGATGGGCATGAAACTTCGCAGTGAAAAATTCTTCTCACTAATGAGCGTTGACCCCTGCATTTATCAGAAACAATATTGCTTAATTGACTAAGATCATCTAAATCTCGCATCTGACTTGGTGAGTTTCGGGGAAGCATTGTTTCTGGCTTTTGATTTAGTAATATTAGTATTGGGCGTGATACGGTTGTTAATTAAATGAATGAACTTATATAAATAGATTTTATGCTCATTCTTACTTACCTTTTACAGTCTCAATTGATGCCTTAACTGTCGGAAAGACTAAAAACAAGGTATTTAGGCCTCTATTGAGGATAGGGGCGCTGATTCTGCACATTCTCATATCAACACCTAAAATATCTAATGAACTTTTTTTATATATGTGCCCTACTGCTGACCTTGATGGCTTCCTCGGTACAAGCAGCAGAAATTTATATTACCGACCCTGAGCACACCTTTGTTAGCTTTAGCTACAAACATTTAGCTTACTCGATTCAAACTAGTCGTTTTGATAAGGTGAATGGAACTATTACACTCAATGATCAAATGGATGGGGGCACTATAGATATTGGCATTGAGACTGGCTCAATTAGCACAGGCTCCGATACTTTTAATAAGTTACTTAGAAGCGAAGATTACTTTAATTCTGAAAAATTTCCTGTAGCCAAATTCACCTCTGATAAGGTTACATTCAATAATCAGGCTATTACATCGCTCACTGGCGAGCTGACCATTAAAGGCATTACCAAGCCTATTAATATTGAAGTAAGTAACTTTGCTTGCAGTCGTAACTTGATTACTTTGAAATATATGTGTGGCGCCAACGCAAGCGCGAAGTTAATTCGCTCAGAGTTTAATCTAGGAAAATATGTGCCATTTGTTGGCGATGAAATAAGCTTAAATATAGTGATTGAAGCGTCAAGAGAATAGCCTTAATTACACTGGTCGCCAATAGAGTCTGCAAGCAATAAGGCTTCATTTGAGCGCCAAACCCAACAGAGCCATATAAAAATATAAAGCCCTCACCATTTCTGATGAAGGCTTTAATCAACCTACTAGGACCTGAGCTTAGGCTGAATTTCTCGTACCGTTTAAACCCATTCAGAAAATATCAGCTTAAAAATGGTTTTCAATCAACATTTCTGACTTAGGAATAAATCCAGGTTTAGGCCATGCTGGTTTAATACCCTTACCAACGACTAACATTGCAGCAATGGCATAGTCTTTAGGTAAATGAATTAATTCAGCAACCTTATCAAAATCAAAGCCAACCATTGGGCATGAGTCATAACCCATTGCTTTGGCTGCGAGCATCATCGTTTGTAGCATGATGCCAGCCGAACGCATTGCTTCATCTCTTTGTAATTGCTCTTTTCCAGCATAAAAAGGATGAATCCAAGGAACTAAGATATCTTGAGCTTCTTTGGGTGCATTTACCCAATATCGGGCAGGATCCTTGTCCCAAGCCTTGATATCCACAGTTACTACAAATAATAGAGATCCATCAGTAACTTGAGCCTGATCATGAGCAGCTTCTCGTAATTTTGCCCTTAAAGCCTTGTCTGTAACATTCACCAAACGCCAGTGTTGGATATTGAATGAGGATGGCGCCTGCATAGCAAGGTCAAGCAACTGCTCTGTCTCTTGCTTAGTAAATTCATGGCTTGGGTCAAAATACTTAACGGCCCTACGTTCGTGGATTGCATCAAATGTATTCATTAACTTCCTCAGTGAGATTCAAGCTCTGATAATACGGCAATATTCAAAAGACAAAACCCTCACCGTTGCTGATGAGGGTTTGCTTTTCTGGTGGGCCCACCAGGACTTGAACCTGGGACCAAAGGATTCCGGTTTGTGTAGCTTTCACTACTCCCTGGACTATGCCTTCATCATATTCAAACTTAACATCTGAACTTAGATGGGTGCCGTCTAGTCTCTACACCTTCAACAGCACTTTCACGCTGAAGCTTGGCTCGGCGTTAGCTTGTGCAGCTTTTGGCTGCATTTAGCTTTCTCCGAATTTGACACCATCCCTTATGCAGTTTCCACGCATAAGGCACAACTTTCGCTATAAGTCCTCTGCTCTAACCAACTGAGCTATGGGCCCTAAAACTTTACGTTTACTACACACCTTGCTGCTGGTGTTTTTTACTACAAAACCACATAAAAACCACATTTACTACACACCATGAAAAATGCCCTGGTGTGTAAGCGGTGTGTAAGCAATTTTGACCACCTAATTCACCACTAAGCTCTTGAATCTATTGAGGTCTTTGTTACAAGACCCCTAGGGCTTCTTTCTTATGAGAGCAGAAGCCCATAATAGAGCCATATAAACAGGGGCTCTGCGGGTGGTCAGTGTCGATGTGTAAGTAAATGTGTGAGCAAATTCACGCATTTACTAGAAGAGCTCTCGGACTCTTTGGTCTTCAAAACCACAGGAATTTTGGAACAACCATCTAGCACCTCGTTGCTCCAAAGTACTTTCTAGAGGAATAAGCGTTACTTTGAGTAACGCTTATGTAGCGAGGGGCAACTACCGACCCACAGCAGCCACACATTTATAAAAAACCCGCCGAAGCGGGCTTTATTAAAGACTATTAATCAAGTGCTTACAGACCAACTGTGTACGTAGCCATCACAGTAGTTGTAGAAACAGCCTGATACGGCTCTTGACGATAAATGCCGGTCACACCTAAGCGTTGATTCTTTGCCACATCGTAAGTAGCCCCAACCATTGCTGTTGGGCGAGTCTTAACGGGGTTAGCGTTAAAGTTCACCGGGCTTAACCCAGCAACACCAGTTGCAGATACAGCACCATTAGCGGTATTGGTATCAGTCTCTACCCCAGCACTGGCAAAAAGATTGGTTTGAGGGATACCTCTATAGCTAGCCCCTACGCCTGCTAAAGCAGTAGTGGCATTGGTATTGAGTGCTGAGTAAGTCAACGGCGCTGTGACTGTTGCAGAAGTACCTTCTGTATAGCCACCCATATTGTTTTGGGTATAGCGAACACCGGCATATGGAGAAACAATCACGCTCTGTGCAACCCCAAATCCATACTTAACTACCGCTTGAGCGCCTTGGCTATTTAACTGGGATGAGCCTGAACCAGCTTCGGATGTCCCAACCACTTGGCGGTTAATCGTAGTGTTCTTTTGACCATAGGCCAAGGAGACCTTTACCTCAGCGCCAGCACCATCTAAACGTTCATTCCAAGCACCAAACAGGCCAATGAGTGGCGTGTTATTTCCGAGGTTTACGGTAGAGCCTGCATTATTGACTGAGAGGTTCTGGTCTACATACGCGCCTACACGATAATTAATGTGTGGGCGATAAGCAGCAATGAGAAGACCGCTGGTGTTATTCAAGCCGTTAGCCGCTGAGACTGCCGTATTTCGACCACCAGCAGATACGCAAACATTATTCTTATCAAATAAGGCGCAATCGTAGGCAAAGCTGTTAGCTAGAACTGAGTTCTGCAGTGTGTAGATATTTTGCAAAGATGATGCAGTGTTGACAAGGGAAGTTTGGGTGTCCGCAGCAGAGGGACCCTCAACAAGGTAAGTCACCGATAAATTCTCCCAGCTTGGTTCTCCACCACCGGGGATGGTGCCAATATAAAAGAAAATGTTTGGGTTTGCCGTAGTGGTAGTAAGACGAATACTAAAGTTTGTAGAAGTATTTAAAGCGCTTCCAGTCAATGAGGTGGTTGCACTATCCCCCAACTTAATAGACATTGTGTTTGAGAGGCTATAACTAAAATTGTAAGCACCTGAGACGGCGTAGGTTCCAGCTGAACCCGTAATGGACTGACTAAGCGAACCAGTCCCCGTATTCTGATAAGCATAAAATACACCACTCGAAGCATAGGCTGACAGTAAATTAGTTATTGTCCAGCCAGATGTGCTATCCCCAGTAAAGGTTGGATTAACTAGCAAATTAGCTTGAGAATAGGCATTCGTCACTAATAAGCTGCCAGAAATTAAAGTCAGAAAGAAAGCAATTTTGATTTTTTTTAAGAGGCACATGGCTACGTGAGGATAAGTGTTGGCTGTAGAGCTAATATTTTAAAAAACCGATTATGCCTCCAATCTATGACTAACCTACTAGATTGCGCTTAATAATTTGTTGAGACAAGAGTCTGCGACAATAAAACCCCATTCACCAACCCCGCCCCAATACCCCTTACTTAGACTTACAAAATAAAAATCGGGTTATGTTCGCTTTGTTTGGAGCTTCTGTCCAAATCTTTCCAAGTAAAACTAAAGATTTAGACAAGATTGAAGTTACTTGCGTTGAAATGGAAGCGCTTACACAGTGCAAGTCACCCTCCTAACAATTTACGACATACGTAATGTCGCTTACTGGCCGAAAGCAGCCCTTGAGCACTTGCAAACCAAGGGCAACAAATAGTTCATTGCTCCAAGCTAGAGCCATATATCTATTGGGGTCTAGCGGTGATATTTGCTACACACCGACTACACATTAAAGAAAAACGACTTAGGAATTTCTCCCTAAGTCGCTAATTTCATTGGTAGGCCCACCAGGACTTGAACCTGGGACCAAAGGATTATGAGAGCAGATACCCAAAGAAAACCATTAGGATTTCAAGAGGTTACGTTGTCTGGTTATCGGTGTGTGAGTATTTGTGTGACTAGATTAACTAGATCATAAGGAGTAATGCCTCACTCTTTGGTTTTCAAAACCAATGAATATTTGGAGCAACCATTTCACACTTCGTTGCTCCACAGTGCCTTTTGAGAGATTTATAAGCGTTACTTAAAGTAACGCTTATATAGCGAGGGGCAGCTAACGATTCGTAGCTGCCGCCCAAAGAAAAACCACCCGTAATGGTTGCCCCTGATGTTGTTTGTGTTTCGTTTTTATTATTTAAAGTATAGATACCGCTTGCGGTAAACCCAGCAATTGAATCGGTTTTAAATGACAATGTATTTGCCGTGCGAGCTGTAAAACCAATGTAGCTAGTTCCAGCGCTTGCACTCGCAATTCCCTGCGCACTTGCGTATATGACGTTACCAGTCAGGTTGTTAAAGTTACCTGGATCCGTTGCTAACCCTGCGTTAAAAATTGGCGTGTATTGCAAACCAAGTGCCGCTTGTCCAATACCATTCTTTTTTAGACCAACGAATGACTGTCGATTAAATAAGCCATTATTTGCATTGCCACCTAAGTTTGCATCTTGAGGATAAATTTGAAATTCTGTTGTGAAAAATGCGGATGATCCACCACCCAAGTCTTCAATTCCTTTTAGACCAATACGACTAGAGCTCTCTGCATTCTGACCAAATTGACTTACTGTTGTCTTTGTTTCTGCGCCTGTTGTGGGGCTGACTACTCTTGAGTTGCCGCCTACATAACCCGCATCAATAATTCCATACACCGTTACACTTGATTGTGCTTGTACGCCGCTTGCACAAACAGCTGCTAAGCCCGCCGCTGTAATAATCTTTTTCATTTCCTATTTCCTTTACCTTTTAACTTTCAATTAATTTTGGTGACCCGAATGCAAAACCTGCAATCGAAGCCAGTCTAGGTAAAGAACTGCATGATGTCTAATGCATTTTAATGACACTTAATATAATTAAATGTAATACATTGCTATAGTGAAGTAGATAAATGAATTCACAATTAATTTCTAAACTTTTGGACGAAAATTTGTAGCAAAAAAAATGCCAACAAAGGCTCAAGCTCTGTTGGCATTCAGAATGAAAATGTGGGTAGCTAGATCTTAATCAGCCTTAATTTGATTTACTGAAATAACCTTTCCCCAGCGTTCAATTTCTTTATTTAGATAAACCCCCAGCTCTTCTGGCGATGATCCTATAGGTTCAGCACCAATACTTTCAAACTTATCCTTAATGGCAAGAGTATTCATACTGGCTACCAAGGCTACATTCAACTTCTTAATAATAGGCTTTGGAGTATTCGCTGGCACAAAAACTGCAAACCAAGGCGTGACATCATATCCTGGTAACCCAGACTCAGCAATGGTTGGTATGCCTGGCAAGGCCTTAGAGCGCTTGATTGTCGTTAAACCGATTGGCCTTAGCTTTCCAGAAAGAATATGAGGCTTTGCAGAAGTGATGCTGTCAAACATGTAATTCACTTGACCGCCAAGTAAGTCAGTCACTGCTGGGCCGCTACCCTTATAAGGAATATGTTGCATATCTATTTTCGCTAACGACGTAAATACCTCTCCAGCCAAATGAATAGAAGTGCCGTTACCTGCTGACGCATAGGTAATCCTTCCAGGCTGCGCCTTTGCATTTGCTATCACATCCGCAACTGTTTTTACGTTAGGCTGGGTAGCATTAGTAACCAATACATTAGGCACAATAGCAATGAGACTAACGGGCGCAAAATCCTTTATCGGGTCATAGCTTAATTTTGGATATAAAAACTTATTGGTAGCCATGCCAATTGAAGTAATCATCATTGTGTAACCATCAGCTTCAGAACGAGCTACTAATTCCGCTCCAATATTCCCGCCTGCACCGGGCTTATTTTCGACAAAGATTGTCTGACCCAAAGATTTGGAGGAGCTATCTGCAAGTGCGCGTGCAATCACATCCATTGCCCCGCCGGGCGGAAAAGGAACAATCCATTTAATTGGCTTAGTGGGCCATTCCTGTGCATTAGCCATACTGAAGTACAGGAATATTGCAGCAATTCCAATGCCCTTTCCTATCCAGGATGGCTTCCGTTTATTTCCCATCATGCCCACTTTTCCCTGCTAATGAGATTGCAATACATGCAATTGCGCCTGGAATTGCGAATGCATAGAAGTTAAATTCCAATGGCAAACCCAAGCTTAACAAAGTACCGCCTAGCACTGGACCTAAAATAGCGCCCACACGACCAATGCCAGAGGCCCAACCAATACCAGTGGAACGAATTTTTAATGGGTAGTATTGCGCAACATAGGCATAGAGCAAGATTTGAGAGCCAATTGTGGTTGCGCCTGCAATAGCTACCAATAGATTTAAAACAATGAATGGACTCTTAACACCTAAGAGACTAATTGAAGCGGCAGCGCAAATAAAGAAAATGGTAAGTACCTTGCGTGGATGGAACTTATCGGCAAGCCAACCACCTCCAACCGCTCCAAAGATAGCGCCAATGTTTAGCACCATCAAGAACATTAGGCTTGAACCCATCTCATACCCAGCTTTGTTCATTAGCTTTGGAAGCCAAGATCCCAACGCATAAACCATTAATAGGCACATAAAGAATGAAGTCCAGAACATTAAAGTACTTAATACGCGACCATCTTTAAAGAGCGAAACCAAAGGTACAGAGCTAGAGGCTTTACCTAATGGATAGATATATTCATTAGAAAGCAATGTGCCGCGCTCTGGGGCGATTTTTTTTAATATTTTTCCAGCATCAGAGTTCCGATTTGATTTAATCAAAAATCCAGGTGACTCAGGCAGATAGTAAAGAATGATTGGTAGCAGCAGCAGTGGAATAATGGCAACGAAAAAAACTGAGGGCCAGCCATA
Source organism: Polynucleobacter sp. AP-Nino-20-G2 (assembly GCF_018688235.1). NCBI lineage: Bacteria > Pseudomonadati > Pseudomonadota > Betaproteobacteria > Burkholderiales > Burkholderiaceae > Polynucleobacter > Polynucleobacter sp. AP-Nino-20-G2. Next base: position 1,576,660 of record NZ_CP061313.1, read on the forward strand.
GGTCGGAATTAAATAGATTCCTACGCCAGCCGATAACATACCGCCAACTGAGTAACCGCTAAACATAATCGTTACCAGCAGGCTACGAATTTTTTTAGGTGAATATTCAGTCATCAAAGCAACCACGTTAGGCATTACGCCACCAATGCCTAATCCAGCAATAAATCGACAGATACCAAACTGCGTAAGGTTTTCTGCAAAACCATTAATAAAGGTAAAGAAGCTAAACAATGTAACGCACATTGCAATAGTCTTTTTTCTCCCTATCTTGTCTGATAACGGCCCAAAGAACATAGCTCCAAACATCATGCCAAATAATGCATAACTACCCAAAGTCCCTGCCTGCATGGGTGATAACTGCCATTCGGCCATTAATTTAGGCAAAACAACTCCATAGATGACGAGATCGTAACCATCAAAAATGATGATTAGACCGCACCAAAATAAAAGACCCCAGTGAAATTTATTAAACCTCGCTTCGTCTATTAACTTATGAACATCAATTTGACTCATGCTTATGTCTCCAATTTGTGTTTGATTTGATTTGCAAAAAATTGCTTGATTACTTGATTGAATTCAGTTTCTGCTTCAATGTTTGAAATGTGCGAAGCAGGCACCTCTTGTAGTTGAGACCCTTTAATTTGGGACTGCATATACTGAGCATCACTAATAGTGGTAACAGGATCTTTATCCCCGCTGATAATTAATGCAGGAATATTGATTTCTGAAATCCCCCCCTTAAGATCCTCAGTAGCCAATGCCTCGCAACAACTTGCATAACCTTCAGGGTTCATATTTTTCAAGTTAATCAGTAATTCGTTAACTGCTTTAGGGCTTGAACCATAAAACTCTGGTGTAAACCATCTCGAAGGAGCGGATTCTGCGATAGTATTGAGACCCTCTTTTCTAGCTAAAGCCGCCCGCTCATTCCATGCCTGCTCATTACCTATTTTTGGCGCAGTATTTGCAATCACTAACGCCTCAATTCTTTCGGGCGCATTGACCGCTAGCCATTGACCAATAAGCCCGCCCATCGAAATTCCACAGAAGAAAGCCTTATCAATACTGAGGTAATCAAGAAGACCTAAAACATCATTTGCTAGCTGTGCAATGGTGTACGGACCCTTTGGAGAATGAGTTAATCCATGACCTCTAGTGTCGTATCTGATTAAGTAGAAATCTCTTCTTAATACTTCAAGCTGACCATCCCACATAGAATGATCTGTTCCTAAAGAGTTAGAGAAAATAATTGCTGGTTTGTGAGGATCGCCATCTGTCAAATAGAAGATGTCAATTCCGTTAATGTGCGCAATACTCATTACTACTCCTAAACTCGTTCAATAATCATGGCTATGCCCTGCCCAACACCAATACACATAGTGCAAAGAGCGTATCTACCTTTAGTGCGAATCAGTTGATACATAGCTGCAGTTACTAATCGCGCACCAGATGCCCCTAGTGGATGCCCAAGAGAAATAGCGCCCCCATTTGGATTGACGTGCGCCGCGTTGTCAGGAAGACCAAGATCACGAGTAACTGCTAAAGCCTGCGATGCAAATGCCTCATTTAGCTCAACCACATCCATCTGACTAAGCTTTAAACCTGCTTTTTCCAAAACCTTCTTCACTGCAGGCGAAGGACCAAATCCCATGATTCTTGGAGCAACGCCAGCCGCAGCCACAGCCACAACACGCGCCTTTGGAGTCAGGGAATGCTGCTTTACACCAAGCTCTGAGGCAAGAAGCAAGGCGCAAGCGCCATCATTTACGCCTGAAGCATTGCCGGCAGTAACTGTGCCACCTTGTTTAACAATGCTTTTTAGAGAAGCTAAAGTTTCTAGGGTGGTGAGACGCGGATGCTCATCCTTAGAAAAAACAACAGGATCGCCCTTTTTCTGCGGAATATTTACCGGAATAATTTCATCGTCAAAGATGCCTGCAGCCTGCGCCTTTGCAGTACGCTGCTGACTAGTAAACGCAAATAGATCCTGATCAGCCCTGGAAATCCTAAAGTCTTCGGCAACGTTTTCTGCTGTTTCTGGCATGGAGTCAACGCCATACTGAGCCTTCATTAAGGGATTAATGAAGCGCCAACCAATAGTTGTATCTTCAATTTTTGCCGATCTTGAATACGCAGAGTCGGCTTTACCCATTACAAAAGGTGCCCGAGACATGCTCTCTACACCCCCCGCAATCATTAGATGGTTGCCGCCACCTTTAATTGCATTTGCAGCTATACCAATGGCATCAAGACTAGAGCCACAGAGTCTATTGATGGTGGATCCAGGCACTTCCACTGGTAGACGAGCCAACAAGCTGGCCATCCTAGCAACGTTACGATTATCTTCACCCGCCTGATTGGCGCAACCAAAAATAACGTCATCTAACATTGACCAATCAACAATATTACGCATCATGAGAGCTTGAATTGGTAATGCAGCCAAATCATCCGCCCTTAAAGTAGATAGTGACCCACCGTACCTACCAAAAGGAGTTCTAATGGCATCACAAATATATGCATTTGAATTATTTTTCATGATTGAGCTATAGATAAAGGTGCGTCAGTTAGTTTTTGCAGCTCGCCCAAGGTGAGCCCAGGAACCATTTCACTCACAACCAAACCGTTTGGTGTGACATCGATAACAGCAAGATCTGTATAAATGCGATTTACGCAACCCATACCGGTAAGTGGGTATGTGCATTTTTCAACAATCTTTGCCTCACCATTCTTGGTGACATGCTCCATCGTTACAAATACATTTCTTGCGCCAATTGCTAAATCCATTGCTCCACCTACAGCGGGAATCGCATCTGGCGAACCAGTGTGCCAATTTGCTAGATCACCATTTTGAGCAACCTGGAAAGCGCCCAATACACAGATATCAATATGTCCACCGCGCATCATCGTGAATGAATCGCCATGATGGAAATAGGAGCCGCCCTTTAATAGGGTGATAAATTCCTTCCCCGCATTGATCAAATCAGGATCTTCGTCTCCCTTAGCTGGAGCTGGACCCATGCCAAGAACCCCATTCTCGCTTTGCAAAAATATCTCTTTATCAACATCAAGGTAATTAGCGATTTTTGTAGGCAACCCAATACCTAAATTTACGTAAGAGCCCTCCGGAATATCTTGAGCCACTCTTTGAACAATTTGCTCTCTAGTTAAACGTTGGTATGCCATTTTTATTTCCCCTTCACAGCAACAACGTGCTTTACAAAAATACCCGGTGTAACAACATGCTCGGGATCTAGATCTCCCAGAGGCACCACTTCATTTACCTGAGCGATGGTGCATTTAGCTGCGGTCGCCATAATGGGGCCAAAATTTCTAGCGCTCATTCGATAAGTAAGATTGCCCCAGCGATCACCCTTAAATGCTTTAATGAGTGCAAAGTCGGCATAAATCGGATACTCAAGCACATAGCCTTTGCCATTAATAACTTTGCTTTCTTTGCCTTCAGCCAAGAGGGTGCCAAATCCTGTTGGGGTATAGATAGCACCAAGACCAGCCCCTGCCGCCTGAATGCGAGCCGCTAAGTTACCTTGCGGGACTAATTCGAGTTCAATTTTTTTGGCGTAGTACAACTTATCAAACTCATAAGAGTCAGATTGCCTTGGAAAGGAGCAGATAATTTTTTTCACCTGGCCTGCTTTGAGCAAGGCGGCCAAACCGACATCACCATTTCCAGCGTTGTTGTTTACTACTGTTAGCTCTTTGGCTCCATGCTCAATCAAAGCATCAATTAACTGCGCAGGCTGACCAGCCGTCCCAAAGCCACCAATCATGACGGTTGAGCCATCTTTGATTTGTTTTATAGCTTCATGTATTGAAGCCGATGTTTTATCAATCATTCTTTTCTTTACTCTTTAATTTCAATAAATCTTTATCAAAAACAACATATGCAATAGATCCAATCACAATTCCCCAGAATGCTGATCCCAGACCTAAAAAAGTCATGCCAGATGCAGTTGCTAAAAATGTGATTGCGGCAGCCTCACGATGATCGGGTTCTTCTAAAGTGCTCATGAGGCTAGTGACGATTGCGCCAAGTAAAGCTAAGCCAGCCAAAAGCGCGATGAGCTCTTTTGGAAGACTGGTAAAAATGAGAACGATTGAACCTGCTAAGGAACCGCCAATTAAAAAGAAAACGCCGCTGAAAATGCCTGCAACATATCGCTTGTTTGGATCTTCGTTAGCTTCTTTGCCTGTACATAGGGTTGCCGTAATTGCTGCAGTCGTAGTGGTAATGCCACCAAAGAATGCGGTTACCAGGGACATGAAACTTGTAAAAGTAATAATGGGCTTAGCGGGCACGTGATAGTTCGATAACTTGAGGATTGCCATTCCCGGCAAGTATTGGCCGGTCAAACTTACTAGAACCAACGGTATTGCAAAGCTGAATGTTGATTCCCAAGTCCACACAGGAGTGATGAATGTAGGATGGGCCAAAGCTAGCCTGAAATTATCTGGATTAACATCACCAATGAGATATGCCAGCCCGATTCCTGAAAATAAAACAACTAAGATCGCGAATTTTGGTATCAACCTTTTGAATATCAGATAAATTCCAATCATCGATAAAGCCAAGGCAGGCATGGTTGATACAGATTTAAATATATTGATACCAAACTGAAATAGAATGCCCGCCATCATTCCGGCCGCTATTCCCTTGGGTATATGCTTTATTAGCTTGTCAAAGGTACCCGTAATGCCAATTAATAGAATGATCATTGCGGCAGTGATATAAGAAGAAATTGCCTCATTGACCGACATATGCGGAAATAAGGCGATTAAGAGCGCAGCGCCAGGAGCGGACCAAGCAGTAATGATCGGCATCTTGTATTTCCAACTGAGATAAATCCCGGAAATGCCACCACCAAACGATACCGCCCATACCCAAGAAGATAGAACTTCATTAGATACCTGAGCTAGAGATGCGGCCTGAAAAAATATCAGCATCGGCCCAGCATAGGAAATCAATACAACTAGAAATCCAGCCGTAATTGAAGAGGGTGAAATATCTTTGAAAAAGGCGCGCTTCATTAGCCCAAATCTCCGCCACCAACCGGTAATACTGTGCCAGTGATATAAGATGACTCATCAGAAGCCAGGAACAAAATCGCCCTTACCTGCTCCTCAATTGTTCCATACCGATGCATCAAACTGGAATCAATCGTTTGGTCAATGATCCCTTGATACCAAACCTCTTCTTGCTTGGATAATTTATTCTTGTTTCGGGGAATTTTTCTCGGAGGAGCTTCAGTTCCACCAGTGGCGACGGCATTAAAGCGAATACCATCTTTAGCATGCTCAAATGCTAAGCTAGCAGTCATCGCATTTACTCCGCCTTTTGCTGCGGCATATGGAATGCGGTGAATACTGCGAGTGGCAATAGAAGAAATATTTACGACAACGCCATGCTGTTGCTTAATCATCACTGGTAATACAGCCCTACAACACCATAAGGTTGGAAACAAGGAGCGACGAATCTCTGCTTCTATTTGATCTTCATCATAGTTCTCGTAAGGCTTTGCCCAAATAGTGCCACCGACGTTATTAACAATAATGTCGATCTTTTTAAATGCCTTTACTGCCTCGGAAATTAGTTTGGTAGCACCAGCATAGGTCTCTAAATCAACTTTAACCGTCAAAGACTTTGCTTTTAGCTTACCTAGCTTCTTTGCCACCTCATCAACTAGATCAGAGCGGTCAGCCAAAACAACCTTTGCGCCCTCTTTGGCTAAGGCAATTGCTACACCTTCGCCAATCCCCTGAGCGGCACCCGTGACAATAGCAACTTTATTCTTAAATCTTAGCGCCTGAGTCATCATGCACCTACAGCACTTGGAGAGAATTTCTCAAACAAGAAATTTGCTGGGGTAACACCCGCTCCAGCCAACCAATTTCTTACAGCATCCACCATGGCTACAGGACCACATAAGTAGACATCCACGTCGCCCTGATTTAGCCATTCGCTTTCAATATGCTCTGTGACATAGCCCTTGCGATCATGAGCACTTTCAGGAGAAGCTACTACTGTTCGGTACTCAAAACCAGGCAGCTTTGTTTTCATGGCTTCGAGCTGATCTAGGGCTACTAAGTCCATATCATTTGTCACACCGAATACCATCTTGATTGGATGCGCAGATCCCGATGCAGCTAAAGAGTCTAGCATCGATAAAAATGGTGCAATACCTGTTCCACCAGCGAGAAATAACACCGGACGCTTAACTTCGCGCAGATAGAAACTACCATTTGGTCCGGCAAATGAAATCGCATCGCCTGACTTACCAATGTCTGCTAGATACTGACTCATACGACCATTAGGGACATTACGCACTACAAAAGATGCAATGGATGCGCCTGGCGGAGAGCTAAAAGAATAGGCCCGCGTTAAGTCTGTTCCTGGAATTTGCACATTGACATATTGGCCAGGTAGGAACGTTAAAGAAGCAGGATCATCAAGCTCAATTGAGAACCCAATTGTTGAGTTCGATAGTTTTTCAATCTGTGCAATCTTGCCTGGGAATGATGAAGATCCAGTCTTACATGCGGCAGATGATGCGGGAATCTTCACCACACAATCCGACTTGGGCTTCATCTGACAAGCCAGGATCTGACGCTGAGCAGCTTCTTCCGGAGTAAGTGCATCCTCTATATAACTAGACTCAGGTAGATCGTAATCACCAGATTCACATAAACCACGGCAGGTACCACAAGCCCCATCCCTGCAATCAAGCGGAATATTCACTTTCTGACGATATGCAGCATCAGAAAGTTTTTCGCCTTCGTTGCAGGAGATAAAGCGAGTTACCCCGTCTTCAAACTGTAGTGCGATGTTATAGCTCATAGCATTCCGCCGATGTATTAAATGTGATAGATATCAATGACTTGACTGATGTAATCATTTTTAAGAACGATGTATTTGTTCAAAATGATTGGCTTATCGCCAGAGAAGTCGATTACATAACGAGACATACCAAAGTAGCTGTAGTTGGTTTTGTATCGATGACTTAGGGTGTGCCAATTAAAGCGAACCGTACAGATATCACCATCACGCTTCTCTAACTCAACATTAGTAATGTTGTGACAGGTTCTTGTGTCGGGCATAGTTGCGCTTGAGCGTTCAGTCTTAATGCGGAATACACGATCCTCAAGGCCTTGACGATTTGGGTAATAAATCAAAGAAATTTCTTCTTGTGGATTTGTGACTAACTCATCGTTATCGTCCCAGGAAGGCATCCAAAACTCAGCGTCTGGGCTATAGCAATTAAGCCACTCATCCCACTGCTCATCGTCCAATAGGCGACTCTCGTAATACAAAAATGCATTGATATCTAATATGGAGATTGTTTTCATGCGTTCACCTGCTCTTGCTCAACTGCTTTTTTCATTGTTTCAAGCCAATAGCGATGCTGAACTGTGTACAGGCCCTCATCTTCAGTTTTCAAGCCACTTAATACGGGTTTCAAGCCGATCTCTTTAGCCGCATCGTCAGCGCCTTCAATCCAATGCTCTGAACCACGACACATATCGTTCCACTCGATCGTCTTTGCAGCAAAGCCTTCCTGGCAAGCTCTAAACTCTTCCAAGTCATCTGGAGTAGCCATACCGCTCACGTTAAAGAAGTCCTCGTATTGACGAATTCTTCTAGAGCGCGCTTCTGCTGACTCGCCTTTTGGAGCAATACAGTAGATAGTGACTTCAGTTTTATCAACAGCTAATGGGCGCAGTAAGCGGATCTGTGAACCAAACTGATCCATCAAATACACGTTTGGATATAAGCAAAGATTTCTGGAGCGCTCAATCATCCAATCAGCAATTGGTTTGCCAAACTTATCGGAAAATTCCTGGTGCCTCGGGAAATTTGGCCGGTCCTGTGGATTAGCCCACTTTGTCCAGAGGAGCATATGGCCGTGATCAAATGAATAGAAGCCACCACCCTGCTTACCCCACTTGCCAGCATCCATTGCTTTGATGTTGTCTTCGCGAATTGCTTCTTGCTCTTTACGATGGTTGGTAGTTGCAGCATAGTTCCAATGAACAGCAGATACGTGATAACCATCAGCACCGTTTTCTGCCTGAAGCTTCCAATTACCGTTAAAGGTATAAGTTGAGGCGCCCTTCAATACTTCGAGTCCATCAGCAGATTGATCCACAATCATGTCAATGATCTTGGCGGCTTCACCCAAAAAGTCCTTTAAAGGGGCAACATCATTATTTAAGCTACCAAATAAGAAGCCACGATAGCTTTCAAACTTAGGCACCTTCTTGAGATCGTGTGAGCCTTCCTTGTTAAAGCACTCTGGGTAGCCGGCCTCCTCTGGATCTTTAACCTTCAAGAGCTTTCCGCTGTTATTAAATGTCCAGCCGTGGAATGGGCAAGTGAAAGTAGCCTTGTTGCCGCGCTTATGACGGCACAACTGAGCGCCACGATGGCTACAAGCATTCATCATGGCGTTCAGTTCACCCTGACGATTACGAGAAATGAAGATTGGCTGACTACCAATATAGGTAGAGTAGTAATCATTGATGTTTGGGATTTGACTTTCGTGCGCCAAATAAATCCAATTACCCTCAAAGATGTGCTTCATCTCTAATTCAAACAAATCTTTATCGGTAAAAGCACTACGGTGAAGACGATAGTCGCCCTTCTCCTTATCCTCAATTAAGAATTCATCAAGGCTTTTGAGTTTTGGACTGTTATCTACATGAATTGGGATCATTTTTTATCCTTTATGAATGGGATGCTGGCATCCCATATTCAAATTACGCAGCTGCGCGAGTTCTCTCGACAATTCCAGAGGCAGCGGCTGGCTTCTCAATCACCATCTGAATATCGAAATCAATCGAAGCAAATGGTTTGCTTACACCCTTAGCTTTAAGTTCGGCTGCGTCATTAACGCGAACTACTGGAGGAACAAGTCCTTCACGACTTGCAAAGGCGAAGTCATCCCAGAGATATTTATCGCCATCAATATTGATTTGAGTAGTTAACTTTCTGTGACCAGGTGCAGTTACAAAGAAATGAACGTGCGCTGGGCGTTGGCCATGACGACCCAATAAATTCAACAAAGCTTGAGTAGAACCATCCGGCGGGCAGCCATAACCATTTGGCATGATGCTTTGGAATGAATAGCGACCATTCTCATCAGTAATGATGGTGCGACGTAAATTGAATGAAGACTGAGTCTTATCAAAGAATGAGTAACCACCCAATGTATTGGCATGCCAAACTTCTACCTTGGCATTTGGTAATGGCTTACCGTCAGCACCAAAAACTGTACCTTGCATAAACAATGGTTCTGCTTTATCCACCTCAGAGCCATCGTCCATGCGTGCAAAGCCTTTTGACTCTGGAGCACCAGCAACATATAAAGGACCCTCAATAGCACGTGGTGTACCGCCTGTTAGGCCAGCCTTCTCATCGGCCTCATCCGCGCGCATATCTAAGAAGCGCTCTAGACCAATGCCAGGAGCCAATAGGCCTAATTCATTACGTGCGCCAGCCTCTGAGAAATACTCTAAGCCCTTCCAGAATTCCGTTGGGGTAATGTCCAAGTCTTCAATTGCTTTGCATAGGTCAGTAACCAAGCGCAATGTAATTTCTTGAACACGCTTGTTCGCAGGAGAATCGGCTGCATCAACAATCCATTCTTTTGCTAATTTTTCAATATCAGTATGTTTCATTTTGTATCCTATTAATTTGTATGTGTGTAATTAAGTTCGCTACCAACTGCATATCTGTGAAATTTTTCAAATAATTAACTGTCGTCCCCCCTTACGGAAGATGGATGTCTGCACAAAGGCATTACTTCAATTTGCATGTATGGGAAGAGTGGAAGTGTCGAAATAGCTGTATGCAATTCCTCTACGCTCGCAACATCAAATACGCTAATGTTTGCGTACTGGCCAGCGATGCGCCAGAGATGACGCCACTTGCCAGAGCTTTGCAATCCTTGCGCAATTTCTTTTTCTTTCTTTTTCAATGCCGCTGCCTCAGCCTCTGGCATTGAAGTGGGTAAATTCACATTCATTCTTACGTGGAATAACATGTTGTCTCCTTTTATGCAGGTATCAAATCAACTTGGTCTGAATGACCTTGCTGACGTTTTAAATAATTAATTTTTTCAATGTCTAGCCGAATGCCAAGACCAGGACCTTTAGGAACCTGTAGAGAAAAATCCTTGTAAACCAATGGCTCAGTCAGAATTTCTTCAGTAAGTAATAGCGGTCCGAATAATTCGGTTCCAAATGCTAAGTCGCTGAAAGTAGAAAACACATGGGCAGAGGCTGCTGTACCAACTGCACCTTCAAGCATGGTGCCGCCATACAAACTAATGCCACTAAGTTCTGCAATGGTTGCTACCTGAAGCGCTGGGAAGAGACCGCCTGACTGATTGATCTTGACGGCAAAAACATCGGCTGCAAATTTATTTGCTAGTTCCAATGCATCAAAAGGACCATGCAATGCTTCATCGGCCATGATGGCAACATCAAACTGATTAGTCAGGCGAGCCATGCTTGCTTTATATGAAGCTTTGACAGGCTGCTCAATTAAATCAATTCCACCTGCCTGAAGTGAAGCTATACCTTTAACAGCATCTAATTCACTCCATGCCTGGTTCACATCTACACGCACACTGATATCAGAGCCTAATGCACGTTTAATTGCGAGTACGTGTTCTACATCCGCTTCAACAGAGCGCAAGCCAATTTTCAATTTGAAAATATTGTGTCTGCGCAGTGAAATCATCTTCTCCGCTTCGGCAATATCTTTTTTGGTATCTCCACTTGCTAATGTCCATGCAACTGGAAGCTCATCCCGAACGCGGCCGCCTAGCAATTCACTAACCGGAACACCAAGGCGCTTACCTTGAGCATCAAGCAATGCAGTCTCGATTGCGCACTTAGCAAAACGATTACCTTGTATAGTAGAGCGCAACTTATTCATTGCCTTGGCAACCTGATCGGCTTTCATACCAACAATCAGGGGTGCCATATAGGTATCGATATTGGTCTTGATACTTTCTGGGCTCTCTTCACCATAATTCAGACCTCCAATCGTGGTGGCCTCACCCCATCCCTCAATACCGTCATCACAAAGAATGCGCACCAAAACAAGAGCCTGGGCATTCATCGTGGCCACAGATAACTTGTGTGGGCGGATAGTCGGCACATCAACTATTAGGGTTTCTACTGATTTGATCATATCTATTTCGTATAGTTTTTCGATAAATGAACTCTAAACAGGTCTTTTTGACGAGTCCAAGACTGATTTGGTATCCTTTTGATACTTAAAAGGTATACATATGGAATTAAGGCATCTACGCTACTTTGTTGCTGTTGCAGAAGAAAAGAACTTCACTAGAGCTTCTGAAAAACTGTTCATAGCACAGCCGCCCTTGAGCAGGCAGATCCAACAACTCGAAGAAGAGTTGGGCGTAACTTTGTTTGTAAGGAACTCGCGACCCCTCAAACTGACAGACGCGGGCAACTTTTTCTATGAGCATGCCAAGCAGGTTTTAGCTAGAACTGGCGAACTCAAGGCTATGACTCAACGGGTTGGTAATATCAACCGAATTCTGAATGTCGGTTTTGTTGCATCAACGCTCTACGGAAAACTTCCGAAAATTATTCGAAAATATCGAGCCAAATTTAATTCCATTGAATTGCGGATGTATGAAATGACAACAATGGAACAGCTCAAAGCTTTGAAAGATGGAAAGATTGATATTGGCTTTGGACGAGTACGTCATGAAGACGCCAATATCAGACGGATTGTATTGAGGGAGGAAAAACTCATTGCTGCAGTTCCTTATGAGCACCCACTATCAAAATCAAACAAGCCCATCAACTTAAAAGACTTAGCCGATGAAAATCTCATTGTCTTTCCAAAAAATCCCCGTCCTAGTTACGCAGACCAAGTATTAAATGGTTTCAAAGAAAGGGATGTTCATCCCAAAAAGATTATTGAAGTTCGAGAATTACAAATAGCTATTGGCCTTGTTGCTGCAGGCGAAGGTGTATCCATTGTTCCATTTAGCTTGCAGGGCATGAAACGTGATGACGTTGTATATCTAGAATTAAATGAAAAGCATGCCTACTCCCCCATCATCATGAGCACTAGATCAATGGATAAGTCTGAAGAAATTAAGGCAATGCTTGATTTAATTTATTGCATCTATGACGAAGAGGGTATTTCTTATACGAGAGAAGAGTTATAAATTTGCCGCACACTACAACCCCAATATATTTTTGTAGGTAGATTATTTAAAGTATCGCCATTGAAAAATGTGTAGTATTTGACTACACACTTTCTAGCATGCCCAGCGTTACTTAAAGTAACGCTCAAATGACCAAACCCCACCTTTAGTCTCAAAAGCTAGCTTTTTGTAATGTTTAGGTCCTGTTTAGGTTCTCTGGTTATGAGAGCAGACATCCAAGGTAGACCATTAGGATTTCAAGGGGTTACGTCTCCTATATAACTACACTTTATTTAAAAGGTAAAACGATTCAGGCTTCCGCTTTAGCCAGTTTCTAATAGAGTCTTTAGTCACCACATAATGCTCAGCTGCAGCTCGCATCGTAGGAAATTCACCATCAGGCGTCATGATTGGTTTAGCCGACTTCATGCCAGCCTGACTGGGAGCATTTAAATTTCTTACCGTCTTTGGTAGCTTTGGATCCAAAAAATAAAATCCTGGCTTTTGCGATCGCTCAATCCACCAATGGATAGTTTGACCTAGTACACCATAAGTCTCAGCAGCAAGCTTGATTGAAGCAAACTCCCCTAAAGGGGTCATTACCCTTCTTTGCCACTTCGATTTATCAATCGTACCTTGCGCATAACCCCTATTCATAATTTCAGATCTTTTTTTACCGAAATCGGCCGGAAGCCTCTTACCCTTGAGCGCCATTGTTTGTCGACTCCCATTCCACCTAGAAAACTCCTCCCAAGTAACTTCGGTGCCATTACTTAACTTAATCATGTGATTGCTATTGTTCATTTAAGCCTCCTTATTCGCTATATAAAAATTCATTTTTTCGCATCGTACGAATCCAAGTCTTAATCGTTCTAGCGCCAACACCGTAGCGTCTTGCCGCAGCGTTAATCGAGTCAAACTTTCCATCTGGTGTAATGACAACCTTTGCTTTAGATCCTTTCCCTGTATCGCCGCTTGCCGTATCTAGAAAATAAAATTCATCGCAGCGTGTTTTACGCATCCAATCCCGTAATTTTTCTGTGTTAACACCATAATGATCTCTAGCTTCTTTTAACGACGAAAACTTGCCCGCTGGCGTCATTACGGCTTTAGCCATTCCATTCTTGCCACCAAAGTTCCAGTTAATTTTTCGTGTACCTTTTTCATAACTTTCCTTTACGATCTGCCGCATTTTGTTCGAATGATCAACACCCCAGACCATGTTTTTAGCATGTGGGTTTAACCCCATTCTTTGCTTATGCGCACTCCAAGAGGAAAACTCCTCCCAACTTACTTGCCGCCCATCTGCTAGAGAAATAATTACATTGTTATTTTTCATATAGCCCCCTTATTCCTCTGTCTCGTTAAGTAAGCCGCTATCTGCCATACATTGCCAATCTTTAGCATTGATCGCGATAAGCTGCGCTAATTTCACCGCGGTACGTAAACTTATCTTGTCTAACTTTTCTAAGTTGTCCTCGATGTACTGCAAAATTGCAAACTCTTGTTTTTTGCTCAATTTAAAATCACCCAGTAAGTTTTTCTTTGAAACCATGAAGCACACTTGTTTAAAGCAGCTTTCCTTTGAGCCGTCAGCAATAACAAGCTTATAACTACGATCTTTTAATGCATCTAAGTGCGCTGAAAGATCGCCTTTTGTACGTCCGTTAAAGCCAATGTTCGAAATTAGAATTACGCTGCCTTTAAATTCAAACGAGTCCGGAATATTTGTACCTTTCAACGGGGAAGTACTCTCCCAGCTAATTTTTCGTACCGCAGATGTATCAATTGCTGCTTTTAATAAATTGACTCCTTCAATTTTCTTAAATACCGAATCAATATCATCCAATACCAAAACACTGTTTTCATCTCTATGCAAGTACAAATTGCCATACAAGCTCAGCGGGGTCATATGCCCCTTAACTACTTTGTATTTTCCTTGGGCATATTTGTTCAAGTAGTTTTCAACAGAGTATGTCTTTCCAACTCCCGGAGGCCCGTTAACAATTAAGTTATGTATTTTTCCGTTTGCAATTTGCTTGATGTAAGTCTCAACATTGCTATAACGCTTCTCAAGATCCCTGTAATTATCTTTGTCGTATTGACATCCAGCTTTATTGGCTGTCATCCGTAATCCGAAATTGCCGTTTGTTTTAGTTGCGTACATGATTATTTTTCCTTTAGATTGATTGATTTTTTGATTGATTCATTTCTTCGCGCACTTCATGCTTAGCTTGGTCTACTGCTTCACGCACAGCTCGTCTTTTTTGAGCTTCAGTAACAACCTTAGCTACGCCAGTTCTTGCTTGATCTATGTCTTTGCATAAGTGTTTTGAGAAAAACCTGATCGCGTAATGCTCAAAAGTTACTTCAGCTGGCAACTTGCCAAGAACGTTGTACTGACCATTAGCACTTACTGAGCAAATAACATATTCATAAGTGCAGCTCTTGCTGTAAATTCCGTTAAATGCTTTGGGTGCATCAAAGCTAGCAAACGGCATTTCGGTGCGTGCATTCAAAAACTCATACGCTAAGCTAAGCTGCTCTTCTTCTAAGTCTTGAATAGCTTCTGCTGCCTGCGTGTCTACCCCAATAGCGCGTATTTGCTCAATACCGCCAGCCTGCTCTAAATACTCAGTAAACTGCGCTGGGGCAATTTGATTTACCCTTGCAGTTTGAATTGCCCTTGCATACACGTGTGCAGTTTTACGATCAGCACGAGTGATGTAGCGCACTAATACAGTGACATCAGAGGTATTGTCTTGCGTCTTAATGCCGTACTGCTCTTGTAGGTTTTTACGAACTATTTTGATCAGATCAGCCTTATCAACAGCCGCATCAAACTGATCAACTAATACTGCAATCTTCCCTAATAAGCTATACAACGCTTTACGCCCACCAATCACATAATTTGTATTAAATGCCTCATGCTCAGCCGCTAAATCCTCAGCCTGCCCAATCAGCGACTTTGTTACGCCTAAATTACCCTCCAGAACCACTTCTTGATTTGCTAACATTTTTATTTCCTTTGTAAAAATTGATGTTTAAAAATCACCGAACTTGTTTGTTGCTGAGTAACAATTTAATTTTTAATTCATCAATTTTTTAGGGATTTGGTTATTGCGCCTTCTCCCTAAATCGCACAAAATACTGAAAATATGACCTCAATACCTGTATTTTTCGATGTGTTAATGTGGAATCAATTTAGCTAGTTAATTAAGCGCAGTAGCTCCAGAGGGCCCATACAAATGACCATTCATTTCTTCTTAAAGGGGCTTAGCCCTGAAGATCGGCTATTCCCCCAAACTCTGGAGAGCTCCTCAAAACTGGCTAAAGGCACCCTCTATGAATCTTGGTTTGATACCCTCAAGGCATCACCTTGGTATGAAAAGGTTTCACAGACATTAGAGTTTCCAAGCGAGGTATCCCAAAGAACCTGGGAGCTATTTGGAGACTTACGAGACATAGAGTTTTCAGCATGGTGGCAACGTACTGGCTATCAGATTTTCTCTGAGCAAGTTCCATACCAAGCCATACAAGTCTTAGATAAAGATCAACCTGAATTAACCTTCAAATTAAATCAGCCAGTTAATAAACTGCCAACCCTAAAAATAGAAGTTCCATTGAATTTAGCTCCTAAGGCACTAAAAGCTCAATTTGATGAAATATTAGAGCGCTACAGTGAGTACTATCGGGAAAAGGATGATCGCTGGGATCACAGTACTGCCCCAGCCCATCAATACCGTGAATCTAAACTAACCTATCAAACGATTAAAAAATGGCTTGATGTTTATAAAGCCTATCAGCAGCAATCTGCAAAACCAGGCTTTAAGCTCTACAACTTTGCTTACAAAATGGACCTTCACCCCACGCTATTTAAAGGCTTGCGAAAAAATGTGGATGTGCCCGAGGATTTACGTATACAAGCTGCAAATATTGCCAGTGATATTTTGAAATCCGCTAACTTTTTAATGGCAAACGCTACAGAGATGAAGTTTCCCTGCACTGATCCTCATCCTTGGGCAGTCTCTGAAAAACGCAAAAAGAGCTAAGCTTATTAAATTAGCTCTACCGCTTTACGCTTCATATCGTCATTGACATCAATATAAGCCTGCGTTGTGCTGATATTTCGGTGCCCTGCTAAGCTCATCAGCACTCTTACCCCAATACCTTTACTTGCTAAGTTAGTAATGAAGCTACGGCGACCACTATGACTAGTAGCACCAGCGATACCCGCTGCTTTATATATGTGCTTAAAGTGCTGCGTAAGTGTATTAGCCGTAAATCCGCGTTTTGGATACTTCTGCGTGGGAAAGAATGCGTAGTTGCGGTCTTTAATGGCGATCTCATTGGCAAACGCTTGTAACTCCGCTTTTAAACGTTCATTTAGGAAGACTGTGCGTGGATGGCGACCTTTAGTTTGCTCTGGCAATAAGCGGATCTCACTTTTGACTTGGTTTTCAGGGTCTAAAACGTCGCATACACGTAGGGCCGCTACCTCCCCTACTCTGAGCCCACCCCAATGCGTTAATAGCAACATAGCGCGATTACGTACGCTGTGTTTGGTGGCTTTTATATACTCCAAAACTTGGGTAAGTTCTGTACTACTAAACGATTTTGCTTGTGGCATATAGCTGTCCTTTAAATGTAATAAATACGCAGCTACAGTATGTTTTCTGATGTTTGGTTTGGACAACCGACTATGGCTTAAATGCCACAGAAAAAAGGGCTTTCGATTTCAACGACTTACAAGACAACTACAGGAAAGTACTATTTCCTGTAGTTTTTTATTTAGCCAGTTTTTACTGGAAAACCATGGCATAAATGGCTAAAGTACTAGGAAATACATGACTAGCATTAAAACAAACCATTATTAGAAAATCCCACCCAGATACTCACTTTCAATTTCATGAAAAATTTTTATCACATATTTTTTAACGTTGGCATATCTGAGGAGGCGGATTGCTGGGAGTCTGGGTATTTAAATAATGCCCAGATGGGCGAAATGAACTACATGATGGTTCAAATAGTGAAATCTGAATTGCAATGTATTGAGTTTCAAGTAAAGCATGAAGTTCGAAGAATTGAGTCAGGAGGCACACTTTCACAAAAAGAATTCACATCAAAATACTCAGAGTATTTCAATTTATCTAAGGAAGTTTTTGAAGAAATTCTTGCTATATCAATATTGCCAAAAAAACTTTCTAGATTAAATGACACTGGATTTGTAATCTATAACAAAAATACCATGGGTGAAATTAATGCTGAAGGGCTTGGTCTCATGCCAAGCGAGCTAAAAACTGCTCGAATTGCATTTACTTCGGTTGAGCAAGAGCCTCTCGGGGAGGATAATTTTTTAGATCATGAAGAAATTGCAGCGATCTACATTCCCGACTAGATGCATATAGGCGAACTGCGTTCTCCTGTGATTTCGCTTCTCGCTCATCACATTTTTCTTTTCTCTGATTCTTTTATTAATTGATGATTGGGTGATAGAACTTTTAGCCAAACGACGGCTATAGCACTTAAAAAGCACTATGAGCCGCCGCTACGTGTAGATTGGTCTGATGTCACTTCCAGCTAACACGACTCTAGAGGGTATTCCGAAAGACTGATGGATTAAAACTTTCGACCTATTTTGGCATTGATTTGCCTAATAGGAACCTGCGGCCACCTGTTATACATAACCTCTAGAGCGATTATGTCAGGGCGGGGTCATTAGCCGACGTATTACAACCCGCGTTTTCTGCCGTTTTAGGTGGGCTAACCTTCACTACTATTGCCTATGTATTTGCCTGCGAATCTTCTTATAAAGATTTAATACTCCAAATATCTGCCTAGCCGTTGCCTGTGTTTGCTTCAAATTAAATGTCTGTACTTGCTTTAGTTGCGCCTGATCTAATCGCAGCCTATGTTCTTGCAATAAGCAGTGAGCGGCTCTTTTTGCCAAAATAAACTTGGCTTCCAAATCGGGATTGATGCACTTTTCCGGATTAAGTCCCTGCGATCTAAACCATTGATCTGTAGCACTGCTGTCTTTGAGGGTCTTATATCTATTCATATAGTTATTTAGCAAACCACACAAATCACCACTAAATTTCTGGTTTCTAGTGGTTACCAATTTTTCAGGTTGCTCAACCACCATTTCTGATCATATTGTTGTATGTGCCCATTCACTATTAAGGAGTAAACATGAGCACACTAGAAACACTGAAATTCGTCAGCGTTACTAAACCCACTAAATTACCCGCTGTTGTCCAAAGACGTAATAAGCTATCCGATAAGCTTTGGGAACAGATCCAATTAGCTGAAGCTAAAAGCGCTGGCACAAGCTATGCCCCATTGAAAACCAAACGATTAAAAGATATTGAAGGCAATATCAAAATCTTAGAAGTGCCAAAACGTATCAAGCCTTGGTGGTTTACTGCCCAAAATGGCAAGTCCTGCCTTGTTGTCAGGTACGGATCCAAAACGCTAGAAATATCACAAGGTAAATCGGCTATTGAGCTAGATAAGCCCTATGAACTTATACATACATTAGAGATGATTAAAACGGCTGTAGAAGCTGGCGAGCTAGATGCACAAATAGAGCGGGCGGCTGGACTGCTTAAAGAAGGGTTTCTCAAATGAAGAAATACTTACTATGGGTACGTATTAACCAAACCCAAACCGCCAATACGATTGTGTATGCAGAAGGTCAATATCAAGCCAGGCAATTGGGTGAGATGCAGTACGGCATAGGAAATGTACTTAATTACACAGAAATTCATGAATAATAAGCATTGGGTTAAATACATTAATGCGCTTCTATGAATTTGGCATTAAACCCATTAAACCCTTATCAGCCCTAACCCCTGAAAAAGCACGCCTTGCCCACCTCAAGCAATCTAGCGAGCGAGCCAAAAAACTTTATAAGGCTGAACGAGAGCGACAAAACCTGATTAAATCCCAACGTAAGATTTTTAATCTTTCGAGACCTTGATTCATTTTGACTGAAATCGGGCTGGTTTTTGGTGGTTTTAAGTCAAAAAAGGGATCAATTATCATGACGGATGTCAGGCTATGCTACGCTGGCTTTAAATACCTTTATCACCGTTACTTTAAGTAACGATTGGCTACCTGCAATACTAGAAAACTCAAATTAAGCAACCGCAAAGAAAATCTAATCATGCCTAAATCACTTGAAGATTATCAGCTTGAATTTGATCACCTTGATCAATACTTGTCTGACTCTTTAGATAATGGAATCATAACGGGGGATCACTATGACAATGCCGGAATGATCATTAGCGCTCTATATCCTGATGAGACTCGTAGCATTAATATGAAGAATGGAAATCTTGACGAAGGCTCGGACCCAGATGATATTGGCGGGATTCCGATGCTAGATATGCTATTTAAGGCAGTTGATGATAAGAAACAATTTGTGAGTGATTTTAGAGAGGCAATTAAAGAATGCCGAAACTACAATATTGATGAGGTTGTAGCTGAAATTATCAAATCAAGATAACTACATGACCAAAACCATTATTTTCGATACCGAAGCTACGGGCATAAAAGAACCCGTATTAATTGAAGCTGCTTGGGTTGAGCTTGAGTCTATTGAGCCCTTTACTGTTACCAACCCTTTCGTACAGCGTTATAACCCTGGTAAACCCATTACCCTTGGTGCACTAGCTACTCATCACATTATGGATGAAGAGTTAGTTGATTGCCCACCAGCAGCTAGCTTCACCTTGCCTGGGCATGTGGACTACATCATTGGGCATAACGTGGACTTTGACTGGGAAGTAATTGGCAAACCTGAAATCAAACGTATTTGCACGCTGGCACTTGCTCGCAAGCTTTGGCCAGATTTAGATAGCCATAATCAAAGCGCACTGATGTATTACTTAGAGCGGGCTACAGCACGTGAGCAATTACGCAATGCCCACTCAGCCATTGCAGATGTTGGTGTTTGTGCTGTGATCCTTGATCATATTTGCCAGCAGCTAGGCGTTAAAACTATTGAAGATTTATATAAGGAATCCGAGAAGGCTAGAACCCCAACCACAATGCCATTTGGCAAACATAAAGGCTTATTGCTAGCGGATGTTCCCAGTGATTACAAACAGTGGCTACTGACTCAAGGAGATATTGATCCCTACTTACGGAAGGCATTAGGAGCATAGATTTAAATCCTATGGCACGCTTATTCAATCTCGCCCGACCCACCAAAAATAAAGCCCTTGAATGCAGATTCAGGGGCTTTTTCATTACAGAAACTGAAGAATTTAGTGCAACGGTCTATATGTCCGCTGGTCATTTATTCATGGAAACTTAAGCTAGGCGGCTGTTTAAGGATTTAAATATTTCCCCGCTCTTGTCGGTGAGTTCATCCATTATTGTGTAGTGATTTTTTTCGAGTATATTTTTAAAACTACCTGCAGCTTTGAATGAACTTCTATAGCTCGCAAAATCAATTGACTGCCTCTGCATCTCAGGTAACTCAGCTCCACCTACAAAGACATCTAATGGCTTAATGAGATCTTGTTGAAGTAGCATAGGAGAATTTTTTAATACGGCGCTCTCATCTAGCTGTAGTTTGTCATTGATGTAGCAGTGCTTCATCGGCTCTAAATCATAAATTCCACTAATCGCAGTTCCACCTAGAACGCAGTCTTCATCCTGAACCATGGATACGAGATGGGCACCCGCAGACCAACCTAAAAGCCATATCTTTTGAGAAGCAATGTTCTGCTCTTTCATATAAGCTCTAATTGCTTTTAGACCATCTCTTACGTCCTGAATAATTTCATTCATATTAGCATGGGGTGCCAATCGATATCCAAGCATGGCAACACTAAAACCAGCCTCAACTAATGGCGGGGCAATAAAAGTAAAGTCGTCCTTAGATCGCATTTGCCAAAACCCGCCATGCAGAAAGACAATCACGGGAGCATTATTGCCTGCGGAAAAAAAATCAAAGGATTGAGATTTAGAATTCCCATATGAAATATCGCGATCACCATGGAGCCTTTCCTTGGCGGAGATACTAGACTGAACCCATGACTGCACAATCTCCGAACTCTTAGCAACGGCTAAGGAATTGTTATAAGCCTTATCTAAATCTTCTTTGGATAAATTTTTCCACATGCCCTAAACTCCTTATGTAGCTTCTAGATTCTAAATACTCTTTCAATTTTCCATTATGCCCACAATCTTCGAACGCGATATCGTCAATGCTTTCTGTAAAGAAGCGCCGATAGAGATTATTTCTGACGACTCCGGTCCACTGAGTGGACTTACTTTTGGCGTGAAAGATGTATTTGATATTGCCAATGTTCCCACCGGATTCGGAAGCCCAGCTTGGCTTAATACACACCCCATTCCCAGCAAGACCGCCCCTTTTATCTCAAGCCTTGTTGATGCTGGTGCATCACTAGTTGGCAAAACACATACTGATGAGCTGACCTATAGCATTTTGGGTATAAACGCACATTACGGCACCCCTATAAATACGGCCGCTCCTGATAGAGCTCCGGGCGGATCATCCAGTGGATCAGCCGCTGCAGTTGCCGCCAAATTAGTTGACTTTGCTATTGGCTCAGATACTGGTGGCTCTGTTAGGACCCCAGCAAGTTTTTGCGGTATTTATGGCTTCCGCCCAACCCATGGCCGTATAAGCCTTGAGAATGCTCGTCCACTCGCAAAAAGTTTTGATACCTTAGGATGGTTTGCGCGCGATCCAGAAATTCTCCTGAGGGTTGGCGAAACCCTTCTCAATGAAACTCGCGCTACTAAATCAAAACCATCCTACTTTTTCTTAAAAGAGGCATTTGATTTATTGCCCGCTAATGTTGCCGAACAGGCAAAAGAAGCTATTGCACTTCGACTAGGAAATTCTCCAATTTCTACTGTGAGTATCGGTAATCATGACCTTCAAGAATGGGCAGAAACTTTCCGCATTCTTCAAGGAGCAGAAATCTGGAAAGAGCATGGGGAATGGGCCAAGGAGCACTTTAATGAAATGGGGCCGGGGATAAAAGAGCGCTTTGAGGCTGCTAGCTTGATCACGGAAGAGCAACGGAAAGCTGCCCTACTAAAAAAAATTCAAGTGATATCAATCCTTGATCAATTGCTCACCGAGAATACCTACCTCATACTGCCAACAGTAATTGATATTGCCCCTCGCCTGAATTCCACACCCGGCGAATTAGATGCCTTTCGAAAAAATAGCTTCAAACTACTATGCATCGCTGGTCTTTGTGGACTTCCACAAGTGACTTTACCCTTGCTTACTGTTGAACATGCACCATTTGGGGTATCCATCCTGGCCAAGCAAAATATGGATATGCCCCTTTTGAGTGAAATCAGTGCACCAAAGTGAAGAATAGTAATCGTTAACACCTACAAGTTAGCCTTAGGATGCATACATTACTTAAAGGAATGGATGCATGAACACAAAACAATACTCAAGACGTAATGCTTTAGTACTCGGACTTAAATCTAGTCTTGCTTTGGCCATGGGATCTATGGGCCTTAGCGCAAAAGCACAAGAAAAGAAGTTACTAATTGGTTATTGGCCAATTGCAGCTGGTCTACCTTTTTATGCTGCTGTAGAACGCGGCCTCTTTAAGCAAGCCGGAGTAAATGTCGAGGCTGTGAAGTTTGCAAGCCCAAACCAGGTAGTTGAAGCCATGATCGCTGGCAGGATTGATGGTTGCGCAAACGGGGTAGCCATTACAGCGCTTGCCTTAGCGGATGCCCAGTCACCTGGCTCAATCAAATTCACCTGCATGAATTATGCAAACGAAAAATATATCTTGGACCAAGTGATTGTTCCAATCAATTCCAGCATTAAAGGAATTTCTGAACTTGCTGGTAAAAAAGTGGCTTGTGGCCCTGGAATTAATAACGTTACCCTTGCTAAAGCTGTACTCGCAGGGGCAGGAGCAACCAATGCGCAAGTCATTGAATTACCGATTGCTCAAATTCTTCCAGCTTTAGTAGCCGGTCAAATTGATGGCGCTTATGTACTAGAGCCAACTGCCGTTATTGGAAAACAACAAAAAATCTCTCGCTCAATTGGCGCAGGAGTTGTATCGAAATATGTTTTGGGTGACAACCTTCCATGGATTGGTGGTGCTGCTGCCCTAAACACAAAGACACTCAAAGAAAAAGCTGACTTAGTTAATGGATTCCTTAAGGGATATGCGGGGGGTGTTGATTATGTTCGCAAAGAAGGTATGGCTGCTAATCAATACCTAAAGGGCTACACAGCGATTGACGGTGATTTAGCAAAAGAAGTACCAATTAGCGGATACATTCAATATAACGAAGTGAAAGCTGCTGATGTAAAGGCTTTGCAAAGATTATTTGATGTCTTTACCGAGCGTAAGGTGTTTGAAAAACCGATCTCGGCACTAACACTCATCTACAAGCAGTCCTAATAATGAATTTGAAACATCGTAAGCACCTATTTATGGTGCTTCCCTTTATTGGGCCGATCCTGCTTTATCTACTCTGGTCACTAACACTATCGGCCAAGTGGGTATCACCAACCTTGCTACCTGCTCCGGATGCAACCTTTGAATACATGGGTCACCTTTTTGTTACGGGCGCTATTTTCAAGGACCTCTGGGCTACTGTTCTTCGTACCTTCTATGCATTTCTGATTGCATGCGTTATTGGCGTTCCTCTTGGAGTCATTTTAGGCAGCTCAGTACCAGCCTACAGAAGTGTTGAATTTTTGATTGATTTTTTCAGATCAACACCATCTTCAGCATTGATTCCTTTGTTTATGCTGATCTTCGGTATTACTGATATTAATAAAATTGCTATCGCTGCTTTTGCAGCTGTACTTGTCATTCTCTTCAATAGCGCGTATGGCGTAATGAATGCTAAGAAAACTCGAGTGATGGCTGCCAAGACTATGGGCATTAGTAACTTCCATATCTTCAAGGACGTACTGCTCATGGAAAGCCTACCGCAAACCTTTGTAGGACTTAGAACCGGTGTATCTCTCGCACTGGTCATTGTGATTGTTGCCGAGATGTTCATTGGATCTGAGGCTGGTCTTGGACATCGAATTATCGATGCCCAGCAAGTCTTCAATATCAAAGATATGTATAGCTCAATCCTTATTACCGGCGCTCTTGGTTACGCTCTCAATTTAATCTTTATGGCAACTGAATCGAAGTTAGTTCACTGGAGCGGAAAAGCATGAGTCAAAATCCGCCACGCACGCACGTCACTATTAAGAACTTATGCAAAGAGTTTGGCGGCGCAACCCTTTATAAAGACTTTAATTTTGAAATTCCGTATGGAAAGATTGTTTCTATATTTGGTCCAAATGGATGTGGAAAATCTACCCTCATTAATATGATCGCAGGGTTAATACCCTATGACTCTGGTCAGGTTTTGTTTGATGGAAAAGATTTAAAAGATACCAAGATTGGTTATGTATTTCAAAACTACAGAGATGCTCTATTTCCGTGGATGAGTTCCCGTGACAATATCGCCTATCCGCTGAGGCGCACTGGAATGAGCGAGGCTAAGGTAGCAGCTCGCGTTGAAGAATTGGTTCAGCTATTTGAAATTAGATTCAATCTGGATCTATACCCTTATGAGCTGTCTGGGGGGCAACAGCAAACCATATCAATCATGAGGGCCTTAGCGCCCAAGCCAGAGATACTCTTCTTAGATGAGCCATTCTCAGCCTTAGACTTTGAAATGACACTTTTCATCAGAGAAAAGCTGCAAGAAGCCAATATTGCTACCGGAACAACGATGATGATCGTCTCACATGATCTTGAGGATGCAGTCTTTCTAGCTGATGAAATCCTCCTTCTCACAAGAAGGCCAACGGCGATTGCCTCTCTTTTGTATTTTGATATGCCAAAACCACGCTTACCTGAAGCAGTGAGTCATCCCGATTTCATTCAGATCAAATCAAAAGCACTTGAAATCTTTCAGGCAGAGATGCGAAAATAAGCCTCATGGAAAGCAAAAAGTCGCTTGTAGGGACATGGAAACTATTCTCCTATGAGGTTGAGGTCAAAGAATCTGGTGAGTTTTTTTATCCTCTGGGAGAAAATCCTACTGGATTCATCTGCATTACTGAGAACAACCATGTCATGGTGACGCTTACTGGTGAAGGTCGGAAGCCAGCCTCAAGCAGCGAAGACAGTACAGAGTTATTAAATAGCTTAGTGTCCTATGCAGGTACTTATCGCATAGAGGGTAATGAGTGGATCACGAGCGTTCAGGTTGCCTGGAAGCCTGATTGGGTTAACACCGAGCAAAGACGTCAATTTGAAATCAAAGATAACCATCTGCGTGTTTTGACTACTTGGCGCGTCATGCCTAATTGGGCAGATAAAGGTCTACAGCGTAGCATTTTGACCTTTGTTAAAACAGATTAACCTTCTCCCAAATACTCGCTAATCATTTCTTCTGATTGCAACAGATCTGCTGCATTACCTTCTAAGGTAATTTTTCCAGAAGAAAATACATATCCACGATCAGCAATCTGCAATACGGTTTTCGCGAACTGATCTACCACCATTAATCCTGTACCCTCGCCTGCAATTTTTTGGATTGCCTGATAAACCTCAGCCACTAGCTTAGGCGCAAGGCCTAAGGATGGCTCATCTAATAGAAGCAAGTCTGGCGCAGACATCATTGCCCTTCCAAACGCCAGCATTTGCTGCTCACCGCCCGAAAGAGTTCCAGCAGCTTGATTAAAACGTTCTCGCAAACGCGGGAAAAGCGTGAGTATCTCTTCAACTCTTTGCTTTCGAATAGAAGCAGATTTTGTATAACCACCCAGTAATAAATTTTCTCCAACCGTTAACTCTGGAAATACCTGCCTACCCTCCGGGACAAGAGCTAATCCAAGCGATACCCGTTGATGCCCGGGGATACCGGATATATCCTTGCCCTTAAATAGAATAGCTCCCTTACTGGGAATTAATCCCGACAGCGCCTTCATTAACGTAGATTTACCCGCACCATTTGCCCCAAGCAAAGCTAAGGTCTCATGATTTTTCGCAAGGAGGTCAATGTCCTTCAAGACCGATAAATTGCCATAGCCAGCCGATAAATTTCTAATCTCTAAAACTGTTTTTGGATCTAGATTTTCCGTCTTAGGAACAACGTGAAGCTTTGCAACTCCCAGATAGGCTTCGATGACTTGAGGCATCTCGCGCACCTTCTCAGGCGCACCCTGGGCAATTACATGGCCACTATCTAGCACGACGATTTCATCACAAGTACCCATGATCAGCCTGACATCATGCTCAACTAGCAATATTCGAATGCCAAGACCGGCAAGATAGCCGAGCAATTGACTCAATTCGTCTTTTTCTTTTGCAGACAATCCAGCAGCGGGCTCGTCCAACAAGATTAGGTCTGGATTACAAGCTAGTGCCCGCGCAATCTCAACTAGACGACGGTCGACAAACGCTAGATCACTCGCATAGCAGTCTAACTCTTGCTTATAACCAACTAAATTGAGCAATTCAAAAATGATGAAGTCATGATCAACCCCTTTTGGCAAAGCTATGTATAAATTTTCATAGACTGTAAGTGAGCCAAATAATTGGGTCGCCTGAAACGTTCTTGCAATACCAAGGCCAGCTTGTTGGTAAGTTGGATGTGATGATAAATTTTCATCTAAGCGACTTACATGACCACTTCCGGCCTGATAAAAACCGCTAATTAAATTCAGTAGCGTAGTCTTACCGGCACCATTTGGCCCAATAAGGCCTACGACTTTTCCAGGCTCGATTGAAAAACTGACACTACTAACGGCTTTCACTCCACCAAAACGAATAGAAAGATCGTCTATCTTTAATAAGCCTTTTCGGAGTCCCGCTTTAAGCCATTGATCAATATTGCCCTTTCCAATTAGTTTCTTCGGGTTTTTAGAGCTTGCTTTCACTTCATAAAGAGAGGCAATTCCATTTGGGCGAATCCAAAGAATTAAAACTAACAATATTCCAAAGACAAGGATTCGATACTCAGCTAATCCAGATAAGACTTCGGGTAGACCCGCAATAATGATGGCACCAATAACTGGTCCAGTAAGGGTTCCCACTCCACCTAAGATAGTGAGCAAAAGAAATAAAATAGATTGGAATAAATTAAAATTTTCAGGGCTAATAAATCCCACCATTGGAGCAAAAAGGGCTCCAGCCAATCCAGTGATCCCCGCAGAAATTGCAAAAGCAAAACTACGAATTTGAACCGGATTTATCCCAATAGCAATCGAAGCGGCTTCGGCATCGCTAGAAGCTTTAAGTGATTTACTAAATCGTGATTTAGTAAGGAAGGAATAAGCAAAACCAGTTAATACTGCAATTAAGACAATTAACCCAACATGCCAGCGGATATCAAATACAAGCCCAAATAGACTAGGCTTATCGATATCAGAAATACCGTTAAATCCTCCGGTAATTGGCTCCGCTTCAATGATGATATTTTCCAATATCAGTCCAAATGCAATAGTCACCATTGCTAGATACGGACCCTTGACTCGTAGCGCGGGCGCAGCCAAAATTAAACCTAAGGCAAATGCTAACAATATGCCTATAGGCAAAGTCTGCCAAAAACTAAATCCGTATTTAGTAGTGAGAATTGCTTCGGTGTACGCGCCAATTGCAAAAAAGGCAGCGTGCCCTATTGATATCTGCCCAGCAATACCAATCAACAAGGCCAAGCCATAGCCAACCATTGAAAAGATACCGGCCATGCCCAATATGTAGAGCCAATAGGTATTCGGAGAAAAAATAACACCAAATATGCCTAATAAAATTAGGAGGCTAGCCACTACTGCTGTTGAATTGATCTTCATACCTTATAAACCCCTTTTTTTCCAAAGAGGCCATTTGGTTTGAAGATCAGGATAATGATAAGCAGGCCAAAACCCAGAATTTCTCTAAATGCAGAAGGCAATTGGGCGGCAACAATGGATTCAAAAACGCCGTAGCCAATTCCAGCTACGAGACAACCTGGAGCACTCAATATCCCACCAATAATTGCAGCTGCAAATGCTTTTAAACCAATCAGAGTGCCCATGCCGGCAGAGACATTTAATTTTGGCGCAATTAACATTCCCGCCAGACCCGCTAGAGCTGTTGAGACTACATACGCCAAAATAATTAATTTTTTAACATTAATGCCCTGAAGGATTGCGGCATCTCGATTTTGAGCTGCAGCTAATAATGCTCTGCCAACAATGGTTTTTTTAGATAAGAGCCATAGCATTAGCGCGACACTGATGCCTACTGCAGGAATAATGAATTCAATCGGATAAATTCCTGCATTGAATAAACGAATAGGCTCAGAAATAGACGGCATAGGAATACTCCTAGGCTCCTGGCCGAAAGTGAATCGAACGATATTTTCTAAAATAATTCCAAAGGCAATAGTAGATAGCAGCCAGGAAACGGAATTATTTTGACAAAAAGGCCGAACGAAGAAACGTTCAACAATCATTCCGAGCAACCCAGAAAATAGCAAAACTAGCGGAACAGCAATAAAAATATCAAGGCCTAGACGTGTATGCAGTTCATAAAACATGACTGCACCAAACATCAGTGTAGCGCCAAGAGAAAAATTAACGGTATTTGAAACTACAAAGGTAATGTGGTACCCCAGCGCCAGTAGTCCGTAAATGCTCCCCGTTGCTAAGCCTGCAATTAATACATCTAAAGAAATCATAATTTAAGGATAGTAGCGGGGGTGATTGAATTAATTAACAGGTACGGCAGCATTGCCAACAAAGTGAACCCAAATGTAGTCACGATCTGTGAGCGCATCTTGGCTTTCAGCTGAAAATGGTTTCTTGTAAGTCTTGATTAATCCCTTGTATTCAGGGAGGTCGTAATATGCTTCGCGAATTTTTTCGCCATTAGTTGAGCCAGCTTTATTAATTGCTAGCGCTGTCAGCATAGTTGCATCATATGCATTAGCAGTGCCTACAGGGGCTACGATGTCATTAACGCCCTTGATCTCTGGATAGCGTTTTTTCAGTTCTGCAATTACCTTATCGCCAACTGGACTTTGTTTGCCAAAGAAACTATAAGTCTGGACAAAAACAACATCCTTATAGCGAGGACCTGCTAATTCATCAAAGCGGCCACCTGAAATACCCCAATGTGAAACTACTGGAACATTCCAATTCATACGCTCCATAGATTTCATTACTTGTGCTGCAACTCCAGTATTACCAACTAAAATAATGGAATCAGCACCAGCATTTTTAAGGCGTGTTAATTGAGCTGTAGTATCAATATCGTTGACGTTGTATTTTTCTTGACCTGCTAGCGTGATATTGAGGGCGGCGGCGGCTTTTTCTAAGCCCTTCATATTTGAATCGCCCCATGGGTTATTAACCAACATAGATCCTGGGCGCTTTGACTTAAATTTATCTTGCGCATACTTGAGCATTCCAGCATCTACACGCTCATCAACAGCCGAGACCCTAAACATATAGTTAGGATTTTTATTATTGTTAGTAATGCCTGTACCAGCTGCCCAAACACCCATATAAGGTGTCTTTAATTCTGACATCACGTTAATTAAGGACATTGATACGGGCGTATCGATTCCTCCAAACACTACAGCAACCTTTTCCTTCTCAATTAGTTCTCTTGCGGCCAATTGACCTTTGGCTGGATTGGACTCGTCATCACGTCTTACCAAAACCAATTTCTTACCACCAAGCACGCCACCTTTTGCATTAATTTCATCAATCGCCACCGTCATTCCACGAGTAATAGATTCTCCAGAAAGCGCTGAGTCCCCAGACAATGCTGCTACAAGACCAATTTTTACTTGCTCTTGTGCGCTAGTGGGGGTTGAGAGAAACACTAAAGGAAGGAGCAAAGATCCTAAATATTGAGTTGGAGTGAGTTTCATAGATTTACCTTTTTAGCAAAAGTGAAGTTAAGTTAAATGTGATGTGGGTGATGAATTTCTACTGCATTTCTTGTAAAGCTACGACGACCATTCTTGAGTCCAAATAAGGGGATAGCTAACTCAGCAATGGCTTGCGAAGAAGATGTGCAATCAAGCACAACTAAATTTGCCGGGTGATTTACTTCAATGCCATAGTTAGATAAACGCATTAATTGAGCAGATCTAGTGGTCACCATATCTAGACAGTCATGGAAATTGGGCTCGCTAACATGGGCAATATTTGCATACAGATTTGCCATGCGAATCAATGAGCAATCACCAAAAGGGGTAAAGGGATTCAACACATTATTCGTGGAAAGACTGCAATTGACTCCATGCTTTAGCATTTCATGGACGCGTACAACACCACGGTTATGGCTACAGGTATGGTCTCGTCCCATCAAATAAAGATCTGTTGAAGGTAATACCGTTACTGCCACACCAGAATCGGAAAGCTTTCGAGTGACGTCACCTAAGTGCTCTGTTGGGAGATAAGTCAGCTTAGTTACATGCCCAATAGCTACTCGTCCGCCATAGTTAAATTCTTTTGTTTTTTGGCATACGTATTCAACGTCTAAATAGTCAGCGTTATTTCCGAAATCAAGATGCATATCGATATCTGCATCGAAATCCTTAGCAATACGAAATACTCGATCTATTTGCTCTCTCGAATCTGCGTCTGTATATGGCGCCGCACCCACCACTCTGGCACCCATTTTCATTGACTCAATCATTAATTCTTCGGTACCAGGGTTATTAGTTAATCCCTCTTGTGGAAAAACACATACTTCAACATCAATAGCCCACTTATATTGATCAATTGCAGCAAAAACACCCTCAAGCCCTCGAAGGCCAATAACAGGATCAACCTCGACATGGGTCCGCATATGCATCGTGCCATGAGATATTGATTTTTCTAGAGTCTTACAAGCCCGCTCGAAAACATCATCTTGAGTAAACGATTTCTTCTGTAGTGCAACTTGGCTTATAGCCTCTTCAATTGTTCCTGTAGTGCTGTGGCAGCGAGACAAGATACATGACTTATCAAGATGAATATGAGTTTCACAAAAAGGTGGAACGACCAGGCGCTCGCCTAGATCGAGGATTTCATGAGCCTCAGAAAGACTCTTCTCAATAGCAACAATCATTCCCTGATTGATGCCAATATCTACTGTCTCTGTACGTCCGTTAATTCGGGCGTTTTTTAATATTAAATCCATGACATTCACTAAGTTGAGACCAAAAAATTGAAAGCGCACTACAAGCAATTGAGCTATGAAGTTGCGATGTCTACATACCTATGAATTTAGACGTGCCTTAGGGGTCTCACCCTAGTCACTGCACCGAACTAGTGCGCATATAAATACCTTAGCCTTTAAATAGTGCAGTTTCATCACTAAATTGGCCAGAATGAAGGAACTTGATTAAAGAAAAAATACTACAGAAAAGCTATGCAATTCACTTTTAGATAAATATAGCTAAATAGCAGTGAAATTCAGCGTTGTTGTGAGTCCGTCAGCATCTAACTAGGCCTTTTAATCCATTGGTCGCGAGAGTTCTCGATCGCAAGCGTTACTTAAAGTAACGCTTGTCCTGACCTAAGCTGCCCGTAACTTCCGTTCTGCCCGCTTCTTACTAGGATAGTTGTCCGCAGCCTTACTATCAGCCTCAAGCAGCTTTCTAGTATTGGCTCCGCGTAATTGCTCAATAGCCTGTATTACCTGTAGGTGACTATAGTGCCGCTCAATCATCAAGACGCTAGTACCCATCTGCTTAGCTAGTGTATGAATAGGTACCATATCGTGAGTAAGTGCCAATGTGGCATAGGTATGGCGCAAGCTATAGAACACCCGCTTTTGATTGGTCTTGGGATCTATGAGCAAACCGTGGTCTGCTAAGAAGCCGTCGAACATATGGTTAAGTACATCACTTAAATCCCTGCCTTCTTTGGTTCTAAAGATGTAGTCATCGTTAGTGGGTTTAATCAGCTCAGCCAAAGGATCTTTAATTGAGCTAGCCACTCCGTAGTTTCTAAGCGCAATCCGCTCTAAGACTCTGATGCTTGGTAAGCGTCCAATAATCTGCCTTTGCCCTGTTTTACCTTTAACCGTCATCTCACAGCTACGGTTAAGACTATGCACCTCAATGACTTCACCCTCTTCATCCAATTGATCTGTGACTGTACTAATGGGGTTCATCATGAAACGGATTTGCTTCCATTTCATATCGAGTAACTCAATGCCTGGTCTTGCGCCCGTATCTACCAACATTTCCACATAGTCTCTAAGAATTTCACGGCGCTCACGTACATCCTTGGTTCTGCCTGACTCTATGTATGGGCCCAGTAGTTTTAATAAAGCTCTAAGCTCATGAAGCTCAAACGCTGGGCGACGCACACTCTCCTTAGTCTTGCCATCCAGTTTAGGGCGATTACTTTCAGTTAAGTAACCTCGTACGATAGCTTCATCAAAGACTCTGTTAAATGCAGCATTTTGAGTCTTTCGATTACTATTGGATATTGCCAAGCCATACCTAGCTTCACGATCATCGTAGTAATGCTGCAGGGCATCGTAATCGATATTGGTAATAAGTCTTTGCCCAAGACTGGGGATGAAATGCTCATTAATAATGCGGATGTAGTCTTTGTAGATTGACTTACCCAAACCACCCTTTAAATCTCGCTCCATGCGATCAATTGCTAGCATAGCGATATCTTTAAAGCGTTTGGTTACTACTGGAATACCAGAGCGCTTGCGTATTTCTGCTTCTACTAATAGCTCTTTAGCTTTATTGACTGCCAAGTCAAGCTGGGTTTCTTTGGTAGTAGCCCGTATCCACTTGTTATCCACCTTATAGCGACATTGCCATACGGCACTATGCTCGCGTTGATAGAGGGTTAGGTTACGGTGTATGAGTTGATGTGTACTTTCTTTTTTAGTTGCCATACATATACTTTAGCTTCAGAGCCCCAGCTAGAGCAACCAAGTTGGCTGAATTTTTCAGGTCAATTTAGCCAAAAGAAAGTATGGCTAAGAGTGGAGATTATTGGGGAGATTGCGGGGAACGAGCGTTACTTAAAGTAACGCTTATCTATGATGTGCTAATTGCTATTTCTATTTGAGATATTTTTTCAAGATAAAAATCTAGACCAATTGCTGCAATGATATGCGGGGTTTCGGTAGAAATATCTTTACCTGCACATATTTTAGGCGGATCAAATTTTTTCCCACAATTGATTACCGAAATAATATGTAAAGAATCAATTTTGAATTCAATATCAAAATTTCCCTCTATTACTAAATTATCGGGCGCTTTTCCACCTTCAAGAATTCCTCTAATTATTTTTCCACCACCTAATCCGCCTGTAATTTTTGTATAACCTCCAGCCTTATCGGTAATCTGACGCATAGAATGCTCATCCGAATTTCTTGCTTGCATTAGGTAGGCTATTAAAGGATCTGAATTTCTAGCCGTGTTTATAGCATCAATTACCCTTTTAGCTCGCTTATCATTTTTATATAAATCTTTTAGCTTATTAAAGCCTCTATCTAAATTGTGTAGAAATTCTTTCCAATACTCTTCATACTCCTCTAGATTAGATACTGAGGACATGAGCTCTATTAGCTCTTTAGCTTTCTCGAATTCTTTAATTTTTTTCTGCATACCTAATTATGGACAAAAAAATACCAACCCGAAGGTTGGTATTTTCATTTCTGGTGGGCCCACCAGGACTTGAACCTGGGACCAAAGGATTCCGGTTTGTGTTAGTTTCCTAACTCCCTGGACTATGCCTTCATCATATTGATTGCTCAACTTAGATGGGTGCCGTCTAGTCTCTACACCTTCAACAGCACTTTCATACTGAAGCTTGGCTCGGCGTTAGCTTGTGCAGCTTTTGGCTACCTTTAGCTTTCTCCGAATTTGACACCATCCCTTATGCAGTTTCCACGCATAAGGCACAACTTTCGCTATGAGTCCTCTGCTCTAACCAACTGAGCTATGGGCCCTAAAACTTTACATTTACTACACACCTTACTGCTGGTGTTTTTTACTGCAAAACCACACTAAAACCGCATTTACTACACACCTCGGTTTTTGCTTCGGTGTGTAAGCGGTGTGTAAGCAATTTTGACTACCTAATTCACCACTAACCTCTTGAATCTATTGAGGTCTTTGTTACAAGACCCCTAGGGCTTCTTTCTTATGAGAAGAATAACTCTTATTATGGCTATATAGAATATAGCTTAGACGTTAATTTAGCAAAGTGTAGAAGAGAATGTAGAAGCAGTTTGTGAAATTATTAGATTAATATTTAATAGTTTTAAAGCTGCACTTAAACAGCATCTCTTTCATTGTGTTGCTTTAAATTTTCAGCAATTCATTTAAACGATTTGCACCCATCACATATTTGAATTCGCGTTCGTTAGAGTTGTCTGCGCTTGAATTCCAAAATACATAGCAATACGTTTAAAACGATTTACCGCCTGCTATGAGCTGCTTCTTGCTGGCTTTAGACATACTGCTCTAATAAAGAGCTTTGACTGCTGCCGACCCAAAGCAGCCATAAAAAGAAAAACCACCCGAAGGTGGTTTGAACTTTTGAATGATGGACTTATTATTTTTAACTTGAAAACAGTGGTTGCACAAAAGCAAACCAACCCCCGGTTAAATAAAGCAATAAGCTCAGGCTATAAACGATTAATGAAGCCTTACGAGTTCTCATACAGGCATCTCTTAATACGGGATCGGTTGGACATGGAGCAAATCTACCGCGCCATTGCATATAACCACTAATAGAGAGCATCACTCCCGCAAAAATAAACACTTCTACCTTGTGCTCACTAATCCATACGATCTTTGGAAAGATAGGGATAAATGTGGATAAAGTAGCACCCGCTCCTAAAGCGACCAATAAGGCTGGTATTGCACAACAGATTAAAGTGCTTGAACTGGCAAAGAGCGTAGCAACGCTGGTAAGGAGATTGCTTTTGGGTGCAATCATTTTTTCAGGAATCATTTGTTGGCCACCAGTTCTGCTTTGAGTTCTGCAACACTTTTAGGTACTGACTCTACTTTGACGATGTCATACCCTGCGTCCTTGACTTCCTCAATTATGGCTTTTTGATCTAAAGCCATACCCTCTTTTGGCTCCACAACAACGGTCTTTTGTTTGAGATCCACATAGACGGCCTTGGTTGATGGCATTTTAGAAATCCGTTTTTCAATGCCTTGAGCACAAAAAGCGCAGACCATGCCATTAACTGTTGCTTTCATGCTAGTCACAGCAAATGCTGGGGATAAAGTGAGGGCTAAGAGCGTTGCTATAAAAATCTTTTTCATTTTGTAATCCTTGTTAGTTCATTTAGTAGACATACATAAAGCTCAGGCGGGGTTGGCCATGAAGGTTCGCCCCTGCCTCTACAAAAATACGGTTATGGATCAGCCGAAGCATAGGCGTGACTTCATACTGGGTTGATACCATCGACATTCTTCTAGCTTCCACGATCAACCATGGTTGGGTCTCATCGTAGTTCGCTTCATAGAAAGAAAAGCCAGCTCTTGCCGAAACTACATTATTGGTAATGCCATCAGCCACATAGATGCGAGCATTAGCTGAAGCATACAAACGAGTAGTCTCATAATCAGCCTGAATGCCAGGGGATACCGTAGCTTTAGTGCCGCTAAAGTAGTTACCTGTAGTCTCACCAACGCCGCCGATAAACCAAATATTGGCTTGTGCTTCTGGCATATTCCAACGCTTAACTAATCGAGTGTAGGTGAGCTCATTATTAAGCTGAGTTTGCGAATAGTTATTCGTTTGCATATAGGTCGAAGTCACACCAATAGCATCTCTAGGAGTCAAGGCGTAGTTGGCTGTTTGCTCTCGAAAGGTTTTACTAAAATCACCCATCGTCATCCAGCTATCCTTAAATCCCATTGGCGCGGCTTGAGCGCTAAGGCTGAGCAAAAGACTGCCTATGAATACAAGCCATACCCTCATGGCGCCTTCTCCAGGGCAACTACTTCTAGCGCCCCATCACTGATTTTGACCTGAAAGCGTACCTGATCACCTGCTTTATAGCCCTTAAGATTTAACTTGGGCGCAGTATCAAAAAGCATAGTCATAGCATCCATATCAATGCTTTGAATCCGCTCATGCTTAAGCACAATACGATGACGCTCAGGCTCTACTTTGACTATTTGCGCTTTGGTCCAATCAGGCGCCGCCCAAGACAGTGAAGTGATGAGAAATAAAATACCAAATACAAATTTTTTCATGTTTCCCCCAAAGGAAAGTTAATTAGATAAACAACTCCATCCAAATTTTGGACGGACTACTGCTAGGGGGATTACAAAATGGGTGGCTTGATGGGTAGAGCTAAGAGTGCGCCATATACGAATAATGGCTCTTGCTGTGCAAATTGATACGAGAGTTGCTTAAAATTCATTGCTATGGATGGCAACGCAAATGCAAATGCCATACACAAGGAGCAGGCATTACAAGTGGGTTTGTCATGTTGCTCAGATTGAGGGTCTTGCTTGCTAGAGCTTTGCATCATCTCGCAATGACTGGCATCGCTATCAGCCATCATTTCCATGGAATGCGTTGGCTGAGCCATACTAAATCCCATACTCTCAGACGCAAAAGAGCGAATGGGTAATAGGACAACTAACAGGATAAGTAGGCAAACGCGAAGCATGTTGTGATTCTAGCTACATTTGGGATATTCTGCTTTTCCCACCAAAAAACCACGAAATACGGTTGGAAATCTTTTAACAGCTGCCATGTCGCTTTAAACGACATGGCATTAGCCTTTGCTAATGGGCTACAAAGCTATAACTGCCACCCCCCATTCTCGAGCCAGTTGCTACCTTGACCGATCCATCCACATATAGTTCTGCTGCATCATTTGGTTCATCATGTTCTGCTGCATACCCATGTATTGATCCATCATGTATTGGCGTTGCTTTAACTGCTCAGGTGTTAATTTAGAGTAATAAGGGCCCATACCATTCCAGCCCATCATTGGACCCATCATGTGTCCACCCATCATGCCGCCGTTACCACCACAACAACCCATCATTCCCGAACCCCACATGCCTTGCATCATATTCATGTTGCCCTGCATTGTGCTCCAGTGAGCCTGCATCAGCTTTTGCCTTTCTTGCGGATCTTGAGTTGCACGGATCTGATCCATCTGCTGTTGCATCTTTTTAAAGTTCTCTTGAATTTGAGCGGCTTGCTTATCAAACTCCGCTACATCAACATTTTTTTGTTGTGTCTGTGAGGCTTTAGTGCCCGCCCCTGCTGTTTGCGCCAAAACGGGCGCACTTAGTAAAACACCTAAACTTAAAATCGCAACCCATCCTAGCTTTTTCATTTTAGTGCTCCTTGAGTTAACTGCTTGATATGAACTAACACCTAGCTTCTTAATAACCGCAATCCATTTGCCACCACTAGCAAGCTCGCACCCATATCCGCAAATACTGCCATCCACATCGTGGCTTGCCCTGTAAAGGTAAGCACAAGGAAGATAGCCTTAATGCCTAGAGCAAGAACAATGTTTTGAGTCAGAATTAGAGCGGTTGATTTGGATAGCCGAATAAAGGTAGCAATCTTGCGTAAATCATCATCCATTAGCGCAACATCAGCAGTCTCTATCGCAGTATCGGTTCCAGCCGCCCCCATCGCAAATCCAATACTTGCTCTTGCTAAAGCAGGGGCATCATTAATGCCATCTCCAACCATGCCTACCTTTACATTGGGATCCTTTTTTAGGCGACTGTCAATTATTTTAAGCTTATCTTCAGGCAATAAATTACCCACAATCTCATCGACACCCACCTGCTTACCTATTGCCTTGGCGGTGTGCTCATTGTCACCAGTGAGCATGATGGTAGTCACACCTAATTGGTGAAGCTCATCAATAGCCTGCTTGCTTGTTTCTCTAACAGTATCGGCTACCGCAATAATGGCTAAAACCTCTGTTTGGTTGGTAAGCAATACGGCCGTTTTGCCTTGCTGCTCTAATGGTAATAAACGATTCTCAATATCATCAGAGCAGAAACCCAATTCTTCAATCAGTCGATGATTGCCAAGGTAATACAAATTACCTTCAATAACGCCTTTGACTCCGCGACCCAGAATCGCCTCAAAGCTATCCACAGTCTTTAAATCATTCTTTTGCTCTTGATTAGCATGGGCAATTGCTAGAGATACGGGATGATCAGATCGTGCCGCAAGACTGATAGCAATTTCGTGAATATACTTGTCATTGCCACTTAATACAAAAAAGTCCGTTTGTGCAGGCTTCCCGTAGGTGAGCGTCCCCGTCTTATCGAGCGCTAAGACCTTCATGCTCCGTCCTGCTTCTAAAAAAGCACCTCCTTTAATTAAGATGCCTTTTCTTGCAGCGGCTGCTAAGCCACTCACAATCGTTACAGGTGTTGAGATCACCAAAGCACAAGGGCAGGCAATCACTAACATGACTAATGCTTTATAGATCCATTCCTGCCATGACTGCGCCATTAACAATGGAGGCAAAACAGCGACTAACACCGCAAGCAAAAAAATAGCTGGCGTATAGATCTTGGCGAATTGATCAACAAAACGCTGGGTGGGCGCACGACTTCCTTGCGCTGCTTCTACTGCATGAATAATTCGAGCTAGCGTTGAATGAGTCGCTTCTGCAGTAACTTTGTATTCGAATGATCCCGTCTGATTGATCGTTCCTGCAAATACCTCATCGCCAACTATCTTATCGACGGGTAGGCTCTCACCCGTGATTGGCGCTTGATTTACTGCCGAGTTACCACTTATTAATATGCCGTCTAAAGCTATTCGCTCTCCAGGACGCACTCGAACTAAAGCACCTAAAGCGATAGCCTTTACATCCGTTAGCACCCAAGAGCCATCGGCTTGCTGAACGGTTGCGGTTTCAGGGGTGAGGTCTAATAAGCCACGAATCGCATTACGAGCACGATCTAATGACTTGGCTTCAATTACTTCAGCTAGAGTAAATAAGAACATCACCATGGCGGCTTCTGGCCAACTTCCAATCGCCATCGCGCCTGTGACTGCAATTGACATTAAGGCATTGATATTGAGATTGCTATTCTTTAATGCAATCCAGCCCTTTTTATAAGTGGTCAGGCCCCCCGAAGCAATTGAGGCGATTACTAGAGTGATGACAATCCACTGATTACCAAGTTGCAGCAATTCCATGATTTCAGCCAAGGTTGCAGTGATACCTGCAACAGCTAATGGCCACCAATTGGTTTTAGGCATAGGCTCAATCGAGCCGCCCTTTGTAGAAGTCTCACCACTTTGTAGCACCGCCTGCATTCCAATTGAACCCAAAGCGGACTCGATAGCGTCAAGTGAGTTGAGATTGTGACCAACCGTGAGCATCCTTTGCATTAAGTTAAAG
This sequence comes from Polynucleobacter sp. AP-Nino-20-G2, assembly GCF_018688235.1. Lineage (NCBI taxonomy): Bacteria > Pseudomonadati > Pseudomonadota > Betaproteobacteria > Burkholderiales > Burkholderiaceae > Polynucleobacter > Polynucleobacter sp. AP-Nino-20-G2. Next base: position 1,616,246 of record NZ_CP061313.1, read on the forward strand.
TCCAGCGACTCAATGCCGCTTACACTCGCTAGCTTTTTGCGAATAAGCGCCTCTTCAGTTGGACAGTCCATATTTTCAATGCGATAGATGGCCTTATTCTTGCTCGGCATCTCAGAAGCCTTTGTCACAGGAGTTGATGCAGAACAACTACAGGAGGTATTGCATTCGCTCATAGCGGAAACCTAAATGATGAAGACATAGAACATTTAACACCCTATAGTAACTATAGAGTCAAGGGATTAGAATAAAAATGTAAAAACTTGGAGGTCAAATGAGAATTGGTGAACTAGCAACAGCCACAGGCATTCAAGTGGAAACTATTCGATTTTATGAGCAAGAGGGTTTGTTAGCAAAACCGGCTCGATCTGAGGGTAACTTCCGAATCTACGGGGATCAGCACCTGCAACGCCTTACATTTATTCGCCACTGCCGCTCGCTAGATATGACCTTAAGTGAAGTTCGTCAATTACTTCGCTTAAAAGATTTACCAGATGAAAACTGTGGTGCAGTAAATGAATTGCTTGATGCTCATATTGAAGGTGTAAGCAATCGAATTAATGAGCTACGCCAACTTGAACGACAATTAAAGCTGCTCAGAAAACAATGTCATGCGAATCAGGACTCAGCACACTGCGGGATCTTAAATAAATTATCGCTACCCGTGAAGTAAAAAAGAGGTGACACTACCGCCTCTTATTGGCCGAGTTGAGACATCCGGGTCCGTTCATCCCATTGGACAGCTTCCGACCCAAAGCAGACTATCCCCGCCATAAACCTAAAACAGCAAAAGCCTAAATTGACCTTTGATTTACCCGCTTGGATAACTCTTCAGCGGATTCTTTTCTCTCGCTATAGCGGTCAGTCAAGTAAGCGCTAATATTTCGAGTTAGCAAAGTGAACTTATAGAGCTCTTCCATCACATCTACGACCCGGTCATAAAAGGCTGATGGCTTCATACGGCCGTCTTCTTCAAATTCAGTAAACGCCTTAGCTACGGAGGACTGATTAGGGATGGTGAGCATTCTCATCCATCTACCCAAAATTCGCATTTGATTGACTGCATTAAATGATTGAGATCCACCACAGACCTGCATCACTGCCAAGGTCTTTCCTTGGGTCGGTCTTACTGCACCATCAGACAATGGAATCCAGTCAATCTGAGTCTTTAGCAACCCCGTCATTGCCCCATGACGCTCAGGCGAAGTCCACACCATACCTTCCGCCCATAATGCCAATTCACGTAACTCTTTTACCTTTGGATGAGTATCAGGAACACTGTCAACCAAAGGCAATCCAGTTGGATCGTAGATTTTTACTTCGCCACCCATTGCAGTAAGCAATCTAGCTGCTTCGTAGGTTAATAAGCGACTATATGATCTCTCACGCAAAGACCCATAAAGCATCAAGAATCTTGGAGGATGTGAGTTAACTTGAGAATTTAGTTTCTCAATTCCTGGGATTTGAAAGAGCTCTTCGACTAATGCGGGGAATTCAATGGGACTTTCAAACACTTAATTTTTTTCCTTAGAAAAGAAGCTTTCCTTAAACCATAAAGCTACCGCCACTAAACCAATCATGATCGGCACTTCAACCAAAGGGCCAATGACTGCCGCAAATGCCGCCCCTGAATTAATACCAAATACCGAAATCGCTACGGCAATGGCTAACTCAAAGTTATTGCTAGACGCCGTGAACGACAAAGTGCAGCAGCGTTTGTAGTCAATCCCCATCTTGCCAGTGACAAGGAAGGTTAAGAGGAACATCACCACAAAAAACACTAGTAACGGGACGGCAATGGTTACGACATCCATTGGCAAAGTAAGGATCAGGCTACCTTTGAGACTAAACATCACCACAATCGTGAATAACAAAGAGATCAAAGTGATCTTGCCAATGCGGGGTACAAAGTGCTCGTGATACCACTCTTTAGACACAAACTTGAGCATGACTACTCGGGTAAGTATTCCAGCTATGCAAGGAACACCCAAATAGATAAAGACACTTTCTGCGATCTGACTCATGCTGACACTGACATTAGCGCCAGCCAAACCAAAATACGGTGGCAATACAGTTAAGAAGAAATAGGCGTACACGCTAAAGAACAGCACTTGAAAGATGGCATTAAAAGCTACTAACCCAGCGGCATACTCAGTAGAGCCTTTAGCCAAGTCATTCCAAACAATCACCATAGCAATACAAGGCGCTATCCCAATCAGAATCAAGCCAGCCATATATTCAGGCTGATCTGGCACAAAAGTAATCGCCAAAAAGAACATCAATGCTGGCGCTACAAACCAGTTCATCAGAATAGAAATACCAAAGATACGCTTGTCTTTAAAGACATCAGGCAAGTCTTCGTATCGAACCTTGGCAAAAGGCGGGTACATCATCAATATCAAACCAATGGCAATTGGAATATTGGTTGTGCCAACCTGAAAGGAGTTAATAAATCCTTCAACACTTGGAACAAAGTAGCCCAAGCCAATACCCACCGCCATAGCAACGAAGATCCATACCGTTAGGTAGCGATCAAGGAACGATAGTTTTTTAGTAAGCGAACTCATGCTTTTGTATGAATCTCTTTAAGACTCATTGAGTCAAGTTTTTCTAATGGCATAGCAGCCAGTATGTCTAAACGTCTTTTAAGACCATTTCTAACTTCATTAAAGGCGGCCTTCTTTTCTAAATCTGTACCTTGCACTTGTGATGGGTCAGGAAAGCCCCAATGAGCCGTAGATGGCTTACCCGGCCAGAATGGGCATACTTCCCCGGCAGCATTATCGCAAACCGTCACAATGAAGTCCATCTTTGGAGCATCAGGCAAACCATATTCATCCCAGCTCTTAGAACGCAACTTACTTTCATCGTATCCAAGCTCTAGGGCAATTTCTCTTGCAAATGGATTAACTTGAGTGCCCGGTGTTGAGCCTGCGGAATAGCCAACAAACAAACCGCTCGGATGGGTTGATGCCAGGGCTTCACCCAATACGGAACGTGCTGAGTTATGAGTACATAAAAAGAGAATATTGTATTGCTTCATGATTGCTTTACTTTTCTAAGGGGTTTAGTGGTTGAGCAAGATTTTCCGCCGCAACAGTTATCTAAAAGGAATTCACTTAAGTCTTGAACCATTTGTGCATTAGGGCGATAGATAAGGTTCCGGCTTTGGCGCTCAACGATAAGTAAATCCGCCTGGAGCAATTCTTTCAAATGAAAGCTCAATGTAGCGTTTGGAATGCCTAATTTTTCAATTAACTGGCCTGGAGTAAGCCCAACATCACCCCGCTGAACAATCAAACGAAATACGTTCAACCTGGACTCCTGCCCTAAGGCTAAAAAAGCGGAAATTGCGTCAGTATTTTTCATAATTTCATTTTAATAGAAATATATTAATTAGTGAAGGGCACCCCAGCTATTCGAGATGCCCATGTTACTAATGAATTATTTCAATGACACTTTAGATAAAACGTTCTTTTTAATGAATTCAATGGTTGCAGCAGGCATTGGTACGTAATCTAACTCTTCAGCCATTTTTCCACCATCTTTAAGGCCAAATTCAAAGAACTTAATCACTTCAGATGCATTCGCTTTGTTTTCTGGGTTTTTATAAATCAAGATGAAGACTGCACCAGAAATAGGCCAAGACTTAGCGCCTCCAGCGTTGGTAATGTAGGTGCCCATGCCTGGAATTTTTGTCCAATCAGTTCCAGCAGCAGCGGCTGCAAAGGTTTCATCATCAGGAGCAACAAATTGACCTGCAGCATTTTTCATCAAGGCATAGGTCATCTTATTTTTCTTCGCATAGGCATACTCAACATAACCAATAGAGTTCTTAAGACGAGTTACGTTTGCGGCAACACCTTCATTGCCTTTGCCACCAACAGAAGATCCTGCAGGCCATTTAACAGCTGCACCAGCACCCACAGCGCTCTTCCAGTCTGCACTAACTTTAGTCAAGTAATCAGTAAAAACCGCTGTAGTACCAGAACCATCAGCACGATGTACCACAGTAATATCACCAGCAGGAATTGCCATGCCAGGATTCAAAGCAGCAATACGCTTGTCATTCCAGTTGGTAATGCTGCCTTGGAAAATATCAGCCAATGTTTGGCCGTCCAATTTCAGTTGGCCTGGTTTTAAACCTTCCACGTTCAATACAGGCACAACCCCGCCAATAATGGTTGGGAACTGGAGCATGCCGTCTTTTTCTAAATCCTCAAACTTCACTGGTGCATCACTAGCACCAAAATCAACAGTCTTTGCTCGAATTTGCTTTAGGCCACCTGAAGATCCAATAGACTGGTAATTCATGTTATTGCCTGTTTTAGCCTTATATGCCTCGGCCCATTTGGAAAGCAACGGATATACAAAGGTTGAGCCAGCACCAGTGATTTCGGCAGCTGAGGTGGTAGTTATTGCACTAATGGCAAAAATACCGGCCAGAATTGATTTTTTTAACATGTATTTGTCCTTTTTGTTGGATTGGAACGATTAAACAGCTTCTTTTTAATGTTTCCAAGATAATAGAAATACATGACAAATTGATGACATACATCAAACTAGACAAGCGCCTAATAGGTCAAAATAAAGAAAAAGGATCAAAATGAGCGTAGCTTCAATGCAAGTAGTGTCAAAAACCTGGCCTAAGCTATTTTTAGCCGGTGCCACCCTCATTTGGTATGGGTTATACAAATCCCTCATACCCGTTTCTGAGTGGATAGTCTCATTGCTCCCAATTGAGCGTCAAAGCCCATTGGGCGATGCGTTGCAATTCTTTTTGTATGACACGCCTAAGGTATTACTACTGCTTACTGGCGTTGTCTTTGTCATGGGCATGATTAATTCCTACTTCACTCCTGAGCGCACTAGAGTTTTGCTCGCAGGTAAATCTGAAGGCGTGGGCAACATCATGGCAGCAAGCCTTGGAATCGTTACACCGTTTTGTTCTTGCTCTGCTGTGCCGCTTTTTATCGGCTTTGTGCAAGCTGGTGTGCCACTCGGCATTACCTTCTCATTCTTGATTTCAGCCCCAATGGTTAATGAAGTGGCATTGACATTGCTCTTCACATTATTTGGCTGGAAAATTGCTAGTTTGTATTTGGCGCTAGGACTCTCGGTAGCTATTGTTGCTGGGTGGGTCATTGGCAAACTCAAGCTAGAAGCCTATCTAGAAGATTGGGTGATCAATATGCCCAAGACAGTGGCCACCGTAGATGCTGACCGCCTGACCTTAAGTGATCGCATTGACTCTGGAAAGGCTGCTATTAAAGAGATTGTGGTCAAAGTCTGGCCATACATCATTGTGGGTATTGGTGTTGGTGCTGGGATCCACGGTTATGTCCCAGAAGACTTTATGGCAAGCTTGATGGGCAAAGAAGCCTGGTGGTCAGTGCCAGTAGCCGTTCTTATTGGTGTGCCCATGTATACCAATGCTGCTGGGATTATTCCAATCGTGGAGGCACTACTTGCTAAAGGCGCGGCTCTTGGAACCGTATTAGCCTTCATGATGAGCGTCATTGCCCTATCTTTGCCTGAGATGATTATTTTGCGTAAGGTTTTGAAGATTCGCCTCATCATCATTTTTGCCAGCATCGTAGCAACAGGCATTCTCATCGTAGGTTACATTTTTAACGCAGTTCTATAAAGGAATTATCATGGACATTAAAGTACTCGGCACCGGATGCAGCAATTGCAAAGCCACAGTCAAGCTAGTGGAAGAAATTGCCAAAGAAAAAGGTGTTGCTATCACAATGGAAAAGGTAGAAGACATCAAAGACATCATGACCTACAACATCATGTCTACTCCTGGTGTAGTTGTAGACGGAAAGGTAGTTCACACTGGTGGCATTCCGAGCCGTGACAAAGTTGAGCAGTGGTTTGCATAATCACGATTCACATGTAAATAAGCCAAGGTACAACACCATATTTGCTGTTGGCATTGGCTTAAATATTGCCTATGTAGTTGTGGAAGCGTTTTATGGCTGGAAGATTAACTCGCTGGCCTTAATTGCTGATGCTGGGCACAACTTAAGTGATGTGGCCGGGCTGTTACTGGCTTGGGCAGCAACCTTTATGGCTAGCCTACGCCCGAATATGCGCCATACTTTTGGGTGGCAAAAAGCCTCCATCATGGCAGCGTTCATTAATTCAGTCTTGCTCCTTGTGGCAATGGGCTCCTTAATTCTAGAGTCCATCCAAAGACTGCAATCCCCAGAGCCAATGCAAGGATTGGTAGTTATTGCAGTAGCAGCCTCAGGGATTGTTATTAATGCCCTAGCAGCCCTACTCTTTATTAAAAATGAGCATCAAGACCTAAATTTAAGGGCCGCCTTTTTGCACATGATTTCAGATGCCTTAGTTTCTCTTGGCGTTTTGATTGCAGGGGTGCTCTATTTATGGTTTGAGTGGGCTTGGCTGGATCCCGTGCTAAGCCTGGCTATCTCTGTAATTATTATCGTGAGCGCACTCAATCTATTTAAGAAAACGCTACACATGATGTTCGATGGCGTACCTGACTCAATCGAGTTGTCCAAGGTTTATGACTATTTAAAATCAATTCAAGGGGTTAGCAAGGTGCAGGATTTACATGTATGGGCAATGAGCACCTCTGACATTGCTTTAACAACCCAACTCATTATTCCCAACTGGCAGCATGATGATGGATTGATTGATGAGATCCAAGATGCATTGTTAACTCAATTTAATATCTCTCATGCCACCATACAAATAACGAAAGCGCCCACCAGTACATCTTGCTCAAATTTATAAATCTATGTTTCGCCTTCTTGCTCAGCCTCAACAATCATCGCAACCAAAGAAAAGAGCCCTTCTTCTTCGGCATTCTCTGAAATCAGATCTAAAGGTGCCCCAGCATCAATCAGTTTGGCAGTTTCGCTTGAAGCCGGCAGGCCTTTTCTAAACTCCAACAAACGGGATCGAACAATATCTAATGGGTTGCTTTCGGGAGGTTCTCCCACCTGAAGCGCCTCAAATATTGCGCCAGCCAGTTCATGCATTCCTTCGCTAGTGGCTGTTGATGCAATTTTCTCAGGAGATAGTCCAGCATCAATTGCCAGCGCAGTATTACTGTGATTTGGAATAGAGCCCTTCGATTCGTCAAGAATTCGCTTAATAGTGTCCATGCGTACAAATGCCTCTCTGTAGCACCCTGCAATTAGAAAATAGAGCTGTAATCAGTATAGGCAGGCCTTACTCGACCATCTTTATGCTTAATGACAGTACCAATCGTAATAAATACCAACGGCTCATCATCACCCTCAAGCTTAAAGAGCTTTTTCATCTCGGAACTATAGAGTGCATGACCACTAGATAACCCCGCTCCAAACCCCATGGCATGAGCAGTGAGGATGATATTTTGAACCGCGCAGCCAGCTGAAATTAACTTCTCATTACGTGGAATTTTGTTATCCCCTGTTCCATACTTAGCAACAGCCAGCAGTAGATAAGGTCCACGCAAAGCCTTTCCATGCGCCTCATCTAATTGCTCTGGTGTTGCACCAGGATCTCGCTCCTTCAAGTTATGAGAAAACACTCTGCCGAGCAATACCCTGCCAGCATCGGAAATTTCATAAAAATGCCATGGCGTAACTAGCCCATGGTCTGGGGCAGTTCCAGCGGCCTCCAGAATGATTTTCTTTTGCTCTTCAGTGGGCCCAGGACCACCCAAGCGCTTCGGAGAAATATGATGCCGTGTGCGCATCAACTCAGATACTAGCGGGACAATGTCTTCCATTTTTTACCTATTTAGGAATAAAAAAGGGGTGAGAAAAACTCACCCCCAAGTCAGGACAAAATCAATTAAACATCAGCGTATGCTCTGCGCTTAAACGATACAGTACGTTTAAAGTCACTCATGGTGCCAACACGCTTAATGTTTGCATAAGTGCCTTTGTAGTACGGAATCACGTTTCTATCAACCCACTCAGTTGTCACATCACCTGCTACACCTTTAACATAACCAAAGAGCATAAAGGTCTGCTTAGGCTTGGCATCTTTTACTGGATAGGCCATCGCAAAAGTAGATCCGTAGTCATTAAACACTTCAACGACATCGCCTGCACTAATACCCAGTGCTGAAGCATCTGCTGGGTTAATTTCTAAATAGGCCATTGGATAACGTCCACGGACAAACTCGTTGTACTGGTCATGGTAAGCCGTCTGCCATACCTCATTAGCTCTTCCATTGTTAATCCAGAAGGCATATTTCTGCTTTTGACCCTCAACAGGCTTTGGTAATCCTGGCCATGGTGAAGGCTTAAAGTGCGCCTTACCGTCATCAGTATCAAACTTGTTATCAGCGTAAATCATTGGGGTGCCGATTAACTTATCGCCCTGCACTTCTTTAATTGGAAGCTGGACTCCGTTGTTGCCTGCTTTAGCCAATAGGGCATAAGTCGCCATGTAACCTGTGTCACCACCTTGGCTATCAATTGGGCCGGCGCCTGGACGACCTGCCTGACGGAATCCGTCATTGAAAGCATCTTCTTCGGTTTTCCAATCAAAGCCTGAAAAGCGTTTTGCCATTGCTGCATTACCCTCCTTCTCGTATTGAGCTTTGATAGTGTTAGCTACCATTGCAGCAATAATGCAATCTGGTTTTGCCTCGCCTGGAGCATCCATAAACTTCTGAGATAAACGCATACGGCGTTCACCATTCATAGAAGTTAAATTCATCTCGCCAGGCTGGGTGGCTGGCAGCATAATTTGAGCAGCTTCTTTTAGAGATGTTGGGTACAAGTTAATACTCGCAACAAACAAACCACCCCGTGATGTTGCATCGTAAATGGCATTAACCATCTCTTCGGGTGAGGCGCCACGAGTTTTAGACATTGCTTCTTTCACGATCTGAGACCGCTTAAGAACCACCTCTCTTAATTGCTGAGCATTGTTAGATGTTTGGAAGTTGTTGCAACCCCACCAAGTCATCATGCGGCCATTGCCTTTAATAATCTCTTGATCAATGTAAATCTTCTCGCCTGTTGGATGTGGTGGACGTGTGTAGCCCTCTTGGTGTCCACCCATACGCACTACGCCTGTACCACGACGACCTACGTTATGCGTTGCAATGACCAAATCCACTAAAGCAGATTGGATAAGGTAGTTGTCATTACCCCAAATAATGCCTTTTTCATATGAGTGCATTGCGCGCGGCATTGCACCATTAGCCTTTGGCTTATAGCTCCACTCCGCAGCCTTCTTAAGTTTATCTATTGATACGCCAGTGATCTTGCTGCACTCTTCAAGGGATAAATTATTAGCCTTAGCTGCCTCGTCAAAGCCCTTTGTATGTTTAGCAATAAAGTCTTTATCAATCCAACCTTGCTCAATTACATAGGTAAACAGACCATTAAATAAAGCAATGTCAGTTCCAGGCTGAATATCTAAATGCAATGTACGGTCTTTTGCTTGCAATTCACATAAGGAGATGGTGTTATTTTTCCGAGGGTCAACAAAAATGACTTTGCCTTCACCGACTGGCTCATTACCAAACATATTCTTTTTCTTATCAACTGTAGAGCCAACAATATTTGGCAACCAGTGATTCAAGAAATAATTTGTTTGAGTCTCATAGGGATTGCCACCAATAGACCAAATAACATCTGCTAATTGAGCATCTTCATAGCTATTATTCAGTTCGCCAATGCCCATTTCACGGGTAGCATGGCACTCCGAGTTATACGCTGGACGATTATGAATACGCACTGATGGGGTTTGAATGGCGCTAAACATCAACTTGCCTGAACCCCAGGTATTCTCAAAACCACCACCTGCACCACCATGGTCAAACGTAGAGTAAAAAATTGAACGTGGGCCATCGTTATCAATAATCTTCTTAATAAGTCCCGCATAAACTGCCATAGCGTAATCCCAGGTAGTGTCAAGCCACTGATCACCAGCATAAAACTGTGGTAGCTGTAGGCGCTCCTGTGTAATACCTTGAGGGTTATACATATACGTTGCCATCTTGCCGCCACGCGTAGAACTCAAACCACTATTCACGACGCACGCCTTGTCAGGAACAATCATGATGTTAGAACGCTTGCCGTTCTTGTCCACAATGGTATTAGTCATCGCTGGCGTGAGAGTTACAGCCATTGGAGGAAGCTGCTTACGGAAATCTAAACCCAACGCATTTTGATTTGGGGCTCTTCCACCCTCTTTATTTGCATCCCACTTGTACACGTTATATCCGCACCCTACGATACAGAAGTGGCAGGTCATATTTGTTTTTTGAGCATCAACTGGGGGTAATGCAATACGGTCATTAAATGTTGTCATGGCGATTATCCCGTCTTAAAGAATATTAGAAGCGCGGCCATAAATGAGGCCATTCACACCAACCGCTTTGAACGAGTCAGTGCCTGAGTCATACTTCAATTCAATTTTTGGCAGATTTTCTGTTGCCTGACCGCATACCATTTGACCCAAGTGCTCTGGATCAAAAACGCTAAAGTGACATGGGCATTTAAATGTCTTAGCCTGTTGGTCGTAATTAACGGGGCAACCCATATGCGTACACAGTGTGCTGTAAGCAACTACATCATTATTGGGGCCAACTCCCCCGGCGACCGGTCCATCCATTTTGATCGCAACACATGGGGAACTTGCGTCAGGGTAAGTAAAGTTCACTGGGGTATTTACCTTCATTCCTGCAGATTTACCAATGTTACGCTCTGGATAGGCTAAAACCGCACCATTGCCTGGAGCCGCATTTGCAGGACTACTCACAAGCGATGCTGCAGAACCAACCGCAACTGCAGAACCAATACCAGTTACCTTTAAGAAATTCCGTCTACTTTCATTCGATTCCATCTTTTGCCCTCTCTATAAATGTGAACAATTTCTAGAAATAAGTATAAGTTTTAAATTTCGACAAACATAGAAATTATGTCGGTTTGATGACTAAGGATTTCCCTAGTAGCCCTAAAGGCTGATGAAAAAAATAGAAATATTTGTGTGCAGCGCACAAATCATTTTCAATGGTGGCTGACTGCTCATGGCCGATTTGAGACCTTCAAATTAATAAAAAACCCTACTTTGAGAGTCGCTTGTACACTTAAAAACAGCCACTTAACCACCATCCCAATTGATTTGGAATGTTTACAGCATTAATTTTTGACAAAAAAATGCCGGCAATCCCTGAGAATTACCGGCAAATCGTTTAAAACGAATTAGTGATCTCGTCGCAGTACTGGAATCCCACCGATCAGATCAGGTCCCCTCATCCACAATGGATCCAGAGAGTTACTTGCTATACCGTTCATATAGCTATCTGGATGCAGCAAGAAAATGGGCTTGCCAAAAAAGTACTGATCTAGCGTTGCTAACTCAATGCAATCGTCACAAAACTTATCCCACCGTTTATTGCCACTCACGGCCTGATCTAAATGCTGGTTGAAGTACGCATCTTCCTTTAATAACAGCGCCTTTACCCGCTCAAATACATATTGCTTGCGCAATTCAGGCCACTGATTCAATCCATCCTCCTCATAACCGCTGATATATAAGCCAAATTTTTCATGGCTTGTTAAAACCGCTGTTTTGATACCATAGTCGCCCATGTATAAGGCACTCATTGCTTTATTTTTCATTTTTCATTTCCATTAGCTATATAAAAACGTCTGCAATGTTTAATTGCAGACGCAAATCGTTTGAAACGATTTAGAAGTGGGCCGTCTCGATAACGCTGCCATCAAACGCATTAATAGATTTCCAAAAAATTGAGCCATAGCGTAATTTGGCTAAGTCATACTGCGCCATACATTGACCCAGCAATGCCCCAGCCTCTAACAATGCTAATTCACTGCCATCTTCATAGGGGATTGCCAACCTCACAGTCTCATCGGTTCCGTCAGAGATAAAGGCACACTCCTCTCCGTCAGCTTCAATAACAGCATCAGCCAAGAAAAACTCCAGCTCTTTTACGGTTTTAGCATTTGCATGCTTTGCTGCCAATTGAATATTCATCGTTACAAATTTTGTTGCCATAGTATTTCTCCTTATTCCTATTAGATGGTGACTGCTTGACACTGTGACACTATGGGCGCTGCTACATTTGACTTATTTGCGTAGTAGTGCTTCACAATTTGCTTGCTGGCATTTAGTACACCCCGACCACTACCCTTGCAAGCAGCCGCCACATCAATAAGCACCTGATCGGGAATGCCCAATACCCCGTAATAACTAAGCACCCTGCTCATAACAGGCAGCCAATGACTACTAGGTGCCGCAGTAAAATCGACTACATGACAGCGATCAATTACTGCACGATCAATTTTTGATAAATTATTGGTTGTCAAAATAAACACTGCATGTTGACTGCCCCCATTCATCGCGGTTTTAAGCGATGGCATATAAGCACCAGTTAAGTTATCCACCTCATCTAATACAAAATAGTGAAATGCATCGATGGGTGTGAAGTTACAGCGATTAGCAATACTTACCATCATTTGTGCGTGATTTGACGTAGCAGCAATGTCAAAATACTGCGGCAACTGTGCATCTTGTCCGCTATGCGCTTGCTCAATCAAATCGGGCAATATTTTTGCCAAAGCACTTTTGCCAGTCCCCACATCCCCATATAACAAAATGCCGTTTTTTCCCGATCCAGGAAAGCCGCCATTTTTAGCAATGCAGTCCTCAATCATCTGCTTCGCTTTTGCATCTTTAAAAACTACATCGCCCAATACTTTAGGCTGAAACTTCTCATCAAAATTACTAAAATCAGGTTGCATAAAACCTCCAATGAATGATTGCTACAGGACAATTAATCCCGCAGCAATCTGTTTAGTTAAAAATTACTCAGCCATTGCCGCTGCTTGCGCTGCCAACTGATCTACTTGGTCAACATCGCTTGCCTGCGCCTGCTCTTCTTGTTCGTTAGCAATAGCATCTTTGCTAACCTTGTAAAATGCTAACAACGCTGCGTTTACTACCGCTTTATCGCTAAGCCCAGCACGTACTGCGTACTTGCCGCCCGATAAAGGTGTAGCAATGAGCACGATTTGCCCTGCTGTAGCGTCCACTTTTTGCGCTAAGACTGCACTGTCAAACACGGCCAGCTCACGTGCATTTGCCCATTGCTGCGCTTGCACCAGTTTTTCGTCACGTGTTAGTAATGCAGAACCTGCGCCATTTGATTTTTTGCTTTCTGCATTAGCCAAGCGCATTGCAGTTAAGCCCCCTTCAAAATTTTGCACGTATTGTGCAAAATCAGCAGGTTCGCAGCCTTTCTTTTTTGCGTAAGCAATAGCTGAGTAGTAGCTATTAATTTTTCTAGCATCTGCACCAATAAATACGCACATTAAAAACTTGCTGAGCACATACGTTTTTGGTGTCATATTAATGTTGCGATCCAGCATGTATGCATCCAAGCGATTTAAAATACGCTTTTGCTCCTTCTCACTCTGCTGCAAGAACAAGTCATACTTTGCGTAGCACTTGCCCACAATGCTATTTAAAAATGCATTGCTACGGGCCTCTGCAACATTTAGCTCTCGCTGATATTTCCCGTACTCTGCCGCAAGATCATCTAACTCTGTTATCAGATCACCCATTGCAGCCGCCCCTATAAGCGTTTCAAAGTCAATAGACTTAGCAGCACCGCTGCCATCGCTCATAAATTGCGCTCGCACGTCGTACCATTCTTGCTTTTGTCCAATGCTTGCCTTCTCTAGCTCACGCAAAGCCTGCTGCGCTTGCTCTTCAGAAGTACCGCTAACCGTTACCTCCGCCCCTGTGTCTTGCATAAACTTTTCAATGTCTATTGCCTGTGCTGCTGTGTTTACTGCTTGTGTGTTTACTAATGTTGCTTCCATTTTTACTACTCCTTGTTTGTTAAATTAATGTGTTACTGCTACTGCTGTTACGTCGTCCTGCAAAGTTGCTACTGCTGCGTTAACTAACGTATCCGTTAAGCTTGCACATTTACGTGTTAAGTACAGTGCAACAATGCATTCGTCCGTCATATGCCCATCTCCATCTACTACAAAATCTAATTCTTCTTCCAACTCCGTCAGCATCGTTAGCAACAGCTCTTCTTTATCGCTGCGCTGTTTAATGCTGTCGTAATACTCTTTAACTTCTTGCATCTGTCTGCAAAACAATATTTCAGCTTCAGCTTCAAAACTTTGCTGCTTGCTTGCAACAATGTTTGCTAAAGCCAGTGCCGCTGCTGTATTACCGCTTGTTGCTGCGTTTGTGTTTAATCGTGCTGTTTTCATTTACTACCTTTCAATATGTGTTTAAAAAAATTACTAAGTGCTGCTTTACTGTTTGTTATTAAATTTGCTGCACTATTAGTAGTGCGCTGTGCTGCTAATCCCTGCACTCGCTTAAAGTCAAGCAAGTAGCAGTTTTGTGTTGTTAATGCTTTTTGCATGTAGCACCCCCGTGCAAGTTAGTAACTGCGTTAATAAGTCCTGCACAGCAACTACATATAAGTAGTGCTGTACTACGTGAAATTGCGTGTTTAAAGCGACTGATTTGTTAAAGAGCGGCAGCAGTGCTGCGGTATGTAATGAGAATATTCCTGAACACATATGCTTGAAAATTGCTTGTTATAATTAATGCTATAACTATCAATAGATTTTTTTATGGAAAACCGCAAATTCCGCATCAAAATTAAAAAAACGGGTGGCTATGCACTAAAGCGATGGTGGTTTTATGCGCTAATGGCAAGTGAGAGTTATGTCTTAGCTCACGCCTTCAGGGAGGGCAGGCTCTCCACGGAGCAGATTGCCAGCCTACCCTGGGACTTCAGTAGAGTCTTGCAAACCTATGACAACTTTGGCTGGGTAGGCAATATCACCTTTACCGATTGGCTTAAACGCAAAGATAAGGTGCTATTTAGAACCGAAAAGCAATTGCCGAGCGTTTCTACAATCACCCGCATACCCCGTGGTGACGCAGGTGATCCCAATAAGATTATTGATGATGTAATGAAGCATCTTTATGGCACTAGGGATAATCAAAATTTCCCCAATGCCCTACTTCTATCAATTCCACTAAATCTTTCCAAGCAATCCATCTTTAGGCAAATCGCTCAAAAAATCGATGTTTACAAGCAGTCGCCTAGAAAAGCTAACAACCCAGTTGACCTTGAAGTACCGCTATACAGATTTAGAGCAAATAAATTAAAAACTACAGCATTTGACTCTAGCCTTAAGACACTCCATACGAAGATCCGCAACCATGAGTGGCCGCTTTGGAAAGTAGGTACAAAGGTAAATCTGAATGTAGAGGCGGCGATTGAGATTCGCAAAGCCGAGGCAATGCGAGAAGAGATTGAAAGAGCTACGGGAAAGCGACCAAAGCCAGAAGATAGCGCCTATCTTGAAAAAATGACAATGAATACACTGGCGCATAGGCAGATCAAATATGCATTGCTACTGGCGGAAAATGCTGCTCGAGGAAGATTTCCCAGCATTGACCCAATTGTCGATAAAGACGGAAAGACCATCACATTAAAAATGGATTACCCATTTATGAGTGCTGAATACGCAATTGCTGAAGCAGAGTTTTATGAGCGATATCCACAACCTGAAATCGTTTAAGACGAATTACTAGATTAGTTCTACTGCTTTACGCTTTTGATCGTCGTTGCAGTCTATATAGTGCTGCACACTGGATAACTGTCTGTGTCCACTCAATCCCATGATCACCCTCACCCCAACACCCTTAGCCGCTAAGTTGGTAATAAAGCTCCTTCTACCCGAATGACTACTAGCCCCTGGAATAGCTGCACGTTGATATAGATAGTGGAAGAACTGAGTGGCTGTATTGGCACTAAAGCCATCACTGCCTTTCTTCTGGGAATAAAATAGTTTTTCCCGGGGATCATTGGGGGTATAGATCTTGATATAGGCAGCCAATTCTTTTTTAAGCTTCTCGCTAATAAACACGGTGCGGGCGTAACCACCCTTCGCTTGCTCTGGGCGCAACATGATCTCATTTTTGATAGCGCCTTCTGCGTCTACTACGTCCGCAAAACGTAAAGAAGCCATTTCCGCAACACGTAATCCTGCGTAATGTGTAATCAGTAGCATAGCCCTATTTCTAGCGCAATGCTTGCGTGTAGCAATGTGATCTAAAACTCTACGTAATTCTTGCGCGGTTAATGTTTTCGCTTGTTTCATTCTGCAATCTCCCTAAATCAAATAAAAGTCACACATTCAATGTAATTTCTTATGTGCGTGAAGTCGACCTAAAAAGGTCATCTGATATTTAGTGAGATTTCTTCAATGATCACAATGGTTTAGAGACGATCAGCAGGAAAATATAAGGTTTTGCGTATTTACTTACATTTACACATCTCAAAGCCAATTACACCCAATTGAAGAAAACAGCCGAATTGCGTTTTATCTATGCAATCGGCTGCCATACTACTAAATCCAAATATAAACAGCTCTAAGCAGCGAGCCTTTGTTTAAGGTCTGCATCGTAGTTTGATGAAAAGTAATCTGGGCTATTGCCAGTCTTTTCCCGGCATGAGCGCATGGGGAAATGCTCGCTCAACACCAATTCATGCTTATCATCCACAAGCGCCACGGTTAATTGGCAGGTGCGTAAATCCACCGTAACAAACCCCATGACCTTGGGCTTTGACATCGCACTATCAAATCGCTTGATCCAGCTGCATAGGATGTGTTCGCCGTGATTGGCGGACTGGACATCTATATTGATTTTTTGGTAATGGGCAATGACCATTCCCAGCGCCTCCATATCGATATCGGTAGTAGCTGTATGTTGCCACTGGGTAAATGGCACTAGATCGATTAAATACTTTAAGTGCTGCTGTGGAAGGTCTAAAGTTCCATTAAATACTGCGTTGTAATACATGCCCTTGCCAAAAGTTTTGCCGAACTTTGGGTTGTTATATAAACGCACTGCTATTTTTGTTCCTTGTTTTGTTACTTGTTTTGTTATTTGCTTTGTCTCCATCTCTTTCTCCTGATATGGTCTAGTTGCGGGTTGCTTTGTTGCCTCTAGTCACAAACCCAGAAAAGAAGTCACTTGTCTGGGTTACTAGTCGCTTCATGCCTTAAGCAGTAGCTAGTAACTAGCAACTAGTTACTTGTAACTTTGTTTCTTCTTGTTACCTAGTAACCCATAGCAACTCAAAGCAACTCACATTTTTATTTATGCCTTCTAGATAAGATCTGAAATTTATTCTTTGGTTTTCGCTGGGTTTCACAAGATTTCGATCCCATTGCTTATTGATCTAGCTATTGCTTCATTGATCCGTTGTTTTTCCATGCCAGATCAGGTCGACCCTTTTGCAGGGCGACACTATCGTTAAGACTCTACTAACAACAAGGAGTTTTCAATGTCCGTTCTAACAAGTCTTAAATTAATAACAGGTAAGCGCCCGGTATCAGCTAGCCCAATCGTACTGCGCAGAAACAAGATGGCCAATAAGATTGCTGAGCAGTTGGCACTTTGCGAAGCTCAAAAGTCAGGGCAGCTATACCAACCCAAAGTCTCACGCACTTATACAAACAAGCAAACGGGCGAACGCATGACTGTAGACACAGTAAAACGTGTACGTCAGTGGTTTTACATCAGCCCCGAGGGCAAGATCAACTTAACTCTTAAGTACGGCAGCAAAGTATTACCCCTGAATAAAAAAGGGGCTAATGCAATTGAACTAGCTTCAGGCGATGAGCTCATAGCCACACTGAAGAATCTACAGACTGCCGTGCTAAACGGTGATTTAGATGAAGCTATTAATGAAGTAAGCGAGATGACTCGCAATTCATTTAAGAAATGATGACCCAGGGCTAGTTTGCAATCGTGCAACTAGCCCATTTTTAACTTTAGGAGAATTACATGAATACTTACTCAGCTTACGTCCGTGCCAATGGATTTGTAGTCCAAACCAGAATCTGTGCAAACAGCGTTTCAGATGCAATCTTTTTACTCAAAGGCCAATATGGTGCTGATAATTTGGTGCATTTACCTCAGCAAATCGACTAAAGATGTCAAATTCAGAGTTTGATGCTGCAACGCTTGGCCAATTTACCGGTACTGAGCACTATTACCGCATTAGCCCCAGCACAGTCATTACAGATGGCTGCAAATATCTAGCTGATGAAGCTGGGGCATATTGGCTAATGGATGCAATAGCTAGTTATCTACCCCAATTTACAGGACGTGAGGAATTTATATCTGCCAAGCTCAACGTGACAAGAGGTAGTGCTGAGCTAGCGTTAGATAACGGCAATGGGAAAGTACTTGATCGCCAGCACATTCCATTTACTGACTTCCCCATGCCTACCATTACCCTCTATGCCTGCTGGAGTGGTGACTTCTGGGTACTGCTACTGCCTAGTGAATACTAGTAGCTATCGTAAGACTGATGATCTGATTTCTTGCTTAGTGATTTCTTTTTGAACCTTTTGCAGTACCAACTGGGTCAGTAATAGGCTTATTGCCAGCACGGCAACAATCGTTAAACGTGCCACACTAATTCGCTTCTGCTGAACTACAGTTCCTGAGTGATCCCAGGCCACAGGCAAACCATTGTCTAAAGCTTTTTTAGCCTGCCAAGCATTAAATGCCTGCACTAATGGATAAAAAATCATAAAGGAAAGTGCTTTAGATATCACCAGGTATGCCCTAGACTTTGATTCAACCAAACTCATTGGCTGATAGTTTTTATTAAGCACTCTTATCCCTACCGCCAACTTACCTATAGTCGTTTGAAATTTATAAATCATGTAGCTGTCATATAGATACAAGAACAAACACAGCCATAGCAAGCCAGTAATTAACTCTGCAATCATCAAAAACATAGTTGCGCTAGATGGCACAATTAAAATCAATAGCAAGCCAGGCAAATCAATCAGCCCCGCCACTAGCCAAACAATAAAAATATCTATCGTCCTTGCCCACAATCTTGACCAGAAAGTTGCCTGAATCATCTCAGCCTCAACTTTGGACTCGATATCTTTAGCTGGATAGCTTAAGTTTTGCGCAGAAGTATCTTGCGCTACTTGGGCCCCAGCAGTTTGGAAGCCTTCTTTTAGCCAACGCATAACAAAACGAAGTAATAAAAACCCAAGCCAGCTAATAATGGAAATCAGCAAGGCAATCAAGAGATCGTCAATGAATGTATCGCTCCAATTATTTAAGCGCACAAATGCCCGAATGACTCCTATAGAGAACACCAAACCTACAGTTGCAATTTGCACACGTCGCCACCCTGGATGCCTCTCAACCAAGAGACCAGACTGAACTAGTCGACCCACAAAGAATGCAACAAGCGGAATTAAGCCAATAGCCAAAAAGCCGAATAGCAATGCAGTCCAATATCTTTTAAAAATATTTCCAAGAGTCTCGCCAACTGATAAAGGTGCATCTACGCAGCCAAAATAATTAAATAACTCCATTCGCGCAAAGTAACAGGTCGAATATGAATTGCTATAGAGGTAAGGATTAGCATTACAGTACTGGAAATTCTTTGCATACTTCCAACCAGGCCACTGCTCAGTTTGCTCACCATATAGGGCAGCTATTTCAAGCGTGAAGTCACTGCCGTCTGGATATCTGTTAATCGCAGTACAAAAACTAGATTTATGCTGCTCAACCACTTTAGCTTGGTACTGGTCGGACTCTTTATTCCAATTAATTAGCCCTAAAACAGTCATGCCAACGGAAAAGATCACGGCCATTACTAGCGCAATGCTAAAACCGATTTTGAGTCGACTTAAAGCCACTTCTTTAGTTATAAGCGGTTTACTTGAATTTGGAGTCATAGGGAAAGTATATCGTTTTTAGAACGATCAACATCATGCTCTACGGCAATTACTGAAATCTTATAAATATAAGAAATGGAGAGTGCAAATGAGATTGAATGAATTTTTAAGTGATGATGAGTGGATTCGTTTGCAACGAATTATGTACACCAGTACCTTGGAAGCGTTAAACACCTATCAAAAACAACGTGCAGCGCAGTATGTCCCAAAGCCCCTTGCTGCAAAGTTAAAACCCGAGATAGCAAAAAAGGCACGTACCCTAGCAGCACGTAAAGCCAAGCGACCACCCCAAGTTGCAGCACCCAAACCTTTACCCAAACCCAAGCCACTACCCCTGCCTGCTACAAGTGGCACCCCAGCGTATCAACCTATCAAAGCACCCACCCCACTACCTGCAGGCACTAGAAGAGTGGCAGCAAGAAACCAATCCAAGCCCCCACCACAAAGTGCCAAATTACCGCCCAGTATGCGTGAATTACCAAGCGGTCAAGTAGCTATGATCCATGCCAAAACCGACCCGATAGCGCAGAAGAATATGGACAAAGAACGAGGCTAGAGAGCCGGCAGAGCGGTGGTCCTGGGGATCTATATAACGCAAAAAAGTGCGCTACCGGCACGACAGAGGCTATGCGAAATTAGATGCTCAAGATTTCTTCTTCTTGAGAGCTTCTTGCTGCTGCTTAAGTTTTTTAGATTGATATACCTCGGGCACTTCAATCTTATTAAACAGCGCCCCTCGTGCTTTAGGTGCCCGTACATTTTCAGCAATCGCCTCACCCGTAGCCCTGTCATAGTGCTTGGCAATAATCCCAGGTGAATTACCCAACTGCAAAGCAATGTCTCGTAGCGGTACCCCATCCATATTCAGTACAGTAGTGGTGTGGGCACTGCGGAAACTATAAAACACCCGCTTCTTACCACTATTGGGATCACGCAGCAAATTATGCTCATCCAAAAAGCGATCAAACATATGGTGTGATGTACCCAGCTTGCCACCACTGCGGGTTCTAAAGACATAACCGGGATCATTGCTCTCAGTCAGCTTCTTCAAGGTGGTTTTACCATCTGGGTAATTACGAGCCACGATCTCTTTTAGCACCTTGAAGGTTTCATCAAAGCCATTGGCGTCCCGATCCTTGGTCTTGCCATATACCGATAAGGTCACTGTAGGCTGCCACTCAATTTGCTCAATGAGATTGCCCTCTTCGTCATATTCTTCAATGGGCTTTTGGGATGATTCATCTTCAGCCAAGAAACCTTCTGCATTGGTCTCTTGGGGCTGCATATCCACAATCTTGGTCTTGTACTTGATGTTTTTCCATTGCAAATTCAGCAGCTCTTTACCTGGCCTAGCCCCTGTATCAATCAAGATGCGGACATAGTCATAAAGGAGTTCACGCTGCTCACGCTTGGCTTCAGATCTGCCCCGTAGAATCCAGGCTGGGAAGTTGGCCAAAATGGCATTGACCTCTTTTATGCTAAAGGTTGCGTAGTTTTCACCCTTGCGCCCTGTGGTCTCTAGCTCGGGCTTCATGGCTCTAGTCATAAAGCCGCGAATAATGGCCTCTTCAAAGATGTAGTTCAGCGTAACATTATGTTTTCGTACTGTGCTGTAGGCAGGCTCTTTACCCATTAGCTCAGCACGATCAAGCTCATATTGCTTGAGTGCTGCGTAATCAATCTTGTTGATGTTCTTATTACCCAGGCAAGGGATTAAGAAATCATCAATGATGCGCTTGTACACACTGTAAGAAACTGGGGCTTCACCTTTTTCCGCCTTGTCATCCATGCGTTTCTTGGTTAGGCGAGCGATATCCTTGAACTTCTTGGTAACTACGGGAATATTGGCTTCTTTTTTAAGCTCAGCGATGCGTTTGAGATCTTTGGCCTTGTCGATGGCCTTTTCGCGATCTCGTAATCTAGTGGAAGCGATTAGCCACTTGTCATCCACCTTGTAGCGGCATTGCCAAACCGTACTGTTTGGGCGCTTATAGAGAACGAGCTCACGCGGGTAGATTTCGTAGGTGCTGTCGAGCTTTTCAGGCATCACAACACTTTAAATTTTTAAAACGATTACGTCAACGGATTTTGTAGAAGCGAAATATTAAGAGTCGCTTCCCTTTTCGAGAAACTGAAACCATTTACTTAAATTAAGCTGTATGACCAAAAACGAAGCAATCAACATGCTCATTGAAAATGCCGCTATAGCCAAGCAGAAAGCTGTAGACCATGAATTCATCAATAAGCCAACTGTAAATTGAGTTGATGCCGACAATAGGCAAAAAAATACAGAAAATGAAAGTACCCTGCTAAGTCTTTTAAGTGGTCCATATTGGGTCAACTTTGGATTTATGGTCCTTAGCTCTTCAACCTTCTCAATGTATTGCTTATTGTCATAAAGACTTTCTTTTATTTTAATGAGTATCCCCGTTTTCAAGGACAGCAAAAAACCACCCATAGTAAGAAAGCCGGTGAACAAGCTGGCACGTAAATTCTTTTCATAGAACAAGTTCACATCGCCAAAATAATATTGAACCAATGTAAAAACTAGAATCCCAACCAAAGCTGGAACACCGTATAAAGAAAAGTTAGCTATTGCTTTCAATCTTAACCCTTAATAGGAGTGCTAAAAAAAGGAAGTTTACTTTTATATGTAGATTGCATTTTTTTCATAAACCAAGAGTCATTAAAGTCTTGGGGATGAAGACTCTTCATTTTCTCCGCAATCTCGTCAAACTCAAATTCTGCAAATACCTCAAGATTGTCTTCAAGAAAAATCACCTGCTGTTCTCCGTGTTGATCCTCCCCTACTAACTTGGCTTTATCAAATAACTTTCCAGCTACAGCCTTTTTAATGGCTGAAACTACTGAAGAAAGGCTTGCTTGCTTATCGAATCCATAGCTCTGGCTTACCCTGGAAGCCATACCAGATAATGGTGTAAGACTGGGCTCATCCACATTCAAAGTCGCAACAGTGAAATCAAAAGACTTCACTCTAGCCATGTTGATTAGCAACTTTTCAAAATTTTCTTTTTTACAGATATAGTTCCAGTCAAATGTATCGTTATATTTTTCTTTGATGGCCTTTTTATCTTTTTCCTTTTTAGCAGCCTCTAACTCCCTATTGCAAATAGATTTTGAAAATTCAGCGAACTTCTTACGGAACATAAATCCCAGCGTATTTAATGCGCAAGAATGATAGTAGTGCTGATAAAGCCCCCTCCCTGTTTTAGAATTGACTATAAAAAAATTAAATTCGGCTAACTCAGAATTCGGAGATACGTCTCTTGAATTTATTTCAATCTCCCCATCCTTTTCCATCAACTCAATAAACTGCCTGATGTCTTTTGTAGTTATAACAAGACCAGAGTAATAGCCATCTTTTGACTGAACATATACGAATCTTTTAAAGCCACCAAATTCATAACCTTTAATTGGATTTTCAACCAAATAATCAAGAAACACTCCCAATGGCACCTGACTGCCAGTCCGAAATTCAACGCCGTGTAACTTAACCTTCATATTTAGATCCAATTAACTTATGTGATTATCATTTTATGTCTGAGCTTGTTATTTTTAATAATTTTTATAAACAAAAGCCCCAGCTATCTCTAACTGGGGCTTTGCTTTTCTGGTGGGCCCACCAGGACTTGAACCTGGGACCAAAGGATTCCGGTTTGTGTAGCTTTCACTACTCCCTGGACTATGCCTTCATCATATTGATCGCTCAACTTAGATGGGTGCCGTCTAGTCTCTACACGTTCAACAATACTTTCGCATTGAAGCTTCGCTCGGCGTTGCCATATTCGTTTAAAACGATTTGTGTACTTAGTAGCAAATACAACAATTCGTTTAAACGTCTTTAGGTTTCTCCGAATTTGACACCATCCCTTACACAGTTTCCACGTGTAAGGCACAACTTACGCTATGAGTCCTCTGCTCTAACCAACTGAGCTATAGGCCCTAAAACTTCACATTACTTGCCGCACTACTTCTGCACTCACTAGGCCAGTAATTAGGTCTAAAAAGTGTAGAAGCACTGTAGAAGCAATTTTTACTACTTTTACTACACTTAACTGCTTGATTTAATTAAGTAATTTTAATAAATCAAAAAACTTAATTAGATTATGAGTCCTCTGCTCTAACCAACTGAGCTATAGGCCCGTTAGTCTTTGGTTCAATCCTCTTCGAGGAAGGTCTTGAGTTTGTCACTGCGACTTGGATGGCGCATCTTTCTCAGGGCCTTGGCTTCGATCTGACGAATACGCTCACGTGTAACGTCAAACTGCTTACCAACTTCTTCGAGAGTGTGATCTGTACTCATCTCAACACCGAAGCGCATACGCAATACTTTTGCTTCGCGCGGTGTTAATGAATCCAATACGTCCTTCACGACATCGCGCATCGAGTCGTGCAATGCAGCTTCAGCAGGAGCCAATGTATTGTTATCTTCAATGAAATCTCCTAGATTGGAGTCTGCATCATCGCCAATCGGGGTTTCCATGGAGATAGGCTCTTTAGCGATCTTCATGATCTTGCGAATCTTGTCCTCAGGAATTTCCATCTTGAGCGCCAAGGTTGCGGCATCTGGCTCATGACCAGTTTCTTGCAAGATCTGACGACTAATACGATTCATCTTATTGATCGTCTCAATCATATGAACTGGAATGCGGATCGTACGTGCTTGATCAGCAATGGAGCGGGTAATCGCTTGACGAATCCACCAAGTTGCATAAGTAGAGAACTTGTAACCACGGCGGTATTCAAACTTATCTACCGCCTTCATCAAACCGATATTACCTTCTTGAATTAAGTCCAAGAACTGCAAACCACGGTTGGTGTATTTCTTAGCAATCGAGATTACCAAACGTAAGTTGGCTACCGTCATTTCACGCTTTGCTTCACGCGCACGCTTCTCACCCGCGATCATTTGCTTGTTCACTTCTTTTAATTCTGGAAGTGGCAATACCACGCGCGTTTGAATATCAATTAACTTCTGTTGCAACTCTTGAATCGCTGGAACGTTACGTTGCAATAATGCTGTGTAAGGCTTGTTTTCTTTAAGGAGCTTGGTAGTCCACTCTAGATTCATGGACATCTTTGGGAAGTCTTTCAATACTTCACCACGATTTACACCAACTTTATCTACCAACAAGCTCACAATGCCGCGCTCGAGTTTCCATACCTGATCTACCTGTGAACGCATGGTGTCGCATAACTTCTCAACACTCTTTGCAGTCAAGCGGAAACCAAGCAATTCGCCACGAATCGCTTCTTGTGCCTTGATATAAGCTGGGCAGTTATAACCCTCTTTATCAAATGCACGGCGCATCTTGTCAGCCTGGGCACGAACAATCGCAAATTTCTCTAAAGAGATTTGCTTCAACTCTTCTAATTGCTTAGCATTGGCTGTGGCTGCGCCACCGCCACCTCCGCCACCACCTTCATCTTCACCGCCATCTTCATCACCCTCTTCGGCATCCGGGTCAACTTCTGGCTCTTCAGGTCCAAGCTTAATATCTTCCGCATTTGGATCAACCAATCCGTCTACGAATTGGTCGATCTCCATCTCACCGCTAGCAATCTTGTCTACATTGCCTAAGATCTCAGCGATCGTTACAGGGCAAGCAGCCAAAGCCATCACCATATCTTTAAGGCCGGCTTCAATCTTCTTCGCAATGACGATCTCGCCTTCGCGAGTCAGCAGGTCTACCGTACCCATTTCGCGCATATACATACGCACTGGATCGGTTGTACGCCCGAACTCTGAATCCACCGTAGAAAGAGCGGCCTCCGCTTCTTCTTCCGCCTCTTCTTCAGTAGTTGCAGCAGAAGTATTCTCGTTTAACAAGAGCGTTTCAGCATCAGGAGCTTGCTCGTAAACAGTAATGTTGATGTCGTTCAACAATCCGATCAAAGTCTCTAATGCGTCAACATCAGACAACTCATCAGACATTACGTCATTCATTTCGCCATGAGTTAAGTAACCCTTGGACTTACCCATCTTGATCAATGTCTTCAGACGAGTACGACGCAACTCTTGCTGCTCTTCAGAACCTAATTGTTGCGCTGCGAATTCTTTTAGAAGTGCTTTTTCTTTTGCCTTACGCTCGCGCGCTTTCTGACGATCCGTCAATACTGGCTCAGCACCTTCCGCAGGTGCATCAGCCTTTGGCTTGCGACCCTTTTTAACTTCCTCAGTAGCGACCGCTTCGACATCAACTTCAACTTCCGCAGCTTTTTTGCCTTTGGTTTCTTTAACTTCTTTTGCAGGTTTTGCTTCCTTCACCACCTCAGCTTTGGGCGCCGCAGCCTTACCTTTTTTAGGAGCTTCAACTTTCTCAGCCTTCGCTGGCGCCTTTGCAGGAGCCTTAGCAACCGGCTTGGCAGGCGCTTTAGCTGGCTTAGCAGCAGCCTTAACTGGCTTGGATGGTGTTTTCGCTTTCGCTACTGGTTTAGCTGGAGCCTTTGCTTTCGGTGCTGGTTTTGCTGGCGCTTTAGCTGGCTTGGCTGGTGTTTTCGCTTTCGCTACTGGTTTAGCTGGAGCCTTTGCTTTCGGTGCTGGTTTTGCTGGCACTTTAGCTGGCTTAGCAGCAGCCTTAACTGGCTTGGCTGGTGTTTTCGCTTTCGCTACTGGTTTAGCTGGAGCCTTTGCTTTTGCTACTGGCTTCGCTGCTGCCTTGACTGGTTTAGCTGGTTTTTTCTTGATATTTGGCATTTATTAGCACTTACTCACATTACTGATGATTGATCTCAGCTGATTAAAAACAGCCTCGTTGTCCACTTGCCCCAAATTTCTACAAAATAAAGCGCAAGTGGCTGAATTAATTCGGTTTTTTTCTGGGAATAGAGGATTATAGTCGATTGCGACTTTTTCACCCCTCCTATTGCTAAAAATATGGGGTAAATTTCGGGTTTTTCTAGAGCTAAATCAGAAAAAACTTAAGAGAATTTCAGTCTTTCGCCCAATTCACGATATCGAGCTCGATCCTGCTCTGTAGCAGTACTTGCTGCAATCTTTTGAGCGATTTCGGTCATTTCGGTTTTGAGGTGGTTTAGTTCGAGCTTTTTGAAGGCACCTTCCAGGTCAGCAACCGCCCCCTCGAGATCGAGATCAGAACCCATTACCCGCTTTCGGAGAACTTCATACAAAGGGGCTAACTCACTGCGAGATAGCTGCTCCTGAAACAAGGCAAATGCACCAGCACCCACTGTAGGGGGTTTTCCATTCTCGCCAGGAATTAACTCCACCAAATCACATTGGGCCAATAGATCTTTCATTAATTCCAATGCTTTTGCAGAGCGCAACTCCGATGCCTGCAATGCCAAAGCTCGCTTATTGGGATCCAAGGCTTTACCCAAATGCGGAAACTGAATCAACACTCGCAACATCTGCTCCGCTAAATCAGTTGGCGCTTGAGGGGGTGCGATATTTTGTATGGCCACCCTTTTCGCTGAGCCTTTGGATGTTTGCCAAGGAGCGCCCTGCGTTCGATTACCCGAATTCGCCTGAACAAAATTGGGCGCGCGTTGATTGACATTCGAATAAGACCCCTGTTGAACTGGAGCAGGCACTACAGTCAATCCACAGAAAGCCTCTAGTTCGGACGGGGTGGAGTTCGTGCGTATCGCCAGCTCTCGCAAGATTTGCGTACGCAAAGCAATCGGCGGCATTGACAACAACAAAGGCTTGGCCGCATGGTGGGTTTGCGCCCTACCTTCAGGCGTAGTGAGCTCATGCCCTTGACTGACGATCTTGAAAAAGAAGCTTGAAAGTGACATCGCCTCTTTGATGACTTTCTCAAATGCAGGCGCACCATAGGCACGAACATAACTATCAGGATCATGCTCTGTGGGCAAAAAGAGGAAGCGAATTTCCTTGTCATCCGACATCAAGGGCAAGCAGGCTTCAAGTGCGCGTTGCGCGGCACGCTGACCAGCTGAGTCACCATCAAATGAGAAAACAATGCGATCCGTTTGACGCAACAACATACGGACGTGATTCGCAGTACAGGCAGTACCCAATGTTGCCACTGCATTAGGGAAACCCAATTGCGCCAGCGCGACAACATCCATATAACCTTCACATACCAAGACATACTCTTGCGCACGAATCGCTTGTCTTGCTTCGAATAAACCGTAAAGCGTATTGCCCTTAGAGAACAGCGGGGTCTCGGGAGAATTTAAATACTTTGGCTCACCTTGATCCAAGATCCGTCCACCAAAGCCAATCGTTTGACCTTTTGGATTGCGAATCGGAAACATAATCCGGTCACGAAAGCGATCGTAGCGTCTAGCTGTTTGATTGCCCTCGCTTTGCTCGCTCTGAATGAGTAAGCCACCCTCTAATAAAGTCTTAGCCACTTCATCGTTGGCATAAGTACCAAAAACTGCTTCAAGACCTTGCCAACCATCGGGTGCGTAACCTAGCGCATAGCGCTTCGCTATCTCACCAGTCAAGCCACGACCTTTGAGATACTCCACTGCGCGCGGGGCAACTTTCAGTTGCTGGCGATACCAATCTGCAGCAGCGCTCATCACCTCACTTAAAGCCATCGTCTGCTGTTGGCGCGCCACATCATTTGCGGTGCGCTCTTCGCGAGGAACATCTAAGCCAGCAGAGCGAGCCAAATCTTCAATAGCATCTACATAACCAAGGCCGGAGTACTCCATGAGAAAGCTGATGGCTGATCCATGTGCTCCACAGCCAAAGCAGTGATAAAACTGTTTGGTTGGCGAAACTGAAAATGAAGGAGACTTCTCTGAATGAAAGGGGCACAAACCTTGATAGTTCGCACCCGCTTTTTTTAACTTCACGTGCTGCCCAACCACATCCACGATGTCAACCCGATTTAATAAATCGGCAATGAAGGATTGAGGAATGAGAGCCATCAGCAATCGATGAGGCTTAAGAAACGATCGCTAGCTTATTTGGCAAGCGCGGCTTTCACAAGCCCAGAGACTTTGCCCATGTCAGCTTTACCAGCTAGCTGACCCTTTAATACACCAATGACTTTACCCATATCTTGCGGACCAGATGCACCAGTCGAGGCAACTGCTGCAGCAACCGCCGCTTCCACTTCAGCATCAGACAATTGTGCCGGCAAGTACGTTTGCAAGATCGTCATTTCGGCAGCTTCAACAGCAACCAAATCATCGCGACCCGCTTTTTCAAATTGAGAGATGGAGTCTTTACGCTGCTTGATCATTTTTTCAATAGTCGAAATGATGCCGGCATCATCAACCACAATACGTTCATCCACTTCTCGTTGCTTGATGGCTGCCAATAAAAGGCGAATTGTTCCAAGGCGCGCGACTTCTTTTGCACGCATGGCATTTTTCATATCTTCAGTGATTTGATCTTTAAGGCTCATGAGATTTACTCCTAATCTGCGTAAGATAATTTCTTGGTTCAGTGTATTGGCTTTTTGGTAACAACTTAAAAAGCAAAAACCCGCTGCGTTTCACCGTCAGCGGGTTTCAAAGCCTCTCGGTGAGGAGAGCTTTTAAATTCGATTAGTAAAGCTTCTTAGGCAACATTTGGCTGCGGATACGCTTGTAATGGCGTTTAGCAGCTGCTGCCTTCTTACGCTTACGTTCAGCCGTTGGCTTCTCGTAAAACTCGCGGGCACGCAAGTCGGTCAATAGACCATTTTTTTCAATGGTGCGCTTGAAACGGCGTAATGCCACTTCAAAAGGTTCGTTCTCACGTAGGCGGACTGTAGTCATACTTGTTTAACTCGTATATGCTCGAAAAATATCGAAAAATTAACTGAATCACGGATTCTAGCACGACCAAACCAAAAATGATTGTTTTAGGCATAGAAACTTCTTGCGATGAGACTGGGGTGGCTTTATACAACACCACCCCCTGGGAAAACCGCGCCCCAGCCCACCAGGGCATCTTAGGACAGGCTTTGCACTCCCAGATAGCCATGCACCGAGATTATGGGGGCGTAGTCCCCGAATTAGCCTCTAGAGACCATATTCGGCGCGTTTTACCCCTTCTAGATGAAGCCTTGCATGAATCCAAGCTCCAATTAAAAGATATTGATGCGGTGGCCTACACCCAAGGGCCCGGGCTGGCTGGCGCCCTCCTAGTGGGTAGCGCTTTTGCCAAATCCCTCGCACAAGGCCTCAATTTGCCCTCTATCGGGGTGCACCACCTTGAAGGACACTTACTTTCCCCGCTTTTAGGGGCCTCAGCACCAGAATTTCCCTTCATCGCCCTCTTGGTCTCTGGCGGCCATACGCAGCTCATGCTGGTGAGTGGCGTTGGTAAATACCAACTTCTCGGTGAAACCTTAGATGATGCCGCTGGTGAGGCCTTTGATAAAACTGCCAAATTGCTCGGTTTGGACTACCCTGGGGGTGCCGCCATATCCAAACTGGCAGAACGGGGGCAGTCTGGGCGGTTCGAGCTTCCCAAGCCAATGCTCCATTCTGGCGATCTTGATTTTTCTTTCTCGGGACTCAAAACGGCAGTCCTGAACCAAGTGAAAAAGTTTGAAGCCCTCAGCATTTCTGATGCAACTGAAATTGCGACATTCCATGCGGATTTAGCGAGAAGCTTTGTGGACTCTTTGGTAGCAGTATTGGAGAGTAAATCAGAAAAAGCACTCAAGCAAACTGGCTGCAAACATCTAGTACTTGCAGGAGGTGTTGGAGCAAATCTGCAATTACGCTCAGCCCTCAATGCCAGCGCCAAAAAGAATCGATTTGAAGTGCATTACCCGCCGATAGATCTTTGCACGGATAACGGCGTCATGATTGCATTCGCTGGGGCGCTACGCATGCTAGCCGAGAACAACGGTTCTACAAAATCAGGAGCATTTGATATCAAACCCCGTTGGGATTTGGCTAGCAATAACCTCGCTTAAGAATTTTCTTAAGCACTTTTGGTGGAATTACTTGCTGAGACTAATCTTGGCGTAAGCGCTGTGATTGTGAATAGACTCAAAGTTCTCAGCCTCAACCACCAAGGACAGAATACGTTGATCGCCCTTGAGTTGACCGGCGACATCGCGCACCAAATCTTCCACAAACTTCGGATTATCGTAAGCCCGCTCGGTAACCCACTTCTCATCAGGGCGCTTGAGTAAGCCCCACAACTCACTAGAAGCCTGGCTCTCAGCAGCAAGCACTAAATCTTCCACTGTCATTTTGGTTTGCGGGTCTAAGGTCACAGACATCGTGACATGCGAACGTTGATTGTGCGCACCGTACTCAGAAATTTCTTTGGAGCAAGGACACAAACTCATCACCGGGACTAAGGCGCGCAAGTTCAACTCAACATCGATTTCACCGGAAACAGCTTGTTTGGCTTTAGCCATCCAAGTCACTTCGTAATCCATCAGACTCTCCACACCAGATACCGGAGCTGTCTTTTTAACGAAATGCGTGTAAGTAAATTGGATACGACCTTCAGTGGCATTAAGCAATGGCAACATCGCCTTGACCATCGCCACAACTGCGGCACTATCAATAGGGGTTTTTTGATCCTGTAACAAGGCAATGAAACGCGACATGTGCGTCCCCTTGATATGCGCTGGCAAAGCCACATCCATCTCAAAATTACCTACCGCCGGAAACTCACCAGCCTTTGTGCGAATGATGAGTGGGTGACGTAAACCACGAATACCAACCTGCTCAATCGGCAATGCGCGCTCATCGTGAGATGACTGCACATCTGGCATTGATTGAGGTTTCAAAAAGGCGGTATTGATATCGTTCATCACTCTATTTTCAGGCAAAAATGACTTATTTGCCCGCCGCTACCGGATTTGCGGTGGTATTTGCTGAATTTAGCACTGGAAAGCGCTGAAAAATAGCCTTTGAAATACCTTCAGAGTCCAGACCACACTTACTCATCAAGAGTTTGTAATCGCCATGCTCAACAAACTCATCTGGAATACCCAATTGCAACAAAGGTTTATTCACGCCCATGGCAGACATCGCTTCCAAGCATGCACTTCCAGCGCCACCCTGAATAGCGCCATCTTCAATCGTCACAAAATAATCATGGTCTTGCGCCAATGATTTCAGTAGATCGATATCCAAAGGCTTAACAAAACGCATGTTAGCTACAGTCGCGTCACATTTTTTAGCAGCCTCTAATGCTGGATACAGGAGGGTACCAAACGCCAAAATTGCTACGCGCTGGCCAGTAGCTGCATTTGATTGACGACGTAACTCCCCTTTACCCAAGGGGACGGTGCGCAACTCTTTCGATGGGATAGCGCCAACACCAGCACCACGTGGATAGCGCACTGCACTGGGGTGTGGCTGATGAAATGCGGTCGTCAACAAATCACGGCACTCTGCTTCATCGGCAGGAGTTAAAACCAACATATTCGGAATGCAACGCAAGAATGGAATGTCATACACACCCGCATGCGTTGCACCATCAGCACCAACTAAACCGGCGCGATCTAAGGCAAATAACACTGGCAGATCTTGAATCGCCACATCATGAATTAATTGATCGTAAGCGCGCTGCAAGAAAGTGGAATAAATCGCTACTACCGGCTTCATGCCTTCACATGCCATACCAGCAGCAAAGGTCACAGCATGCTGCTCGGCAATGCCAACATCATAATAGCGTTTAGGGAAATTCTTTTCAAACTCCACAAGGCCAGAGCCTTCGCGCATGGCAGGCGTAATACCAATCAACAAAGGATCGGCATGCGCCATATCGCACAACCATTCACCAAATACTTGTGTAAAAGTTTTTTGAGCAGAGGCTACTGGCGCTTTAACGCCTTCCTCAGGATTAAATTTGCTCGGACCGTGATACAGAACAGGGTCTGCTTCCGCCAATTCATAACCCTGACCCTTGCGCGTCACAACATGCAGGAACTGAGGTCCACGACCTTCAATAGCCAAGCGACGGACGTTTTGAAGCATGGGGATTAAGGCATCC
This sequence comes from Polynucleobacter sp. AP-Nino-20-G2, assembly GCF_018688235.1. Classification (NCBI taxonomy): domain Bacteria; kingdom Pseudomonadati; phylum Pseudomonadota; class Betaproteobacteria; order Burkholderiales; family Burkholderiaceae; genus Polynucleobacter; species Polynucleobacter sp. AP-Nino-20-G2. Next base: position 1,648,946 of record NZ_CP061313.1, read on the forward strand.
AAATCATGCCCATCAATGGGGCCGAAATAATTAAAGCCAAACTCTTGAAAGATCGTCGATGGTGAAACCATACCTTTGGCATGATCTTCCAGACGCTTTGCGAACTCGCGCAATGGGGGCGCAATCGATAAAACGCTATCGATCCCTTTTTTGGTAGCGGAGTAAATGTTGCCACTGAGTAATCTCGCCAAATGACGATTGAGCGCGCCCACTGCGGGAGAGATCGACATGTCGTTGTCGTTCAAAATCACCACCAATGGCAAATCGTCATAAACACCGGCGTTGTTCATCGCTTCAAATGCCATACCGCCCGTCATAGCGCTATCGCCAATCACAGCAACGGCTACCTGCCTCTCGCCTTTAGTTTGAAAAGCGCGGGCCATACCCATTGCAGCTGAGATACTTGTAGATGAGTGTCCAGTGCCAAAGGCATCGTATTCACTCTCAGAGCGGCGAGGGAAACCTGATAGGCCGTTGAACTGACGCAAGGTATTCATGCGCTCACGACGACCCGTCAGAATTTTATGTGGATAACTTTGATGACCCACATCCCACACCATACGATCATGCGGTGTATCAAAAACATAATGAAGAGCGATAGATAGCTCTACCGTTCCCAAATTAGAAGAAAGATGTCCGCCAGTTTTAGAAACCGAATCCAAAACAAATTGGCGCAACTCGTCCGCTAAAGCAGGAAGTTGCTCACGGGGGAGTTTTTTTAAATCGGCAGGAGAGTGAATAGAATTTAAAGTCATCAAATCTTAAGTAATCTTATTTGCCCCTATTGACCACCAATAGAGCCAAATCTTGAAGGGCCCGTGCTTTATCGCCAAAGCCCTCTAAGCTAGCAATTGCTGTTTCTTGCAAATCTTTTGCCGCCTTCTTGGCATAGTCTAAACCCATCAAGGTTACATAGGTTGGCTTGTCATTCGCAGCATCTTTTCCTGCGGTCTTACCTAGCGTTTGACTATCAGCAGTGGCATCCAACACGTCATCCACAATTTGAAACGCCAATCCCAAAGCTTCAGAGTAATTGGCTAAATGCTGCATTTGACTTGGATTGAGCTGGGCAATAATGCCACCCAAAGCCACTGAGCAAGAAAGCAAGGCGCCAGTTTTCATGGCGTGCATTTGTTTCAATCCAGCGAGGTCTAATTTCTTACCGACACTCTCAAGATCAATCGCTTGTCCGCCAGCCATGCCACGTGAACCTGATGCGCTAGCCAATATACTAATCATCGCCAGTCGAACTTGTGCATCACATGGGGCGTTTGCCAAAATCTCAAAAGCACGGGTTTGCAAAGCATCGCCGACCAATAATGCAGTCGCCTCATCAAATGCCTTATGCACCGTAGGTCGCCCTCGACGCAAATCATCATCATCCATGCAGGGCAAATCATCATGCACTAGCGAATAAGCATGAATACATTCAATCGCAACAGCGGCTGCATCTAAGGCAGTCTGACTTGCTTGATTGCTTGTTTGAGCCAGCTCACCAGCGGCATATACCAACAAAGGGCGAATACGCTTTCCACCACCTTGAGCGGCATAACGCATCGCCTCATGAAGGCGTATTGGATTGGTAGCGGCCGAGTCGAGCAAGCTCTCTAGCGCCAATTCAGTACGTTGTCCGTGCGCGCGAACCCAGTCGTCAAATGAAAGTGCGTTGGTCATAACGGCTGAATTTGGGGGTAACTTAGGCTTCAAAAACCCGAACCTGCTGCTCCACTTGGGCAAGGACTCCTTGGCAATGCTTCAACAAAGCAGCGCCCCGTTGATATGCCAATAAAGTCTCTTCCAAGGAGAATTTGCCGGATTCCATGTCGGAAATGAGCTTTTCAAGCTCTTTTACTGCCTGCTCATAGCGCAAATGAGGGTCGATTTGAACCTCAAGACCGGGCTTCTGACCCTCGGATTTCTTTGCTGGCATTGACTTATTTCCTTCAAAATTCTCACAGATATAGCCCTACATATTAAAGCGAGATGGGGGTCGGATGGGTATAATCCCCTCCTTCCTTTCCAATATCGATCCGTCGATGGTTGGATTGGTTATTCCGCTTAGCTTCGGCTGACGTTTTCGGGGGTGGGGAGAATGACTAATCTGGCTACCGCGCAGAAGCTTGCGCCGTCCAATCTACAACTGCCGGTTTCGGCATATTTTGACGTTGACTTGTATCAGCGCGAAATTGAACTGCTTTTTAAGCAGGGTCCTGGCTATGTAGGCCACGAACTCATGGTGCCTGAAATAGGCTCCTATCAAACCTTGACCTCAGAAAATGAAGGTCGACTGCTCGTTCGCAACAATCAGGGCGTTGAACTTCTCTCTAATGTCTGCCGCCATCGCCAAGCACTCATGCTCAATGGCGCAGGCAAAGCGGACAATATTGTTTGTCCACTGCATCGCTGGACCTACGATTTAAATGGCAGCCTTCTAGGCGCCCCACATTTTGAAGATAAGCCTTGCTTGAATCTAGGTAAGTCCCCTTTGCAAAACTGGCAAGGTCTCTTATTTGAAGGTCCTCGCGATGTGCGTACCGATTTAGCAAAACTTGGCGTTGCTGATGACCTGAAATTTGACGGCTATGTGCTTGATCATGTTGAGGTACATGAGTGCAATTACAACTGGAAAACCTTTATCGAGGTTTATCTTGAGGACTATCACGTTGTTCCATTTCATCCAGGCCTAGGCAAATTTGTTTCTTGCGAAGACTTGCGTTGGGAATTCGGTGACTGGCATAGCGTACAGACGGTAGGTATTCATAAGGATCTAGAAAAGCCAGGCTCACCGGTGTATCAAAAATGGCATGAAGCAGTGCTGCGCCACCACGAAGGCAAAACACCTCGCCATGGTGCCATCTGGCTCACCTACTACCCTAATGTCATGGTTGAATGGTATCCAGGCGTGCTGTGCGTTTCTACCTTGCATCCCATGGGACCAAACAAGACACGCAATGTTGTCGAGTTTTATTACCCAGAAGAAATCGCGCTCTTTGAGCGGGAGTTCGTGGAAGCCGAACGCGCCGCCTATATGGAAACCTGCATCGAAGATGATGAGATTGCCGAGCGTATGGATGCGGGCCGCGCAGCCCTGCTAGCCCGTGGCCAGAATGAAGTAGGGCCGTATCAAAGCCCAATGGAAGATGGCATGCAGCATTTTCATGAATGGTACCGTCGCGCGATGGGCTACCAAGGCGCATAATTTGAGTACGACTTGGGGGAAATTCTCCAAGCATCATGATGTGTTGTATTTCGTTTTGAATAGGAATACCAAATGACGCCTCTAATTACCGCAAATCAATTAGAAGAAATTCTGAATAGTGGTGAAAATGTTCTGCTCTGCGATTGCCGCTTCGACTTAGTTGATCCACAAGCCGGAAGAAAATCCTACCTAGAGGGGCACATCCCTGGCGCAATTTATGTCGACCTTGATCAAGATTTATCCGGAAATAAGACTGGCAAAAATGGTCGCCACCCCCTTCCCACCCCCGAGGCTTGGGCGCATACGAAAACACGCTTGGGCATTGATTCAAAAACCCTAGTCGTTGCCTATGACAATCAGGGCTCTGTATATGCGAGCCGGTTGTGGTGGATGCTCAAAGCCACCGGTCACGCCAATGTACAAATTCTTGATGGTGGCCTCGACGCTTGGAATGGCCCGATTGGCACCTTGCCACGTCCACCCACACCAACGCCTTCGCCGCTACAGGCCATGCCTTATGTGGGATTGATCTTGGTTGATGATGTTATTGAAAACTTGCAGACCCAAAAGAATATCGTCATTGATGCGCGAGCCAATGATCGCTTCCATGGTCAAAATGAGACTTTGGATCCAGTAGGCGGACACATCCCCAATGCAGTCAACCATTGCTTTAGAGAAAACCTATCCGGAAAATCATTTAAAGCACCTGAGCAACTTTATAAAGATTTTGTGGATCTCTTGGGGTCTATCAAAGCGTCTGAGGTGATTCACCAATGCGGATCAGGAGTAACCGCTTGCCACAACTTATTGGCAATGGAGATTGCTGGACTTAAAGGCTCACGCCTGTATGCGGGTAGTTGGAGCGAGTGGTGTGCCGACCCCAGTAGGCCGGTTGCAAGCTAGTGCAATAACGACAATAAGATTACAAAGCCAACGCCGCACGCAATCAAAACAGTTTGACGCAAAGACTCCACCCAGTGCGGGCGACGATGCATTTGGGGAATGAGATCGCTCACAGCGATGTAAATAAAACTACTAGAGGCAATCACCAATAGGTAAGGCATTGCGGCATGCGCTCTTTCTAAAAAGAAGTATGCCAATACTCCGCCAAGCACGGCAGATAACCCGCAGATAAAGTTATAGAACAAAGCTCTAGTGCGAGAGAATCCGGCATTGAGCAACACGATGAAGTCCCCGATCTCTTGGGGAATCTCATGAGCAATGATGGCAATAGCGGTAAAAATACCTACTTGGTAATCGGCCATAAATGCCGCGGCAATCAATACGCCATCCACAAAATTATGGAGTCCATCGCCCACCAAAATCATCCAACCACTGCGGCCCGCTACCTCGGCATCGTGACCATGATGATGTCCATGTCCATCGCCTTCATGATGATGGCTGTGGCGCAATAAAGCGATTTTCTCGAGCAAGAAAAATCCTAGAAGGCCCGCCAACAACGTGGCAAAAAGCATCTGGGTGTTCGCTCCCTGCATCGTGAAGGCTTCAGGCAAAGAGTGCAATAAAGCCGTTGCGAGCAAGATACCAACCGATACGCTCACCATGTTGTGAACCATCTTAGACAGCAGAGCCAAGGAGAAGCTAGCGGCAACTAAGACGCTAGCAGTGCCCGCTAAGGCGGTTACCAACAAGATGCTTTGCAGAACTGACATATAAATTACACAACTCCGTTTTGCTTAAACCAAGCAATGCACTTTTCCCAACCATCTTTAGCCGGACCTTCGCGATAGCTTGCACGATAGTCCGCATGAAATGCATGAGGAGTATCTGGATAGATTTCAAAACGACAGGCTTTGGCTGCCGGATTTTTTGGGGCTGCTTTTGCAAGCGCTTCACGCATTTGCTCAACGCTCTCTAAAGAAATGCCGGTATCAGCACCGCCATACAGACCCAGAACAGGGGCTTTGAGGTCGGCCGCAATATCGACAGGGTGGCGAGGATTGCCCTCAGTTTTTTCACCAATCACTCGACCGTACCAAGCTACGCCAGCCTTAACCTGCGGTAATGTAGCGGAGAGCCAAGTAATGCGACCGCCCCAACAGAATCCGGTAACGCCGACTTTTTTCAAATCACCGCCATTTTTTCCAGCCCACACCAAAGAAGCTTGTAGATCATTTAAAACTTGCGCATCTGGGGTTGGGGCTACGATGTTTTTCTGTATCTCAGCAATCGTGCCGTAAGTATTCGGATCACCAACACGTGTAAAAAATTCAGGGGCGATGGCAAGGTAGCCTAATTTAGCAAAACGTCTAGTGACATCGGCAATGTACTCATGCACTCCGAAAATCTCACTAACAACAATGATGATTGGCAAGGCGCCTTTGGCCTTCTCTGGACGTGAAACATAAGCCGGTAACTGAAAGCTACCTACAGGGATCATTTGCTCACCCGCTTTGATTCCAACGAAATCCGTTTCGATCGCAGCAGCCATCACGGGCTCAGAGGCAGCCACAAAACCAATCCCCATCGTCGTTGCCGTCAATGCAGAAGCTTTTATAAAACTTCTTCTATCGCCAGAAACTGGTTTGGATTCAGGTGTTGTTTTTTTAGTCGTCATCTTCTTACCTTCCAATTAATGCGCTTCTTCCCAATTATCGCCAATACCGATACCAACCACCAAGGGAACCTTGAGATCAGCCACTTTACACATTAAATCCGGTAGCTTAGCTTGCAAAAGCTCAAGCTCATCCAAAGGTACATCAAATACCAATTCATCATGCACCTGGAGCAACATGCGAGTCTTGAGCTGCTCTTTTTCCAGCCAGTTCTCAACCGCCACCATCGCTAATTTGATTAAGTCAGCGGCAGTTCCCTGCATTGGCGCATTAATCGCCGCGCGTTCGGCGCCTTGGCGACGTGGGCCGTTTGAACCTTTAATCTCCGGCAGCCACAATCTCCTGCCGAAGACAGTTTCCACATAGCCATTCTCCCGCGCCTCTTGACGAGTACGCTCCATATACTGAGCAACACCAGGGTAGCGATCAAAATATTTAGCGATGTAGTTTTGAGCAGCAGACCGCTCGATTCCTAAGTTGCCAGCCAAACCAAAAGCGCTCATTCCATAAATCAAGCCAAAGTTAATCACCTTGGCATAACGACGCTGCTCTGAAGTCACCGACTCCAGGGGCACGCCAAAGATCTCAGCAGCAGTAGCTTGGTGCACATCTTTACCAGCCGCAAAGGCAGCCAGCAGATTTTCATCTTCAGCAATATGCGCCATGATGCGCAATTCAATTTGGGAATAGTCTGCTGAAAGCAACTTACAACCTTCAGCGGGAATAAAAGCCTCACGAATACGACGCCCCTCTTCTGTGCGCACTGGAATATTTTGCAAATTAGGATCGCTTGAGGCCAAACGACCTGTCACTGCGGTAGCTTGAGAGAAGCTGGTATGCACTCGCCCCGTCTTGGGATCGGCCATCCGCGGAAGCTTCTCGATATAAGTGGACATCAATTTAGCAAGACTGCGGTAATCCAAAATACGCGCAGGCAGCGGATAGTCTTCAGCCAATTTCTGGAGCACTTCCTCATCAGTAGATGGTGCGCCCGATGGCGTTTTCTTGATTACCGGCAACTCTAATTGGCCAAATAAAATCTCCGCGATTTGCTTTGGCGATTGGATGTTAAAAGGTTGGCCAGCAAGCTGATGAATCTCACCCTCTAAGGCAAGCAAGCGTTTACCTACTTCTTGTCCTTGCTTGGAAAGTAATGCCGAATCTATCCGAATGCCATTGCGCTCCATAATGCCCAGGACGCGCATTGCTGGCATTTCAATATTTTCATAAACGTAGAGTAGTCCAGGGCTCGCCTGAATTTGCGGCCATAGAGCCAAATGCAAACGCAAAGTAATATCTGCATCTTCAGCCGCATAATCTGTTGCGATCTTGAGATCCACTTGATCAAAGCTGATTTGATGCACACCCTTGCCGCAGACTTCCTCATAGCGAATCGTCTTCATGCCCAGGTGGCGCTCAGCCAAATTGTCCATGTTGTGCGGCATATGGGACTCCAACACATAGGACTCTAGCAAGGTGTCGAACTGCACGCCCTTCAAGGTGATGCCATAGTTCGCAAAAATATGGATGTCGTACTTGAGGTTTTGGCCAAGCTTCATGTGCTTAGCGCTTTCTAACCATGGCTTCAAGCGAGCCAAGACCAGGTCACGACTCAATTGGGTTTCACCATTACGATGCGCTACCGGGATATAACAAGCTTCACCCGGGGTTACCGACAGTGAAATTCCCACCAACTCCGCAGCGAGTGCATCTAAGCCAGTCGTTTCGGTATCAACAGCAGTAAGCTGCGCGCCCTCAATCTTTTTTAACCAGCGATCCAATGCGGCCTCATCGACAACGCACTCATAGCTTTTTTCAATGGCGCCTTGCAAGTCCGTAGTTTCTTGCGATAGCGCTGTAGTCGCCGATGTCGCAGTGGGGCCAAATTTTTTGCTGACCATTTTTTCATCTGCATTTGCGTCTTTAATCGGACTCCCCGCCAAATCAAAACTGACAGATGCGCTATCGGCGCTTGATCCACCCAGCTGTTTCTCGACATCTCGCAACCAAGTTTTAAATGCGTAACGTTCAAATAATTCCCGCAGCAATGGCGCATCTTCCGGCTTCGCATGTAGGTCATCCAAGCCAGGAAGATGTGGCGACAAATCACAGTCGGTTTTAACAGTGATGAGCTGGCGAGCTTGCGGTAACCACTGCAAGCTATTACGCAAGTTTTCCCCAACAACACCCTTTACCTGATCAGCATTGGCCATCAGACTATCTAGGTCACCAAATTCAGCTAACCATTTATTGGCCGTTTTGGGGCCTGCCTTAGGAACGCCAGGCACGTTATCGACCGCGTCACCAATGATCGATAAATAGTCCACGATGCGCTCAGGGGGGACGCCAAATTTAGCAACCACCCCTTCAATATCAAGCTTTTCATCAGTCATCGTATTAATAAGGGTCACCGATGAATTCACTAATTGAGCTAAATCTTTATCACCAGTGGAGATGATGGTTTCCCAGCCAGCCTGAGTGGCTTGGCACGCCAAGGTGCCAATGACATCATCTGCCTCAACCCCAGAAACCATCAATACAGGCCACCCTAAGGCTTTCACCATGGCATGAATCGGTTCAATTTGCTTTACGAGATCTTCGGGCATAGGGGAGCGATGCGCCTTGTATTCCGGGTACATTTCATCCCGGAACGTCTTCCCTTTGGCATCAAAAACACAGGCTATATGGTCTGCCTTAATCTCGGATCGGGCCCGACGCATCATGTTGACCATCCCGTAAATTGCCCCGGTGGGGTCGCCTGCCCCATTTCTGAGATCTGGCATGGCATGAAAGGCGCGATACAGGTAGCTAGAGCCATCTACCAACAAGAGTCTATGTTTAGTCATACCGCAATCGTACAATCTAGTTGCTAACTGCCTACAGATCAGGTTCAAATCCCCCTGTAAAGAGGCCTAAAAAGGTGAAAAATGATGCACGCTCTAACTAACTTACTCCACTCTTCATTGAGCCAAACCCTTGTTCTTGCAAGCTTTTTAGTGGCTTTTGCTACTTTTGGCATGAATTCAGTACTAGCACAGGGCAATAGCCAAGCACTCAGCCCATCAGAGCTGCAACGAATCAATAGCCAGCCGCTTGCTCCAGCAGTCAGCGCTTCCGAAGCAACAAATGCCCCAGAAAGCCGTAAACCAAGCTTCAAGCATAAAGAGGCAACTGGCACCGAAATTACCGAATACAAAGACGCCAACTCCCCCACTCAAGTGGATGTGAAAACACGCTATACCAACTATGAAATGGCGCCTCCTGCCACGGTCATGCCTGGCCCACCAAAAGATACTGATCTCATCAGCGTACCTAGCATCAGTATTCCATTTTGAGTTTGGTTTTTAGTTCACTCACATACATCACCGCTTAACTAGATATGGCCGTATTCACCCCCGTTGAACTGAGTGATATTTCCGAATGGATCGCACAAGATTTTGATATTGGGCGAGCTACAGACATTCGAGGCATTCACGGCGGCATTGAAAACTCGAATTTCTTTCTAGATACTGAGCGTGATGGTAAAAAACAAGAATATGTTTTAACCATCTTTGAAAGATTGTCCGCAGAGCAGCTCCCTTACTACCTGGAGCTCATGCGTCATTTGGCCAACAAAGGCATCCCCGTTCCTAAGCCACTTGAAAACAAAGACGGGAAGATTTTGTTTTCTCTCAAAGGCAAGCCAGCCGCAATTGTAAGCAAGCTCCCAGGTTTATCCAGATTAGCGCCTGAGGCAAAGCATTGCGCCCTGGTTGGCGAGATGTTGGCTAAGATGCATTTGGCTGGCGGCGACTTTAAGCAAACACAAGACAACCTTCGCAGCCTGTCGTGGTGGCAAAAAACAGTACCGCAAGTGACCTCCCATTTAAGCGAATCACAAAAAACATTGCTAACTACTGAACTAGCAACCCAAGAGCAATTTTTCTCATCAGCGGATTACGCCTCGCTACCACAGGGTGCGAGTCACTGTGATCTGTTTAGGGACAATGTGCTATTTGATCCAAAGGGTGCAAGTGATAGCTCGCAGGATCAACTCGGTGGATTCTTTGACTTTTATTTCGCCGGTACAGATAAGTGGTTATTTGACTTAGCTGTCACTGCAAATGATTGGTGTCTGGCTGAGAATAAGCAAGATTTAGATCCCACTCGCTTTAATGCCTTGATGGATGCCTATCAATCCGTTCGCCCCTTAACAGATAAAGAGCGCAGCAGTTGGCCACTGATGATCCGCGCAGCGGCTTTACGCTTTTGGATCTCTCGCTTATGGGACTTTTACTTGCCGCGTGACGCACAAATGCTCACACCGCATGATCCCCGTCATTTCGAGAACATCTTGATCAGTCGCAAGGCACTATGAGACTCAATAGCGTCACTCCAAAAGAAGGCTACACCTGGATACGTCAAGGTATTTGGCTATTCAGACAAAATCCTCTGGGATTTCTGATGCTGGTTTTTATGTACGTCTTTGTTGCGCAATTAGCTGTACTGGTGCCAGTGATTGGTGTGTTTGGCGTTCTCCTACTCACGCCAACCTTATCGGTTGGTTTTATGACGGCTTGCAGACAAGCGATTCAAAAAGAGCGCATTCGTCCGATGGTGTATTTAATAGCCCTGCAATCGACTCCGATTATTCGCAAGCGAATCTTGCAACTAGGATTGGTCTACGCAGCACTCATCCTTGCTTTGAGTTTTATCCTAAGCATGTTGGTGGATTTCGAGCTTTTACTTCCACTCATGACTTCTGACAAGCCAATCACACCCGAAGCCATTCGACAAATTTATCTCATCTTATTGTTTGGCGGCCTGCTCTATGTGCCCGTAGCCATGCTGATGTGGTTCTCGCCGGTACTCGTAGCATGGGCTGATATGCCGGTACCGCAAGCACTCTTCTCTAGCTGTATTGCCTGCTGGGCCAACCGAGGCGCATTCTTCTTATATTTGGCTTTTTGGGGTGCAATCCTCATCGCGATTCCGCTAACGATTGGCTCCGTCTTTGATGCGCTTGATTTGGGTCAAGCGGCGTCATTCATCATCGCACCAATTTCGATGGCTGGACTAACAGTGATGCACTGCTCTTTCTTTGCCACATGGAAAGCATGTTTCGCTGAAAAAGAATCAGCAACCCTGATTGCTTAGCTACTGATTATTTGATTGATTAATGTATTTCTGAATCAATCAATTGCAGCAAGCTTCGCAATACTCAGTTGCAACCATTTCACACCATGGCGCTTGAAGTTCACTTGAGCACGCGCGTCTGCGTCTTGACCCTCTAAACCAGTCACACGCCCCTCACCAAACTTCGTGTGGAAGACATTCTGTCCAATCTTAAATGGGTAATTTCCACGAGGGGGCGATGCCATTCTAGTGACTGCGGTTGAAGCAGACCCTACGCGACCGATTTGTCTAGCGGGTCTTTGGCGATCACTGCCAGAATCAAAGAAATCATTGGTTTCGGAGTCACGTTGGCGGGTATAGCCATCCTGCCAAGTAGAGCCAGAACGCCCAGCATTGCCGTAACTATTGCTATTACCACCACCCCAGCGCGCATCCTTGGCTTTTGGGGTCAACCACTTGAGTGAATCAGATGGCAGCTCCTCCAGGAAACGCGATGGCATGTTGTAGCGCACTTGTCCGTGCAACATTCTGGACTGGGTATGTGAAAGATAGAGACGCTCCTTAGCGCGGGTAATCGCGACATACATCAGGCGACGCTCTTCTTCTAGACCGTTTTGCTCATTGACGCTGTTCTCATGAGGAAACAATCCCTCTTCCAAGCCAGTAATAAATACTGAAGTGAATTCCAATCCTTTAGCAGAGTGCACTGTCATCAATTGCACGGCATCTTGACCTGCTTGCGCTTGGTTATCACCAGCCTCTAATGAAGCGTGGGATAGAAATGCAGCAAGCGGTGACACTTCGACTATGCCTGGTGCATTCTCGCCTGGCAGAGTGGCAGCGGTAGCATCTTGACCATACCCCTCTTCCGCAATAAATGCGGTTGCCGCATTAATCAATTCCTGTAAGTTCTCGACGCGATCTTGGCCTTCACGTTCTGATAGGTAATGCTGAATCAAGCCGCTATGCTGAATCACAAACTCTACGGTCTCAGGCAAAGTATTGTGACGAGTCGCTTCACGCATGTGATCCACCAGGCGCACAAAACCACCCAAGGCGGCGCCTGTCTTGCCATCCAATGTAGATGCTGCCAAATACAAAGAGCTGTTCTGTGCGCGCGCTGCATCTTGCACAGCCTCTATAGAACGAGCGCCAATGCCACGGGTTGGGAAGTTCACCACCCGCGAGAAAGAAGTGTCGTCATTAGGGTTCTCAAGCAGACGGAGATATGCCAACGCGTGCTTAATCTCGGCGCGCTCGAAGAATCGCAGGCCGCCATATACGCGATACGGAATACCCGCAGAAAATAATGCGTGCTCAATGATGCGTGACTGGGCATTACTTCGATAAAGTAAAGCGATTTCAGTACGCTTGATGCCACTATTCACCAGCGCTTTGATTTCATCGACAAGCCATGCGGCTTCTGCGTGATCGCTCGGTGCATCGTAAATACGCACTGGCTCGCCATGACCAGCATCAGTCCGTAAGTTTTTACCAAGGCGGTCCGAATTATTTGAAATTAAATAATTGGCAGTATCCAAAATATGGCCATGCGAGCGGTAGTTCTGCTCTAGCTTGACCATCATGGGGTGATACTGCTTTTCATAAAGACGCATGTTCTCTACGTCGGCGCCGCGAAAGGCGTAAATACTTTGATCATCATCGCCCACTGCGAAGACGGCACTTCTGCCGGCACCACTGACGTTGACGCGACTAGCGTCATGACCAGAAAGCAATTTGAGCCAGGCGTATTGCAAAGCGTTGGTATCTTGAAACTCGTCAATCAAGATATGACGGAAGCGCTCTTGATAATGAGTACGAATCGCTTCGTTATGCTTGAGCAACTCATAGCTACGCAACAAGAGTTCAGCGAAATCCACTACACCCTCGCGTTGACACTGTTCATCGTAAGCCGCATATAACTGCGCCATCTTGGCCTGAAAGTCATCCCCTACGGATAGCTCTTTGGCACGCTGACCACGCTCTTTGGCGTGCGCAATGAAATATTGCAACTGCTTTGGCGGGTATTTTTCGTTATCGACCTTTAAACCCTTCAAAAGGCGCTTAATGGCAGATAACTGATCCTGGGTATCCAAAATCTGAAAAGTAGAGGGTAAACCGGCTTCTTTATGGTGCGCGCGCAATAAACGGTTGCAAAGACCGTGGAAGGTGCCAATCCACATGCCCCGGGTATTGATGGGCAGCATAGCCCCTAGGCGTACCATCATCTCTTTAGCAGCCTTGTTGGTAAAGGTCACAGCCAGGACGCCAATAGGCGAAACCTGCCCTGTCTGGATCAACCAAGCTATACGGGTAGTGAGGACGCGGGTTTTGCCACTCCCGGCACCAGCCAAAATCAAGGCTGACTGGGCCTGGCCATTTTCATTTACCGGCGGGAGGGTCACTGCCTCGCGTTGTTCTGGATTAAGGTTTGCGAGCAAGTCTGAGTACATCGCCCCAATTATAATTTGCCTCTTATGCCAAATGCTTCGAATACCCCCAATTCACCAGCGGCCAGTTCTGTAGACGAACTAGCCAAATCCTACGAACCAGCCCCAATTGAAGCTTATTGGGGACCGGAATGGGAGCGTAGAGGCATTGCCGACGCCTCCCTAGATGAGGGCAAGGGAGATTTCTCCATTCAGCTGCCTCCACCGAATGTGACTGGCACGCTCCATATGGGCCATGCTTTTAATCAAACCATCATGGATGGCTTGGTACGTCATGCCCGAATGTCTGGCAAAAACACCCTGTGGGTGCCTGGTACCGATCACGCTGGTATTGCCACTCAAATCGTTGTCGAGCGCCAACTCGATGCGCAAAAAGTATCGCGTCATGATTTGGGTCGCGAGAAGTTCCTCGAAAAAGTATGGGAGTGGAAAGAAACTTCCGGCAACACCATAACCCGCCAGATTCGTCGCTTAGGCGCTTCGATTGATTGGGGTAAAGAATATTTCACGATGGACAGCAAGATGTCCAAAGCAGTGGTTGAAGTATTTGTTCGCCTACATGAACAAGGCCTCATTTATCGCGGCAAACGTTTAGTGAACTGGGATCCCGTTCTCGGCACCGCAGTTTCAGATTTAGAGGTGGTGAGCGAAGAAGAAGATGGTTCTATGTGGCACATCCGCTATCCACTAGCGGATGGCTCCGGCCACCTTACTGTTGCGACCACTCGTCCCGAAACCTTATTGGGTGACGTAGCCGTCATGGTGAACCCAGAAGATGAGCGCTACAAACATTTAATCGGTAAGTCTGTGAATTTGCCGCTGTGCAATCGTGAAATTCCGATTATTGCTGATGACTATGTCGACCTAGCATTTGGTACTGGCGTGGTGAAAGTCACCCCAGCTCACGACTTTAATGACTATGCCGTTGGGCAACGCCATCAATTACCGCTTATTAATATTCTCACACTCGATGCCAAGATTAATGAGAATGCGCCCCTCGCTTATCAAGGCTTAGAGCGCTTTGCTGCACGCAAACAAGTGGTTGCAGATTTGGAAGCCGCAGGACTATTAGAAAAAGTGCAGCCACACAAATTAATGGTGCCCCGCGGTGATCGTACCCAAACCATCATTGAGCCAATGCTCACCGACCAGTGGTTTGTTGCCGTATCTAACCCGAGTCCTGATAACAAATATCAACCGGGCTCATCCATTGCTGGTGCAGCATTAGATGCAGTAACTAAGGGCGATATCAAGCTCGTACCAGAGAACTGGATTAGCACCTATACCCAGTGGCTTGAGAACATTCAAGATTGGTGCATCTCCCGTCAGCTCTGGTGGGGCCATCAGATTCCTGCTTGGTATGGCGAAGATGGTCAGATCTTTGTCGCGCGCTCTGAGGAAGAGGCTAAGACTAAAGCTGCCGCAGCTGGCTACACCGGCACACTCAATCGCGATCCAGATGTTCTGGATACCTGGTTTAGTTCCGCACTCGTTCCCTTCAGCTCCCTAGGCTGGCCAGAAGAAACGCCCGCGTTAAATCATTTCCTGCCATCTTCAGTGTTGGTAACCGGTTTTGACATCATCTTCTTCTGGGTGGCCCGCATGGTCATGATGACCTGCCACTTCACCGGAAAAGTACCATTTAACACCGTGTATGTTCATGGCTTAGTACGCGATGCCGAAGGTCAGAAGATGAGCAAGTCCAAAGGCAATACTTTGGATCCAATCGATTTAATTGATGGCATCAAGATTGAAGATCTGGTTGGCAAACGCACAACTGGTTTGATGAATCCAAAGCAAGCAGAAAGCATTGGAAAGAAAACCAAGAAAGAATTTCCAGAAGGTATTCCCGCATTTGGCACGGATGCCCTGCGTTTTACTTTTGCCTCACTCGCATCACTAGGTCGCAACATTAACTTTGACCAAAAGCGCTGTGAAGGCTACCGCAACTTCTGCAACAAGCTTTGGAACGCTACCCGTTTCGTGCTGATGAATTGCCCTGGTGGCGATGAAGAGAATGGCTTTGCCCCTTGCGATAACCAGTGCGGTCCAGAAGGCTATTTAGACTTTTCTCCAGCAGACAAATGGATTGTCTCCCTCTTGCAAAGAACCGAGGCTGATGTAGCCAAGGGCTTCCAGAGCTATCGCTTTGACAATATCGCCAGCAGTATTTATCAGTTTGTATGGGATGAGTATTGCGATTGGTATTTGGAGTTGGCAAAAGTTCAGTTGCAGACAGGAACGCCCGCGCAGCAACGCGCCACGCGTCGTACCCTCTTGCGTGTTCTAGAAACTATCTTGCGCATGGCGCATCCCCTGATTCCGTTTATCACTGAAACGCTCTGGCAAACCGTCGGACCTAAAGTTGGTAAAGAATTGGCTAAACAAGAGAAGCAAACCATCGCATTGCAACCTTATCCCGTTGCTCAGCTAGATAAGATTGATGAGCAAAGCGAAGCTTGGGTTGCGCAGATTAAAGCGATTGTGGACGCTTGTCGCAATCTCCGTGGCGAGATGCAAGTTTCACCCGCTCTCAAGGTGCCTCTCTGGATTAGCGGTCCTCAAGACTTCCTCAAACAAGCTAGCCCTTACCTCACCGCATTGGCGAAACTCTCTGAAGTCAAAATCTACGATGACGAATCCGCTTTAGAAAAAGATGCCCCAGGGGCGCCAATGGCCCTTGTTGGCAACTCTAAGCTGCTACTCAAAATTGAAGTCGATGTTGCGGCAGAGAGAATTCGTCTTGGCAAGGAAATTGAACGTCTAGCCAATGAAATCACCAAGGCTCGCAGCAAACTGAGTAACGAAAGCTTTGTGGCTCGCGCCCCTGAAGAGGTTGTTGCCCAAGAAAAACAACGCCTTGCGGGATTTGAGCAGAACCACGAAAAGCTTGTTGCACAATTAGGGCGACTGAAATAACGTAGTCAAAACGGATCGGAAATCACATGCCATTAAGCACTAAAGCCGTTACTAAAGCCGTCTTTCCTGTTGCGGGCTTGGGGACACGCTTCTTGCCGGCTACCAAGGCCAGCCCGAAAGAGATGCTCAATGTAGTAGATAAGCCGCTGATTCAGTACGCTGTTGAAGAGGCGATCGCGGCTGGCATCACTGAAATGATTTTCGTGACCGGCCGTAGTAAACGTGCGATTGAAGATCACTTTGATAAGTCTTATGAATTAGAAGCCGAACTCGAAGCGAAAAATAAGCAGGCTTTGCTAGAAATCGTCCGCAGCGTTAAACCTAGTCACGTGGATTGTGTCTACGTTCGCCAGCCCGAAGCTTTAGGTTTGGGTCACGCTGTTTTGTGCGCAGAAAAGTTAGTACGTGACGAACCGTTTGCCATCATCCTCGCAGATGATTTACTTGATGGTCAGCCTCCAGTTCTCAAGCAAATGCTCAAAGTATTTGACGAACAAAATGGTTCTGTCTTGGCAGTTGAAAAGATTGATCCTGCCAAGAGCAGTTCTTACGGAATTGTTGACGGCATAGAGGTATCCAAAGGCATTTATCGTCTCAATGGGATTGTGGAGAAACCGCAACCCAAGGATGCACCATCCAATCTGGCTGTAGTAGGTCGCTATGTTCTGTCATCCGACATCTTCAAGCATATTCGCAACCTTAAACCTGGTGCCGGCGGTGAAATCCAACTCACAGATGCGATCGCCTCTTTACTCAAGGAAGAGCCTGTCTTTGCCTATGAGTACGATGGCGTGCGCTATGACTGCGGCAGCAAGCTAGGCTACTTGAAAGCTTCTGTAGAGTTTGCCTTACGTCACCCTGAAGTGCAGACTGAGTTTGCGGCCTACCTAAAAAATCGCTCACTAGCTTAAGCGACCCCTTTTTATTCGGCAGCAAGAAAAAAGGCAGAAATCACTTTCTGCCTTTTTGTTTGTAGCTTGCATTGTTTTGCCTAGGTTACTTATCTTCTCTTGAGAAAGAAAACCAAGACATCGCCTTCAGTGGTACTAGAAAGTAACTCGTTCCCAGTTTGTTTCGCAAACGCAGGAAAGTCATGAGCAGCACCGGCATCAGTCGCTTTGACCTTCAAAACCTCGCCCGACTGCATTGTGGCTAAGGCTTTCTTGGTACGCAAAATTGGCAGTGGGCAATTCATACCAATAGCATCAACTTCGAGATTAAATTCCATGGCGCCACTCATTTAGAGGCCACCCAATCTTTAACGCCCGCTAAAGCTGCTCCCAACTTGCTTGGATCGGTGCCGCCTGCCATTGCCATTTCTGGCTTGCCGCCGCCTTTACCGCCAACCTGTTGAGCAACAAAGTTCACTAAATCACCAGCCTTCACTTTGGTAATAGAGTCTGCAGTAACGCCGGCAATCAAACTCACCTTATCGCCCTGCACTGAAGCGAGAACGATCGCTGCAGTTTTCAACTTCGTCTTCAAGGCATCCATAGTCTCACGCAAGACCTGCGCGTCAGCACCATCTAAGCGCGCTGCAAGAACCTTGATGCCATTGACATCAATCGCTTGGGTTACCAACTCATCACCCTGACTTGCAGCGAGTTTGGAATTTGCCTTATCTAGCTCGCGCTCGGCCTGACGCAAGCTTTCTTGCAACTGAGCAACGCGATTCACCAAATCCCCTGGATGGGTTTTTAAGATTGCCGCAGCTTCATTGACCCTATCTTCCAAGCCTTGCAAGAAGTTGAGTGCGTGCTTGCCAGTGACCGCTTCAACACGACGGATGCCAGCAGCAACGCCGCCTTCAGAAACAATTTTTAAGCTACCGATATCGCCGGTGCGAGCTACGTGAGTACCGCCACACAACTCTTTAGAGCTACCAATCTCCAGAACACGAACCTCATCACCGTACTTCTCACCAAAGAGCATCATGGCGCCAGTTTTTTGCGCGTCATCCAAAGACATGACTTTTCCGGAAGTCGCTGTATTAGCCAAAATCTCGGCATTCACAATATCTTCAACCCGACGAATCTCCGCCGCAGTAATTGGAGCATGATGAGTAAAATCGAAACGCGTTTTACTAGCATCAACTAAAGAACCTTTTTGCTGAACATGGTCGCCCAATACTTCACGTAAGGCTTTATGCAAAATATGGGTCGCACTATGGTTGCGCATCGTTTCTGTTCTTTGCTGAACATCTACTAGAGCAGTGAGCGTATCCCCTACCTTGATCTCACCCTCATGAACTTCGCCCTGATGGCCAAATACATCGGCTTGAATCTTGAAGGTGTCTTCAACGGCAAAGCGCATTACTTCATTACGCAACTCGCCTTTATCACCAACTTGTCCACCGGACTCGGCATAAAAAGGGGTGTTGTCCAAAACAATCACGGCTGAATCACCGGCTTTCACTGATTGAACCGCAGATCCATCAACATAAAGAGCGGTAACCTTCGCGCCCTCATGCTTCAGAGTGTCATAGCCATGAAACTGGGTTGGCTTGCCAGAGTACTCCAAGCCTTGCGCTACTTTGAACTTACCTGCAGCTCTTGCTTGATCGCGTTGCTTTTGCATTGCCAATTCAAAGCCCTCAGCATCAACCGTAACGTCTCGTTCACGGCAAACGTCCGCAGTCAGATCTAATGGGAAGCCAAAGGTATCGTGCAAACGGAAAGCAGTTTCACCATCAACTGTTTTGGCACCGCCAGCAAGTGCGCCTTCCAAAATTTCCATGCCATTGGCAATCGTTTGGAAGAAACGCTCTTCCTCTTGCTTAATGACTTCGCTCACTTTATCTTTTGCAGCCTGCAGCTCTGGATAAGCGAGTCCCATCTCTTTAACCAAGGCAGGAACCAGTTGGTAGAAGAATGGTTTACGCGCACCCAATTTATAACCGTGACGAATAGCGCGACGAGCAATACGACGCAACACGTAACCGCGCCCCGCATTACCCGGAATTACACCATCCACCACAATGAAGCTACAAGCACGGATATGGTCTGCAATGACCTTCAACGATGGACTTGCTAAGTCACAGTTCTCGCCACCGGCGGCATCAACTGCCTCCTTGGCGGCCTTAAGCAAGTTCACAAAGAGGTCGATCTCATAGTTGGAGTGCACGTGCTGCAATACTGCGGCAATACGCTCCAGGCCCATGCCGGTATCAACACTAGGCTTAGGCAGAGGATGCATAGTGCCAGCCTCATCGCGATTGAACTGCATGAAGACGTTATTCCAAATCTCGATATAGCGATCGCCATCTTCCTCAGGGCTGCCAGGAGGGCCGCCAGCGATGTGAGGGCCGTGGTCATAAAAGATCTCGGTACAAGGACCGCACGGGCCCGTATCACCCATCATCCAGAAATTATCTGAAGCGTAGCGAGCGCCCTTGTTATCACCAATACGAATAATGCGTTCAGCCGGCACGCCGATTTGCCTATTCCAAATCTCGTAAGCCTCATCATCCTCGGCATACACCGTCACGAGAAGTTTTTCTTCTGGGAGCTTAAAAACGTCTGTTAATAATTCCCAAGCAAACTGGATGGCATCTTTTTTGAAATAGTCACCAAACGAGAAATTACCCAGCATCTCAAAAAAGGTATGGTGACGAGCGGTATAACCGACGTTATCCAAATCGTTATGTTTTCCGCCCGCACGAATGCATTTTTGGGCAGTCGTTGCGCGGCTATAAGGGCGCTTATCAAAGCCCAAAAAGACGTCTTTAAACTGATTCATCCCAGCATTAGTAAATAAGAGGGTCGGATCATCACCCGGTACTA
Source organism: Polynucleobacter sp. AP-Nino-20-G2 (assembly GCF_018688235.1). Lineage (NCBI taxonomy): Bacteria > Pseudomonadati > Pseudomonadota > Betaproteobacteria > Burkholderiales > Burkholderiaceae > Polynucleobacter > Polynucleobacter sp. AP-Nino-20-G2. The sequence continues at coordinate 1,668,987 of NZ_CP061313.1, forward strand.
CAGGGCTAGAAGGGACGATTTGGTGGCCTTTTTGGGCAAAGTAATCCAGGTATGCCTGGCGAATTTGGGAGACTTTCATGCGAATAATTATCGCATTGGCACTAGTCGGGGGCAAACCCTAAGCAAACCTCCCCTTTCCTGCCTTACAATCCCGTAACATCAATAAAAGATCGGCATTTAATAAGTCGATAAACAAGGAGCTCAACTTGAAAATTCGCAATCAACGGGATTTTGGCGCAGGGATCATGTACATGGTCATCGGCCTATTCTTTACGGTAGTTGCTACCCAATACCCCATGGGCACACCAGCCAAAATGGGTCCTGGCTACTTCCCCCACTATTTAGGGATTCTGATGACCCTTTTGGGCCTCTTTATCACCATCAAATCATTTAGCGCTAAAGCGGCTATTGAGTCAATTCCCAAGTTCAACTGGAAAATCATGGCTCAGATTACCGGCGCGGTAGTCCTTTATGGCCTGCTTTTGCCAAAAATGGGATTCTTAATTGCGGTCGTGGTCTTGGTATTGGTTTCCGCCAGCGCAAGCAAAGAATTTACTTGGAAGGGCTCCCTCATTAATGCAGCCTTTCTAGTTGCCTTTACTTACTCTGTCTTTGTGTTGGGTCTGAAGCTTCAATTCCCACTCTTGCCAGTATTTTTCCAACAATAAAAACCGGGACTCTAGAAAATGGACTTATTTGCTAATTTAGCCCTCGGTTTCGATACCGCATTTACCTTACAAAACCTGCTTTACTGCCTTATCGGCTGTATTTTGGGTACCTTGATCGGTGTTTTGCCTGGCCTTGGCCCAATCGCAACGATTGCGATGTTATTGCCAGCAACCTACGCCCTTCCTCCAGTTGCCGCCCTGATTATGTTGGCCGGAATCTACTATGGCTCCCAATACGGCGGCTCCACTACTGCAATTTTGCTCAACATCCCAGGGGAAACGTCCTCGGTGGTGACGGCGATCGATGGCTACCAAATGGCCAGAAATGGTCGAGCGGGTGTAGCTCTCTTTACCGCTGGTATGGGCTCATTCTTTGCTGGTTGCGTTGCGACCTTGGTTTTGGCAGCATTTGCCGCGCCACTTTCCCAGTTGGCATTTAAGTTTGGCCCTGCTGAATACTTCTCCCTAATGGTTTTAGGGTTAATTGGTGCAGTGGTACTAGCGTCCGGCTCCCTGATCAAGGCAATTGGCATGATCGTTCTTGGTTTGCTCATGGGCCTCATTGGTACAGACGTGAACTCTGGCGTTTCTCGCTACGCATTTGACATTCCTGAACTGAGTGACGGTATTGGCTTTGTCAGCGTGGCAATGGGTGTGTTCGGCTTTGCTGAAATCATGGGCAACCTAGAAAAGACTGGCGATGATGAGGGCTTCTTAAACAAGATGACCACCATGATTCCTACCAAGCAAGACGTGAAGCGCATGGTTCCTTCGATCTTACGCGGTACAACCATTGGCTCAATCCTTGGCATTCTGCCAGGCGGTGGTGCAGCATTGGCAGCCTTTGGCGCCTACTCTGTAGAAAAGAAGTCCTCCAAGTACAGCCATGAGTTTGGTAAAGGCGCTATTGAAGGTGTTGCAGGTCCTGAGGCGGCAAACAATGCTGCAGCTCAAACCTCATTTATCCCATTGCTCACCTTGGGTATCCCTCCAAACGCCGTGATGGCTTTGATGGTTGGTGCGATGACTATTCATAACATCCAGCCAGGTCCACAAGTCATGACCAGCAATCCAGCATTGTTCTGGGGTCTGATTGCTTCTATGTGGATTGGTAACGTGATGTTGATTCTCTTGAACTTGCCTTTGATTGGTATCTGGGTAAAGCTCTTGAAGATTCCTTATCGCTTCCTCTACCCAGCAATTTTGGTGTTCTGCTGTATCGGCGTATACACCGTGAACAACACCGTATTTGACGTTTATGTAACCGCAGCATTTGGCTTAATTGGTTACCTCTTCTTCAAACTCGGTTGCGAACCTCCTCCATTGCTCCTCGGTTTCGTGCTCGGACCAATGATGGAAGAGAACTTCCGTCGCGCCCTATTGCTATCCCGTGGTGACTTCTCAACCTTTGTAACCCGCCCATTATCTTTAGGATTGCTTATTGCAGCAGCCCTCTTAGTGGTGATCGTGGCCTTACCAGCGGTTAAGAAAACCCGTGAAGAGGCTTTCGTAGAGGATTAATTCTCGAAGGACTCCAAGAAACAGGCCCGCAGCAGTTTGCGGGCTTTTTCTTTATGGGCGGTGCTTTTCTCTACAATGGGGCTATGTCTCAAGATAGCAAACCACCTAAATCTACCGCTGGCGCAATCGCCGAGCCCTCCAACTTTTTACGCCAGATCATTGATCACGACTTGGCCAGCGGGGCCTACCAAAATCGTAGCGACAGAAATGGGCAGGCTATCCCCTCGATCATTACGCGCTTTCCGCCAGAACCGAATGGCTATCTACATATTGGTCATGCCAAAAGTATTTGCCTCAACTTTGGCTTAGCAAGTGATTACAACCATCAAGCAGGTGGCGCCCGTTGCAACATGCGCCTGGATGACACCAATCCCGTCAAAGAGGATGTCGAGTACGCTGACAGCATATTGGACGCTGTAAAGTGGCTGGGCTTTGACTGGGGCACTCACCTCTATCACGCGAGTGATTATTTTGACCAGCTCTATGAGTTCGCTGAAATTCTGATTCAGAATGGCAAGGCATACGTAGACAGTCAAAGTGCTGATGACATTCACACCAATCGCGGCAACTTTGGCCAAGTTGGAAAAAATAGCCCCTATCGCGACCGCACTCCCGATGAGAATCTTGCGCTATTCCGCGAGATGCGAGATGGCAAATACAAAGATGGCGAACATGTCCTGCGTCTAAAAATTGACATGGCGCACCCGAACATCGTGATGCGCGATCCCGTGGTTTACCGCATCCGCCATACCGATCATCATCGCACTGGTAACAAGTGGTGCATCTACCCTTTATATGATTTCACGCACTGCATTTCGGATGCGCTTGAAAATGTTTCGCACTCGATTTGCACCTTGGAGTTTGAGAATAATCGCCCTCTCTATGACTGGATAGTTGCCTCATTAGCTGAATTGGGAATTTTCAAAAATCCTGTTCCTCACCAGTATGAATTTGCCCGCCTCAACCTCACATACACCATCACCAGTAAACGCAAGTTACTACAACTGGTAGAAGAAAAACATGTCGACGGCTGGGATGATCCACGCATGCCAACGATTGTGGGCATTCGTCGCAGAGGCTACACGCCAGACAGTATTCGCCTGTTCTGTGAACGCATTGGCGTTTCTAAAGCTGATAGCTGGATCGACATGAGCACCCTGGATCAGGCCTTGCGCGATGATCTCGAAGCCAAGGCACCACGGGCCACAGCAGTTCTCAAACCGCTCAAACTCGTCATTGAAAACTTTGATACATCCGCTAAGGAGCCTTGCTCAGCACCACGCCATCCACAACATCCTGAATGGGGTAATCGTGAGTTCAACTTCACACGTGAGCTGTGGATTGAGCAAGATGATTTCATGAAAGAACCGATTAAAGGTTTCTTCAGACTCTACCCACCCATTGGCGACCAAGCAGGTGGCCGCGTGCGCCTACGCCATGGCTTTGTGATCGAGTGCACTGGATTTGAAGTTGATGCTGCAGGTAACATCATTCAAGTGAATGCCACACACTTCCCTGACAGTAAGAGTGGAACGCCAGGCTCAAACAATTACAAGGTAAAAGGCAATATTCACTGGGTGAGCGCGGCAGAAGCTGTGCCTGCGCAAGTGCGTCTCTATGACCACTTATTCAATGATCCGCATCCAGATAGTGGGGACAAAAATTTCCTTGATGCGATTAATCCAAACTCCAAACAAACAATTACCGCATATTTAGAGCCTTGCATGAAGGATGTAAAAGCGGAAGATCATTTCCAATTTGAGCGTCACGGATACTTCATTGCAGATCAAGCAGATTCCAAACCTGGTCAACCAGTATTTAATCGGACTGTGGGCCTCAAGGATTCTTGGAAATAGTCTTTAGAAACTCTGCAACGCTGGGATAGCGAAGCGGGGTTTTTAATTCTTTTAGTCGCGTATTCGTTACGCGTCGTGACTCTCGCATAAAGGACCACAACATCGGGGATACGATTTTCTCAAGCTCTTCAGCAGGCAATCGTGGCGGGCGCTCTAATCCATAAGCATCTGCCACTTCATCAAAATAATCACCCATCTTCGTTTCACCGCCATCGCATGTATTGATCACTCGCTGCGGTTTACCGTGGTACACAGCAGCACAAACCAATCTCGCCAAATCATCGCTCTGAATATGATTTGAGTAAGCATCTTGGGCGGGTAGTAATGCCGGGGTTCTGGATCGAATACGCTCAAGAGGCAGACGGTCCAAGGCGTAAATCCCTGGCACCCTCAAAATCGTTAATGCCACGCCATGGCTTAGCGCCCAAAATCGCAAACTATTCTCAGCATCAACACGCCTTTTAGCGCGCTCGCTCTGAGGATTGACGGGGGTGCTCTCACTGACCCTACCACCCCCATGATCGCCATAAACCCCTGTAGTACTCACATAAATCAAGCACCTGACGGTACTAGATCCTTGGGATAAAATTCGGATGAGGTTGCGAGTTCGGCAATCGCGATGACCTGCGTTTTGGGGTGGCGCCAAGTGAATCAGGGTTTCGGCCAGTCCACTCAAGCGCCACAAGCTCTCGGGCTTATCCAGATCTCCCAAGATAGGCGTCGCGCCCACTGCTCTCAACTCCTGAAAACGCATTTTCTGAGAAGTTAGGGCGAATACACGATAGCTTCGAACAAGCTGTTTGGCTACCCGCAGACCAATGTCGCCGCAGCCAATAATCAGAATTCGAGGTTTGCCAAAAGATTGCATAAGTTACATCGTAATGATTTATTGAAAGAACTGAGAATGTCTTACCAAGTAACCCTCAAAGCGAGCGGAAAACAATTTACGGTTGAGAAGGATGAAACCCTTCTAGAGGCAGCCCTTCAACAAGGCGTTACCTTGCCCTATGGTTGCAAAAATGGCGCCTGCGGTTCTTGCAAGGGCAAGATTTTAGAAGGACAGGTTCATCATGGCCAACATAGTGAAGCGGCCTTAAGTAAGGCTGACGAAACCGCAGGCGGCACCCTATTTTGCTGCGCCTTCCCAGACTCTGACCTCGTCATTGAAGCTCGTGAAGTCCAGGGCGCTGGGGATATCGCCATTCGCAAGATTCCTTGTCGAGTGAACTCCATCACCAAACCCGGCAAGGATGTGGCGATTCTCAAACTCCAGCTTCCCGCTACTGAGCGCTTCCAATTTCTAGCTGGTCAGTATTTAGAGTTCTTACTCAAAGATGGGCAGCGTCGCGCCTACTCCATTGCCAATGCGCCAGATCAAGAGGGCCCTCTGGAATTACACCTGCGCCACCTACCAGGCGGACTCTTTACGGACTTCGTCTTTGGCGCCAAAGATCCAGCCCTCAAAGAAAAAGATATTCTGCGCTTTGAAGGCCCGTTAGGCAGCTTTTTCTTGAGAGAGGACTCCAAGAAGCCCATCATTTTTCTGGCGGCTGGCACAGGCTTTGCGCCGATTAAATCGATCGTCGAGCAAATGCAATTAAAAAAAATCCAACGCCCCATGCATTTATATTGGGGTGGCCGCAGGCCAAGCGACCTCTATCTCGATCAACTCTGCCAAACTTGGGCAAAAGACATTCCCGACTTTACCTATACGCCTGTGATCTCAGAAGCTTTACCAGAGGATCAGTGGACGGGCCGCACCGGCTTTGTACACCAAGCAGTCATGGCTGATTACCCTCAATTAAAAGATTTTCAGGTCTATGCCTGCGGTGCTCCAGCAATGGTGAATGCCGCCCGCCAAGACTTTTCATCCCAATGTCATCTGCCGGAGGAAGAATTCTTTGCGGATTCCTTTACCAGCGCCGCCGATCTAGCAACAAATTAAATCACCCGGCAAACTAAGCACGATAATAGAAAAATCATTTGATCCAACCAAGCGAACCACATGAATAAGCCAGCCCAATCCGTCGACGCCCACTCAGTTATGTTCATTACCCCGCGACCTGAAGTCATCATGGTTGAGGGCAAAGGTTCATGGATGACAGACAACCAGGGCAAGCGCTATTTGGACTTCCTGCAAGGCTGGGCTGTGAATTGTCTTGGCCATGGCAACCCAGGAATGATTGAGGCACTTAATACACAAGCCAAGAAGCTCATTAATCCAAGCCCTGCGTTCTATAACGAGCCGATGATTCGCTTGTCGAATTTACTCACCGATAACAGCTGCTTTAATAAAGTCTTCTTCGCCAATAGCGGAGCGGAGGCCAATGAAGGCGCGATCAAGCTAGCCCGTAAATGGGGTCAGCTCAATAAGTCAGGCGCTTTTGAAATCATTACCTTTGATCACAGCTTTCATGGCCGTACTTTAGCAACCATGAGCGCCTCCGGAAAGCCTGGCTGGGACACGATGTTTGCTCCGCAGGTTCCCGGATTTCCAAAAGCGGACTTAAACGATTTAGAGTCAGTGAAGAGGCTGGTTACTGATAAAACTGTCGCAGTGATGCTCGAACCTGTTCAGGGCGAAGGTGGAGTGATTCCTGCCACTAAAGAATTTATGCAAAGTCTGCGTCAATTCACCAAGGAAAATAATATTCTTCTGATTGTGGATGAAGTGCAGGCGGGATGCGGTCGCACTGGCGCACTCTTTGCTTACCAACATTATGGAATTGAGCCCGATATCATGACCTTAGGCAAAGGCATTGGTGGTGGCGTTCCTTTGGCAGCCCTCTTGGCAACCGATGCAGTAGCTTGCTTTGTACCGGGCGATCAGGGCGGTACCTACAACGGCAATCCCTTAATGACTGCGGTTGGCATCAGCGTCATCGAACAACTCCTGGCGCCAGGATTTTTAGAGTCTGTACGCGCAAAAGGCGAGTTGCTTAAAACAGAGTTGCTATCCATCTCCCAAGAGTTCAAGCTCAACGGCGAACGCGGTGAAGGCTTGTTGCGTGCCCTCATGCTTAGTAGCGATATTGGCGGGAAGTTGGTTGAGCTTGCGCGTGATCGCGCGCCAGAGGGTCTGTTAATTAACTCCCCAAGGCCCAATCTCCTACGATTCATGCCGGCCCTTAATGTTGCCGATGATGAGATTCGTCAGATGTGCAATATTTTGCGAGAGCTTTTGAAACAAGTAGCTTAAGCAAGGCATTCAGCAAATAAATAGCCCCGAGTCTTTAGCTAGCTAAGCTCAAAGCGAGCTGCGCACTAATCAATCAAATTCTTTGGTAGTGAGAAGATAACGTCTTCCACCACACCCTCAAGATTACGAATACTACGCGGCCCAAATTCTTGAATCTTCGCAACAATCGATAAAGCCAGACTCTCTGGAGCTGATGCTCCTGCGGTAAGGCCCACTCTCTTCTTGCCAACAAACCATTCCGCTTGCAGCTGCTCTGGCGCATCGACCATGTAAGCAGGTACACCCAACTTTTCAGCCAATTCACGCAAGCGATTCGAGTTCGAGCTTGCCTTACTTCCCACCACAATAACCACTTCAACTTGAGGCGCCATAAATTTCACAGCATCTTGTCGATTTTGCGTCGCGTAACAAATATCTTGTTTTCGAGGCTGGACGATATTGGGAAATTTTTTAGTTAATGCCTCAACAATTTCTTTTGTCTCATCAACGGAGAGTGTGGTTTGAGTAACAAAAGCAATTTTTTCATCAGCAGGAAACGGCAAGTTCGCAACATCTGCAACTTTCTCGATGAGATGAACGCCTTCGGTTACCTGCCCCATCGTGCCCTCTACTTCCGGATGACCTGCATGACCAATCATCAAAACCGTAAACCCATCCTTACACATTTTGACCACTTCAAGATGAACCTTGGTTACCAGCGGGCAGGTTGCGTCGTAGACCTGCAGACCACGAGCCCCGGCATCTTTCCTCACCTCTTGAGAAACGCCATGCGCACTAAAGACCACGATTCCACCTTTGGGAACCTCATGCAACTCATCAATAAATACTGCCCCTTTTTCACGCAAATCATTCACTACATAAGCGTTATGCACAATTTCGTGACGCACATAGATCGGCGCCCCGAAACGCGCCAGAGCTTCATTCACAATATTGATTGCTCTATCAACACCAGCACAAAAGCCGCGCGGTTGCGCCATCAAAATTTCTGGCGTGGATTGTGTATTTTCTTGGCTAGTCATCAGTTAGAGAATGGCCACAATTTCAGCCTCGAAAGTAACAGGCCTTCCAGCAAGCGGGTGGTTGAAATCAAACCAAGCACCCTCTTCATTGATCGATTGCAATACTCCAGCGTATTGCGCGCCACCAGGCGCATTAAATTCAATGACATCTCCAGGATTAAATTCCACGTCATCATCACGGCCCTCTTTAAGCGCAGCCAAAGATACCCATTGAATTAAATCCTCCTTGCGCTCGCCGAAACTTTCTTCTGGCGCAAGCAAGGCGCTTTTCTTTTCACCAACACCCAAACCGATCAACACCTTTTCAAAACAAGGCGCAAATTGTCCGGAACCCATCAAGACCGTCGCAGGGCGATCGATAAAAGTATTGATGTAATCCTCTCCACTGGGCAAAGTCAGCCGATAGTTGAGGGTCAGAAAAGAGTTGGGCAAAACCGTAAGCTTAGTCATAAGGTAATTGTATCTAGGCCCGACCCAAGCGCGCACTCCCCCATTACGGAGTGGCCAAAAATTGAACAGCCTCGTGAAAAATTACGGGCACTAGGGGCAGCCGCGCTCAATGATGCTGAATTACTAGCCATCTTCCTGCGTGTGGGCGTCAAAGGAAAATCCGCTGTAGCCCTGGCGCAGGATCTATTACACCACTTTGGCAGCCTGCCGCGCCTTTTGGCATGTACCCCAGAGGAATTAACCCGCATTCATGGCATGGGCATATCCAAGTGGTCCCAAATTCAAGCAGCTTATGAACTAGTAAAGCGCAGCCTCGAGGAGAAGCTATCTGAAAACTCGATCTTTTCCTCGCCCCGCTGTGTCAGGGAGTTTTTGCAGGCTAAATGCGGAAAACTCCCCCATGAAGTCTTTCTTTGCCTGCACTTGGACTCACGCCTGCATCTCATTGAGTGTCAGGAGCTCTTTAGAGGCTCCCTTACCCATACCGCCGTCTATCCACGAGAAATCCTTAAGGAGGCCCTCTCGAGGAACGCCAGCGCCCTTATCGTGGCCCATAATCACCCCAGCGGAAACCCACTTCCTAGCGAAGCAGACCAAGAATTAACCAATATGCTTTCCAAAGCACTGCAACTGGTTGATATTCCCCTGTTAGATCACTGCATTGTGAGTGGCAGCGGTTTTTTCTCATTTTCAGATGCTGGCCTTATGAATAATGACATAAATTGAAAGTAATTACTAACTTATGAGTGAATTTACGCCATGATTTTCCCCGGGACGACTAAATCATTAAAACTAAAGCGAATTAGGGGTAGATCAAACTAGGCTGAGACTGATACAATCTTCTTTTTTCGCAATTAATGGAGTCACGTCATGGCAAAAGTTTGCCAAGTCACTGGGAAGAAGCCGATGGTTGGCAACAATGTATCCCATGCAAACAATAAAACGAAGCGTCGCTTTTTGCCTAATCTGCAAAACCGTCGTTTCTGGGTTGAATCTGAAAACCGTTGGATTAGCTTGCGCTTAACCAACGCTGGTTTGCGCGTTATCGACAAGAACGGCATTGATGCTGTGTTGTCTGATCTCCGTGCACGTGGCGAAATTTAAGGAGCGCACAAATGGCTAAAGGCGGCAGAGAAAAAATCAAATTAGAGTCATCAGCTGGTACTGGTCACTTCTATACAACTTCAAAAAACAAGCGTACAAAGCCTGAGAAAATGGAGATCATGAAGTTCGATCCAACCATTCGCAAGCACGTTGCTTACAAAGAAACAAAGCTCAAGTAAGAACTGATTTCACTCTTACTTGCAGTAAATAAAAAACCCGCTACATCAGCGGGTTTTTTATTGTCTTAGTTTTCAGCAGACTACTTCTCAAAAAATTTCTTAAGCGTAACGACGCAACCTCAAAGAAAAATCACGCAAACTGTTTAGGCCGCTGTCTTCAGCGCGCTGACACCAAGAATGCAACTGCAATAACAACTGATCACCGGTAGCATTTGAACGACTCCAGATCGCTTGAAGATCACGGCGCATCTCAATCATCTTGCGCAACTGAGCGTTGGTAGCGATTAGCTCTTCAAGCTTAGTTTTCTCCTCTTCAGTGAGGCGGGATTCATCTTTACCCAACCATGTACGAGCATCCTTGAGATGGGCCGCCAACACTTGCATATGCTGGACCTCATTGTTAAAGAAGCTTCGCAAGGTCTTGCTATAGCGGGCCATGATTTCATAGCGGTTAGCAATGATGGCCTCAAGAGTACCTTGATCCGCGGGACGTAAGTCGCTGAGCACTGGCTTAGGCGAAGTCTTCTTTACCTTCGCCAAACCCACAGCGCTCATCATCTGAATGTACATCCAACCAACATCAAACTCATACCACTTGTTGGAGAGCTTGGCGCTAGTAGCAAAAGTGTGGTGATTGTTATGCAGCTCCTCGCCACCAATCAAAATACCCCACGGAAAAATATTAGTTGAAGCATCTTCGCAATCAAAATTACGGTAGCCCCAATAGTGGCCAATACCATTAATGATGCCGGCGGCAGTAATTGGGATCCACAACATCTGCACCGCCCAGACTGTTAAACCAATTGCGCCAAATAAGAACACATCAATGATGAGCATTAAGGCAACACCTTGCCAAGAAAACTTGGAATAAATATTGCGCTCAATCCAATCATCAGGAGTGCCATGGCCAAACTTATCTAAAGTCTCTTGATTGCCTGCTTCCATTTTATAAAGCTCAGCGCCGCGAGAAAGTACCGTATTGATACCTAGCACTTGGGGGCTATGTGGATCATCAACGGTTTCGCACTTAGCGTGATGCTTGCGATGAATTGCCGCCCACTCTTTGGTCACCATACCGGTAGTCAGCCAAAGCCAAAAACGGAAAAAATGCGACATGATGGGGTGCAAATCCAAGGCGCGATGCGCTTGGCAACGATGCAAAAAAATGGTGACCCCAGCAATAGTGATATGAGTCGCCACTAAAGTGAAAACCAGGATTTGCCACCAAGCCCAATCCAAGTATCCATTGGAGAGCCAATTCAGAAAAATATCAAAACTTGATGCTGTGTTCAAAAGGGTATCCCTAAAGAGGTCTAAACCCTTATTTTAGTTCTTTGACAGCCTTCTTGGTTTTGACCTTGATCTCTTTTTCCCCGTCTTTTTCAGGATTTAAGACTGGAGCAGCAGCCTTTTTCTGGAAAACAGCCCCAAAAAAGCCATCTGTACCGTGAATATGCGGCCACAACTGCCACCACGGATTATCTGGACTGCAGCCCAAAGGAATTTTATCCTTTGGAAACAATGGTTTAAGAACTTCAGCAGCGGGAACAACCTCAAAATTAGGATGTTTTGCCAGAAAATCTTCGGCAATCTGTTGATTTTCTTGGGGCAAAAGGCTGCAGGTCGCATAAACCAAGCGACCGCCTGGCTTCAATAAGCGACTTGCCGAAGCCAAAATACTCATTTGCTTCTGATTTAGCTCCAAAACACCCGCAGGCGTCTGGCGCCACTTCAGATCAGGATTGCGACGCAGTGTTCCCATACCGCTACAAGGGGCATCAACCAAGACTCGATCAATCTTTCCAGCAAGGCGCTTGATCTTGGCATCATTCTCGCTATCAATCCATACGGGATGGACATTTGAGAGGCCGCTACGGGCCTGTCTTGGCTTTAAATTCGCTAAGCGACGTTCAGATGTGTCCAAGGCATATAAACGGCCTGTTGAGCGCATGAGCGCCCCAATAGCCAGTGTCTTGCCGCCAGCGCCAGCGCAAAAGTCGACAACCATCTCACCCCGTTTTGGAGCGAGTAAGTAAGCCAACAATTGGCTACCCTCATCTTGAACCTCAAACATTCCCGCTTTAAAGCCAACGGTATTTTGCAAAGCAGGTTTACCCATGATACGAACACCATCAGGCGCATAAGGCGTAGGAATGGCTTGATAGCGACCACCCAAGGCATTCATTTCGGCGAGCAATTGCTCGCGCGTTGTCTTCATTGTGTTGGCACGCAAATCTAATAATGCGGGATGCATCAATGATTTAGCCAACTCTTCACGCGTTTCTTCGCCGGGGTATTTTCCAAAAGCATCCCAAAGCCATTCAGGCAAATTATTGCGAACCAATGGATTTAGCGCGGTTGGATCAACCGTTGCAAAACGCTGCAACCACTCGTACTCACCAGTCTTAAGCACATGCGCCAAGTCAGCAATCGCGCTCTCCGCACGGTTGGCGGAACCGAGCCCACCCTCAGAGAGAGCGGACAGCAAACCCAATAGGGCCAAGCGTCTAGCCTGGGAACCCTCGCCACTAGAGGCGAATTGTGAGAACTCATTTTTACGGCGAAGAATAGCAAATGCACTCTCCGCAATCAAAGCGCGATCACGATTACCCAACTGCGGCTCGGAGCGGAAATAACGACTCACAACACGATCGGCAGGCTGTTCAAAACTAAGCAACTCAGGGAGTAAACGCTCCAAATGAATGGCGTGCTGCGGCAACGCTTTGGCATTGGAAAAGTTTTTTTGGCCTTCGGGTGCAATGATGTTGCCACTTGCATTGCGACGCTCTGGACGGCGCAAAGGATCCTTAGATTTGGCGGCATAACTTTTTTGCGGGCCCAAGCGGGAACCAGATCTTGCGCCTGATTTGGAGCCGGCACCAGCTCCGCGGGATGAACGTTCTTTACTCATAATTTTATTAATTGCGACTCCGGTGGTTGAACCTGAACTTGATTACCTACTATTCGCAATCGTCCATCAAGGAACCATTTTACGGCCCTTGGATAAATCTGATGTTCTGCGGCCAAAACGCGCGCTGCCAAGCTATCGGCATCATCACCAGCTAGCACCGGAACTGAGGCCTGGCAAATAATCGGGCCCTCATCGACCCCCTCCGTAACAAAGTGAACGGTAGCGCCATGCTCAGCAACCCCAGCCTCCAAAGCCCGCTCATGGGTATGCAAGCCAGGGAAGGCTGGCAACAAGGCGGGGTGAATATTGATGAGGCGACCCTCAAAATGACGGATAAAGCCTGGGGTCAGAATTCTCATAAAACCGGCCAAAACCACCAAATCAGCTCCTAATTCATCGATTTTCTCGATCAGGGCCATATCAAAGGATTCACGAGTAGCATGCTCTCGGTGCTCAATGGCGAATGCAGGAATGCCCTGGGAGCGAGCAAAATCAAGGCCCTTAGCCGCAGAGTGGTTAGCGATGACCCCGGCAAATTTGACCGGCCAATGCTCTTTTTGAGCCGTTTTGACGATAGCCTCGAAATTAGATCCGCGGCCTGAGATTAAGGTGACGATAGATAGCATGCCCACAATATAATTGATGGCTACCCTGAAAGCGATTTCGTGAACGTATTCCGTGGCCCCACCCAGTTTTCTGCAGGACCAGCTTGTGCCTTAACCATCGGTAATTTCGATGGCGTGCACAGGGGTCATCACACCCTGCTAAAACAGCTCCAGGATGGTGCCCACGAGCGGGGACTCGTTAGCTGCGTCATGACTTTCGAGCCACACCCCAAAGAATTCTTTTCCGCAGAGCAAGCCCCTCCCCGGATTCTCAATTTGCGCGACAAACTTGCCGCTTTTGCGGATATTGGAATTGACCGTGTCGTAGTGGAGCATTTCAATCATGCGTTTGCTCGACTCACACCAGAAGCGTTCGTTTCTGAAATCATCGTGAAACAGCTCAATGCCAAATGGATTTTGATTGGCGATGATTTTTGCTATGGCGCGAAACGTGCTGGTGACTTTGCTAGCTTGAAGGCTGCCGGTGAAAAATATGGCTTCGAAGTTTCCAGTATTCATACCGTTTCTGAAAACGGTGAGCGCATTTCCAGTTCGGCACTTCGCAACGCATTGGCTAATGGCGAAATGGAATTGGCCACCAAATTACTCGGGCGCCCCTATGGCATTTCTGGTCATGTGATTCATGGACAAAAATTAGGGCGTACCCTGGGTTTCCCAACGCTGAACCTGGCGGTTGCTAATCACCTGCATCATCGCAAGCCCGCCTGCTCTGGCATCTTCACGGCCCAAGTGTTAGGTCTGGGTGATAAGCCGCTAGCAGCGGTAGCCAGCCTAGGGGTGCGGCCAACAGTTGAGGATGAAGGGCGCGTCTTACTTGAAACCCATATCTTTGATTACAACGCGGATGTTTACGGAAAAATTATTACCGTCGAACTCTTAGAAAAAATTCGTGACGAGGAAAAGTATTCCGACCTCGAAACACTTACCAAGGCGATTGCATCTGATGCAGCGCATGCCAGAAATTATTTCCAGAAAAAAACTTATGTCTGAAAAAGAAAACTCCTATCCCGTCAATTTATTAGAGACATCGTTTCCAATGCGAGGCGACCTACCAAAACGTGAACCTCAATGGGTTGCGCAATGGCAGAAAAATAAACTCTACGAAAAAATTCGTGCGGCGCATGCCAACCAGCCAAAATTTATTTTGCATGATGGTCCTCCATATGCGAACGGAGATATTCATATTGGTCATGCGGTAAATAAAATTCTGAAGGACATGATTGTGAAGTCCCGTTGGCTGATGGGCTTTGACTCCGCTTACGTTCCTGGCTGGGATTGTCATGGTATGCCGATTGAGATTCAGATTGAAAAGGAGTTTGGCAAAAATCTGCCTACTGCCGAAGTGCAATCTAAGGCGCGTGCCTATGCAAAAGTGCAGGTCGATAAGCAGAAGAAGGACTTTGAGCGTTTAGGCGTTCTAGGCGACTGGAATAACCCCTACCTCACCATGAACTTTCGTAATGAGGCTGACGAAATCCGCGCACTAGGGAAGATCTGGGAAAAGGGTTACGTTTTCCGAGGTCTAAAACCAGTGAACTGGTGTTTTGATTGCGGCTCCGCACTCGCAGAGGCTGAAGTTGAATACCAAGACAAAACCGACCCAACTGTAGATGTTGGCTTCGCTTTTGATGATGCGCAACGCCCACAGTTGGCAAAAGTATTTGGTCTAAATGACATTCCAGCAAAACCTGGAATGATTGTGATTTGGACGACAACCCCTTGGACCATTCCTGCCAACCAGGCATTGAATGTTCACCCAGAACTCAACTATGCATTGGTTGATACCGGCGACAAGTTGCTGATTCTCGCGAAAGATCGCGTAGAAACCTGTCTACAAGAATACGGTCTCGAGGGTAAGGTTATTGGCACTTGCCTAGGCAGTCAGTTGGCTAATATTTCTTTCTGGCATCCACTAGCCCCATTGCACGAGGGCTACAAACGTCTCTCACCGATCTATCCAGCTGAATACGTCACGCTTGATACCGGTACTGGCGTTGTGCACTCAGCACCGGCTTATGGCGAGGAAGACTTTAAATCCTGCAAAGCAAACAAACTTGCTGACAAAGATATTTTGAACCCGGTCATGGGTAATGGCGTCTATGCATCTTGGCTCCCACTCTTTGCCAATGAATATATTTGGAAAGCGAATCCCAAGATTGTGGAAGCGATGCGTGAAGCAGGAAGTCTCTTGCGCGATAAAACGTATACCCACTCCTACATGCACTGCTGGCGCCATAAGTCGCCCATTATTTATCGCGCTACCTCGCAGTGGTTTGCAAGCATGGATAAGAAGCCATCCGATGGCAAAGCCAGCTTACGCGAGACCGCATTAGCCGGCATCGAGAACACTGAGTTCTTCCCAGCCTGGGGCAAGCAACGCTTAAACAGCATGATTGCCAATCGCCCTGACTGGACTTTGTCGCGTCAGCGCCAATGGGGTGTCCCAATGGCCTTCTTTGTTCATAAGGAAAGTGGTGAGCCGCATCCACGCACTGGCGAACTCTTGGAAGAAATTGCTCAGCGCGTAGAAAAAGAAGGTATCGAAGCCTGGCAAAAACTTGAGGTCGCTGAATTGCTTGGCGATGAAGCCTCTCAATACGAAAAGAATCGCGACACCTTGGATGTCTGGTTTGATTCCGGCACAACCCACTGGCACGTCATTCGTGGCTCACATCGCGACGAACTCTATCGCCCAGAATCTGAGAATGCGGATGGTCGCCTGGCGGACTTGTATCTCGAAGGCTCTGATCAACATCGCGGCTGGTTCCACTCATCACTGTTAACTGGCGCGATGCTCGATGGCAAGCCGCCATATAAAGCACTGCTCACCCATGGCTTTACCGTAGACGGTCAAGGTCGCAAGATGAGTAAATCTGTTGGCAACGTGATTGCCCCTCAACAAGTTGCGGACAAATTAGGTGCCGAGATTATTCGTCTGTGGGTAGCCTCTACTGATTACTCCGGTGAAATGACGATTTCTGATGAGATTCTCAAGCGCGTAGTAGAAAGCTATCGCCGTATTCGCAATACTTTGCGTTTCTTACTAGCCAACCTCTCCGACTTTGATCCGAGCAAGCACAGCATGCCCGCTAGCGAATGGTTAGAGATTGATCGCTATGCCGTAGCACTCGCCAATCAATTGCAAAATGAAGTACAAGCCCACTACCAAGCTTATGAGTTCCAGCCTGCGGTAGTCCGTATGCTGACCTTCTGCTCAGAAGATTTAGGTGGCTTCTACTTAGATATTCTCAAAGATCGCTTGTACACCAGCGCCCCGGACTCTAAAGAACGTCGTGCGGCGCAAAATGCTCTTTTCCACATTACGCGCAATCTTTTGAAGTGGTTGGCGCCCTTCCTCTCCTTTACTGCGGAAGAGGCTTGGCTGTCATTCCCACATGGTGCGAATGAGAAGGCCAAAGAATCCATCTTCATGGAAGAATTTGGCGCCTTCCCAGAAATTGCCCAGGCGACAGAATTACTTGCCAAGTGGAACCGCATTAGAGAGATCCGCTCTGAAGTAACTAAAGCCATTGAAGTAGAGCGCGAGGCTGGCAATGTCGGCTCATCGCTACAAGCAGAGCTCACTATCAAATTAGGTGATGTCGACTTTGCAATCTTGCACTCCTTGGAAAATGATCTGCGCTTTGTAACGATTACCTCTAGTGCTAATCTCGAACTCAGCAACGGTGGCCTTGAAGTACTAGTGCGTGGCAGTCAATACAAGAAGTGCGGTCGTTGCTGGCATCACACTGCGGATGTCGGCTCCAACACTGAACACCCCGAACTATGCGGTCGCTGTATCAGCAATCTCTTTGGTAGCGGTGAAAGTCGCTTGTTTGCGTAAGCGCTTATTCAGATGACCATGAACCTATCCTTTCTTCGTTGTCTAGCGATTGCAGTGATCACGCTATTACTAGACCAACTGAGCAAATGGTCGGCACTCAGCAATCTTCAAATAGGCATTCCCGAGGAAATATTGCCGTTTTTAAACTGGCTCTTGCTCTTTAACCCAGGGGCGGCATTTTCGTTCTTAGCCCAAGGCTCTGGATGGCAGCGCTGGTTCTTTACAGCCCTGGGCTTAGCTGCCTCTACTTATATCTTTTGGCTGCTACGCAGAAGTCAGGGCGACAAGATGCTTTGCTGGGCTCTGAGCTTGATCTTGGGTGGCGCATTAGGCAACGTCCTTGATCGCATCATGTATGGCGCTGTAGTCGACTTTATCGATCTGCATTACGCTAACTGGCATTGGCCTGCCTTCAATATTGCCGATAGCGCTATTTGTATTGGTGCTGCTCTCATTATTTGGGGCGAGCTGCGCAAGTCATTTGGCAAATCATCCCAACCCCTTTAAGCTGACGTCATGCAATCACTTTTGAACAAGAAAATCGTTCTCGGCATCTCCGGCGGAATAGCGGCATACAAGTCTGCGGAATTAGCCCGCCTACTGATGCAAGAAGGTGCCAGCGTTCAAGTGGTCATGACAGAAGCCGCGCAGCAATTTGTCACCCCCGTAACAATGCAAGCTCTCACTGGCAATCCGGTCTATATCAGCCAATGGGATAGCAGCATTGCTAACAATATGGCGCATATTGAGCTGTCACGAGCCGCCGATGCTATTTTGATTGCACCTGCCAGCGCTGATCTCATGGCAAAGCTTTCTCTAGGCCTAGCCGATGATTTACTCACTACACTTTGCCTTGCTAGAGACTGCCCGCTCCTATTGGCGCCTGCGATGAATAAGCAAATGTGGGAACATGCGGCGACTCAAAGAAGTGTGCAGCGCCTGGTTGAAGATAAAGTTACGCTACTTGGGCCTGCTAGCGGATTCCAGGCTTGCGGTGAAGTGGGCCTAGGTCGCATGCTCGAGCCAGCAGAAATTACCGAACAACTGATTGCCTTCTTTCAGAAGAAGCCACTCATCGGCAAACGCGTACTAATTACAGCCGGCCCCACTTTTGAGGCTATTGATCCCGTACGTGGCATTACCAATCGCAGCTCAGGAAAAATGGGTTTTGCAATTGCGCGTGCAGCAGTTGAGGCTGGCGCAGATGTTCACTTAATTGCAGGCCCTTGCGACTTCACAACACCACTAGAGGTCACAGGAAAAATTACCCGCACGAATGTCGTTAGCGCCAAAGAAATGCATGCGGCCACAATGCAATCGATTGATTGCGATATCTTTTTTGCGGTTGCCGCAGTTGCTGACTGGGGTATCGCTAAACCCGCAAAGGAAAAGATCAAGCGCCAAGGCAAACAAGCGCCCAATCTAGAATTTATCGCCAATCCTGATATCCTTGCCGACGTAGCAAAGTCTGTCAAAACCAAATCCGGTAAGCCACGCCCATATTGCGTTGGCTTTGCAGCCGAGTCTACTGATCTGCAAACGCATGCGAATGAGAAACGCAAGCGTAAAGGGATTCCAATGATTGTTGGCAATATTGGCCCTGATACTTTTGGCAGCGATCTCAACCAACTGCTCATTATTGATGAAAGCGGTAGCAAGAAAATCGCTAAGGCAGAAAAGCTGCAGCTCGCACGCCAACTCGTTCAGTTGGTCGCCAAGAAAATCTAATTTCATTTTCGCCTCAATTCAAATTCTATTTATCTAGCTTTAGGAAATTCCATGCAAGAACTTCAAGTCAAAATTCTCGATGAACGTATGCGCGATCAGCTTCCAAGCTATGGCACACCCGGTAGTGCTGGCCTAGACTTACGCGCCTGTATCGATGAGGCGATTGAGATTGCACCGGGTCAAACAGTACTGGTACCGACCGGCCTAGCTATTTATGTTGAAGATCCACGTTATGCCGCCTTTATTCTTCCGCGTTCAGGCCTAGGCCATAAACACGGCATTGTGCTTGGGAACCTCGTAGGACTGATAGATTCGGATTACCAAGGACAACTGATGGTGAGTACCTGGAATCGTGGCGCAACAGCCTTCAAACTCGAGCCCATGGAACGTTTAGCTCAGCTAGTGGTTATGCCGGTTCAACAGGTAGAGCTCAAAGTAGTTGAAGAATTTACTGAGAGTAGTCGCGGAGCAGGCGGGTTTGGAAGCACAGGCCGCGGTTAATTCAAACAGCAATCACTGAGACCCAATTAAAAAAACCACCCGAGGGTGGTTTTTTTAATTTCTACCAATACTTTGCCACTCATTCTGATTGAAGAAGGTCAGATTTCCTCAACTGGCGCCACATCAGCTTTAGGTGTTTTACCCGCGACAACCGGGGCATCAAACTCTAAATGTACTTTGCCTTCTGCGTCAATATCGACTGCAACGTGACCACCTTGCGCCAATCTACCGAATAGCAACTCATCAGCCAAGGCCTTACGAACCGTATCCTGAATAATTCGCTGCATCGGTCTTGCTCCCATTAAAGGATCAAAACCATGCTTGGCCAAGTGCGCGCGTAATGCAGGACTGAATGTCGCATCTACCTTCTTCTCATGTAACTGCTCTTCCAATTGCATTAAGAATTTATCAACAACACGCATGATGATAGTTTCATCGAGCGCCTTGAAGGAGACGATCGCATCCAAACGATTGCGGAACTCTGGGGTAAAGAATTTCTTAATATCCGCCATCTCATCACCAGACTCACGAGCATTGGTAAAGCCAATGGTGGACTTCTGCATTGCTTCAGCACCAGCATTGGTGGTCATGATGATGATGACATTACGGAAATCCGTCTTGCGCCCATTGTTATCTGTCAGCGTACCGTGATCCATCACCTGCAACAGAATATTGAAAATGTCTGGGTGGGCTTTTTCAATTTCATCAAGCAGGAGCACGCAATGCGGCTTCTTATTCACAGCCTCAGTAAGCAGGCCACCTTGATCAAAGCCTACATATCCAGGAGGCGCGCCAATCAAACGGCTGACAGCATGGCGCTCCATGTATTCAGACATATCGAAACGAAGAAGCTCAATGCCGAGGATATAAGCAAGCTGTTTAGCAACCTCAGTCTTACCAACACCCGTAGGGCCTGAGAACAAGAATGAGCCAATTGGCCTATCGATCTTGCCCAAGCCGGCACGGGTCATCTTGATAGCGCTCGCTAACGCCTCGATCGCAGGATCTTGACCAAATACCACGCTCTTAATATCGCGATCCAAGGTTTGTAACTTGCTACGGTCATCCACAGTCACAGACTGTGGCGGTATGCGTGCGATCTTAGCAACGATTTCTTCAATCTCAGGACGACCAATGGTTTTCTTCTGTTTTGACTTTGGCAAGATGCGCTGAGCGGCACCAGCCTCATCAATCACATCAATCGCCTTATCCGGCAAATGGCGATCATTGATGTAGCGTGAAGACAATTCAGCAGCAGCAACCAAAGCAGCAGCAGCATACTTCACGCTGTGATGCTCTTCAAAGCGAGACTTCAAACCACGCAAGATTTGCACTGTCTGATCGACAGTTGGCTCAACTACATCAACTTTCTGGAAGCGACGTGAGAGTGCGGCATCTTTTTCGAAAATGCCCCGGTACTCAGTAAAGGTAGTTGCGCCAATACATTTAAGCTGGCCATTAGACAGCGCTGGTTTTAGCAGATTGCTTGCATCAAGCGTTCCACCAGAAGCGGCACCCGCTCCAATCAGAGTGTGAATCTCATCAATAAATAAAACGCCATGAGCACTATCTTTTAATGACTTCAGAACGCTTTTTAGACGCTGCTCGAAATCACCGCGATATTTAGTGCCAGCCAATAGCGCACCCATGTCTAATGAATAAACAGTGGCATCTGCCAAAATTTCTGGGACGTCACCCTTCACAATGCGCCAGGCAAGACCTTCGGCAATGGCGGTTTTACCAACTCCCGCCTCACCCACCAATAGCGGATTATTTTTGCGGCGACGGCATAGCACTTGAATAACCCGCTCCACTTCGCTTTCGCGCCCGATGAGCGGATCAATCTTGCCTTGCTTGGCCAAGAGATTCAGATTCTGGGTGTACTGCTCAAGCGGACTCTCTTTGCCACCTGACGATGCATCTTCGGACTCTTGTGCAGACTCAGCTGGCTTTACATGCTCAGTCTGATCCTTGCGAACACCATGACTAATAAAGTTCACTACATCCAAACGAGTTACGCCCTGCTGCTGCAAGAAATACACCGCATGCGAATCTTTTTCACCGAAGATAGCAACGAGCACATTCGCGCCCGTGACTTCCTTCTTGCCATTCGATGTTGACTGCACGTGCATGATTGCGCGCTGAATCACACGCTGGAAACCCAGAGTAGGCTGAGTATCTACCTCATCATTTCCAGGGACAACGGGGGTGTTGTCATTAATAAAATTTTTCAGTTGCGCACGTAGCTCAGCAATATTGACCGCGCAAGCCTTTAAGACCTCAACCGCGGTTGCGTTATCCAATAAGGCGGCAAGTAAATGCTCAACCGTAATGAACTCATGTCTTGAGGCTCTCGCGTCAACAAATGCCATGTGCAAACTGACTTCTAGTTCTTGGGCAATCATGCTTCCTCCATAGTGCACTGTAGTGGGTGACCCGCTTCGCGGGAAAGCTCTATAACCTGATGCACTTTTGTTGCCGCAACATCTCTGGTAAATACACCACAGATGCCTTTGCCAACTAAATGAACCTGCAACATGATCCGTGTAGCTGTCTCATGGTCCTTATTAAAATACTCCTGAATTACCATCACCACAAATTCCATTGGCGTGTAATCGTCATTCAATAGTAAAACTTTATACATCGAAGGTGCCTTTACCTTCTCGGCCTGCTTTTCGAGAAGAATGGTGTCTTCAATATGGGGGTTATTTGGGTTACCAACCGCTGGATTTTTCGTTGTACGACTCATGAGAAACATTCTAAACACAGATATAAAAACTTGGATCTTGAGGGCCTTGTTGCAAAAAACCATCAAGAAAGCTTGATTTACACCATATTGGGGCATTTTTCGATAAAAAAAGGGGTCTTTACCGATAACTATCTACCCTCTACCCCTTGACACCCCACCATAAAGGGCAAACAATCAGGGGGTAGGCTTTATTTGAAGTCCTATTTAGGCGTGTTGTAGAGCGAGACTGATTAAAAAGTATTCACCCTCATCACGGTTGTTTTAAGTTTATGTAATGGAGTTCGCATGGCGACCGGAATTGTTAAGTGGTTCAATGATGCAAAAGGTTTTGGCTTTATCAAACCTGATGATGGTGAAGAAGAGTTGTTCGCGCATTTCAGCGCGATCACAATGCCTGGGTTCAAAACCCTCAAGGAAAACCAAAAGGTAACGTTTGATATTACCCAAGGTCCTAAAGGCAAACAAGCTACCAATATCCAAGCAGCTTAATCTGCTTTAGATCATTATTAAAAACCCAGGACTTGTTCCTGGGTTTTTTTTCGCCTACCTTTATCGCCCCATTTTCGATTGACTTAGAATTACTCTACCCTCCACACCTAGAACATCATGCGTCGACATAATCTAAAGCAATTCATTCTTGGGCTTATCTCAATCGCCAGTATTTTCTCCATGACTGCGATAGCCCAGCAAAATGTTGGTCTACCAACCATTGAACTCAAGACCGGCATCTATCGCATTCAGGCAGAAGTAGCCGATACCCCCAAGGCACGTGAAGTTGGACTCATGAATCGCACTAGCATGCCAACTAACTCAGGCATGCTCTTCATCTTTGAACAAAAGGCGGGGCACTGCTTTTGGATGAATAACACCAAGATCCCTTTATCGATTGCTTTCATTGCTGACGATGGAAAGATTGTCAACATCGAAGAGATGCAAGCAGAAACCAATAATAACCACTGCCCCAAAGCAACCGTGCGTTATGCCTTAGAGATGAATAAGCAATGGTTCTCCGAGAGGGTCATCGCCCCAGGCGCAGTCATTCAGGGTTTACCAAAAAATAAGTGATTGATGAAGCACGAGTAAATAAAAAAACGCAGACCAAGGTCTGCGTTTTCTTTTGAGTGGCAGAGGCATCACCTCCACCGACTCTTGTTTTATTACTTATTCAAAGTGGCAAACATAATGCACTGGTGATTCGGCGCGGATGATGAAGTAGCCGCCCTTTTCCACTTCCCAACTTTGACCAGCCTTGAACTCCACTTCAGGGGCGCCGTTAATGCTAACAAATGCATTACCGTCCACCACTTCCATGATTTCTTTGGTGCTCAGGTCGAAGCGCAAGGTGCTTGGCAATACCACGCCAACTGATTTGCGCACACCAT
Organism: Polynucleobacter sp. AP-Nino-20-G2; assembly: GCF_018688235.1. NCBI lineage: Bacteria > Pseudomonadati > Pseudomonadota > Betaproteobacteria > Burkholderiales > Burkholderiaceae > Polynucleobacter > Polynucleobacter sp. AP-Nino-20-G2. The sequence goes on from NZ_CP061313.1 coordinate 1,692,724, forward strand.
TCGATAGGGTTACGGTATGAGATACGCACTTACCATCGAAAAATACATTGGCTTTCTTGCCTACAGAAACTTGATCAAATTGCATCTTTATTCTTTCTAATCTGAATGACTCAATAGTAATGAATGAACTTACTTATTTGCTACGTTTACGTCTTGCGGTTTCAGCTATTCGCATACGCAATGCGTTGAGCTTAATAAAGCCGCCAGCATCAGCCTGGTTGTATGCGCCGCCATCATCATCAAAAGTGGCGATCGTTTGGTCGAACAAGGTGTTTGCTGAATCACGTGAAATCACAGATACAGAGCCTTTGTACAACTTCAAGCGCACCACGCCATTGACCATCTGTTGAGTGTGATCAATCAAGGTTTGCAAAGCGATACGCTCTGGAGCCCACCACAAACCGTTATAAATCAGGCTTGCGTAGCGTGGCATTAAGTCATCCTTCAGATGCGCAACTTCACGATCCAAGGTAATACTCTCGATACCGCGGTGCGCCTTTAACAAAATAGTGCCGCCAGGGGTTTCGTAACAACCGCGACTCTTCATGCCAACAAAGCGGTTTTCAACTAAATCCAAACGACCGATGCCGTGCATGCCACCAATGCGATTGAGCTCAGCCAATAATTCATGTGGCTTATAGGCTTTGCCATTGATCGCTACCGGATCGCCAGCACGGAATTCAATTTCAATAATTTCTGGAGCATCGGGAGCCTTCTCAGGAGAAACCGTCCAACGCCACATAGACTCTTCTGCCTCGGCATTTGGATTCTCAAGATGACGACCTTCGTAGCTGATATGCAAGAGATTGGCATCCATTGAATATGGTGAACCACCTTGCTTATGCTTCATTTCAACAGGAATGCCATGCTTTTCCGCATAAGCCATGAGCTTCTCGCGAGAGAGCAGGTCCCATTCACGCCATGGGGCAATCACCTTGATTCCCGGCTCTAATGCGTAGTAGCCCAATTCAAAGCGAACCTGGTCATTCCCTTTACCGGTTGCTCCGTGCGATACTGAATCGGCACCAGTTAAGCGGGCAATTTCAATTTGACGCTTAGCGATCAATGGGCGCGCGATCGAGGTGCCCAACAAATATTCGCCCTCATAAATCGTATTAGCGCGGAACATTGGGAACACAAAGTCACGCACAAATTCTTCGCGTAAATCATCGATAAAAATATTTTCTGGTTTGATGCCAAATTGCAGAGCCTTGGCACGTGCCGGCTCAAGCTCCTCCCCCTGACCCAAGTCCGCAGTAAAGGTAACAATTTCGCACTGATAGGTGTCTTGAAGCCACTTCAAGATCACGCTTGTATCAAGACCGCCAGAATAGGCTAGAACTACTTTTTTAATATCAGACATGATTTCTTTTCAATTAAAAATGAACCAAAAAATTACTTAAAAAATTTAATCCAAACGCCCGCAGAGCAAATACTCCATCAAGGCTTTTTGTACATGCAAGCGATTTTCAGCCTCTTCCCAAACAATACTTTGTGGGCCATCAATCACCTCGGCTGAAACCTCTTCACCGCGATGTGCCGGCAAGCAATGCATAAACAAAGCATCCGGCTTGGCCAAAGCCATGAGTTCCGCATCTACCATCCAGTCTTTGAAGGCGCTCATACGGGAGGTATTTTCATCCTCATATCCCATGCTGGTCCACACATCAGTAGTGACCAAGTCAGCATCTTTGCAGGCATCTTGAGGATTGGCGCAAACGGTAAGGTGCTTCAGAGCCTTGGGAGTCAACCTAGACTCATCTAGCTGATATCCGCCTGGGGCAGAAAAGCGAATTTGAAAATCCAAACATTCAGCCGCCTGAATCCAGGTGTAAGCCATATTATTGGCATCACCTACCCAGGCCACTGTTTTTCCTTGAATAGGGCCACGCGCCTCCACAAAAGTAAAAATGTCAGCTAACACTTGGCAAGGGTGATATTCATTGGTCAGGCCATTAATCACAGGCACGCGAGAATTCGCAGCAAAGCGCTCAATAATCTCTTGCCCAAAGGTACGGATCATGATGATGTCCGTCATCCGAGAAATAACCTGCGCAGCGTCCTCTACAGGCTCGCCACGGCCCAACTGGGTATCGCGGGTATTCAGATAGACGGCATGGCCACCGAGCTGGTGTATGCCTGCCTCGAAGGAGAGGCGAGTACGAGTGGAATGCTTCTCAAAAATCATCGCTAGAGTGCGATCGTGCAGGGGATGCCAAGTCTCATAGCTCTTAAATTTAGTTTTGAGCCACGCAGAGCGCTTCAAGAGATAGTCGTATTCTTCGCGCGTCAGGTCGGCAAACTGCAAGTAATGCTTCACCTGGCCAGGCACTTGAGGCTTTGCCAAAGACGTCATTGTTGAGCTTTCTACTAGAGTTTTAGCTTGCATTTTTTGTTTGGGCTATGAACTGCACGAAAATAGTACCTAAAGTCATCTTAAGGCCTTCTCAGACTGTTAAGCTTGAGGGCTGAGCAACACTTATTCCTTACAACAATTTCTACGCCAACTTGAACCACAAAAAGCTTTTCATTCAAGGCATTACCACTTCTGGCAAACCTTTTCGTCCCAGCGACTGGGCCGAGCGTCTTTGCGGAGTCATGGCCACTTTTCGCCCACCAGGCGATGCTGGCGATCCCCGCTTCACCTACTCGCCTTATGTCAGACCAGTCGTTATTGCAAAAGTGAAATGCGTTGTTATTGATACCAGACTAGGGAAGCTTGATCCGAGAGCACTCGACTTTGTCATGAACTTTGCCAAAGACAACAGCCTACCCATCGAAGAAGCTTGCGAATTTGAACCGCAATCGCAAACCCAGTCCTAAAAACAAAAACCCGCTCTGATAAGGAGCGGGCTTAGGCCCAGATTACTCTTGAGCCTGCCTAAAACTAAAAACGTCTTACGCTGCCATTGCTTTAATCGCTGCAGACAAACGTGACTTCTGACGTGATGCAGTATTTTTGTGAGCAATCTTTTTATCAGCAATCTTGTCGATTGTTGATTGGGTTGCTGCGAACACTTTAGCTGCAGCATCCTTGTCGCCTGCTTCAATCGCTTTGCGAACTGCCTTGATGGAAGTGCGAAGCTTTGAACGCAAACTAGAATTGTGTTCGTTCTGTTTTACTGCCTGCCGTGCGCGTTTACGCGCTTGTGCGGTATTGGCCATCTTTAAACCTTGCTATATAAAAATTACAAAATACGGTTAACTGAAATTCTGTGTGGGTTCGCCAAATTTGTAAGCTGACTCACCAAAACCCAAGATTTTACATTAAAGGACTAAAAAAGCCCAGTCGCTTGATAAATAGGGGAAAATTAGCCCATGAACCTGCTTTCCGCGGCCGCCAAGGTCAGCTCCCTCACCATGCTGTCCCGGATCACCGGACTCCTCCGGGAGACCCTGATTGCCCGTAGTTTTGGGGCTTCCGAGTGGACTGACGCCTTTAATGTGGCCTTTAGATTGCCAAATTTACTGCGCCGGCTCTTTGCCGAGGGAGCCTTTTCCCAGGCATTTGTGCCAATTTTGGGGGAAATTTCCAGCCAAGGGGATATAAAACAGTCCCAAATCCTCGTAAATGCCGTCGCTACCCTCTTATTCTGGGCCCTGCTCCTCACGGTACTTCTGGGCGTAATCGGCGCCCCACTGCTCATTTTGGCCATTGCTACAGGATTTGAAGGCGGTCCAGCCTATGAAGCAAGCGTTGTCATGACTCGCATCATGTTTCCCTATATTGGCCTAATTTCGATGGTTTCCCTATCAGCAGGGATTCTCAATACCTTTGGCCGCTTTGCAATCCCCGCATTTACCCCTGTTTTACTGAACCTAGCACTCATTGGTAGCGCCATCTTCCTAGCGCCGCACTTGGAGCAACCTATTTACGCCCTCAGCATTGGCGTTCTCTTGGGTGGTGTGCTGCAGCTCGCGATCCAAATTCCAGCCCTTGCTCGCCTCGGACTGCTCCCAAGAATCGCCCTTCTGCCTGGAGCCATCATGGCAGCCATCAGAAATCCTGATGCAAGACGCGTTCTGAAGCTCATGGGGCCAGCAGTATTCGCAGTGTCAGTTGCTCAAATCTCACTCATCATCAATACCAATATCGCATCGCGCTTACAAGCTGGTAGCGTGTCCTGGCTCTCGTATGCCGATCGCCTCATGGAGTTCCCAACAGCCCTATTAGGCGTAGCGCTTGGCACCGTTCTTCTCCCTAGCTTAAGCAAAGCGAATGCAAAGAATGATTTAGTGCACGCCGGTGAACTCTTGATTTGGGGGCTGCAGCTGACTTTCTTGCTCGCTGCGCCCTGTGCAATCGCCCTCTTTCTTTTTGGCGAACCGCTGGCGGCTGTTTTGTATCACTATGGCAAATTTAATGCCTTAGATGTCTTGATGACCCAACGCGCACTGGCGGCCTATGGCGTTGGTCTGATTGGCCTCATTCTGGTCAAAATCCTAGCGCCTGGCTTTTACTCGCGTCAGGACATTCGTACGCCGGTAAAAATTGGTTTGTTAGTTTTAGTTACAACGCAGCTTGCCAACTTGATTTTTGTTCCTTGGCTAGGTCATGCTGGGCTAGCTTTATCCGTTGGTACGGGAGCATGCCTCAATGCCTGCTTGCTCTGGGTGGGGCTGCATAGAAGAGGCGCTCTACCAAGCGCTGCTTGGTGGAAATATTTAGCCCAACTAGGGCTTGCCTTAATCCCCTTCTCAGGCCTCCTGTTTTATGCCGCGTCAGCACACGATTGGATTGCCTTGCAGCAAACCCCTTGGATCAGAATTGGCTTACTAGCAGGCTGGCTAAGCATTGCTGCAGTGATTTATTTTGCAGCCTTGGGCTTAGTAGGAATTCGCTGGCAAAAATTTCTGCGTCATGCAAAATAGCTCTTATGCCAACACAACAACTTGACTACTTCACTTCCCTTGTTGCGGAAGATGAACACTTCCCCTTAACTGAAGCGGCAGTAGCGGTTGCGCAACATGCCTACCCAGATTTGGATGTTCAGGGGGCCCTGGATCAGATCGATCAATGGGGTAACAAGCTAAAGCAACGCATCACTCCAGATACGCCACCCATTCAGCGTCTGCAATTGTTAAAGCATTTCTTTTATAACGAATTGGGATTTGGTCCCAATCCGAACGACTTTTACGCGCCTGAAAATTCTTATCTGCATCAGATTATTGAAAATCGCCGCGGCATTCCGATCTCCTTGGCAATTTTGATGATGGAACTCGGTCAGCAAATCGGATTAAATATTCGCGGAGTCTCTTTCCCCAATCACTTCATGATGCGCATCTCCTTGCAGCAAGGCGAAATCATCATGGATCCATTGACTGGTGAGTCTCTCTCCAAAAATCAATTACAAGAAATGCTCGATCCTTACCTCGATGCCAAAGGCTATCGCGGTGAACTCAGCTTGCCTTTGAATATTTTCTTGCGCGCCTCAAGCTCTCGAGAAATCCTCTCGCGCTTTATGAGAAATCTCAAAATGATCTATTCGGAGCATGAGCGTTGGGAGCGCCTACTGGGCATCCAGGAGCGCTTAGTGATCTTGCTACCAGATTCAATAGAAGAAATTCGGGATCGCGGACTCATCTTTGCACAACTCGAATATGTTCGGCCCGCACTTGCGGATCTACATCGTTACTTAAGTGAGATGCCGGGGGCGGAAGATGCGGCGGATATCCGCGAACATATCGTCACCCTTGAGAGCCAAACCAAGCTTCACTAAACAAAATTTGCTTAGTGAAGTTGTGGATTATTTTTTCTTGCGCTGAAAAATCTTGTACAGGCCAGCCAATACCAATGGTACGGCCGCAGCGCCAATACCAATCAACACAATAATGTTGAGGTTTTGACGGATGAGAGGGATGTTGCCAAAGAAATATCCTGCAATCACTAATCCAAAAACCCATAACACCGCACCAGTAATATTAAATAACTGGAAGCGTGAGAAATTCATTTCTGAGATGCCGGCAACAAATGGAGCAAAGGTGCGAATGATCGGCAAGAAGCGCGCCACGATAATCGTTTTGCCGCCATGCTTCTCATAGAAAGAATGTGTCTTACGCAGAGCTGCTTGATCAATCCAACGCGACTCGCTACTAAAAATTCGATGGCCGATCCAGCGACCAATGAAATAATTTACTGTATTACCGGCGATGGCGGCAATCAACAAGCCAGCGCATAGGGTCCACAGATTAAAGTGTTCTGTAGCACAGTAAGCGCCTGCAATAAACAGCAAAGAATCCCCTGGTAAAAAAGGGGCTACGACTAAACCAGTCTCCGCAAACACTATAGTAAATAGAAGGCCATAAGCCCAATTACCATATTGCTGAATCACCACATCGAGGTGGCGATCAATATGTAATAGCAAATCACCGAGTTGCAATAAGGTATCAATCAACTTGTACTCCAGTTATGAGTTGAAGGGATATTAACAGGCCGGCAATACAACTCAGCACATTTCATTCATATAATGGGTCATGCAAACTGAACCCCACATTCAGCCGACGCATATTCCGGATCAACAATCAGTTCTTTGTATTGTTGGACCTACAGGCGCAGGCAAAACCCACCTCACCATGTCTTTGGCCGAGTACGCCAAATCCATTGGCCTTACCCTTGAACTCATCAGCATGGACTCCGCATTGGTGTATCGCGGCCTCGACATTGGCAGTGCTAAACCCACCAAAGCCGAGCAAGTCGCAGTTCAACACCACCTCATCGACATACTAGATCCCACTGAATCTTATTCAGCAGCGCGTTTTGCAAACGATGCGAAGAGATTGTGCGAAGAGATTCGTGCTCGAGGAAATATTCCCGTCGTAGTGGGTGGCACGATGTTGTATTGGCGAGCTTGGGCACATGGACTCTCTTCATTACCTCCAGCCAACCCAGAAATTCGCGCTCGCTTAGATGAACAAGGCAAAGAAATTGGCTGGCCTGCAATGCATTCTGAATTAGCCAAAGTAGATCCTCTTACTGCCGCGCGTTTGCAGCCAAATGATTCTCAACGTGTACAGCGCGCTTTAGAAGTTTACGAAATCACTGGCAAACCCATGTCTATCTTGCTCGCAGACTCACCGAGTGAGGATGGGAGAGAAGGCTCCGCCATCCCCGAATGGATTAACTTGGTATCACTAGAGCCTAGCGATCGCTCCCGCTTACATCAGAACTTAGAAAAACGTTTTGATGAAATGCTCAATAGCGGACTCTTAGAAGAGGTGCGGGCATTACGAAAGAACCCAGAACTTCATGCGGATCTGCCTGCAATTCGCTCTGTAGGCTATCGGCAAGTTTGGGAGTACTTGGATGGCGAGACAGACCTTGAGCAAATGCGCTATAGGGCACTAGCTGCAACTAGACAGCTAGGGAAAAGACAGCTAACTTGGTTGCGTGCGATCTCGGGTAGAAAAACTTTTGACCCCTTCAACCCGCATGAGTTGAAGGCGGCCCTAGAGTACTGCAAAGAAGGCTTGGAGAAACAGTCTTAAATAACAATGGTTTGTGGCGCACCCGTTGGGCGCTCCACTACTTCACCAACCGTCCAAGCATTTAATCCCTCAGCCTTCAGAGACTTGATCGCTGTATCCGCTTGATCTGCAGATACGATCACCACCATACCAATACCGCAGTTAAATACACGCACCATCTCCGCATCAGCAACGCCACCTTTCATCTGCAACCAGCGGAAGAGTTCTGGCATTTGCCAACTATCGCGATGTAATACAGCCTGCGTATTTTCTGGAAGCACGCGAGGCACGTTATCAACCAAGCCACCGCCCGTAATGTGCGCCATCCCCTTCACATTGATCTCGGAGATCAACTTGAGTAATGGCTTCACGTAAATCTCGGTTGGGGCCATGACAACATCGCCAAGGGAGCGACCGCCCAAGTCATCAGTAGGCTTAGCCCCAGCACGCTCAATAATTTTTCGCACCAAAGAGTAACCGTTTGAATGCGCACCACTAGAGCCAATTGCTAAAACCACATCGCCTGGAGCAATCGTTGCACCAGTGATGATTTTGGATTTTTCAACAGCACCAACTGCAAACCCAGCCAAATCATATTCACCAGGAGGGTACATACCGGGCATCTCAGCAGTTTCACCGCCGATGAGAGCGCAACCAGACAATTCACATCCCTTGGCAATGCCGGCAACCACGGTTGCCGCAGTGTCGACAGTGAGCTTGCCGCAAGCGAAGTAATCCAAGAAAAAGAGGGGTTCGGCACCCTGAACCAAGATATCGTTCACGCTCATGGCCACCAAGTCCTGACCAATCGTATCGTGGCGATTCCACTCAAAGGCCAATCTCAGTTTTGTTCCTACGCCATCAGTACCAGAGACCAATACCGGCTCTTTGTAGCGCTTAGGCACTTCAAATAGGGCCCCAAAACCACCAATACCAGCCAACACGCCCTCGCGCATGGTTTTCTTAGCCAGGGGCTTAATACGGTCTACTAAATCGTCCCCAGCGTCAATATCGACGCCAGCGTCACGGTAGGAAAGGCCTTTTGATGAAGAATTGGTAGATGAGGTCATGGCTAAGATAGAAGATTAGTGAAAAACGTTGCTTGGTCGGTAGAATCATTGAATTCTAGAGGATTCAAGCAAGATGGCTGAAATTTTTACCCCTTTTCTGACTGCATTTATTCTGGCTTACGCCTTGCGCCCAGTATGCCTATGGCTTGCGAGGCATCACCTACCCCGCGCAGCAGCGGCTGGGATTGCCATGATTATTGGCCTGGGGGTCGTATTTTCAATTTTGAGCCTCTTTATTGCCCTCCTGAAAACCGAAATTCCCCTCATCAAAGCCCAATTGCCAGATTGGATCCAAAACACTCAGGCATGGCTCGGGCCAAAACTGAGTGAGTTTCACATCAATTTCGATTGGAATACCCTAAAAGCTGGCGCCACACAAAAGATCACGGAGCACCTCAACGACAACTCGGATGCCCTCATGTCTTCCACATTCGAGACGGTACTCATGTCGGGAAGCTCGGTGATTGCCGGATTCGTAAACGCCATCCTCATTCTGTTTGTGATGTTTTACCTACTGCTGGACTGGAATCACTTTTTTAAACTGGTTCGTAGCATTGTGCCTCTGCGTGCGCAAGAAACAATTCATCATCTGGCAATGCATGCTGATGGTTTATTGTCGCAATATCTCAGGGGCATGCTGATTGTCATCTCCATCATGTCGATTTTCTACAGCGCTGGTCTCAGTATTATCGGAATCAAAGGCTCAGTGGCATTGGGTGTATTTACCGCTCTCATGATTGTGATTCCTTACATTGGCATTGCCCTGGGTTTTACTCTGGCCGTTCTTGCAGCTCTTCTCCAGTTTGGGCCAGGCGCAGAAATCATTGGTGTCTTGGTATTGTTTGGCTTAGGGCAAATGCTGGAAGGCTTCTTCCTAACGCCTCGCCTGGTTGGTGAGCGCATTGGCCTGCATCCAGTCGCAGTGCTCTTTGCATTATTGCTCTTTGGAAAATTATTTGGATTCTTCGGAGTGCTTCTAGCATTACCAACAAGCGCCGTGGGCTTGGTACTTATTCAGTATGGCTGGTCCCGATACATTCAAAGCCCGTGGTACCAAAAATAAATTTCTGCAGCAATGACTAACACTTCGCTGCCACGGCAATTTGCTCTTGATATTGGGCACACACCCACGCCAAGCCTAAATAATTTTTTAGCTGGTGAAAATTTAGCCTTGCACTCCGCTTTGCAAGAGCTAGTAAAAGGCTGGGCATTAAACACCCCTCGGGCTTTATCAGAGAACCCTCTCAACAAGCGCTGGATATATTGGTGGGGGCCAGAAGGCTCAGGTAGAACCCATTTGCTACAGGCTTTAGGCAATGCCGCGAAACAACTTGGTTTAAAGCATTACCCCCTCAATCACAATGAGCCTATCTCATGGGTACGTCTGGAGGAAGATTTGGGCGACCTTGGCGGCAGTGATCAACCCTCCATCATTACCGTCGATGATGTCGATCGCTTAGATGATCGTCTTGTGGCGTCATTATTTCGGATTCTGAATGAGGTTCAAGGAAGTAAGGCAATCCACATTTTTATGGCCGGAAATGCCGCCCCAAGCAATCTTGAGCTTCGAGAGGATCTCAGAACCCGCCTAGGGTGGGGTTTGATCTTCCAAACCCATCTCCTGAGCGATGATGAGAAAATAGAAGCCTTACAACAAGCAGCGCTAGCGCGCGGCTTGGTTTTATCGCCCGATGTTTTGCCTTGGTTATTAAATCGCTTTTATCGCGATATGCCAAACCTGATGGCCTTAATCGATGCTTTGGATGCTTATTCACTTGAAACAAAACGTGCTGTAACACTGCCTCTTGTCAGAGAGCTCTTACAGCCTAAATAAAATTAATGACTCAACTTGCCCTTTTTGATTTAGATCACACTCTTCTACCCTGCGATAGCGATTACGAATGGGGTCAATTTTTGGCTCGCATTGGAGTAGTCGACAGTAAATACTACGCTGAGCAAAACGAGCGCTTCTATCAAGATTACAAAGAAGGCAAGCTCAATATCCAAGAGTTTCTGCGTTTTGCGCTAAAGCCATTGTCAGAACATTCTCGCGCCCAGCTGAAAGAGTGGCATGATGCCTTTATGAAAGAGGTGATCACCGGCCAGTTGCGCGAGCAAGCACTCGATCTAGTAAAGCGCCACCAAGATGCGGGTGATCTTTGCTGTGTTGTCACCGCAACCAATAGCTTTGTCACGCGCCCCATTGTTGAAAGTTTTGGCATCGAGCATTTGGTGGCTACTGAACCAGCGACCGAAGGCGACAATCCGCTTGCCAGCTTCACGGGCGAAGTGAAAGGCATTCCTAGCTTTCGAGAAGGGAAAATTCAACGAGTGCATGATTGGCTTGCCAGTCAGAACTTGGAATTAGGTCAATTACCGTATAGTTATTTTTATTCAGACTCCATGAATGATTTACCCCTCCTGGAGAAAGTGAGCAACCCCGTTGCCACCAACCCAGATGCCCGCCTACGCGCCGAAGCCATGAAACGTAACTGGCCCATACTTGAACTATTTGCATGATTACAAAATTTATTAAACGTATTTTGCGTCGCGACCCTATGGTCCGACATACCGCAGCCCACACTTCCGGCGCACCCAAGCGCATTGCTAAAAAGTCCCACCGCATTGATCCGCACTTGCTTTCTAAAAATGCTGTGAAGGTGACGTACACCTTGCAGCAGGCGGGATATGACGCGTTTATTGTCGGTGGCGCAGTACGGGATCTGGCGCTGGGAATTAGCCCAAAAGACTTCGATGTGGCAACCAATGCAACACCAGAGCAAGTACAAAGGTTATTTCGCAAAGCCCGCTTGATTGGACGTCGCTTCCAGATTGTGCACGTGACCTTTTTTGGTAAAGGCCAGCCTGAGATCATTGAGGTCTCCACCTTTAGGGCTTTACTAGAAAATGCTGGCGAACATGTTGCCGAGAATGGGCGCATTCTGCGCGATAACGTCTGGGGCAGTCAGCACGAGGATGCAGCTCGTCGTGATTTCAGCATTAACGCCATGTATTACGACCCCGCTTCCGAGACCGTACTCGACTACCACGGCGGTATGGCCGACATGCAAAAGAAAACATTGCGCATGATTGGCGACCCAGCCAAGCGCTATCGTGAAGATCCTATACGGATGCTGCGTGCGATTCGTTTTGCCGCCAAGACGGGCTTTACTTTAGATGCAGCAACCCGCGCGCCAATCGCTAAATTAGGCAAATTGATTCATGACGTGCCCTCAGCGAGATTGTTCGATGAAATTCTGAAGCTATTGATGTCAGGCTACTCTTGGGCTGCTATTCAAGGTTTGCGGGATGCTGGTCTTCATAACGGACTCCTACCGCTTTTGGATCACATTCTCGATGGCAAAGAAGATTCAAAAGGAGCCAATGAATTTGTCCGCATCGCTTTGGCCAATACAGATCAACGCATTCAGTCTGGCAAAAGTGTTTCCGCCGGATTTTTGTTTGCCACTTTGCTGTGGCCTGATCTCTTGCGCAATTGGAAAAAGAACATCGCCAAAGGGATTTCCAATATTCCCGCATTGCACGATGCAATGGATGAAACGATTGCCAGCCAAAGCAATGGCATGGTCATCCAACGTCGCTTTGAAAGCGATATGCGCGAGATATGGTCGATGCAACCTCGCTTCGAAAAGCGGGTTGGCCGCTACCCCTATCGCCTGATTGAATCCCCGCGCTTTAGAGCGGGCTATGACTTCATGCTCCTTCGCTGCGCCACTGGCGAACAAAATCCCACATTGGGCGAGTGGTGGACCAGCTTTATTGCCGCCGATCCACTTGGGCAAGAGGCCCTGATGGCTAGCATCAAAAATGAGGGTGGTAATAGTGGCTCACCAGCTAAACGTCGTCGTCGCAGAAAACCCAAGGCGGCCACGCCCACTGAAGGTGCACCAGGCTAAGCAAGTTTCACAAAAATTCAGTAAAGTAGATTCGGTGGTTACAAATCGTTTTATTACTTGTCTGGAATGAGCATGGCTCGAGCTTTTATTGGATTTGGCGGCAACATCGGCGACTCACGTCAGCTTATTACTGATGCGATTGTGTGCCTTGCATTGCGTTGCGAACTTCAAATTCTCGCTAAAAGCTGTTTCTATCAAAGCGCTCCCGTAGATGCCGCAGGTGGAGACTACATCAATGCAGTCATTGAAATTGAGACCGAGCTCAGCCCCTATGGCTTGCTACACGTCTGCCAGGCTGTTGAAAAGGAATTTGGGCGCGAGCGCCCTTATACGAATGCACCAAGAACTTTAGATCTGGATATTCTGTCTTTTGAGGGCGTTTCTCAGGATGACTCCGAGCTCACGCTCCCCCACCCCAGAATCACTGAACGATCATTTGTATTACTACCGCTACTAGAAATCGCCCCGGATTTCTTCTTGCCAAAATTAGGGGAATTAAAAGCTTACCTACCCCGAGTTGCCGACCAGCGGATCGAAAAACTCCCTTGCCGCAACTGTAATTGTGGTGAAAAAGACGTTTATAGCCAATCCTCGCATTAATTCATTAAACTCACGCCATGGGTTACTTACAAGGCGAAAAGCCAATCACGATTTCCAAACTCCTCTCTATGCGTGCAGAGGGCGAGAAAATTACTATGCTCACCGCATACGATTCAACGATGTCAGCGCTGCTGAATCGCTGCGGTGTGGAAACCATCTTGATTGGCGACTCCTTGGGCAATGTGATTCAAGGTCACAGCAGCACAACACCCGTTACCGTTGAACAAGTCGCGTATCACACCGAATGCGTATCGCGCGCTAACACCCAGGCATTTGTGATCGCTGATCTTCCCTTTGCTAGTTATGGTGACCCAGTCCAAGCATTAGATTCAGCAGCCGAGTTAATGCGCGCTGGAGCGGATATGGTCAAACTCGAAGGTGGCGATTGGCAGATTGGCATCATTCAATATCTAGTTGAGCGCAGTGTTCCAGTTTGCGCTCACTTAGGACTATTGCCACAATCCGTCCATATTCTGGGTGGTTACAAGGTGCAAGGTAAATCCAAAGACGCAGCCAGTCTCATGCTTGAACAGGCCATTGCCTGTGAGCAAGCAGGTGCGCAAATGATTGTGCTCGAAGCAATCCCTTCTTCGCTCGGAAAACACATTACCGAGAATCTCTCTATTCCCACTATCGGGATTGGCGCTGGTCCAGATTGCTCTGGTCAGGTCTTGGTGCTACAAGATATGCTGGGCATTAGCCCTGGGAAACCACCGAAGTTTGTTAAAAACTTTATGGATGGTCATGCCTCGATTGAGGCTGCAGTCAAAGCCTATGTTCGGGAAGTGAAGTCCGGAAAATTTCCCGGATCCGAACACGGCTTTGCTGGATAAATATCGCTAACTGAATTAACTAAAGAAACTCTTGACGCCGTCAAACCAACCCTTTTGATGTGGGTTATGTTTATCACCACCGGATTTCAGACTGTCATCAAACTTCTGAAGCATCTTCTTTTGCTCGTCAGTCAGCTTCACTGGCGTCTCAACCACCACATGCACAAAGAGATCGCCCACCATCGTTGAACGAAGGCCCTTAATCCCTTTATTACGTAAGCGGAAGGTTTTGCCAGTTTGAGTGCCCTCAGGAATTGGAAACTCTACGCGCCCTGAAAGGGTTGGTACTTCGATGTCGCCACCAATGGTCGCCGTTGCGAATGAGATTGGCATCTGTACGTGTAAATCACTGCCATCACGCTCAAACACTTTGTGCGGCTTTACTCTTACCTCTACGTATAAATCACCTGATGGCCCACCATTAACGCCAGGCTCACCATTACCAACCGAGCGTACGCGCATGCCATCATCGATTCCTGCTGGAATCTTAATTTCGAGTGTTTTCTGCTCTTTATGCTTACCGCTGCCATGACAGGTTTTGCATGGTTTTGGAATGTACTCACCCGTACCGCGACACTTGGGGCAAGTTTGCTGCATGGAGAAAAAACCTTGCTGTACCCGAACTTGGCCATGCCCATCACAAGTGGTACATTTTTCTGGCTTGCTCCCCGGCTCAGCGCCTGTGCCATGACAAGGTTTGCAATTACTCCAACTGGGAACACGAATTTGCGTGGTGTAACCCTCGGCTGCTTGCTCGAGAGTAATTTCCATGTTGTAACGTAAATCAGCGCCCTTATAAACCTGCGGACCAGAATGACGTCCTCCACCTTGGCCAAAGATGTCGCCGAAGATGTCGCCAAAGGCGTCAGCAAAACCACCGCCCCCGAAACCGCCACCACCAAATCCACCCATAGATGGGTCGACACCTGCATGGCCATACTGATCATAAGCAGCACGCTTATTGGGATCAGTTAATGTCTCGTAGGCTTCCTTAACCTCTTTAAATTGTGCTTCGGCTGTCTTGCTATCCGGATTGCGATCAGGATGATGCTTCATGGCCAACTTCCGATAAGCCTTTTTTAGCTCCTCGTCACTAGCTCCTCTTGCAACACCAAGCACTTCGTAAAAATCGCGTTTACTTTTAGGCACAAAATTCCTCTCAACTACCTGAATGGCACAAGTCGGCACGAGGCCGACTTGTTATTGAATTACTTCTAAACTACGTTAATTGATCTTGATGATTACTTCTTGTCATCAACCTCTTTGAAGTCGGCATCAACGACATCGGCGTCAGGTGCGGCAGCTTGTGCGCCACCAGGAGCCGCGCCAGGTGCGGCACCGCCACCAGCTTTTGCTTGTTCAGCAGCCATGACTTTTTCACCAAGCTTCTGACTTGCTTTACCCAAGGCTTCAGTCTTCGCTTCAATTGCAGCTTTATCGCTACCCTTGATCGCTTCATCCAATTCCTTCAGAGCAGCTTCAATTGCTTCTTTTTCAGAAGCCTCTAAAGATGCGCCGTGCTCTTCCAAGGCCTTCTTGGTTGAGTGAGCCAATGCATCAGCAGTGTTGCGCGCTGTTACCAATTCCAATGCCTTCTTATCCTCATCGGCATTTGCTTCAGCATCTTTCACCATGCGTTGAATTTCTTCCTCAGTCAAACCAGAGTTCGCCTTGATGGTGATTTTGTTTTCTTTGCCGGTTGTCTTGTCTTTTGCGGTGACGTGCAAAATACCGTTGGCATCAATATCAAAGGTCACTTCAATTTGTGGCATACCGCGCTGAGCTGGAGCAATGCCTTCCAAATTAAACTCGCCGAGTAATTTGTTGGCAGCAGCCATTTCACGCTCACCTTGGAAACACTTGATCGTTACCGCAGGCTGATTATCTTCCGCTGTGGAATAAACCTGTGAATGCTTAGTAGGAATAGTGGTGTTCTTTGGAATCATTTTGGTCATCACGCCGCCCAAGGTTTCGATACCCAATGACAATGGGGTAACGTCCAAGAGCAATACGTCTTTACGATCGCCAGACAGTACGGAACCTTGAATCGCGGCACCAACAGCAACTGCTTCGTCTGGGTTTACGTCTTTACGTGGCTCTTTACCAAAGATCTCTTTTACTTTGTCTTGAACAGCAGGCATGCGGGTTTGACCGCCAACCAAAATGACGTCGTCGATGTCAGCCACATTCACGCCAGCATCTTTAATCGCGGTCAAGCAAGGTCCAGCCGTACGGTTGATCAACTCTTCCACCAAAGACTCTAACTTAGCGCGAGTTAATTTCAAGTTCAAATGCTTAGGACCGCCTGCATCAGCAGTCACATATGGCAAGTTGATTTCAGTTTGTTGAGCAGATGACAACTCGATCTTGGCTTTTTCAGCGGCATCTTTCAAACGTTGCAATGCCAATACGTCTTTACTCAAATCAACGCCTTGTTCTTTTTTGAACTCGGCAATGATCCAATCAATAATGCGCTGGTCAAAGTCTTCACCACCCAAGAATGTATCGCCGTTAGTGGAGAGCACTTCAAACTGCTTCTCGCCGTCTACGTTAGCAATCTCGATGATAGATACGTCAAAGGTACCGCCACCCAAGTCATATACGGCGATCTTGCGATCTGCCTTGTCTTGCTTATCCAAACCGAATGCCAATGCAGCAGCGGTTGGTTCGTTAATGATGCGCTTTACATCCAAACCTGCGATACGACCAGCATCTTTAGTTGCTTGACGTTGGCTATCGTTAAAGTAAGCGGGAACAGTAATAACCGCTTCAGTTACTTCTTCGCCGAGATAATCTTCGGCGGTCTTTTTCATTTTGCGCAGAATCTCTGCGGACACCTGTTGTGGCGCCATTTTTTTATCACGTGCTTCAACCCAAGCATCACCGTTATCTGCTTGAACAATTTTGTAAGGCATCAAACCGATGTCTTTTTGTACTTCTGCATCTGTGAATTTGCGACCCATCAAACGCTTTACCGCGTAGATAGTGTTCTTAGGATTGGTTACTGATTGGCGTTTTGCAGGAGCACCAACCAATACTTCGCCATCCTCAACGTAAGCGATGATAGATGGGGTTGTACGACCGCCTTCTGCGTTCTCGACAACTTTAGGTGCATTGTTTTCAACAACGGAAACGCACGAGTTTGTGGTTCCCAAGTCAATTCCGATAATCTTTCCCATAAAGGCTCCAAAAAATTAAGTTATGTGTAATTTCGTAAAACTGCGAATAAATCGATATTCAATAAATGGGGTCAAACAGAAGGAATTCAAGGGTCAAAAGAGCAAAAAAGGCAGAAATCTGCCTTTTTTAACTACTTTTTTCCAAAAACTTGCTTAAAACTGCTGATTAATGACTTTAAGAGGACTTATTTAGGGGCGCTCACAGTGACTAAAGCAGGTCGAAGGATCCGATCAGCAATGGAATACCCTCTTTGAAGCACTGAAACGACAGTATTGGCCTCTTGATCCGAAGGAACGGAGGCGATAGCCTGATGATGATGAGGGTCAAACTTGTCGCCAACCCCAGGATTAATCTCTGTCATGCGACCTTTTTCAAAGGCGGACAACAGCTGCTTCAAGGTAATCTCTAAACCCTCTTTGACGGCCTTGGCATCAACCGCCTCAGCATTGAGCGCCGCGTACAAGCTATCGGTGACTGGCACGAGGTGCTCAGCAAAGCTCTCAATCGCAAACTTATGCGCTTTGGAGATATCCTCCACGGCACGGCGACGGATATTCTCACCCTCGGCTTTAGCGCGAAGATAGTTGTCTTGCATCTCGGTGAGCTTCTGATTTAACTCGGCAATTTCTTGTTCTGGAGTTTTCACTTCAGCAGTCGCAGCTGCTGCATCAGCACCACCTTCCGCCTGAGCATCAGGAGCGATATTTTCCTGTTCAGGAGATGGATTTTGATTTTCTTGGGTCATGGGTGCAAATTCACTTTTCTATAAGAATGGCTACTTCTGAACAATATGGGGTCAATCAATGCAATTTCAAGTGAGACCGAGTTTAAGCAATTCTAGCCTTGACCAATTCAGCACGGCGATCACGCTCAGCCAGATCAGCCTCCGATTCGATACCAAGAGGCCAGCCAGATAAATGCTCTTGTGCGATCTCATACATCGCTTCGATCCACCTTGGATTGCTATTTAAGCAAGGGATATAGCGATAGTCCTTCCCGCCGTGCTCCAAGAAAATTTCACGCGCTTCCATCGCGATTTCCTCCAGAGTCTCCAAACAATCCGCTGGAAAACCTGGGCAAAAAATATCTATTCGCTTACAACCTTCTTTGGCTAATTTTTCAATTGTCGGGGCGGTATAAGGCTTGAGCCATTCCGCTTTTCCAAAGCGCGATTGAAAAGTAACCAGATACTGACTTGGATCCAAGCCAAGGGACTCGCCCAATAAACGGCCAGTCTTCAAGCACTCGCAGTGATAGGGGTCGCCCTTCATTAAGTTGCGTTTAGGCAATCCATGAAAGGACATCACCAAGCGATCGCCCTGGGAAAAATCAGGTCGTCCATCTTGATCCCATGCGCTGAGCACTTGGTCCCGCAATGCGGCGATATACGCAGGATGATCGTGATAGTACTTAATTAAACGTAGCTCAGGTTGATTGCGCCATGTACCTAAAACACGGAACACTTCATCAAAACTAGAGGCAGTAGTTGTTGCTGAATATTGTGGATACAGGGGCAATAGCAACAGACGCTCCATCCCTTGTGATTGCAGGGCCTCAAGGGCATGCTGAGTAGAAGGTTGGCCATACCGCATCGCCAAATCTACCAACACCACTTGACCTTGATTGGCAAATTTTTCACCCAATTCTTTTGCTTGCAAACGAGAGTAATGCATTAAAGGAGAGCCCAATTTCGGCAACCAAATTGAGGCATATTTTTTTGCTGAAGCGCTACTGCGAATCGGCAAAATAATGCCATTCAAAATACACCACCAAATGATGCGGGGAATTTCCACAACCCGCGGATCCGATAAAAATTCTTTTAGATATGCCCTAACCGCTTTTGGTGTTGGCGCAGATGGAGTGCCTAAATTCAAGAGCAGTACCGCTGTCTTGCTTGTACGTAAGTGGGGATTTTGATTCAATGGAGATCCGTCTTAAAGAGAATGAGGAAAAGTTTCAATAACTCAGGAGCTCAATGCGCCTGATAACAACTTAGAAGTGATGTCGACAATCGGAATAACGCGATCGTATGCCATCCGTGTTGGGCCAATCACCCCAAGAGTGCCTACGATTTGACCGTCAACACTATAAGGCGCGCTAATAACCGCTAAATCTTCGTAGGGTAGCAAATCACTCTCCCCGCCAATAAAGATCTGGATGCCATCAGCATGACTGGACACATCCAATAACTGCATCAGCACAGATTTCTGCTCAAGCATGTCAAACATCTTGCGCAACTTATCTAAATTCGTGCTGAGATCACCCACATTGAGAAGGCGGCGCTCACCCGATAACAACATATCGCCCTGACCCATGCCATAGTCACTCACACCACTATGCAAGGCTAAGGCCATCAATCCAGAGATATCACTCCGCAAGTTATCAAGATCAGATACAAGATGCGCACGCACTTCGGCAAAACTCTTCCCTGCGAACTGAGTGTTGATGTAATTTCCCGCCTCAATTAACTGACTGGGCGTGTAATCCTGGGTAGTAGGAAGAATGCGATTTTGCACATCACCCTCAGGTGTCACCATGATGAGCAGGATCTTACCCTCACCCAACCTCAAAAATTCAATGTGTTTAAACACTTGAGCGCGCTTAGGCGTCATTACGACGCCAGCGAAATGGGTCAAATTAGACAAAATTTGCGCCGCTGAGTTCAGAACCCGCTGCGGAGAGTCTGGCAATAGTCCTTTTTCCACCTCACGGGCGGCAATTTCCTCAAGAGGGCGCACTGTCACCATCGTATCCACAAACAAGCGATAACCCCTTGGGGTCGGAATGCGGCCTGCTGAAGTGTGGGGGCTTGTCACTAAGCCCATCTCCTCCAAATCCGCCATCACATTGCGAATCGTCGCTGCGGAGAGGTCCAAACCCGAAAAGCGCGAGAGGGTCCGGGAGCCAATAGGCTGCCCCTCCTCGATATAGCGCTCGATGAGAGTTTTCAGTAAGGCACGGGAACGTTCGTCCATAGTGGAAGGGATTTTATGCGTATGGTTTAATCGTTATATGTTAAGCCCATCCCCAAATTCCATCAAAAAGGCATTTAGCCGGGTTGCGCTTGTCGGTAAATATCAAGCTGATGGGATGCAAGAGCGCCTCAATGACCTTGCAGAGCTACTGGCCAAACAGGGCTGTGAGGTCTTTGTAGAGGCTGCCACGGCCTCTCATCTTGGTCTAAGCGCCTACCCCATTAAAAAGGTAGAAGAATTCGCTGGAGCCATTGACTTGGCTGTAGTGCTTGGGGGTGACGGAACCATGCTCGGCATTGGCCGCCAATTGGCGGGCAGCAATGTTCCTTTGGTGGGCATCAACATGGGCCGGCTAGGCTACATGACAGACATCCCCATCCAAAATGTCCACACCGTCCTCCCGCAAATCATTGCCGGAGAATACGAAGCGGATACTCGAACACTATTGGACGCGGTCGTTCTTCGCAATAACAAAGAAATTAACCACGCCCTCGCATTAAATGATGTGGTCGTGAATCGATCTGGTATTTCCGGAATGGTTGAGCTTGCCGTTCGAGTGAATGGCTCCTTTATGTATAACCAGCGCTCCGACGGCCTCATTGTGTCAACACCAACTGGTTCCACCGCCTACGCACTGTCAGCTGGCGGCCCCATTCTTCATCCTCGAGTGGCCGGAATTTTGTTGGCACCGATTGCGCCACACTCTTTATCCAATCGCCCCATTGTTTTGCCGCAAGATATCGTGGCAAGCATTGAAGTGGTGGATGGTAGAGAGGTGATTGTGAATTTTGATATGCAATCCCAAACAGATTTACAAACTGGCGACACCATCGAAGTGCGTCAGTCTGAAAAAACAATTACCCTACTTCACCCTCGCAGTCACAGTGACTACAAAACCTTGCGAGAGAAGTTACATTGGAATGAGTATCCATCGACATTTTGATGTCGAATTTTTCGCTACGCTAAGGCATGCTTCAAACTCTCGCACTTCGTGACTTTGTCATTGTTGATCAACTGGAACTAGACTTTGCCTCTGGCTTTACTGTGCTGACTGGCGAAACAGGAGCAGGCAAATCAATCTTGCTAGATGCTCTTAGTCTCGTTCTCGGAGAGCGCGCCGACAGCAGCCAGATTCGGGAAGGCTGTAATCGCGCTGAGATTAGCGCCCTCTTTCGCATTGACCCTACGCAAATAGAGCACTTCAATCATTGGCTGGATGAGCAAGGCTTTCCGAGTGAAGATGATGGTCAAAGCCTGCTTCTCAAAAGAACTGTGGAAAGTAATGGCCGTAGCCGCGCCTTCATTAATGGCAGCGTGGCCACCTTAGCGCAATTAAGGGAAGCTGGAGATCAACTGGTTGATATTCATGGTCAACATGCCCACCAACTTCTACTGAAGGGCGGCGCGCAGCGTGACCTACTGGATCGCCATGCGAATCACATGGACTTGGTTGGGGAAGTTTCCCAGTCCTTCAGAACATTGAGCAATTCACGCCGTCGCCTAGAGCAGGCAGAAAATGCCGGGCAAGATATTGAACGAGAGCGAGAGCGCCTTGAATGGCAACTAGAAGAGTTGACCGAACTCTCTCCACAGGATGGCGAGTGGACGGCAATACAAAGTGAACATGCCCGACTTGCCAATGGCGCGAAAATTATGAGCGGCTGCCAAGAGGCAATTGACGTTTTAAGCGATGCGGACAACTCGGTAGAATCTGTTCTCTCCAAGGCTAGCAGCAATATGAGCGCCCTTGCTGAACATGACTCCGCACTGAGCGATGTTAGCCAAGCCCTCGAGTCCGCTCAAATTCAGGTGGATGAAGCAGTACACAGTCTGAACCGTTATTTGCAAAAACTAGACTTAGATCCTGGACGTCTTAACGAAGTAGAAGAACGCATGCAAGCGCTTCATGGTGCCGCCAGAAAATACCGCACTGAAGCAGACGACTTGCCAAAACTCCTCAACGAAACAGCAGAGCGTTTGGATGCACTGACTGCCTCACAAAATATCGAGGCCCTGCGTGAAAAAGTAAAGCAAGAAGAGCTTGCTTACTTAAAGTTGGCTAAACAGCTTTCTCAAAAACGAAGCAAGGCAGCGCTTGATTTAGGCAAACAAGTTACCGCTGCGATGCAAGATTTATCGATGGCTGGCGGACAACTCGAAATCGCACTGCAAGCCCTCGCTGAAGGTGGCGTCCATGGCCTAGAGCAAATTGAGTTTTTAGTTGCCGGTCATGCCGGTAGTACGCCACGCGCTTTGGCTAAAGTTGCTTCTGGTGGCGAACTTGCCCGTATTAGCTTAGCGATTAGCGTGATCACCAGTAAAGCCTCATTTACGCCGACACTGATATTTGATGAAGTGGATGCCGGGATTGGTGGTGCGGTAGCGGAGACAGTTGGAAAGTTATTGCGACAACTGGGCGAATCACATCAAATACTCTGCGTTACCCACCTTCCGCAAGTTGCCGCTCAAGGTAATCACCACCTCAAAGTCAGTAAATCCCAGGCGGGAGATAAAACCCTCTCTCAAGTTAGCCCTCTCGGAAGAGCGGAGCGCGTTGAAGAGGTTGCTCGCATGCTGGGGGGCGCGACCATTACTGACACTACACGCCGTCACGCTCGCGAACTGCTAGAACAGAATTAAAGTAGCGCCGGCCTTAGCTTCAAACATTGGAAGACGCATGAAAAATTTGCTGCCATAAGTCCAGTACCGCCTCTCTCGCCTCCACCAACTGCGGCTCTGCAATCAAATCCACTCTAGTCTTTTCAGCTCCGTCTAAACGTAGACGGTGTTGCCGTGCCCTTAATAAACGATAAGCATCTGCCACCTGTTGAGCCAGCTGCGCCGGAACCAATCCAGTCTCACCTGCAATACGGAGCAAGGCAATATTGCCTAAATTACCAATCAACTGCGGGAATGAGTGCGAATAGGCCAGCACTAAAAATTGGACGATAAACTCAATATCAACCATCCCTCCAGCATCATGCTTTAAGTCAAACTCCGTACTAGGATTAGGGTGGCCAGCGTGAACCTTGCGACGCATTTCTAAAATTTCAAAACGTAATTGCTCGATATCACGTTCTTGACTTAGCACCTCAGAACGAACGCCGTCGAAGAATGCCCCTACCCCTGCATTACCTGCGGAGAATCGAGCGCGTGTCAGCGCTTGATGCTCCCATACCCAGGCAGCATTGTCGCCTTCACGCAACTGATACTTCTTAAATGCATCGGCATTGGTCACCAAAAATCCAGCTGAGCCATTGGGTCGTAAACGGGTATCAATTTCAAACAAACTACCCGCCGAAGTGTAGGCAGTTAGCCAATTGATCATGCGTTTAGCTAATAGCGCATAAATTTCCTGAGCGGAAAAGTCAGACTCTTCTGCTTGATACAAAAATACTAAATCCAAATCGGAGGCATAACCCAACTCCTTGCCGCCTAACTTTCCATAGGAAATCACTGCAAATGGCGCATCCAACTGCGCAGCTAAATTAAACTTCTTGGCTACGCTAGGCCACACGCGCTCAAAAGTCGTCTGCAGTATGAGATCGGCTAGTGCGGATAAATGATCGCTCACTTTTTCTACGGATAAGGCTTGCTCGACTCCGATACCCAGATCAGCTAGCAAGGTAATAAAGGTTTCGGTATGGTGAGTGATGCGCAAGATATCCATCGCCTGCTCGGAGCCATCTCCATCAGCCATGACATCATCCAAACGCATATCCAAAGTCTTTTTGACTTCGCTCCAATATTGCTCGGGCTGCTCAATCAACGTTTTTTCAGTTCTGGAGTTCAGCAAATAATCCAGTAAATGTGGATGACGCGTCAGATATTGCGCACCCCATTGTGAGGTCTTTAATAAAGCCAAGACATTCAACAAGGCCTTTGGATACTCGGATAAGATGGACAAATAAGCACTACGCCGAGCGATTGCCTCTAGCAAATCAAAAAAGCGCAGCAAGGTTAAATCTGCGATTTCTGGAGGCAACCCTTCAGCCTTTAGACTGTCGGCCGCCTTACGGATCAGATTATTAAAAATCAGACGGCTTTTCTCTGGCAGTTGTTTTTGTTTGTGACTATCGGTCCATGCTAGCCAGCGCGTTAAGGACCCAGGGAAAAGCACCGCATCAGGCTCCCAGCCAACAGGCAAAGAAGCGCTATCCAAGCGCGCACTGTCATCGAGCACAAATGCTTTTTCAAATAAGCGTGCCACTTCTGTCTGATGTTTTTCAAGTTCACTTAATAGAACAAGCTGGTCCTGATGGGAGCCGGCCATGCTTGATGCCAGACGGGTGCGCGCTACATCATCTTCAGGCAAATAATGTGTTTGTTGATCCTCCCACACCTGGATGCGATGCTCTAAGCGACGCAAATAAATGTAGGCCTCCTTTAAGGCTTCAATCTCATTAGCAGGCAAAATGCCCTGCTGTCTGACAAGCTCAAGCACCTCTAGAGTTGGGCGGATTCTAAAACGCGGATCTGTACCCCCGCGCATTAGCTGAAACATTTGCGCCAAGAACTCGATTTCCCGAATACCCCCACGGCCTAACTTAATATCTTTTGAACGACCATGGTGATTTGAGGAGCGCTTTTCCGCTTCATGCTGTATTTGCGCGTGCAACTCACGAATGGAGGCGATCACACCATAATCCAAATGGCGTCGATACACAAAAGGACGAATTAACTGATCCAACTCTTTTTCACAATAAGCAAAATCAGCGGATCCTGGCAGGGGGGAAATTAAACGACCTTTAATCCAGGCATAGCGCTCCCACTCGCGCCCCTGAACCAGCAAATATTCTTCCAACATATCTAGACTGCAAACCAAAGGGCCGGAATCCCCGTTGGGTCGCAAGCGCATATCCACCCGGAATACAAAACCATTGGCATCATGCTCTGCCAACAACTTAATCAAGCGCTTACCCATGCGTGTAAACCACTCGTGGTACGACAGGCTTTTAGGAGCTCCCTGCGTTTCACCCTCATGCTCATACAAAAAGATTAAATCGATATCCGAGGAAAGATTGAGCTCCAGGCCACCCAATTTCCCCATCCCCACAACCATTAAAGGCATTTCAGAGTTTGTCACGGAGCTCCAAGGAAGGCCGAATCGACGCCGGAGGTCCTCCCGAATGTACGCAATAGATAAGGCAACCGCCTCCTCTGCAAAATGACTGAGGGCATGAGTGACCTCAGATAAATCAGCCAACCCATTCAGATCCCGAAAAGCAACCCACAACATCAGCCGCTGCCTTGCAAGCCGCAAATCAGCCATAAATTGCGCCTCATCCTGACTCTCCATTGCAACAGATGCTTGGCAGGGGCTCAATAACTCCCGAATTCCATTGATATCGACTTTTTGAGCGCCTTGGGTCTTGAGCCAATCTAGCCAATCGGGGCGAGCATTTAGCCAACGCTGCGCATAAGTCGAGTGTTGCGTCAAAAATTCAATTTGGCTGGAAAAATCTGTCATTTCTCCATCTTAATCCGAGTCCAGAGCGAAATAGCGGAAGCTTGGAGATCGCCCAATGGCTGACGGATAATAGAGCCCATGCTTCGAAACATCATCCGGACTCGCTTGCAGAGTGCGCTTCAAAAACGTCCTCCAGGCTCTGGCGGTCGTTGGCGTAAGCGCGCCCTCATTCTGGCCGGCGTGACCATCGCGTTTTTTGTCTTAGGTCACCTAGGAGTCCGCTTTGTTTTATGGCCCCAGCTTGAAAAATCAAAACCCACACTAGAGCGCCTCATTGCTGCTCGCCTAGGGACAGATGTCGCCATAGATGATCTCCAAGTTTCTTGGACAGGCATTCGCCCAAGTTTTGTTATCAATGGTTTGAGATTTAACAAATCTGGAAGCCCTTCTTCACCCCTGATGATTGAACACATTGATGGTCAACTAAGCTGGTTATCCTTCTATCACTTGGCACCTTATTTCCATGAAATTACGTTGAATAACGTACAACTACATGCTGAGCGCGATACCAAAGGAATGATCTCTATCGCAGGAATTCCAGTTCACAGCAAAACCAATGACTTCGCCACTGAGAACTGGTTGCTGGATCAAAATGAAATCCAGATCAATAACGCCACCATATTTTGGGAAGATCAAAAGAGTAGAAAGCTCAAAACCTCAATTGAAATTGAGAACTTCCACTTCACTAATGGGGTGCGAAGACATCAAGGCGAATTAACCGCTACTACATCCTGGAGCCCAAACCCCATTTCGATTCAAGCTAATTTTGTTCACCACCTTGGTGGACAAGCGGGCAATTGGCGAGATTGGATCGGAACCATCGCCTGGGATGCATCCACAGTCAAGCTCTCACAAATTGCTCAAGATATCTCCTTGCCCTTGTATGAATTGGGCGGAAACCTCAGCTCGAAAGGTAGCCTCAAGCTAGATGGCGGAAAAGCGGATGGGGGGCAAATATATTTGGCTGTCGATCGCCTCAAGGTCCAACTGAACAAGGAAGAAGATCCGATTGAATTCGGCAGATTGGAAACCAATCTCATTCAAGAAAGAGATGGCGGATTAAATTCCATTACGACCAAGACTTTGGCATGGCGCAATATCGATAGCCCAAGCTCTGCACCGCTTGAAAACTTAAGCCCTATGACCTTTCGGTGGCGCCCACCAGAAGATGGTGGAGAAATTAAAGAGTTTGGCTTTGCCTCCCCAAAAATTCAGCTTGAGGATATTGCCTTATTTGCACTGAATTTGCCCCTGCCTAAAAAAATTCAGCATTGGATCAAAACTTCTGAGGCCGATGGCGAGCTCCAAAATTTTGAAATCAATTGGTCAGAAAGCAACTCTGCTTTATCCGTCTTACCCATTCCAGGAAATTGGTTTGCCACCAATAAACTAGACTTTGCCATCAGCGCAAAACTCAATGATGTTAGCTTTACGGGTGTCAATAAATCCATACCATCGGTTGCCCATCTATCAGGCAATCTCACAAGTAATCAAAAGCAAGGAAACTTTACGATCGATTCAGGCAACCTTGAATTGGAGCTGAGCGATTTTCTATCCGCCTCTCACATTCAACTAGATCGCGCTAAAGGTGAAATCAGCTGGTCAAAACAAAAAGGTGGGTGGCTGATCAACGCCAAACAACTGCAATTAAGCAATCCAGAAATTACTACCAGCTTTGATCTCAGCTATCTCATTGGCGGGCCAAAACAACCAGATCAAATGACTCTGGATATGGAGTTTTCTAAAGCGAAACTGGCCACTGCCTACCGCTACCTACCAGCGAATATCAATAAAGAAACAAGGCAATACCTCAGCAAAGCATTTGAGTCGGGGGACGTTCAAAATGGCACCCTACACATTAAGGGTGATCCAGATCAAATTCCCTTCCCTACAGGGAAGGTTGGCGAACTCACACTGCACTTGCCAATTTCAAAGGCCACATTTAAACCAGCGCCTTTGTTACCCGCCTCACAAGGCGTATGGTCCACATTTAATAATGTCAGCGGCAATATTGACATGAAGCTGGACAAGTTAAATATTGATATTGATAAGGCGAGCTATAAAAAAGTAGCTCTCACCAACGTGCAGTCACAAATTCCGAGTGTTAGCGCCAAACACCTTACCCTCCTCGTTAATGGTTTAGTTGCTGGCGAAGGCGCAGAGGTTCTGGAGTACTTGATTGCATCCCCAGTAGGAATCCAGCAACCCAGTCTAAGAAAAAACCTCTCCCTCACAGGTCCAATTAATCTTGACTTGGGATTAAAGCTAGCGCTCTCTGGAAACGATGACAACAAGATTGATGCGAAACTCTCCCTACCAGGCAATAAAGTTCAATGGGGAGATATCCCGCCCTTGGAAAATCTCAAGGGTAAGATCCGCATCACTGAAACCAATCCAGAATTTGAAGATGTGACTGCCAATTTTTTAGGCGGCGCTTTAAAAATCTCAAGTGCTGCGGCAGCTACAGACAATTCAAGCTTCAACATTAGCGGCGACATGAACGCCAGCTTTATCAAAGATTACATAACGGAAAATACAAAATCCCAGACGCATCCAGCCCTGCTTTCCGCCATGAGCGGCTCAGCTAAATACGAAGGTTTGATCAACTTTAATAAGTCAGGAAGTCAGACCAATCTGAAATTTGACTTACGCAATTGGTCTAGTGCAGCGCCGGCACCCGCAAAGAAACTAGCAGGCACTCCTTTACTGGGACAGCTCACTGTTCGCACATACACAGCAAGCAAATCCAATGCAACGCGCGCTGATTGGTCAGGAAAATTTGGGGATGAATATTTTGTACAAGGCAGCCTGGGCACGGATAATGAATCGCGCAACGCTATAGGGATAGGTGCCCCAGCAACTATGCCACCACAAGGAGTTGCTCTTCATATCGCAAATAATGAATTTGATCTAGATAAGTGGCTAGAGTTTTTAGATTTAGGAAAAAATTCTAGCAAGATTGCGGACACAAAAAAAGGTAGCTCACCTGAGAACAATGTCCAAATTTCCGCCCAAGTTAAAAAACTCATTGCGCTTGAGCGAGAATGGAATGATGTTGTCTTAAACGCTTATGAGAAAAATCAAGCTTGGCAAATTCGTGTGAATGCCCCTCAAATTGCAGGCCAAGTGCAGTGGTACCCAGGGAGTCATGATCAACCTAGCGGGCTTGTCAGCGGTCGACTTTCTCGTCTCAAGATTCCAGATCAAATGATTGCCGGCGAGACGCCATCTAAAGCGAGCGCCTCACCAAACCAAAAACCCACTCAGAAAACAAATCCACCTAAAACTGCAATCACCCCCAATGCAATTCCAAGTTTAGATTTAGTCATCGATGATTTGACCTGGTCAAAGGCCCAGTTAGGGACCGTCAAAATCAAATCAAAAACCGCTTCGAATCAATTAAAGGTTGAATCTATTCAAATTATTAATCCGCAAGGCAACTCAAACATCACGGGTCAATGGCTAGGCAAAACCTCCAACACAGTGGAACAAAGTTCAGTCACGGTTGATATGAATATCAAAGATGCTGGTCATATCATTTCTCGGTGGAGCAACCCTAAATCTGTCGAAGGCGGGGAAGGAAAGCTAGACGCGAAATTAAATTGGTCAGGATCCATATTTTCGCCAATCAATGATTCGCTGGCTGGCACAGTCACACTTGATTTGGCCAAAGGGCGATTGTTGGAAGTCAATACCGTTGGCGCTAAATTACTAGATGTTCTGAGTCTGCAAAGTCTCTTTAGATTTGCAACACTTGATCTGCAAGGTAGCTTAGGCAACCTCGCGACTAAAGGAACCCCTTTTAATTCCATCACGGGTAATTTTGAAATTGCGCAGGGAGTCGCGCAAGCGAAACAATTTACGATGATCCTAGATCAAGCACGGGTGGCAATGACGGGCCAAATTAATCTTCCAGTAGAAACCCAGGATCTTCGCATCACTATTTTCCCCACGATTGATGCAACGGCTGGATCGCTAGCGGCGTTTGCAATCAACCCGATTATTGGATTAGGGGCGGTACTTGGGCAATATCTGATCACCAATCAAATTAACCGCACCATGCAAACCGACTACTTGGTGCAGGGCTCTTGGAGCAACCCCGAAGTCATACCCCTTGATCAAAAAGGCCAACCCCTCGATGCAAAAACTTTAGATACGATTCGGACGAAAAATCTTTTGAAAGAGCAGGATAAGCCGAGTAAGCCGGCGGCACCCTCCAACAATCCGTCAATCAACCCCACATCGAATCAACTGCCAGGATAGGATCATGTCTCCTGAATTAAAAGTCGCATCAATACAAATGGTATCCACCCCAGATATCAAAGAGAATCTGGATACTGCCGCACGTTTGATCAAAGGAGCCGCCACTGCTGGAGCAGAAGTTGCGGTGCTACCGGAATATTTTTGTTTGATGGGACTTAAAGATACTGACAAAGTTCGTGCTCGTGAAGCCCCTGGAGCCGGGCCGATTCAAGAGCGTCTAGCCGCTTTCGCAACAGAAAATAATATCCATCTTGTCGCAGGCACCATTCCCCTTGAGGCTGCAGAATCAAACAAAGTTCTAAATACCACGCTAGTCTTCGATCCACAGGGGCAGCAGATTGCCCGATACGACAAGATCCATTTGTTTGGCTTTCAGACCGCGAATGAACGATATGAAGAATCCGAAACAATTGCCGCTGGCTCAGTGCCAGGAGAACTAACGCTTCATATCAATCAGACTGACTGGCGTTTTG
Source organism: Polynucleobacter sp. AP-Nino-20-G2 (assembly GCF_018688235.1). Taxonomy (NCBI): domain Bacteria; kingdom Pseudomonadati; phylum Pseudomonadota; class Betaproteobacteria; order Burkholderiales; family Burkholderiaceae; genus Polynucleobacter; species Polynucleobacter sp. AP-Nino-20-G2. The sequence goes on from NZ_CP061313.1 coordinate 1,722,969, forward strand.
GTTTAAGCATTTGCTATGACTTACGCTTTCCAGAGTTATATAGGGGATTAGGCTCGGTTGACTGCCACATCATTCCAGCAGCCTTCACCTACACCACCGGGAAAGATCACTGGGAGATTTTGTTGCGCGCCCGTGCAATTGAAAACCAATGCTACGTACTCTCTTCGGCACAAGGCGGAGCCCACCTTAATCAACGACGCACTTGGGGCAATAGCATGTTGATCGATCCTTGGGGAGCGGTATTGGCAAATCTCCCAGAGGGCGAAGGGTTCATTACTGGCGCTCTGAGCAAAGATAAATTAAAAGAGGTACGCTCTAAGTTACCCGCACTAAAACACCGCAGGCTTTAATACAGAAAGTTCAGCTGAATCAAGATGAGAGCACCAGAAGCATTATTCCCAAGCGATTGGACTAAACCAAAAAAGCAAGCCGACCTTCTCAAGCTCGCCAAATCAATCTTGCTTGAGCCCACCGGACTCTCTGAGCAGGACTTACATCAAACCTTTGGCCAGATGTTTGCCCATCAACTCGATGATGCCGATCTTTACTTTCAGCACACTCGTAGCGAGAGCTGGAGCCTTGAAGAGGGTATCGTTAAATCTGGGAGCTTCAATATTGACCAAGGCGTGGGTGTGCGTGCGATTTATGGGGATAAAACTGCCTTCGCCTACTCTGATGAAATCAACTTAGAAGCCTTAAACAAGGCGGCCAAGTCTACTCGAGTGATTGGACCCCAAGGCGGCAAACAAGCGGTAGCTGGAAAAATATTCACCCCCATCTCTAATGGGCTTTACTCAGACCTAAACCCCCTGGACTCTCTTGCGCCTCAAGAAAAAATTGCTCTGCTTGAAGGCATTGAGCGCCGAGCTAAAGCCCGCGATCCACGCATCATTCAGGTGATGGCCAGCCTTGCGGGAGAATTTGATGTTGTCTTAGTGGTTCGTGCGGATGGTTTGCTGGCTGCTGATGTGCGCCCCTTGGTGCGAGTATCCGTTCATGTCATCGCAGAACAACATGGTCGTCGCGAATCTGGATCATCTGGCGGTGGAGCACGTCACGACTACAACTATTTCAGCACAGATCTGATTAATCAATATGTCGATGAGGCGGTGGATAGCGCTCTAGTGAATCTAGACTCTCGCCCCGCACCTGCAGGACCAATGACCGTAGTCATGGGTCCTGGATGGCCTGGAGTATTGTTGCACGAGGCAGTAGGTCACGGCCTTGAGGGCGACTTTAATCGCAAAGGCTCATCTGCCTTTGCTGGTTGCATCGGTCAACGCGTGGCCGCCAAAGGTGTCACAGTGGTTGATGATGGAACGCTCTCTGGCCGCCGTGGCTCATTGAACATTGATGACGAAGGCACGCCCACCCAATGCACCACCCTGATTGAGGACGGCATTTTGAAAGGCTATATCCAAGACAGCCTGAATGCGCGCCTCATGAATATGCCTCTCACCGGCAATGGTCGTCGCGAGAGTTTCGCTTCCCTACCTATGCCTCGCATGACTAACACTTACATGCTGGCAGGTAAAGATGATCCTCAAGAGATAGTCGCCAGTATTAAACGCGGCCTCTATGCGGTGAATTTTGGTGGCGGTCAAGTCGACATTACCAGCGGAAAATTCGTTTTTTCAGCCTCCGAAGCGTATTGGGTGGAAAACGGAAAAATCCAATATCCGGTCAAAGGCGCCACTATTATCGGCAGCGGTCCAGAATCCCTAAAACAGGTGTCTATGATCGGAAATGACCTGAAATTAGATGGTGGAGTTGGGGTTTGCGGCAAAGAAGGTCAAAGCGTTCCCGTAGGAGTTGGGCAGCCCACTTTACGCATTGACAGCCTAACTGTCGGGGGAACGGCTTAATACGGCTTAAAATAACCGTATGAGCCAACAAAACACTAATCCCGCCAATTGGTATGCCGCCGTTGATAAAACGTCGGATACAGACGATCAACGCATTCACAACATCACTGTTCTGCCACCGCCAGAGCATTTGATTCGCTTCTTCCCAATCTCTGGGACACCAACAGAGGCATTGATCAGCAAAACCCGCAAAAAGATTCGCGACATTATTCACGGCAAGGATGATCGACTATTGGTCATCATTGGACCATGCTCTATTCATGATCCACGCGCAGCTTTAGAGTACTGCCAACGTTTGCTTGCTGAGCGTGATCGCTTTGCTGGTGAATTAGAAATCGTGATGCGGGTGTATTTTGAAAAGCCACGCACTACGGTCGGCTGGAAAGGTCTCATCAACGATCCGTACTTAGATGAGAGCTATCGCATTGAAGAAGGTCTGCGCATCGCTCGTCAAGTATTAATGGAAATTAATCGCCTCGGCATGCCAGCGGGTAGCGAATTCTTGGATGTCATTTCTCCGCAATACATTGCCGACCTGATTTCTTGGGGCGCTATTGGAGCACGCACAACTGAAAGCCAGGTTCATCGCGAACTTGCTTCAGGCTTATCTGCTCCTATCGGATTTAAGAATGGCACTGACGGCAATATCAAAATTGCAACCGATGCAATTCAAGCGGCTAGTCGCCCACATCACTTCTTATCTGTTCATAAGAATGGTCAAGTCTCTATCGTTGAGACCAAGGGCAATAAAGACTGTCACGTGATTTTGCGCGGCGGCAAAGAGCCAAACTACGAGGCTCAGTATATTCAAGCAGCTTGTGCAGAGCTAGAAGCAGCCAAGCTTCCAGCCAGCTTGATGGTAGATCTTTCGCATGCGAACTCTAGCAAAAAACATGAGCGTCAAATTGTAGTTGCGGAAAATATTGCCGAACAAATTGAATCTGGTTCACACCAAATTTTTGGCGTGATGATTGAAAGTCACCTCAATGATGGCGCACAAAAATTCTCTCCAGGGAAAGATGATCCTAGCAAGCTAGAGTACGGCAAGAGTATTACTGATGCTTGCATCAACTGGGAAGATTCGGTGAATGTATTGCAACGCCTTGCGTTAGCAGTAAAGAATCGCAGAAAATCGAAGAAATAAAACTACGCGGTTTTATTCATCAAAAGAGACTATTTTTATTTAGTCTCTTTTTTTTCGTGCTTCCACAAAACATCTTGACCACCAGCTGCGCGATTGAGAACACGTGACAACACAAAAAGCAGATCTGATAAACGATTAACGTATTGACGTGGAGCGTCATACAAAGGCTCTTCCCAGCCTAGACGCACAATCGATCGTTCGGCACGTCGACACACTGTACGGCACACATGCGCCTGAGCAGCCGCTCGGGTGCCGCCGGGAAGAATAAATTCCGTTAATGGTGGGAGTGTGGCGTTATATTTTTCAAGCCAGACATCTAACTGGGCAACATGCTCGGGCTTGAGCAGGGTGTAATTTGGGATGCAAAGCTCCCCTCCCAAATCAAACAAATCATGCTGCACCTGCAAAAACAATGCTTTTAACTCATCTGCGATGCTTTCGGGAATTGCTTCGGTCATCAAAACCCCGATTTCAGAGTTCAATTCATCCACATCGCCCATGGCGCAAATACGTAGATGATCCTTCTCTACCCGACTTCCATCACCAAGTCCGGTCATGCCCGCGTCGCCAGTTCTGGTGGCTATTTTTGAAAGTCGATTTCCCATGAAACTAATTATAGGTAAATGGCTAAAATGATTCCTATGAATATGGTGACCCCACCCCCAGACCTTGCGGCTATTACCGCCCTTCAATCTAAATTAGTGTCGGCTTTGCGTCCGATCCTCCCAGAGCATGCCCTGCTATGGGAGCCGGAAGACACGATTCCCTACGAATGCGATGGCTTGGCCGCCTATCGTCGCATGCCCTTGGCGGTAGCCTTGCCGGAAACGGAAGAGCAAGCAGCTCAAATTCTGAAGATTTGTTTTGCCATGGAAATCCCCGTGGTCCCACGCGGATCCGGCACCGGCCTATCCGGAGGCGCTATGCCCATCGCCCAAGGACTAGTTCTATCCCTAGCAAAACTCAAAAAGATCATCAGCATCGATCCTTTTACCCGCACCGCGGTAGTGCAGCCAGGGGTGCGTAATTTAGCCATCTCAGAAGCGGTTGCCCATCTTGGCTTGTATTACGCTCCAGATCCCTCATCTCAAATTGCATGCTCTATCGGCGGCAATGTGAATGAAAACTCAGGCGGTGTGCATTGCTTAAAGTATGGCTTGACTCTGCATAACGTTTTACGTGTACGCGGCATTTTGATGAATGGCGAAATTGTTGAGTTTGGCAGTCTTGCGCCCGACTCACCAGGATTGGATTTACTGGCGGTCATGATCGGCAGCGAAGGAATGCTCACAGTTGTTACTGAAGTGACTGTTAAGTTAGTAGCTAAGCCAAAATTGGCTCGCGTCATCATGGCCAGTTTTGATGACATTGAAAAAGGTGGTAATGCGGTCGCAGCCATCATCGCGGCAGGCATCATTCCTGCTGGCCTGGAGATGATGGATAAGGCAACCACCCGCGCAGTGGAAGAATTTGTGCATGCTGGCTATGACCTTGATGCTGAGGCAATTTTGCTTTGCGAGTCCGATGGCACACCCGAAGAAGTTGCTGAAGAAATTGAACGTATGACTCGCGTATTAGAAAAAGCGGGCGCAAGCGGAATTCAGATCTCTCAAGATGAAGCTGAGCGCTTGAAATTCTGGAGCGGGCGCAAAAACGCCTTCCCAGCCGCCGGGCGCCTGGCTCCTGACTACTACTGCATGGACGGCACCATCCCCCGCCGTAATATTGCCACCCTACTTAAGCGTATTCAGGGCATGGAAAAGAAATATGGTCTTGCCTGCTTAAATGTATTTCATGCAGGGGACGGCAATATGCACCCACTGATTTTGTTTAATGGTGCAGACCAAGAAGAATGGCATCGCGCAGAAGAATTTGGCACTGAAATTCTGGAAGCCTGTGTTGAGCTAGATGGCACCATTACTGGTGAACATGGCGTTGGTATCGAGAAAATTAATTCCATGTGCGTTCAATTTGGTGAAGGTGAGCGCGAATCCTTCTGGGGCGTTAAAGCTGCGTTTGATCCAGAAAAACTACTCAACCCAGATAAAGCCATTCCTACATTAAATCGCTGCGCCGAATATGGTCGTATGCGTATTAGCGGTGGCAACTTGCCTCACCCTGAATTGGAGCGCTTCTAATGTCCAATTCAAATCCTCAACCCAGTACCAATATGAATATTGATTTATTTCGGGAGCAAATTCTTGCTGCCGCTAAAAATAAAACGCCGCTCTCTATTGAAGGTGGCGGCACTAAATCTTGGTATGGAAATCAAAATACATTTACCAAATTAGATACCCGCCCTTATTCTGGCATTCTGGAATATCAACCAGAAGAATTGGTAATTACCGCTTGTGCCGGTACCCCACTAAAAGATATTGCAGCAGCACTCGCCGAAAAGAACCAAATACTTCCTTTTGAGCCTCCTTACTTTGGTGAGAATGCTACTTTTGGCGGTGTGATTGCCGCAGGGCTAGCTGGGCCAGGACGCATTAGTGCTGGCAATCTCAGAGACTTCGTATTGGGCGCTCGCATGATGGATGGCAAGGGCCAAGACCTATCCTTTGGCGGCAAAGTCATGAAAAACGTTGCTGGCTACGATGTATCTCGCCTCCTCCCAGGTTCTATGGGCACCCTATCCCTTTTGCTCGAAGCCTCTGTCAAGGTGCTTCCGAAGCCTGCCGCTACTGCTACGCTACGGTGCAATATTTCTCAAGCACGCGCATTGCAGCTACTCAATGAGTGGGCGGGACAGCCTTTACCGCTATCCGCAAGTTGCTGGATTGGCTCAGCCAAATCAGGGCAAGATGGTGAATTAACCATTCGCCTAGCTGGCGCAGCTGCCGCGGTAAAAGCGGCAATTCCGCTCATGAGCGCCTTAATCAACGCAAAAGAATTGGACCCAAACGTTGCGGAAGAATTCTGGAGTCATCTGCGCGAACAACAATTACCCGCCTTTGAAAACCTTGAAGGCGATGAAACGCTGTATCGAGTAGCCTTGCCAGCAGCATGCGGTCCGCTTGCCTTCACAAGCATGAAGGATCAACTCATCCTAGAGTGGCATGGTCAACAACGTTGGTTTAAAGCGCCGGGTGATGATGCAACATTTGCGGCGATTAAATCTACCGTTCATGCGAATGGAGGACATGCCACCCGCTTTAAACAAGGGGTGAATGTTGATCCAGGCAAGCAACGCTTCACCTTACTGAGCGAACAAGCGCACTCCATAGCATTGGAGGCAGTACAAGCGCGCCTAAGAGCCTCCTTCGATCCAGCAGGCGTTTTTGCTACGCACCGCCTTCCATAAGTCTTTATATGCAAACTCAACTCGCCCCCCAATTCGCCAACACGCCTGAAGGTATTGAAGCTGCCAGAATTCTTGGTAAATGCGTTCACTGCGGCTTCTGTACCGCAACCTGCCCTACCTACCAAATTTTGGGCGATGAATTAGATGGTCCACGTGGCCGCATTTACCTCATTAAGCAAATTGCAGAAGGTCAGACGCCAACAGAAAAAACGCGGATGCACTTAGACCGCTGTCTCACTTGCCGCAACTGTGAAAGCACTTGCCCTAGTGGTGTGCAGTATGGCAACCTAGTAGATATCGGTCGCAAATGGGCCGAAGAAAATACGCCAGAACGTCCGCTTGCTCAACGCCTCACCCGCTGGGCACTGAAAGAAGGATTGACCAGTCCAAAATTATTTAATTCGGCAATAGCACTAGGTAGACTTGTCCGCCCACTCATGCCTAGCGGAATTCAACGCAAGATTCCAGAAACGAAAAATAAGGTGTTGGCAAGCTCTACCGATCCTTATGCGCGACCACACACAAGCCACGCACGCAAAATGCTATTGCTTGAAGGCTGTGTACAGCCAGGCATGTTGCCCAATATTAACTCTGCGACAGCCCGTGTATTAGATGCGCTCAAGATTCAATTGATCAGCGCCTCAAATGCCACTTGCTGTGGAGCTTTACGCTATCACTTGAATGATCAAGTTGGCGGCTTGGATAACGCCAAACAAAATATCGATGCGTGGTGGCCCTTGGTTCAGCAAGGCGTAGAAGCCATTGTTATGACTGCATCTGGCTGCGGTGTCATGGTGAAAGACTATGGCCATCTATTTGCAAGCGATCCACAATATGCGGCTAAAGCTAAAAAGATCTCCGATCTCACTAAAGATATTTCCGAAATCATGCCGACCCTGCAAAGCGAGCTAGTGAATTTGCTTGGGGCAGACCCAAAGCCGGGCGTCGTCTATCACCCACCATGCACCTTGCAACACGGACAACAAGTTCGTGGAAAAGTAGAGGGACTCTTAAGCGGTATCGGCATTGCTGTTCGTCTTTGCGCCGATAGCCATCTTTGCTGTGGTTCTGCGGGAACATATTCAGTAACCCAGCCAGAACTTTCAGAGCAACTCCGCAAAAACAAGCTAAATCATTTACAAGCCGCTTGTGAAGAGTCTGGCGCAGAGATAATCGTCTCAGGAAATATTGGCTGCATCACCCATCTTCAACAAGACGACACCCCAGTCCTGCATTGGATTGAGATTGTTGATCAACTAATCGCCAAAAAACACATAGCGCACCCGGTTACATAATGAGTCAAATTACCACCAACCTCATGTTGGTTAGGCAGAGGCTTGAGTTAGCGGCATTAGCCGCAAACCGTGAGCCTGAAGATATTCAATTGCTTGCGGTGAGTAAAACGTTTCCAGCAAGAGCCATCGAAGAGGCCATGCATGCCGGACAATCTGCCTTTGGAGAGAACTATGTCCAAGAGGGTGTTGAGAAAATTCAGGAGCTTGCTAAATTACGTCCGTGGTTGGAATGGCACTTTATCGGGCCACTGCAAAGCAATAAGACCAGAGAAGTAGCAGAGCATTTTGATTGGGTGCACAGCATTGACCGACTCAAAATCGCGGAGCGTCTCTCTACTCAACGCGCTGAATTTCCCGATCTTGGTGATTTGCAGGTATGTATACAACTCAACGTTAGCGCTGAGGAGAGCAAGAGTGGGGTATCCCTGAATGAAGCTGAGTTGTTATGCGATTCAGTTGCGAAGCTGCCCAACATCATCCTCAGAGGCTTAATGGCCATCCCCGAACCCAGTAGCGATATCGCGCAACAACGGGCAGCCTTTGCGGCGGTTCGAGAGTGTTTCTTAGGAATCAAGGTAAAGCACTCGAACGATATTGGCTATGAATTCTTTGACACCCTATCCATGGGAATGTCAGACGATCTCGAATCTGCGATTGCAGAAGGCAGCACAATGGTCAGAATAGGAAGCGCCATTTTTGGGAAGCGCAATAAGATAAAAACATGAACACACAACAAATAAATCAAAACGCTCATATCACCTTCATTGGTGGAGGCAATATGGGTCGCGCGCTGATCAGCGGATTATTGGCTAACGGCTTTGAAGCAAACCAACTCTCGGTAGTCGAGGCTAATGCGAGTACTGGCTTGCAGTTGCATCAGGATTTCGGTGTTCAAGTCATTGGCGCTTTAGATCAAATCGCTTTTGATTTCTCCAAAAATAATGTTGTAGTGATGGCCATCAAGCCACAGGATTTCAATATCGTAGCGAGAGCCTTAAGCGCAAAGCTTAAGCATGCAACTGCGCCCGGCCCGCTCATCCTCAGTATCGCAGCTGGAATACGCCTCAAGGATATGAGTCGCTGGCTCGATCATGAACGTTGTGTACGCGCTATGCCAAATACTCCCGCCCTCATCGGCAAAGGCATTACTGGCTTATTTGCGGATGCCGCTGTAAACGCATCTGACCGCTCTCTCGCTGAAACCATTTGCAATGCAGTAGGTCAAGCCGTCTGGGTGAACGAAGAAAAATTGATGGATGCCGTTACAGCAGTATCTGGCAGCGGTCCCGCCTATGTCTTTGCTTTCCTAGAGGCTATGCAATCCAGTGGTGAAAAACTGGGGCTTGATGCAGCCACAGCACGTAAGCTTGCTTATGCAACGCTCGAAGGCGCTACTCAGCTAGCCCATAATTCAGATGAGCACGCTGGGGTATTGCGGGAACGCGTGACTTCTAAAGGTGGCACAACAGCTGCGGCACTTGATATTCTCAAGCAGCTAGATTGGCATGGCGCCCTTGAAAAGGCGATTGATGCTGCCAGCCAACGTGGCAAAGCCATGGGCGACGAGTTAGGCAAAAGCTAAACCGAGCACAATTCCCAAAAAGAGAAAGCCGCCTAACCAGTTATTGTGACGGAACGCTTTAAAGCAATCATCACGCTTTCTGGTGGCGACTAATTTGAGATGGTAGATGGCACAAGCAAGAGCCAAGCACCAACCAAGCCAAAAATAATTACTGAGATTGGCAAGTTGCGCAACCAGTATCTGACTAACAAACAAGATCCCATAGCTGATGGCAATTGCGACAACATCAAAACGGCCAAAGGTAATTGCCGAGGTGCGCAAACCTAAACGCAGATCATCATCACGATCGACCATCGCATAAGCAGTGTCATAAGCAATCGCCCAGAAGATGTTTCCAATAAATAGAATCCAAGCTTCAGGCGGAATGAAATTCAAGACTGCTGCATAAGCCATCGGAATACCAAAGCCAAATGCTACCCCTAAAACCGCCTGTGGAATTGCTAAAAAGCGCTTGGTAAAAGGATAAATAATCGCCACCGCCAAAGCGAATACTGAAAGTTCTTTAGTCAAGGTATTAAGTGGCTGTATGAGTAAAAAAGCAAGCAGAGCTAAGCCCCCAGCAACAAGTAATGCTTCTTTTCCCGAAATCTTGCCACTCGTAATAGGGCGATCTTTAGTACGCAATACATGCCGATCAAAATCGCGATCCGCATAGTCATTGATGGCGCATCCCGCACTACGCATTAAGAATGTTCCCACGGAGAAAATCAGCAAGAGATGCCATTCTGGAAAACCGCCGCTCGCTAACCAAAGCGTCCACAAGGTGGGCCACAAGAGAAGCAAGATTCCAACAGGCTTATCAAGCCGAATTAAATGGGCATAAGCAATGAAACGATCGCGCATTAGATAATTTTCACAAGAGTTATCAGCAATTATCAGGCTTTTAAAAATTCAGTGCGAGATCCCAGCCAGCGCTCCAAATGCCTCTCTACTAAATCAGCGTGCTCTGCAAGCAAACGCTCTGCGGCTATTTGCGCCAATTCTATTAACCAGGCATCACGCTGAAGATCAACAAAACGAAGCATAGCATCGCCCGATTGTTTTGCACCCAACAACTCGCCCGGTCCGCGCAAGGATAAATCTCGCTCCGCAATCACAAATCCATCAGCGGTTTCTCGCAGGGTTTGCAATCTCTCTTTGGCTGCCATAGACAAAGGCTCTGCATACATTAAGATGCAAACCGAATCAGCTGATCCGCGCCCGACACGGCCACGTAACTGATGAATTTGGGCATAACCAAAACGTTCTGCATGTTCAATGACCATCAATGCCGCATTAGGAACATCAACACCAACCTCAATGACTGTCGTCGCTACTAGCAGCTGAATCTCATTTGCCTTGAATGCCGCCATGACCGCAGCCTTCTCATCACTCTTGAGGCGCCCATGCACTAAGCCAACTTTAAATGCTGGCAAGGCTTGAGTGAGCTGCTCAAAATTCTCCACTGCCGTCTGCAATTGCAATACTTCAGATTCTTCAATTAAGGGACAAACCCAATAAGCTTGCAGCCCCTTAGATAACCAATCATGTAAACCGCTAATGACTTCATCTCTGCGTGCCGCCTTCACTACTTTTGTGGCAATTGGTTTGCGGCCCGGAGGAAGCTCATCAATCACCGAGACATCCAAATCAGCATAGTAGGTCATCGCCAATGTACGCGGAATGGGTGTGGCTGACATCATCAACTGGTGGCAGTAAAACAATTCGGAACCAACCCGCTGCTGAATCTCTAGGCGCTGTCTCACGCCAAAGCGATGTTGCTCATCAATGACCGCTAAACCCAACTTAAAAAAACTGACCTTATCCTGAATCAAGGCATGCGTACCAATGATGAGTTGAGCACCACCGCTCTCGATGATTTCTTGAGCAAGTCTTTTTTCTTTTGCTTTCAAACTTCCAGAAAGCCAGGCAATCTTGATACCTAAGGGCTCAAACCACTCCTTCATCTTGAGGTAGTGTTGCTCCGCCAAGATCTCTGTCGGAGCCATGATGGCCGCCTGATAACCATGATCAATTGCACGTGCCGCAGCCAAAGCGGCAATCACCGTCTTTCCACTACCGACATCACCCTGCAATAAACGATTCATCGGAAAGGCATTGGATAAATCCCGACCGATCTCTGACCATACCCGCGCTTGCGCACCCGTTAACTGAAACGGCAGAGCCTTAATTAAGCCCTCTTCAATACTGATAGAGGATTTGGTTTTCGTAATGAACGGCGGAAAGCTGGGGGCACGTCTTTCTCGACGAATGGCATGCGCTCGCTTCAAAGAAATTTGTTGCGCCAACAATTCCTCAAACTGGACCCGACGCCAAGCAGGATGAGTGCGCTCTAGCAATGCTTGAGTGTTCGCATCCGCAGGAGGTTGATGTAAATAAGCAATCGCTTGTTGGAGCGGAGGCCAATCCTGTGTCGGCAAAATTTCCGCCATCAGCTTGACAGGCAAAAACTCCGCCAAACTTTCCTTCAGGCTGGCATCGCGTAAGGCCTGAACGACCGCTTTCCGAATAATAGCCTGGGAGATTCCGGCGCTTGCGGGGTATACCGGGGTCAAACTTGCCGACAATGGCGCGTCTGGAGTCACGGCACGCACGGTGGGATGAACCATCTCCGCGCCCTGGTATCCGTCACGAACCTCCCCACGCACTCGCACATGGGCCCCAACCGCCATTTGCTTTTGTTGACTAGGGTAAAAATTGAGGAAGCGGAGCTGGAGCGTGGCTGTATCGTCTTCAATCGTGACCAATAGCTGGCGTCTAGGGCGGAACATGACCTGATTTCGGATGACAACACCCTGAGTTTGAATGGATTGGAACCTTCCAAGCCCCAAAGCCTCCTCTATGCTGAAAAGCTCGGTCTCATCCTCATATCGAGATGGCAGATGCAAAGCAAGTGCCATAGGGGTGTTTAAACCCATCTTTTCGAGTGCAGTTGGCGGTCGCTTAGTTGTCATCGTTAAAATCCAATACCTGATGGTAACGCTATGCAACTTTCCGACTTCAATTACGACCTCCCGCCCAATCTAATTGCCCAGCATCCGCTGGCGAATAGAACCGATAGCCGCCTCCTAGAGGTCAGGGCTCAAGGGGATAAGGACGCCCAATTCATTGATCGGCAATTTCGCGACATTCTTTCCCTTATTAATCCAGGGGACTTACTGATTTTTAACGACACCAAGGTCATTCCCGCTCGCCTACACGGCAAAAAAGAGACCGGCGGCAATGTTGAGCTACTGATTGAGCGCATTAGCGCTGAGAACCAAGCCTGGGTTCAAATCCGAGCCTCCAAAGTGCCAAAGACCGGAACGATCGTTAATGTCTTCAACAAAGCGGGTGAAACCTTCCCAGTCGAGATGATTGGCTACGATGGCAGATTCTATGAAGTTCGCTTTCCAGAGAATGTCTTCTCTCTGCTGGAACGTTTTGGCGAGTTGCCGCTTCCTCCCTACATTGAGCATAAGCCAGATGAAGATGACGCTACTCGTTATCAAACTGTAGTTGCCAAAAATCCGGGGGCCGTTGCCGCACCGACTGCTGGTCTACATTTTGATGAGAATATCCTGCGTCAACTCAGTGAGCAAGGCGCTCACTATGCAACCGTCACACTTCACGTCGGGGCCGGAACCTTTACCCCAGTTCGTGAAGAAGACCTGACTAAACATAAGATGCATTACGAATGGTTCTCCATTCCTCCTGAAACTCTCGAGGCTATTGACGAGACGCATCGCAAAGGCGGGAGAGTCATTGCGGTTGGAACCACCAGCCTGCGAGCCCTGGAGAGCCAAGCATTGACCCAGAAGAATAGCGGTGAAACCAATTTATTCATCACACCTGGCTTTACATTTAAAACGGTAGATTGCCTGTTAACGAACTTTCATCTACCCAAATCTACTTTGCTGATGTTGGTAAGCGCCTTTGCTGGTGTGGACAATATCCGCAAGGCCTATCAACACGCCATTCAAAATGAATATCGCTTCTTTAGCTACGGTGATGCGATGTTCTTAAGTCGTCTTCACAATACAAACCCATGACCAAACCAGTTCACTTCAATATCTTGGCACGCGACTCCGCAAGCCCTGCACGCCTCGGTCAACTCGACCTTCCGCACGGTACGGTTCAAACCCCGATCTTTATGCCAGTGGGGACATACGGCACGGTCAAGGCCATGACACCTCGCGATTTAAATGAGGCTAAAGCGCAGATTATTTTAGGCAATACCTTTCACTTGTGGCTACGGCCTGGTTTGGATGTCATTAAAAAGCATGGGGGTTTGCACCGTTTTATGGGATGGGATAAACCCATCCTCACTGACTCTGGTGGCTTTCAAGTATTTAGTTTGGGCGCCCTCCGAAAAATCTCCGAGGAAGGGGTAACCTTTGCCTCTCCAATCAATGGAGATAAGTTATTTATGTCGCCAGAGGTTTCGATGGAAATTCAGGCGGTACTCAATAGCGATATCGCCATGCAATTTGATGAATGCACTCCATACGAAGTAAAGGGGCAACCCACTTCCGAGAAAACCGCGCGCGCCTCCCTGGAAATGTCTCTGCGTTGGGGTGACCGCTCCTTAAAGCGCTTTCGAGATCTAGAAACTGGTAATGGACTCTTTGGCATCGTTCAAGGCGGGATGTTTGAAAATCTGCGCGAATTTTCTTTGGACGCAGTCAGCCAACAAGGCTTTGATGGTATTGCCATCGGCGGCCTATCCGTAGGCGAACCTAAGCCCGAATTTGAGCGCATTCTCAATTTCACAGCCCCAAAACTCCCTGAACATATGCCCCATTACTTGATGGGGGTTGGCACACCAGAAGACTTGATGTTGGGTGTCAGCCTAGGAATCGACATGTTTGATTGTGTGATGCCCACTCGAAATGCTCGTAATGGCTGGCTCTTCACCCGTTTTGGAGACCTAAAATTACGCAATTCCGGCTACAAGGACGACGATCGTCCGCTGGATCCTACATGCGCCTGCTACACCTGCCAAAACTTCACCAGATCCTACTTAAATCACCTCCAAAAGGCGAATGAAATCCTAGGATCCCAGCTCAATACCATCCACAACCTCTCCTACTACCTCCAACTCATGGAAGAAGTCCGGGAATCCCTAGCAAAAGACCGTTTTAGCGCCTATCGCGAGGAATTTCATCGGAACCGTCAGCGCGGTGTAGAGCCCGGACAGGATTAATGACCCTAGGGCAGTAAATCAGCCCTCAAAGCCCCATACAGTTTAGAATTGCGGGTTTACGGCTTCGCTTTAAAAGCCTAAAACTGAAGCAGTTTCCAATTGGTAATTAATGGAGGTTTTGTATGTGGATTAGTAACGCTTTTGCCCAGGCTCCAGCCGCGGGTGCAGATTCTGGTGGCTTGATGAGCTTCCTTCCCCTGATTCTGATGTTTGCAGTGCTGTACTTCATCATGATTCGCCCTCAAATGAAGCGTCAAAAAGAAACCAAAGCAATGCTTGAGTCTTTGGCAGTAGGCGACGAAGTAGTGACTGTTGGCGGCATCATTGGCAAAGTAACTGCATTGAAAGATCAAGTAGTGACCGTTGAAATTTCTGCTGGCACTGAAGTGCAAATGCAAAAAGGCGCCATCACAACAGTATTGCCAAAAGGCTCACTGAAGTCTGCTTAATACGTCTGCTTAAAAGTATCTCAATATGAACCGCTACCCTCTCTGGAAATACATAGTCATCCTATTTGCTTTATTAATCGGCGGACTATATTCACTACCCAATTTCTACGGTGAGGCTCCAGCGGTTCAAGTCTCGTCCGCCAAACCAACTACCAAAGTTGATTTGGCGACACAGTCTCGAGTTGAAAAGATTCTGACTGAAGACAACATTAGCAATACCGGCATCTTCTTTGAGTCCGCAGGTAATGTAGGCTCAATCAAAATTCGCTTTACCAATACCGACATTCAACTGCGTGCTCGCGATCTCTTGCAGCAAAAACTGAATATCGATCAAAACGATCCTAATTTCACGGTTGCGTTGAACCTCCTATCCAATACACCCGGATGGCTGAACGCAATCAACGCATTACCAATGCCACTCGGTCTTGACTTACGTGGTGGCGTCTACTTCCTGCTGCAAGTGGATATGAAAGGCGCCGTGCAGAAGAAGGTTACTTCTTTAGCAGCGGATATTCGTAGCCAATTGCGCGATAAGTCTGTGCGTCATCAAGGCATTGAGCGTGGCCAAGATACCATCACCATTACCTTTGGCAGTACTGAGGAGGCGGAAAAAGCACGTTCAGTACTGACAAGTGGTCAGCCTGAATTGGTTTGGCAGATCAAACCTACCGGTCTCTCCCCAAAACTCGTTGGCGAATTTAAGCCAGTGGCGTTGAAAGAGATTCAAGATAATGCCGTTAAACAAAACATCATCACACTGAATAAGCGTGTGAACGAATTGGCTGTAAAAGAACCAGTTATTCAGCAGCAAGGTGCTGAACGTATCGTTGTTCAATTGCCAGGCGTACAAGATACCGCTCGCGCAAAAGACATTATTGGTCGCACCGCAACACTGGAGTCAAGATTGGCTGACCCAGTCGTTTCAACCATTGCGATTGGCGAAACACCTCCTCCAGGTATGGATGTATTCCGTTTTGGTGAAACTCGCCAAGGTGTATTTAAAAAGTCGGTCATTTTCAGCGGTGATCGTATTACCGATGCAAGTGCTGGCTTTGATCAAAACCAACGCCCCGCGGTCAACATCTCTTTGGATGCTGCTGGCGGACGCGTCATGCAAGAGGTCACCCGTGAAAACATTGGCAAGCCAATGGGCATGATCTTATTTGAAAAAGGTAAGGGCGAAGTTCTTACGATTGCCACCATTCAAGGTGAGTTCGGCTCCAAGTTTCAGATTACCGGCCAACCCACTACTGAGAGCGCTAACGACTTAGCCCTCTTGCTTCGTGCAGGCTCTTTAGCGGCGCCAATGGAAATTATTGAAGAGCGCACTATCGGACCAAGTCTTGGTGCGGAAAATATTGAAAAGGGCTTTAAGTCCCTCATTATTGGTTTTGCGGCGATTGCTGTATTCATGATGTGCTACTACCTTCTGTTTGGCACTTTCTCAGTTGTCGCTCTAGCAGTGAACTTACTGCTGTTGATTTCCGTTCTGTCCATGTTGCAGGCAACGCTGACCTTACCGGGTATCGCGGCGATGGCACTGGCATTGGGTATGGCGATTGACTCAAACGTGCTGATCAATGAACGTATTCGCGAAGAGTTGCGCAATGGCGCTTCACCACAAACCGCGATTGCGGTGGGCTTTGATAAAGCCTGGGCAACTATTTTGGATTCGAACGTCACCACCTTAATCGCCGGTCTTGCATTGCTTGCATTCGGCTCAGGCCCTATTAAGGGCTTTGCGGTAGTACATTGCCTCGGCATTCTCACATCGATGTTCTCAGCCGTCTTCTTCTCACGCGGCCTGGTGAATCTCTGGTACGGCAGAGGCAAGAAAGTTCAGAAGCTCGCTATTGGCCAAGTTTGGCGTCCACAGGAGAAATAAGCCATGGAATTTTTCCGAATAAAAAAAGATATTCCCTTTATGCGCCACGCTTTGGCGCTCAATGCGGTTTCTCTAGTCACTTTCCTTGCCGCGGTCTTCTTCCTGTGGCATAACGGCCTACATCTATCGATCGAATTTACTGGTGGCACCGTCATGGAGGTTACTTATCCGCAGACTGCTCCATTAGATTCCATTCGCACCAATGTAGAGAAACTCGGTTACGTTGACACCCAAATTCAAAACTTTGGCAGCTCACGTGATGTGATGATTCGTCTACCGCTTCAGAAAGATACGGAAGGAAAGATGATTTCTTCAGCAGATCAAAGTGCCGCAGTAATGGAAGCCTTGGATCCAAAAACCTCTGGAGTCAAACTTCAGCGCGTTGAGTTCGTTGGCCCCCAAGTCGGTCAAGAACTTGCTTTAGATGGATTGAAGGCGCTAGTGTTTGTGATCATCGGCATTGTGGTGTATCTCTCATTCCGCTTCGAATGGAAGTTCGCTCTTGCCGGCATCATTGCGAACTTACATGACGTGGTGATCATTCTTGGTTTCTTCGCATTTTTCCAATGGGAGTTCTCGCTCTCAGTGCTTGCTGCAGTACTTGCTGTGCTGGGCTACTCCGTCAATGAGTCTGTGGTGATCTTTGACCGTATTCGCGAAAACTTCCGCAAATACCGCAAGATGAATACCCGCGAAATTATTGACAATGCAATTACCAGCACTATTAGTCGTACCGTGATTACTCACGGCAGTACTGAGATGATGGTCTTGGCTATGCTTGTTTTCGGCGGCCCTACTCTCTTCTACTTTGCCTTAGCGCTAACGATTGGTATTTTGTTTGGTATCTACTCTTCCGTATTCGTGGCCGCAGCCTTGGCCATGTGGCTTGGTGTTACACGCGAAGATTTAGTAAAGGGTGAGCGCAAGCCGGATGATGCGGCACGCAATGACGACCCAAACTTTGGAGCGCAGGTCTAAGCTTCACACCTCAGTTAACCGCATAGTGAACTACGCGGTTAACTGAATCATCAATTTAGCGTGAAATTCTGATGCTCAAGGGCGGCCAATATTTTCTGAGTCGCGCCTTGGTGCTCAGTGGCATAGACTTTCGCAGCAGCAGCCATCCTCGCTAATTCAGCAGAATTAGCCAATAAATCCTTCAAAGCTTCCGTTAGGGCAATTGGCTCACCAAGTAAGAGTTCGCCATGAATGCGCTTTGCTGCACCAACCCCTAGTGCATCCAGAGCAGCCTGCTGAAAATTATAGGTATGTTCGCCTAATAAGACCGGGCATCCGGCTGCACAGGCCTCAATCAAATTCTGACCGCCAAACGGCAATAAACTGCCGCCCATCACCACCAAATCCGCGGCACTGTAATACATCGGCATTTCACCCATAGAGTCACCGAGAATGACCTCGAGATCTACACCGCCTTGAGGAACCCCATTCCATTCGGTGCGCCGCCTGAACTTGAGGCCGGCATTATGGATGTAGCCTGCGACTTCAGAGAAACGCTCCGGATGACGCGGCACCAAACAAAGTAATGGCGCAATCTCAAAGGCATTACTCAGCAATAAATCCTTCCAGGCCTTCAGAATAATTTCTTCCTCGCCATCGCGAGTGCTGGCAGCGCAGACCATCAGGCGACGATTGGCGTGAAGCTCTTGTTTCCATGATTTACCTTGCTGAATTAAGACCGGATCCAGGGGGGCATCAAATTTCAGATTTCCCACCACCTCTACCCGCTTCACACCCAGACTTCGATAACGCTGAGCATCCAATTCCGTTTGAGCCAAGATTCCCGCAAAGGCCTGAAACAAAGCTCGACCCCCTTCACCAAAGCGATTTACGCGACGCGCACTACGCTCAGATAAACGTGCATTCACTAAAAATAATGGCAAGCCAATTTCCGCACAGTAAAACACCACAGTAGGCCATGCCTCGGTTTCCATAAACAAGCCCAGCTTAGGCTTAAAAGTGCGAATGAAGTTGGCGACTGACCAACACACATCGTATGGGAGGTAGACCTGCTGAAGCTGACCAGATGCTATTGCCTTTGCAAATAAAGCAGCGCCTGTGCGACGGCCATTGAGTGTCATATGCGTTAGCAAGATGGTTTCACCACGCCCAAGATAGGCCTCAATCAAAGGTTGAGCCGCACGAGTCTCACCTACCGATACCGCATGAATCCAAATCGCACCTAATGAAATGGGCTTTCTATAAGCAAAGCCCAAGCGCTCAGGGAAATGTTGGAGGTATTGAATCGAATGGCGCGCCCGCCAAGCAAGGCGAATAAATGCTAGAGGCAATAGCAGATGCCAAAGCAATTGATAAACAGCAAACCAGAACTTAGGGCGGGCACCGTAAGGAAAATCTTGCGGTGCACTCCCAAGGTTTGGAGTCAAACTCACTTTTTCAGACGTTCGGTCAATTCGACCGCCTTACCTAAATATGAAGAAGGCGTCATTTCAAGCAGCAATACTTTTGCATCATCTGGAATCTTCAAGCCACGAATAAAGGTTTGCAAATCTTCTTTGTTAATCCCTTTTCCGCGGGTGAGTTCCTTGAGTTGCTCGTATGGATTCTCGATACCGTAGCGACGCATGACGGTTTGCACTGGCTCAGCCAATACTTCCCAGCATTCATCCAAATCGGCAGCAATCGCGGCATGATTGACCTCCAGCTTGCCTAGGCCACGCAAGGCACTATCGTACGCCAATACGCTATGACCAAAGGCTGGGCCAAGGTTACGCAAGACAGTAGAGTCAGTCAGGTCACGCTGCCAGCGCGAGATAGGCAACTTCTCAGCCAGGTGGCGCAACAATGCATTTGCTACACCCAGATTACCTTCAGAGTTTTCAAAGTCGATTGGATTGACCTTATGCGGCATGGTGGACGAACCAATCTCACCTGCTTTGGTGCGTTGCTTAAAGTAACCAATAGAGATATACGCCCAGAAGTCACGATCCATATCCAACAAGATGGTGTTGGCACGAGCGATCGCATCAAACAATTCAGCCATACCATCGTGCGGCTCAATCTGAATGGTGTAAGGATTGAAGGTTAATCCCAAACGCTTCTCTACAACATTCTTGGAAAAATTTTCCCAATCAAAATTGGGATAAGCAGACAAGTGCGCATTGTAGTTTCCGACTGCGCCATTCATTTTTCCCAACAAGGGAACGGCTGCAATCGTAGCAATCGCACGCTCTAAACGCTTAGCGATATTAGCCAACTCTTTGCCCAAAGTACTAGGGGATGCAGGCTGGCCATGAGTGCGGGATAACAAAGGCACTTTGGCGTTTTCAATTGCCAAGTCTGTTAACACGGAGAGTACTTTTCTGAGTTGCGGCAATAACACCTCATCGCGCGCCCCACGCAACATCAAGCCATGGGAAGTGTTATTAATATCTTCCGAAGTACAGGCAAAGTGAATGAACTCACTCGCCTTTAGCAAATCAGGACGGCCAGAAACTTTTTCTTTTAAGAAATACTCAACTGCCTTAACGTCGTGATTGGTAACAGCCTCAATATCTTTAATGCGTTGGGCATCCGCATCAGAGAAATTTTCAGGCAAGGCTAATAAAAAAGCTTCATCTGCTGCGCTAATTTTTGGAACATCAGGCAGGCCGGCCGATGCCAAAGCCAAAAGCCAATGAATCTCCACAAACACCCGCTGACGCATAAAAGCGGCTTCGGATAGCCAAGGTCTCAGAGCGTCCAGTTTTCCGGCATAACGGCCATCCAAAGGGGAAAGTGCATTAAGGGTAGAAAGCGGCTGACTCACAGATATTGCCTTTACATGGAATATGTCAATAAAAGCTAATTTTAATCGTTCTTGAGGGGCAAACCTTTTTAGGCCAGCATGGCTATACTTAGCTCCATGAAACTCATCGGATCCCTCACCAGCCCCTACGTGCGCAAGGTACGCATCGTTTTTTTAGAGAAAAAGGTTGATGTTGACCTAGAACTTGAAAATGTCTGGGCTGCAGACACCAAAATTACCCATAACAATCCATTGGGCAAGGTTCCCTGCCTGCTTTTGGATGACGGTGAGGCAATTTACGACTCTCGTGTCATCGCGGAATATGCCGATACGCTTAGCCCTGTAGGCAAACTCATCCCCGCAGGAAGTCGTGAGCGAGCCACAGTGAAAACCTGGGAAACGTTGGCTGACGGTATTGAAGATGCCGGCATTTTGGCCCGCCTAGAAGTAACCTTGCGCCCCTCAGAGCAACAAAGTCCAGCTTGGATAGAGCGCCAAATGGGCAAAATTGATGCGGTTCTTGCCCAAATGTCCTCTAAATTAGGCGAAAACGCTTGGTGTCACGGCAATCAGATGACTTTGGCTGATATTGCGGTGGGATGCGCATTGGGATATCTATTATTCCGCTTCCCAAATGTTGCCTGGCAGGCGCAGTACCCCAATTTAGATGCCCTGTATCAAAAATTGATGCAAAGGCCGTCGTTTATAGAAACTAATCCACCAGCGTAAGCAAACTAGATTTTTTTGCTATTTTTAGGCGGAAATAATCCCGCCGCCTAAGCAAATATCTCCATCGTACAAAACGGCAGATTGCCCTGGCGTAACCGCCCATTGGGCCTCAGGAAACGCTAGCTCAAAACTAAGCGGACCTTCAGTTCCAGCGGCAAGCGTACAGGGGGCATCCGTTTGACGGTAGCGAGTTTTTGCAGAATATTGGCCAGGTACGGGCGCTATACCGTCAACCCAGCTGGCATCGATTGCTGAGAGCTGATTGGCCAATAACCATGGGTGCTCATGGCCTTGAGCGACGTACAGAGTGTTGTTGGCAACATCCTTACGAGCCACATACCAAGCATCACCATTGCCATCTTGACTGCCTCCCAGACCAATCCCCTTGCGCTGACCCAGCGTAAAGAATGCAAGCCCCATATGCTCTCCCACCGTTTTTCCCTCAGGAGTTTTGATGGGCCCAGGGGTACGCGGTAGATAGCGATTTAAGAACTCCCGAAATGGGCGCTCACCAATAAAACAAATTCCGGTGGAGTCTTTTTTGCGCGCATTGTGCAAGCCAATCTCCTCAGCAATTTTGCGCACTTCCGTTTTAGGAATTTCACCCAAAGGAAATAGAACGTTCGCCAATTGAGACTGGGTTAAGCGATGGAGGAAGTAACTTTGATCTTTGCTGGCATCGAGCGCCTTGAGAAGCTGCACTCGCCCACCCTCATGCCTCACACGGGCATAGTGGCCGGTGGCGATAGCGTCTGCCCCTAAATTCATGGCGTGATCTAGGAAGGCCTTGAATTTAATTTCCGCATTGCACAATACATCGGGGTTGGGGGTTCTTCCTGCAGCATATTCTCGAAGAAATTCAGCAAAAACGCGCTCCCGGTACTCAGCAGCAAAATTAACCGCCTCCACGTCAATACCGATTAAATCGGCAACTGACACCACATCGAGCCAGTCTTGGCGCGAAGAGCAATATTCATCGTTATCGTCATCCTCCCAATTTTTCATGAAAAGGCCAATTACTTCATAGCCTTGCTGCTTCAGCATCCAAGCGGCAACGGACGAATCTACCCCTCCAGACATCCCAATAACGACTTTGGATGGATTTGAGACGGGTATTGCCGAAGAATTGAGCGGGATCATCAAAAAATGCGAAAATTCAATATAAGCTGAAAACCCCATTGTAAAAGTCTTGCAGCAAATTTACGAGATTTGCTGCAAAACCAAATAAATGGCGCTGAGGGTAAATAGATAGGTGAAGTTTCACCCTTCTAACTAAAATAGATTTTTTGAAAAATTTGCATTTGGAGACATGCCATGCGCATAGGAGTACCGCTGGAAATCAGACCTGGGGAAACCCGCGTTGCCGCGACACCGGAAACCGTTAAGAAACTGATTGGCCAAGGCCATACAGTTGTTATTCAAAAGGATGCTGGCGTTTCAGCTAGCCAACCAGACTCCGCCTATGAAGCAGTTGGCGCAAGTATTGGAAGCGCAGCTGATGCCTTTGGCGCAGAGATTGTGCTCAAAGTGCGCGCGCCCGAAGCTGCAGAGCTCAAGCAAATTAAATCCGGTAGTGTTCTCATTGGCATGCTCGATCCATTTGATAGCGACAACATTGCTGCGATGGCTGCTCAAGGCGTGACCGCATTCTCATTAGAGGCTGCGCCACGTACTACTCGTGCTCAAAGCATGGATGTGCTGTCTTCACAAGCCAACATTGCCGGCTACAAAGCTGTGATGGTTGCGGCTAATGAATATCAACGCTTTATGCCAATGCTCATGACCGCCGCTGGAACCGTCAAAGCTGCTCGCGTATTAATCTTGGGTGCTGGCGTTGCTGGCTTGCAAGCGATCGCAACAGCGAAACGTTTAGGCGCTGTAATCGAAGCCTCTGACGTACGTCCCGCCGCTAAAGAGCAAATCGAATCTCTCGGCGCAAAATTTGTTGACGTGCCATACGAAACAGATGAAGAGCGCGAAATTGCCCAAGGTGTTGGTGGCTATGCCCGACCAATGCCTGAGGCATGGATGAAACGTCAAGCAGCCTTGGTTGCTGAACGCGCTCAACAAGCTGACATCGTCATTACAACTGCACTCATTCCAGGCCGCAAGCCACCAGTCTTACTGCACAGCGACACTGTTGCCAATATGAAACCAGGCTCGATTGTGATTGACTTGGCTGCTGGTCGTGGCGATAACGGCTCAGGCAACTGTCCACTAACAGAAGCTGACAAGATTGTTGAAAAGAATGGCGTGAAGATTGTGGGTTACACCAATTTGGCAAGCATGGTGGCTGCTGACGCATCTGCTTTGTATGCGCGTAACCTGCTCGATTTCATGAAGCTGATCGTGGACAAAGAAGCGAAGTTAGTTATCCCAAGTGATGATGACATCGTTACTGCCTGCTTAATGTGTCGTGATGGCCTAGCCGTCCGCAAAAACTAATCAAAATTCATTCGAAGGAAACATCATGGATCTCGCTGCTTTTCAAAGCATCCTCACAGTCCAAAACATCACCGTATTTGTGTTGGCCATTTTTGTTGGCTATCACGTAGTTTGGAATGTCACCCCAGCACTACATACCCCGCTCATGGCAGTTACTAATGCTATTTCCGGAATCATTATTGTTGGCGCGCTGTTACAAACAGAAGTGATTGGTGGCGATGAAATCACTCTCACCAGCATCATTGGTGCAGTAGCGGTTTTCTTAGCCTCAATCAATATTTTTGGTGGCTTTATGGTCACCCGTCGCATGCTTGAAATGTTCAAGAAAAAAGCCCCAAAGGCTGATGCGGCTGGAACTAAATAAAACTAGAACAAGATCTAATAGAGACCCAAATAATGTCAAACATCACTGCGATTTCATATCTCATTTCATCGGTGTTATTCATCCTCGCTTTGCGCGGACTATCATCACCAACCACTTCACGCCAAGGCAACACCTTTGGCATGATCGGCATGCTGCTAGCCGTCATCACCACTTTCATGATTCCTGACTTTAAGCCAGTCTTCTCATTGATTATTGGTGCTATTGTCGGCGGCGCAATCATCGGAACACTTGCAGCTAAGCGCGTACAAATGACGAAGATGCCAGAGCTCGTAGCGCTCATGCACTCATTCGTTGGTTTATCTGCGGTATTGATCGCAATTGCAGCGGTATACAACCCAGCTCATGACCATACTGGCGCACAAAAGATTGAACTCTTTATCGGCGCGTTTATTGGTGCAATCACCTTTACTGCCTCTGTCATTGCTTTCGGAAAACTATCAGGCAAGGTAAGCGGTAAGCCAGTAACGTTCGCTGGTCAACACCTACTTAACCTCATTCTTGCCATTGGCATGATTTCTGGCGGCATCATGTACTTCATGACAGGCAGCCACGAAGCTTTCCTCATCATGTGTGCAATTGCCTTGGTATTGGGTGTGACTTTGATCATCCCAATCGGCGGTGCAGATATGCCAGTGGTGGTATCGATGCTGAACAGCTACTCTGGTTGGGCGGCTGCAGGTATTGGCTTCACACTGAACAACCCCGTATTGATCATTGCCGGCGCTTGCGTTGGCTCCTCTGGCGCGATTCTGTCTTACATCATGTGTAAAGCGATGAACCGCTCCATCCTCGCAGTATTGCTTGGCGGCTTTGGTGCCGAAGCTTCTGCAGGTGGCGCTGATGATGGCGGTCCAAAGAACTACAAAACTGGTTCACCAGAAGATGCGGCATTCTTGATGGAGAACGCTGACACAGTAGTGATTGTTCCAGGCTATGGTTTGGCAGTTGCGCGTGCTCAACATGCTCTTAAAGAACTCACTGAAAAACTCACTCATCATGGTGTCACAGTGAAGTATGCGATTCACCCAGTGGCTGGACGTATGCCTGGTCACATGAACGTACTCTTGGCTGAAGCTGAAGTGCCGTACGACCAAGTGTTTGAGATGGAAGATATCAATAGCGACTTTGGTCAAGCTGACGTAGTGCTAGTGCTTGGTGCAAACGACGTTGTGAACCCTGCCGCGCGCACACCTGGTAGCCCAATCTTTGGTATGCCAATCTTAGAGGCATTCAAAGCCAAAACGATTATCGTGAACAAACGCTCTATGGCAGCAGGTTACGCTGGCCTCGATAACGAGCTCTTCTACATGGATAAAACCATGATGGTCTTCGGTGATGCGAAGAAAGTTGTAGAAGATATGGTGAAGTCTGTTAGCTAAGCGCTTTACTCAAGCCAAATAAAACAACCGCCTACGGGCGGTTTTTTATTACGTTAAGATATAAAACAGCACCGCTAGAGTGTAAAAATAAAACTAAAGATGAGACAGAAATGAATGTCAAACTATTGTTGTTTGTGGTGACAAGCGCGCTCTGCTTTACTTCCGTACAAGCACAAAACTTATACCCCAATCGCCCAATTCAAATAATCATGCCCTTGCAAGCTGGCAGTGGAGTCGATATTTTGATGCGCCCCATCGCCCAAAGAATGGGGGAGAATTTAGATCAAGCAATCACCATAGAAAATATTCCAGGAGGTGCCGGCTTAATTGGCGCCAATAAAGTGGCCCAAGCCAACCCCGATGGATACGTATTGGGGGCCTTTAACGATAGTATTTTGACCATGTTACCCAATCTTTATAAAAAGATTGACTATGATCCCATTCAAAGTTTTTCGCCTGTATCTGAAGTTGCGGCAATAACTTTCGTCATGGTAGCCAACCCCGCATTTCCAGGAAATACTGCCGCCGACTTGATTCGCATTGCCAAGGAAAATCCTGGAAAAATTGATTACGCGTCTGGGGGAAATGGTTCCCCGCAACATATTGGAATGGAGATCTTTAGACAATATACCGGCGCACCAATCGTGCATATCCCCTACCGCGGAGCAGCAGCAGCTGTAACTGATGTTATGGCAGGGCAGATTCCAGTGATGATGAGTGCGCTATCGGTCGTACTGCCACATATTCGTGCTGGCAAACTAAAAGTACTGGGGGTTGCAAGCAAGACTCGCTCGGCTCTGCTGCCAAACTCACCCACCATTAATGAAAGCGTTAAAGGATATGAATTTTCAACCTGGGGTGCCATTGTTGCGCCAAAAGGCACTTCTCCAGCCATGATTACCAAGTTGAATGACTCTCTTGCAACGGTATTAAAAGATCAAAAACTACGCGATCAATTAATACAGCAGGGTTTTGAGTTTGTACCTTTGGGTCCAGATCACTTAAAAGAAATGATCTCTCAGGGACTTATCAAAATGAAAAAGCTTATTCAGGATGGCGGCATTCGACCTGATTAATTTCCCGCAAAGAAAAAGGCTAGCAGTTGCTAGCCTTTTAACTTCAGCCTAATGAGCCGTTGGTTAATAACAGCGCTTTACATCGTTTTTGCCTTAAGGTAGTTTGCGCGCATTGGACGCAATACAAAGAAAGCAAGAAGTGCTGCTGTGGCATCAAGAGCAATCATGATTCCAAATACAGGAATCCAGCTCTCAGTTACGCCATGGATATACGCCGCAATTGGACCACCGATGATGGAGCCTACACCTTGCGCCATGTACAAGAAACCATAGTTAGTAGTCGCATGCTTTTGACCAAAAGTATCGGTCAAAGTCGATGGGAACAAGGAGAAAATTTCACCCCAGCCAAAGAACACAATGCCGGACAAAATAACAAACATCACAGGATCAGAGCGTGTCATTACCCAGAAGAACATTGCTACCGCCTCCAGACCAAATGCAATCGTCATGGTGTACTCGCGACCGATCTTATCGGATACCCAACCAAACAAGGGGCGAGTCAAACCATTGGTGACGCGATCGATGGTTAACGCCAACGGCAAGGCCGCCATGCCGAAAACCATGGCAGAGGTGATGCCAAAGTCTTTTGCAAATGCACCCATCTGCGAGATCACCATTAAACCGGAAGTCGACATCATAGACATCATTAAAAACATCAGCCAAAACACCGGGGTTTTGAGCATGATTTTAGGTGGGACACCAGATGCGGCAGCCTCAATCTGACCAGCGGTCTGAACGCGATCAGCATGAGGTACACGAATGCCCTGAGCAGCCAAGAGACCTACCGCACCAATGATGTATCCAAAGAATGTCAAAGTGCCTTGTAGGCCACTTTCAGCCAAGCTAGTAGCGATCGGGAAGGTGGTCAATAAAGCGCCAATACCGTAACCCGCGGCAACCATACCCACTGCAAAGCCACGGTTGTTTGGAAACCAACGAACCATGAGACCAACAACACCAATGTAAACAATACCGGTGCCTAGACCACCAAGGACGCCATAGGTAATGTATAGATTAGAAACAGTAGTGAGATTGGCGGAGAGCACCCAACTCATACCAGTCAAAATCGTACCGATAGACAAGAGAAGACGTGGCCCGAACTTATCGACCAAATACCCTTGAAATGGCGAAAAGAATGTTTGTAAGACAATCAAAATAGAAAACGTTACTTGCAACTCGGTTAATGTGACGCCAAGTTGGCCCATAATGGGTTTAGTAAACAAAGCCCAAACATATTGTGGGCTTGAGATGGACATCATACAAATGACGCCTAGGGCAAGCTGCACCCATTTGGACTTCAGGGGGTTAGTGCTAGCAGGTGCCGCACCCATTGCTGCTGTACTCATACAAGTCTCCTTATTCGAACTACTAGAATTTCTAAATGCAATCTTTAGGAATTCATTGTGTTCTTGGAGGCTCGGGTAATCTCTTACCTATTCACCTCTTTGGTGCGTTCTGCATTGACTTGATGCACCAATATGCACCAATAAAAAACGCCTGGTCTTTTGAACCAGGCGCTCTTGTTTCTACAGCTTGATAGCCGAGGAAATTAACGGCAATTACATCATGCCGCCCATTCCGCCCATGCCACCCATACCGCCCATATCAGGCATACCGCCACCAGCAGACTCGTCTTTTGGCGCTTCGCAGATTGCGCAATCAGTTGTCAACAATAAGGCTGCAACAGAAGCTGCATTTACTAACGCAGTTTTTGTTACTTTAGTTGGATCGATTACACCTTGAGCTACGAGGTCACCGTACTCACCAGTTGCTGCGTTGTAACCGTTATTGCCCTTGCTAGCCAATACCGCATTCACAACTACGCTAGCTTCGTCGCCTGCGTTAGAAACGATGATACGAATCGGCTCTTCCATTGCGCGCAATACGATGTTGATACCAGCGTCTTGGTCGGCGTTATCGCCTTTCAAGCCCTTGATACCTTGCATCGCGCGTAACAATGCAACGCCACCGCCAGGAACAATACCTTCTTCAACCGCTGCACGAGTTGCGTGCAATGCATCGTCAACACGGTCTTTCTTTTCTTTCATTTCAACTTCAGTAGCAGCACCAACACGGATCACTGCAACACCGCCTGCCAACTTGGCAACGCGCTCTTGCAACTTCTCCTTGTCGTAGTCGCTAGTTGCTTCTTCGATCTGAACACGGATGTTCTTCACGCGAGCTTCAATCGCTTTAGCATCGCCAGCACCGTCGATGATGATGGTGTTTTCTTTGCCTACTTCGATACGCTTCGCTTGACCCAAGTGCTCAAGAGTTGTTTTCTCGAGTGTGAGACCAATTTCTTCAGCAATCACTGTACCGCCAGTCAAAATAGCGATGTCTTCCAACATGGCTTTACGACGATCACCAAAGCCTGGTGCCTTAACAGCACAAGTCTTGATGATGCCGCGAATGTTGTTCACAACCAAAGTTGCCAAGGCCTCGCCTTCAACATCTTCCGCGATGATCAACAATGGACGACCAGATTTCGCTACTTGCTCGAGTACTGGGAGCAAATCACGAATGTTGCTAACTTTCTTGTCAAACAAGAGAACGTATGGGTTTTCCAATACGGCAACTTGTTTTTCAGGCTGGTTAATGAAGTATGGAGAGAGGTAGCCACGGTCAAACTGCATACCTTCCACCACTTCCAACTCATCTTCCAATGATTTGCCATCTTCAACAGTGATAACACCTTCTTTACCTACTTTTTCCATTGCTTCAGCAATACGCTGACCAATGCTTTGATCGCTATTCGCTGAGATAGAGCCAACTTGAGCGATTTCTTTAGTAGTTGTGCAAGGCTTGCTAATCTTTTTCAACTCTTCGATTGCAGCAGCAACCGCTTTGTCGATACCGCGCTTCAAATCCATAGGGTTATGGCCTGAAACTACGTATTTCATACCTTCGCGAACGATAGACTGAGCCAATACAGTAGCGGTAGTTGTACCGTCACCAGCGATGTCATTAGTCTTGGAAGCAACTTCCTTAACCATCTGAGCACCCATGTTTTGGAGCTTGTCTTTGAGTTCGATTTCTTTTGCTACGGATACGCCATCCTTAGTGATGGTTGGGCCGCCAAATGAACGCTCGATCACTACATTGCGACCTTTTGGTCCTAAAGTGGTCTTAACTGCGTTAGCAAGAATATTTACGCCTTCCACCATCTTGGTGCGAGCGTTATCTCCAAATACGACGTCTTTTGCTGCCATGATTGAATTCCTTTCTTAAGTACCGAATTACTTCTGTACAACAGCCATGATGTCTTCTTCGCGCATTACGAGAAGCTCGTCGCTGCCGACCTTAACTGTTTGACCTGCATATTTGCCAAATAACACGCGATCGCCAACTTTGACGTCTGGTGCATTCAACTTACCGCTGTCATCACGCTTGCCTGGGCCAACTGCCAATACTTCACCTTGATCAGGCTTTTCAGCGGCAGCATCAGGAATGATGATTCCAGAGGCAGTTTTTGATTCTTGATCTAAACGTTTAATGATTACGCGATCATGTAAAGGACGCAGATTCATTCCTTCTCCTATGTTAGTAAGTGTTAACTAATTAAAATAACCATATAAATCAAAGCTTTATAATCTCTTCACACGGAAGCTAAGCAAATTAGCCTAAGCAAGGACAATCTTAGCACTCGCGTGTAGGGAGTGCTGATTATATAGGTCTGGCTCCTCCGATTTCAAGGGCGGAATCTCCTTAAATTTCATATGGGAAAACCCACTTTCTATAATTGAGGCAGGCAGGTAGGAAGATTCCTACACATAAATAAGCCTTAAGCCCTTACCGCTCCAATCTGTCATGCCTAGACTGGCTAATCAATGACTGGAGAATGCTGATGAGCCCGAAATCCCGGCTGTACACGCTTGTAAAGGCTTGGAAGAACAAACCCTTCCAAGAAGTGCGCGATGTCTGTGGCGAGCCTTGGCTTGGCCTGAGTAGCGAAGCGCTCGAAGAATACCAATCCTGGTCTAAACGACAAGCGATTAGTAATGAACCCATCTTTAACACCCAAGGGACAAAACTGACAGGATCCATCTTTAGACCATTACTCACTGCCGCTGAACCTCAGCTCCTCCGCTTATTTATGGAGGGGTTAGACACGATCACCTACTGGTATCGCAGCGGTCGCTTTATTCCGGGAATATTGCCCATCCCCGAAAAGTCCATGGCATCTAGCAACTTTGTGGACGCCTTAATCGATCTGACGCTCAATTCTCGCTTACCAGTTGGCTTGGTCAACTTAGGAATCCAAATAAATGAAGGCGCCGATTATGCAGATCTGAGCAAAGAGGGTTTATTACGCATGCGCCGACTTGGCGTCTTGATTCACTTCCTCAATTTCTCCGGGGCAGCGTCACACATGCGCTGGATTGAAGAAATGCAACCGGAAGGGATTCATCTTGAATTAGGTCAGTTTCGAGTCAATGGTCTACCAGCTGAAATTAATGCACAAATTAAATCGTTTCGCAGTCCAATTTATGCCAGCAAGATCACCTTGCTGAAAGATTTAGAGAACGCAACGAACTTAGGAGCATCTCACTGCTACGGCGGACTAATGATGTCACCGGTTAGCCGCCATCAAATGCTTCACATTAGCGATAGTCGCATCGCTAAAGCCATTTTTTCGCTGCACCCTCATAAAAACCACAATGGAGACAAGTAATGAGAAAACGCGTGATGTTGGTAGACGATCATCCAGCCATGTTGATGGCCTTAAAAAGCATGCTGCAGGACCAATTGCTTTTTGAAATAGTGGGGCAAGCGCAAAACGGGGAGGAGTGCCTTCGCTCGATTAAAGAAGTCAATCCAAATATGGTGATCCTAGATCTCGATATGCCCAAGACGGATGGCTTTGATGTGATTCGCCGCATCGGCCTCATGCATCCCGATGTTCGGATCCTAGTTTTATCCAGCCTTGATGAAGCGGTATATGGTGGACGCGTGAGATCCTTGGGTGCTCATGGCTTTGTCAATAAGACTGCCGGTGCAGACATCATCTTGGCCGCATGTGTCGCCATCTCTCAGGGCTATACCTTTTTCACACACGGTAAAAATGGCAACACCTCTCTAAGCGATGACGACAAACTAGCGTTGATATCGGACCGCGAGCTACAGGTCATGAAATACCTTGGCAAGGGCAATAGCAACCAGCAAATATCAGATCTATTGCATATCAGCAATAAAACCGTTGCGACCTATAAGACGAGAGTGTTTGACAAACTGGGTATTAATAATATTGCCGATTTGATCTTGTTTTGCCGCATGAACAACATTATCGAAAGCTAAGACAGGCATGCATCGGTTCATATTGAAAGGTTTTATTTCTATTTGCTGCCTGAGTGGAGGCTTGGTATACGCCAAGCCCTTTAGCGCAGCAGAACAATTATGGATCGATGCCCATCCTGTCGTGAGATTTAGTATTCATGAAAAATATGCGTCCTTCCTTCAGGAATCAACAAATCCTAAAGACAGGGGCATCTTTAGGTCGCTCTTAACAAAGCTTGAAGAATGCACGCGACAGCAATATCTACCGATATGGAGAAAGTCAGATGAGGATGGCTTGCAACAACTCCTGAAGGGTGAAGTTGACTTCATCATCGATCCACCCGCCATTACAGACCATACTCAGCAATTTGGCACGCTGACCGAATCACTATT
Organism: Polynucleobacter sp. AP-Nino-20-G2; assembly: GCF_018688235.1. Taxonomy (NCBI): domain Bacteria; kingdom Pseudomonadati; phylum Pseudomonadota; class Betaproteobacteria; order Burkholderiales; family Burkholderiaceae; genus Polynucleobacter; species Polynucleobacter sp. AP-Nino-20-G2. The sequence continues at coordinate 1,755,128 of NZ_CP061313.1, forward strand.
TTGGGGGCATGATGCAATCGTCACCCAAAGAGGGGTAAAGCCAGAGGCATCAGCACAGAACACCAAACTCGTCTATTTCGATCGAGGATTTGAGAGCCCGCCCTTTAGTGATACAAAAAACTCAAACTCCGATATTCAAGCAGGCAATCCCAAAGCTTTGATGCAAGCACTCTTGCGTCAGGATATTGAAGCATTGGTGATGCCTATTCGCTTAGCGCACCAACTTCTACAAAACCCTGATCTTGAAAACCTACAGGTTGATGGGATGTATGGCCGAGAGCCCTTTTCTTATCGCTGGTTAATATCCCATCAAGATACCGCTTTACATCAAGTGGTAGGGCATTTTTTAGATGACTTAGACCCGCTTGAGTCTGGCCATGTATTTGGGCTACCTAGCGCACAGAAAACATCCGGGCCGTTTCCAACATCACCCATGCCATGGCTTAGCTTTGCACTATTAATCACTCTTGGAGGGATCATTTTTTATCAACTTCAGAAAAAATATTCCCATCAGAAACAAATAGCGCTGGAGTTAAAACATTCAAAGGAGTTGGCTGAAAAAGCCAATGCAGCCAAATCTGCCTTTTTAGCCACTATGAGTCATGAAATTCGTACCTCGATGAATGCTGTTTTGGGTGTACAGGAATTACTACTGGGGAGCTCCCAGCTTCCCAAAAAAGATAAGCCCCTACTTAGAAGCGCTCAAGCCTCCGCCGAGTCTCTTTTGGGGATGCTCAATCAAGTACTAGATATTTCTAAAATTGAAGCGGGGAAACTCACCCTCAATTTACAGCCTTGCGACCTTCGCCAATTAGTCATCGATATTCATTCGGCATTTTCCACTGTTGCAGAACAACAAAATCTCATTCTTCACACTACGGTTGACCCCAGAGCTGCTGAAGTATTGATGATCGACTCCCTAAGATTGCGACAAGTTCTGCAAAATTTACTGAGCAATGCGATTAAGTTCACAAACCAGGGAGAAATTTATTTTGCCGTCACAGTCCTTGCTGATGATCACGCTGGGCAACTCATTGAATTCAGGGTGATCGATAGCGGGGTTGGCATGGGTGCCGAACAAATTGAACTCGCCCTACAAGCCTTTGAACAGGTTCCCTCCACGCATGAGGCTCACTCTTGCGAAAAAAGCAGAGGTACAGGCCTGGGCTTGACGATCACGAATCATTTGGTGATCTCCATGAACAGCCATCTCTATTTTGAAAGCGCTCCAGGCTTTGGGAGCAATGTGCATTTTTCAGTGGCTTTTCCTAGAACAAGTATTGCCGCATCAAAAAATTCGTTCTTTGACTCCCTTAAGCACTCGCAGAGGAAATTCATTTCTAAGAGGGCGGATGGGGCTAGCCCCATCCATGCCCTCGTCGTGGAAGACCATCCGGCAAGCCGTCAAATTCTCTCCCTACAACTCGAAGCTCTGGGTATCAAATCATGGATTTGCGATAGTGCGAACAGCGCGCTAGATCTCCTCCGCGAACAGCGTTTTGATCTCATGCTCACGGATCAATCTATGCCGGGAATGCAAGGATCAGATCTAGCAAAACAAATTCGAGCGCAGGGTAATCGTGATCTCATCATTATCGGGATCACTGCGGATATCTACGCCTTAGATTCTCGTCACCAGTTTTTATCATCTGGCATGAATAGCGTTCTGATTAAGCCACTGAGTTTAGGAGCGCTTGAAAATGAATTGCTACGTTACTTTGATTCCAGTCCTGCCGCTGGAATTTCCGAGGATGAATATTCTTTCGAAGCTTTTTCAAATCTTATTAAAGATGACCCCACTCAGATACTGATCATCTTAGAAGAAATTAAACGAGTCCATGATGAGGTCTTAAAGGATTTATCAAGTGATCTAGATGCAAATGAATCAACATTCCGTAGTCTGGTTCATAAAGTCAAAGGTGGAGCTCAGCTACTGCAAGCTAAGCAATTTATTGAAGCGTGTAAAGAGCTAGAGGTGTCTGGGCCGATATCTGAACGGGCCCCCAAATTCATTGGATTGCTAGAAGAGCAAAACCGCGTTATTGAGAACTACAAGAAAAGATATCGTCAGTAAGCAGAGTCTTTGGTGATAGAGTCGTCAAGGTTTATCCTATGGGGAATGCGTAATCGATATTCACCACAGTCTTTCAAGTCTCTTTCATGCAAGTGGCTGCTTGCCCTGTGGCTTCTCATGCTGGGCCAATCACCAGCCTATGCGGCAGACTTGGTTAGCCAAGAAACGGCATTGCAATACATCCCTAAGGCGGTTGCTCTTAGCTTAGAAAAAAATCAAATCCCCAAAGAGGCCATCACGATCTCCGTAGTGGAAATTGAACAAAGCCGTAGTGGCAAGGTTTCCGCTAAAACCGAACTGGACTGGCGCTCTAAACAGCCCATGAACCCAGCTTCAACGATGAAGCTCTTAACCACCCTATCAGGACTAGATATTTTGGGGCCTCAATATCGCTGGCGGACCAATGTCTTTACCGATGGACTCATTCGGCAAGGCACCCTCAAGGGTAATATTTATCTACAGGGTACAGGTGATCCAAAATTGATCCCTGAAGAATTAGCCAAGCTGATGAAGGCCCTTCAAAACCTCGGTATTCAGAAAATTGATGGCAATCTGGTCTTTGACAGAAGCGCCTATGCCCCTAGCGTGATGGAACACAACACCATTGATGGCGAGTCCTTACGTGCCTATAACGTTCCACCGGATCCTCTGCTGTACTCTTTTAGAACACTATCTTTTCAGCTAGGAAAATCACGTACTGCGGACTTTATTGATATCAGATATACACCACCACTGTCCCAGCTAAAGGTGGTTAATCAGATGCAATTGATTGATGCGTCGTGCGAAAACTGGAAAAGCAATATTCGCTTTAATTTAGACCCAGAAGGTATCCCCTCCAATAACGAACAATTACTCAATGCACAGTTTTCCGGAAGCTTTCCGAATGCCTGCAAGGGCGTGAATTACAACGTTGTTGCCCTAGATGCCAACACCTTCCTTACCCAAGGATTCGCTGCGGCCTGGGAACTGGCGGGCGGGTCTTGGATTCAAGCTCCAACTGGGAAAGCTGGCTCAGTTCCATTGGCAGCCCGCTTACTGCTTCAGTTTGAGGGAATTAACCTAGCTGACGATGTTCAGGACATTAATAAATACTCCAATAATGTGATGGCGCGCCAGGTGCTTTTAACTATGGCGCTGGAGAAAATGGGTAAGCCCGCCACCACAGAGAATGGTGAGCTCGTAATTCAGAGCTGGCTCAAGAACGCCGGACTGCAGTTTCCGGAACTCGTTGTTGAAAATGGCTCCGGCCTCTCGCGTAATGAAGCGATTTCAGCAGAGCATATGAATCAACTATTAGTGACTGCTCGCAACCTGCCAGTGGGAGATATTTTTTATAACAGCCTACCGATTGCCGGCACAGATGGGACTATGAGAAATCGCCTGATGGCCCATCTACGTAAATTTTTACATCTCAAGAAAAAACCAGAAGCCAGAATTAAAACTGGATCACTTGCTGATGTTAGAGCGATATCTGGTTATGTAATAAGTAAGACTGGCAAGATGTATGCAGTTACCTCTTTTATTAACCACCCTAATGCTTGGAGAGGTTTAGAGGCGCACGATCAATTACTAGCGTGGCTGCTAGACGATGGACCGGAGCCAAAGCACGCGCGCTGAAGCCTATCTCTGACGCCATCCCACTCTTCACCCGTCGGCGGCTCAGGGAAAAGAATGAGATCCCAACCCTGTTGATCCAAATCTCGTAAAGAGCGATATAGCCGACTTGCAAATGCAGTGCTATCGCTCGGCACCACCATCTCTTCAAAATGCACCGATGGATGACCATCATCCCCTAGAGAAGAATCAGAATCCCAGACAGCAACCGCAACACGTGACTTAATATCTGGAAACTCGCTCAGCGCATCCAATACCCGCCCCGGCGAATACATGCGCAGAGGTGTGGTTGGGGCGTAATGGGCACGCAGGCTACCGGAGACTCTTGGAAGATCGCCGCCCTCTTTCGCTTGAATACTCTCACCAGGCAAATACACATGAATACCGGTCTTAGCCAAAATCTCGCCCGGGGTAATGAGGCCAGGCCTTAGCAGAACGGCACGATCACCAGAAGATAAATCAATGATGGTAGATTCGATACCCACTTTACAATCACCGCCATCAAGGATCATCAGATCCAGCATGCCCTCAAACTCACTACGGACATCAGCAGCGCTCGTTGGGGAAACCTTACCAAAGCGATTGGCAGATGGCCCAACAATACCGCCTTTAAATTTACGTAATAGCTCTTGCGCAAGCGGATGAGCAGGCGCGCGTATTGCGACAGTATCTTGACCACCAGTCGCCTCAAGCGGAACACTTTTATCTTTTTTAAATACCAAGGTGAGAGGTCCGGGCCAAAAGGCATGCATCAGCTTAAGCGCATCCTCAGAGATATCCCTCACCCAGGGAGCAAGTACTGGCACCCAATCTACTTGCGCTTGATCAAACTTATCCGGAGCTGCCACATGAACAATCAGCGGATGATTAGAGGGTCGCCCCTTAGCAGCAAATACCTTCTTAATCGCCTCAGGGTTTTTAGCATCAGCGCCTAATCCGTAGACGGTTTCAGTTGGAAAAGCTACTAAACCGCCATCACGCAAAGATTGAACTGCTTCATTAATCACCGCAGAGGATTGCGGAGAGCTACTATCGCTTGACATTTCTAGGGCTCTATCCCCAGCTCAACAGCAACAGCAGCGCAATTTTGGCGAGCTTGATTGATTGACTCGCCTAGGCAATTGATGTGGCCCATCTTTCGACCCATACGTGGATCAGACTTGCCATAAAGGTGCAGCTTAGTGTCAGGATGAGCCAAAACTTGGTCCCAAGCGGGTTCTCTCGCTTTATCTTCACTACCCTCAAACCACAGATCACCCAATAGATTCAACATTGAGACCGGGGCCAGCAGGCGGGTATCACCCAAAGGCAAACGCGCCATACTTCTCACCTGTTGCTCAAACTGACTGCTCACACAAGCGTCCATGGTGTAGTGACCAGAATTGTGTGGACGCGGTGCAATCTCATTCGCAACAATATCGCCATTCTTCAATACAAAGAATTCCACACACAAAACACCAACGTAATCAATCTTACGAATCAGTGCCTTAGCGGCCTCGATAATTTTCTTCTCTTGCGCAGGCTTGAGTGATGGTGCCGGCACAGTGGATGTATGCAAGATCCCATCACGATGAATATTCTGAGAAACCGGATACGAAACCACTGCATCATCGTAACCACGCACCACTAAAGCGGAAACTTCGAAATCTAAATCCATGCGCTTTTCGAGAACGCAGGGAACTTTGCCTAACTCCGCCCAAGCAGCAGCCAAATGCTCGGCCTCATAAATCGTGACCTGGCCTTTGCCGTCATATCCCATGCGAGCCGTCTTCAAAATGCCAGGGAAGAGATCGGCAGGAATATGCGCAATATCCGCATCATGCTCAATCACGAAGTGAGGTGCTGGGCTAATATTGGTTTCCGATTTCCATGTTGCCAAGAATTTTTTCTCGGCAATCCGGTTTTGAGCTAAAGACACGCAACTACTACGCGGCGCAACAAAGACCCCTAGAGACTCAAGCTCATCTAAGGCTTGAGCGGGGACATTTTCAAATTCAGTGCTGACAGATTTACACAGAGTCGCCATCTCTTTTAAAGCGGCAGAGTCAGTGTAATCAGCTTGAATAAATTTTTCGGCGATTGAGCCTGCGGGACTGTCAGAACCAGGATCTAAAACACAGACTTTGTATCCCATAGCCTGAGCAGCCTGAGTAAACATACGCCCCAATTGTCCGCCACCCAAAATTCCTAGATATGAACCCGGCAAAATGGGTTCCAAACGTTCCGCCATCTTATTTAATATCCCGGCAAATTCATTGAGCGAGCAGCATCAGATTGCTTTGCTCGAAACTCTTCCAATTGTTTCGCTAACGCAGGATCATGCAAGGCTAAATTAGCAATCACATGCAAAGCCGCATTGGCAGCGCCAGCTTCACCAATAGCAAATGTAGCGACTGGAATGCCTTTAGGCATTTGCACAATGGAATATAAAGAGTCTTCGCCCCGCAAATATTTGCTAGCAACAGGTACACCAAAGATTGGGACGATAGTTTTGGAGGCAAGCATGCCAGGCAAATGCGCAGCTCCACCAGCGCCAGCAATAATGGCCTGCAGACCATTACTACGAGCATTCTCCGCATACTGGAACATATCGTCTGGCATACGATGGGCAGACAAGACCTTCGCCTCATGAGCAACGCCAAATTGCTCGAGTATTTGAGCGGCGTGCTGCATGGTGTCCCAATCAGAATTGGAACCCATCACTATTCCGACTATTGGCTTCTTACTCATCTAGCTCTCCAAATACTCTTGTCTGACGCAGTTATTCTTTAAGGTCAATCTTATAAGGCTCTATTATCCCAGCCTTTTATAGCCCAAAGGAAATTAAGCCTTAGTCAGGCGAGCCAAGGCTTCGCGGTACTTTTCAGCCGTCTTATCAATCACATCAGTCGGCAACGCAGGCGCTGGAGGTGATTTTGACCAAAGCTTGCCATCTACCATGGCTGTTTCCAACCAGTCGCGGACAAACTGCTTGTCATAAGAAGGCGGGTTAGATCCTACATAGTAAGTTTCTGCAGGCCAAAAACGGGAGGAGTCAGCCGTCAAAATCTCATCCATCAATACCAATTGACCGGCATCATCCAAACCAAATTCAAACTTGGTATCAGCAATGATGATTCCTCTGGTCGCAGCATATTCAGAAGCTTCTTTATACAAACGAATGCTGACCTCGCGAATTTGATTGGCAAGCTTTTCGCCAATCATCTCAACAACTTTTTCAAAAGAAATGTTTTCATCATGCTCGCCCACTTCCGCTTTTGCGGCTGGAGTAAAGATAGGCTCCGGTAATTTCTGAGCATTTTCCAAGCCTTCTGGCAATGCGATGCCACAAACCTTGCCGGTTTCTTTGTAATCTTTCCAACCACTACCAGCGAGGTAACCGCGCACCACCGCTTCAACCAAAATCGGCTTAAGGCGTTTAGCAACAACAGCGCGCCCCTGAACTTGAGCAACCTCATCTGCCGCCACCACACTTGCTGGATCAATGCCAGTTAAGTGGTTCGGAATAACGTTGGCCAATTTATCAAACCAAAAATTAGCCATTTGATTCAGCACGATTCCTTTTTCTGGAATAGGCTGCCCCATCACCACATCGAAAGCGGACAAACGATCGGTAGTGACCATCAATAATTTGTCATCACCGAGTGCATACACATCACGCACTTTCCCTTTAGATAGCAAAGGGAGGGACTTAATAGAGGTTGCGTACAAAGCTGCCATATTTATCTCACTTCACAATCTGGGCTAATTTGCCACTCTTATACAGCTCGGCCATTTTCTCCAAAGAAATTGGCTTAATTTTGGATGCTTGACCTGAACTGCCAAACGCATTGAAACGCGCGATACATACTTTTTTAGCAGCTTCACGAGCAGGCTTTAAATAGTCACGGGGATCGAATTTGCTAGGGTTTTCAAATAAATAACGGCGAATAGCGCCAGTCATAGCAAGACGGATATCCGTATCGATATTGATCTTACGCACACCATGTTTAATGCCTTCTTGAATTTCTTCTACCGGCACACCATAAGTTTCTTTCATATCGCCACCAAACTCACGAATTTCCGCGAGCAACTCTTGAGGAACGCTAGAAGAACCATGCATTACCAAATGCGTATTTGGAATCCGCGCATGAATCTCTTTAATGCGCTCAATGGCCAGAATGTCGCCTGTTGGCTTCTTCGTAAATTTATAAGCGCCGTGACTTGTGCCAATTGCAATCGCTAAGGCATCACATTGAGTCGCTTTAACAAAATCAGCGGCTTGCTCAACATCAGTTAATAACTGCTCGCGAGTCATCTTGCCATCAGCACCATGACCATCTTCTTTGTCGCCCTGCATGGTTTCCAAGGAACCCAATACGCCCAACTCGGCTTCAACAGTAACTCCAATCGAATGCGAGAACTTGACAACTTCCCTAGAAACATCGACGTTGTACTCATAACTTGCTACTGTCTTACCATCTGCCTCTAGAGAGCCATCCATCATGACGCTAGTAAAGCCGCTCTTAATTGCCGCCATACAGACTGCTGGACTTTGACCATGGTCTTGATGCATTACGACAGGAATATGTGGATAGGCTTCGACGGCTGCGGAAATCAAATGACGTAGAAATGCTTCGCCAGCATACTTTCGCGCGCCAGCAGAAGCTTGCATGATCACTGGAGAGTCTGCTTCATTCGCAGCTTCCATGATAGCAGTTACCTGCTCCAAATTATTAACGTTAAATGCCGGTAAGCCATAACCGTTTTCAGCGGCATGATCCAAGAGTTGTCGTAAAGATACTAAAGCCATGATGATCTCTTATTGAATGGTGAGTGATGAATGATTAATGAATATGACTAATCAACGTGAAATTATTTCACTTGAATAATTTTGAGTGAGTTGGTCCCGCCAGGCTCACCCATCGGCTCGCCTGAAGTGAGAACAACTACATCGCCCTTTTCTACCGCGCCCAAGTGCTTCAAGCAATTCTCAACCTCTTGCAAAGCAGCATCACGCTCCTTGGTGTAATCCAATCCAATTGGAAATACATTGCGATAAGTACTCAATGCCCGCTGTGTAGCAATTTTGGAAGTCAAAGCAAAGATCGGCAAATGAATATTGTGACGACTCATCCACACCGCGGTTGAGCCTGACTCAGTTAAGGCTGCAATTGCTTTGGCATTCAAGTGGTGTGCTGTAAATAAGGCGCCTAAAGCAATCGTTTGATCAATACGAGAGAATGTTTGATCCAAGAAATCCGTATCGAGCTTTACACGATCTGACTTTTCAGCCTCAACGCAAATTTCTGCCATTGCTTTAATGGTTTGAACTGGATACATACCAGCAGCTGATTCAGCGGAAAGCATGACCGCATCTGTTCCGTCCAATACAGCATTTGCCACATCGCTGACTTCAGCGCGTGTAGGGACTGGAGCATTAATCATGGACTCCATCATCTGTGTCGCTGTGATGGTGAACTTATCTGCCTCAAGCGCAAGCTTGATCATGCGTTTTTGTAAGGCGGGAACTGCTGGGTTACCTACTTCAATGGCCAAGTCGCCACGCGCGACCATGATGCCGTCACTTTCGGCAATGATGCTTTTCAATGCTTCGATTTCAATGGCTTCGGCGCGCTCTACCTTAGCGATCGTGCGAACTTTACCAACACCATACTTTGCGCTCGCAGCATCTGCCAGCTTTCGGGCATAAGCCATATCCGCACCATCTTTTGGGAAGCTAATGGCTAAGAAATCCACACCCATTGCAATTGCCGCATCCAAATCGGCAATATCTTTTTCTGTCAAAGCGGGAGCAGTTAAACCACCACCAGCTCGGTTGATGCCTTTGTTATTGGAGAGTGGGCCACCTTGCTCAACGAGAGTAAAGATCTCTCCGCCCTTCACGCTCTCAACCCGCAAGACAACCAAGCCATCATTGAGTAAGAGTCGATCGCCAGGTTTCACATCTTGCGGCAACTCCTTGTAATCCAAACCAACACGGCCCTGATCACCAAGCTCGCAAGCCACATCCAAAATAAATTGCTCGCCCTCTTTGAGGAAAATTTTGCTATCAACAAACTTACCAACACGGATTTTTGGTCCTTGGAGGTCGGCCATAATGCCAACCTCTTTACCCACTTCCGCCGAAATACTACGCACTAAATCGTGACGCGCTTTGTGATCCGCCACCGTGCCATGAGAGAAGTTCATCCTCACAACATCAACACCCGCGCGAATCATCTCGCGTAATACTTCAGGCTTTTCTGAAGCAGGTCCTAGTGTGGCAATGATCTTGGTTGCTCTCAACATACTTAGTCTTTCGCTCTTTCAGCAAGCACTGCAAAGGCTGGCAAGGTTTTGCCTTCCAAGAATTCTAGGAAAGCGCCACCGCCAGTAGAGATGTAATCCACTTGATTTTCAATTCCATACTTGGCGATCGCCGCCAAAGTATCACCACCACCTGCAATAGAGAAAGCGGGTGAATGGGCAATTGCTGCTGCCAACATCTTCGTGCCGCCACCAAACTGATCGATCTCAAATACACCCAGTGGGCCATTCCAGACAATCGTGCCAGCGTGTGCCAGCATGATCGACAAACGCGCAGCCGTCTTAGGGCCAATATCCAAAATCATGTCATCTTCAGCAACTTGATCAGCGGGAACACGGTTTGCGCGAGCTAGCGGAGAGAGTTCGTTTGCCACTACAACGTCTTCCGGAATCGGAACATGCGCGCCCCGCTTTTCCATAATCTCCATAATTTCTCTGGCTTCGTTGACTAAATCCGGCTCTGCCAATGACTTACCAATTGGCAAACCTTTCGCCAACATAAAAGTATTCGCAATGCCGCCGCCAACGATCAGCTCATCCACCTTGTCTGCCAAGGCCTTCAAGATTGTCAACTTAGAAGAAACTTTCGAACCCGCCACAATCGCCACCAAAGGACGCTTAGGACTTGCAAGCGCACGACTCAAGGCGTCTAACTCAGCAGCCATCAGCGGACCTGCGCAAGCTATTGGCGCATATTTAGCAACGCCATTGGTAGTTGCTTCGGCACGGTGAGCCGTACCAAAAGCATCGTTGACATAGACATCACAGAGAGCAGCAATCTTTTTAGCCAGCTCGTCATTATTCTTTTTCTCGCCCACATTCAGGCGGCAGTTTTCCAGCAATACCAGCTCACCAGGATTCACTTCAAATCCACCATTTACCCAATCGCTAATTAAAGGCACTTTACGATTCAAAAGAGTAGCAATGCGGTCCGCTACAGGAGCTAGGCTATCTTCAGGCTTAAATTCACCTTCGGTCGGACGTCCTAGGTGAGAAGTCACCATCACCGCAGCGCCAGCGTCCAAACACATTTGAACCGCAGGCATTGAGGCTCTAATGCGGGTGTCCTCAGTAATATTGCCCACATCATCCTGGGGAACATTGAGGTCGGCGCGAATCAAAACCCGCTTTCCCTTCAAAAGGCCTGCTGCAGCTAAGTCACTGAGTCGTTTAACTTTAAATAAGGATTCCGGCATGAGAATAAGCAAATTTGGTGGTTTATGGGGAATGCTCCATTCTAAATCGTCTGGCCTCCCCACCCCAAAGGAATGAAGCCATCAGACCGCCCTGCCTGCTCTACAATAAAGGCTTGGGCGATTTCAGGCTCAGGGGGCCAAAATCCCCTACCTAGCACCCCGTTTTACCGAATTGCATCATCTAATTTATTAAATACTTAAAAGGTAGAAAAAATGTCGATGTCCGACCGCGATGGCTTTATTTGGTCCGATGGGAAGCTGATTCCCTGGCGCGAGGCCAATATTCATGTGCTAACCCACAGTCTCCACTACGGAATGGGGGTATTTGAAGGCATTCGTGCCTATAAGACTCCTCAGGGCACGGCCATTTTCCGCCTACCTGAACACATCAAGCGCCTATTTAATGGAACCAAGATTTTCCAGATGAATATGCCTTACACCCCAGAGCAAATTAGCTCAGGGATTATTGATGTAGTGAACAGCAATAAGCTGGAATCTTGCTATATCCGCCCAATTATTTTTATTGGCTCCCAAAAATTAGGCATTTCCCCTAAAGGCAATAGCATCCACACTGCTATCGCTGCCTGGGAATGGGGCGCCTATTTGGGCGAAGATGGCCTCAATAAGGGCATCCGCGTCAAAACTTCATCATTTACCCGTCACTTTGTGAATTCTTCACTCGTGCGCGCTAAAGCATCTGGCTACTACATCAACTCCATCTTGGCTAATCAAGAAGTTACCGCCAATGGCTACGATGAGGCATTGTTACTAGATACTGAAGGTTATGTATCCGAAGGGTCTGGCGAGAACGTCTTTATGGTGAGCGATGGTATTGTTTACACACCTGACCTCGCATCTTGCTTAGACGGCATTACCCGTGACTCCATTATTCAAATCGTAAAAGACCTTGGTCTCGAGTTACGCGAAAAGCGTATTACTCGTGATGAGATCTATTCTGCGGATGAGGCTTTCTTTACCGGTACCGCTGCTGAAGTAACGCCAATTCGTGAATTAGATGATCGCACTATCGGTGATGGCAAGCGCGGTCCAATCACTGAGAAAATTCAGAAGACCTATTTTGATGCGGTCTACGGCAGAAGCGATAAATATAAGTCTTGGCTGACTTACGTTAAGTAATAGGAAATCAGAGAATGAGTGACGCTCAAGTTGTGATGGTTAATGGCAATACAGACTTACCTTTGCATTGCCCAACCAATAAAACTCCTAGCTGGAATTCACATCCCCGTGTATTTCTAGATGTTGCTAAAACAGGTGAAGCAAAGTGTCCTTATTGCGGCACTGAGTACAAACTCATTCCTGGCACAGAGCCCCACGGGCACTAAGCCTACCAGCACCCCATCACGGGGTGCTGAGTCGGGATACCTCATATGAACCGTATTCTGATCATCGCCCCCAATTGGATTGGTGATGCTGTCATGTCCCAGCCCCTGCTGGCGAATCTCAAAGAAATTTATCCGCAGTCCCGTATTGATGTTGTAGCAAGTCCCTGGGTTGCGCCCATATATCGCGCATGCACCGAAGTAAGCCAAGTCATTGAAGCAGGATTAGCCCACAAACAATTGCAGTGGAGTTTGCGCAAAGAGCTAGCGAAACAACTTGAAGTCAATCAATACGATGCATGTTTTGTACTGCCTAATAGTTTTAAATCTGCGCTAATCCCATGGCTTGCTAATATTCCATTGCGCATTGGCTATCGCGGAGAACTGCGTTTTGGATTAATTAATATCGCCCTAGAGAATCCAAATAAAGTGAATCGCCCGCCAATGGCAAATCACTACCTCGCCTTAAGTAATGCGCTCGAACCTGTTGAAATATCTAGACCAGACAAGAGTGCTGATCCCAAACTTCAAGTATCGGGTGTAGCAACTCAATCTGTGCTTTCTAAATTAGCGCAGGCCGGTATTGATCAAAAAAGGATTTATGTTTTTTGTCCAGGCGCGGAATACGGTCCAACAAAACGTTGGCCCACCGAACACTTTGCTAACCTTGGGCAGCAATTGCTTGCTCGTGAGCCTCAAGCAAGCATTATTCTCTTGGGTGGCAAAGGCGATCGCGCCTTAGCAGAAAGCATTCAAATACAAGCCACTCAGCTTCCTCAAATTCATAACTGGTGTGGAGATACCTCTCTAGATGAGGCGATTGCGCTCATCGGCATGTGCAAAGCGCTGATAAGTAATGATTCCGGCTTGATGCACATCGGTGCAGCATTAAAAGTACCGCAGGTAGCCATTTTTGGCTCAAGCGATCCGCACCACACGCCACCCCTATCTGATAAAGCCAAAGTGCTTTGGTTAAATTTGCCTTGCAGTCCCTGTCATAAAAGAGAGTGTCCATTAGGCCACCTCAAATGTCTTAAAGATATCCCGCCCGAAAATGTCATGAGCGTCATTCAAACACTAGAAAGTTAGATATGCCTAAACTTGCCAGACTCTTTCAAAATGCCGACGAAGTGGTAGATGCATGGCGCGACGCTCTAAAACATCGGGATGTCAAAGGAGCATTGGCAATTTGGCTAGATGATGACTCAATCACCTGCGTACTCCCAGAAGGTCAGCGTCTTAGTGGCCATGCGGAAATCCGCGCAGGCTTAGAGCGCTTGCTCGCCAAACAAGCGCTCTTTCTTGAGCCCATCGCCTGCATTAGTCACTCCGTCCTTGGAGCTGCCGTATATGACACCACTGAAGCAGTGCATTTACGAGCCGATCAAATAGAAGCGGAATTCTTTTTAAACATCACCCTCGTACTGTTACAAGACAGTCAAGGCTGGCGCATTGCGCATTTGCATGCAAGCCATTCAACTGAAGATACTTTTGATGCACCCTCAACACCTCACGGCCTGCATTAAATCACTGTGAAGGCTCGCCACTAAATGGATGAACAGGTTCTCCGATCCCTCATCAAGTGGCCCAGTGTCCCTGATTGCTTTGGGTGGCTAGCATTAGATCGGCGCGGTCAATGGCGCATGCGCGATGAATATGCACAGAGAAATCAACTGGCAGGAAACGTCATTCAGCATGTCGCCCTTAATGAATTCATTTCTAGAAATTACGCCTGCGATACCTTGGGTAGATATTTCTTCCAAAATGGCCCTCAAAGAGTGTTCATCACGCTGGACGCTACCCCATGGATCGCTCGAATCATTCCTAGTGATAGCGGCCCTCAACTGCTCACACAATGTGGCACCGCAATCACACCGCACTTGGCGCTGAGCGATGAAATGGGCAATATTTACATTGCGGGATTGATCTCACAACCAACCGAGCAAAATGTGGCAAGTCATGTTTTTACCAACCAAGAGTCTGTATCGGTAGCACTCTTACATGACCATGATTTAGATCTTTTTTCAGAGCACTCCAAGATCCATGAAGATGCCTGCAGTTTTAGGGGCACATGGAAATGGTATGAAAAAGAATTGCCCATTGAGCCCATTTACTCATCAGAATTAAGCGAACGCTTTCACTTCATCAAAAAACCTAGCAACTGATTATCTTGGGGCGCTCTTGCCCTGCTCCTTGAGCTCTTCTTGGTATTGCTTTTGCATTTCACGAAGCCGAGCATCGATGCTTGAACCTTGATAAAAATCTGCCCCGCCAGATGCGCGTGCAATTTTTAATTGTTCAAGTGCTGATGGCCACGCACCCTCAAGCGCATACTTTTCACCCAAAGCGTAATGGCGCATGGGCACATTCTTTGCTTGATCATAGGCATTTGAGAGCATCGCCCACCAAACCACCTCATTAGGCTGTGCTCTAGTGCGAGCCTTTAGCCAAGCAATAGCGTCATTAGTGCGGCCTAACTTCAGGTAAGCGTTCATCATTGCGGCACCCGCCGCATAAGATTGCGGATAAGCGCGTAAGGTAGCCTGCGCTAGCTGCAAAGCCTCTTCATTCTTCCCCTTGGCTAAAGCTAGTTCTGAGGCGGTGATATCCAGCGAGAGGCTCTGTCTTTGAACGGGCGAGCCTGGGGCAATTGCACTATTGGCAAGATTGCGGGCTTGTTGCAAATACGTTGTCGCTTGATCGATGCGACCCTGCTTCTGCGCAATGAGAGCTAGTCCATAAAACCCTTCCATCTGCTTGCCGGGGCTAGATTGCTTACTCAAGCTCTCAAACTGATTTTTAAGGTCATACATACCGCTAGAGGTGCCTGACTGCTCCATTCGAGCACGCGCTTTAATGAAGTAAAACTCCACCGCAGTGGGAACATTCTTATTGGATATATTACGCGCGCGATCCTGCATGTCTGCAATACGATCAGTAGTTAAGGGGTGGGTGCGCACATAAGATGGAACACCGTTATCCATAATCCCTGTTGCTTTTTGCAAGCGTTGGAAAAACCCTGGTGCGCCATTTACATCATAGCCACTGGCCGCCAAAATCTGAAAGCCAATGCGATCTGCTTCACGCTCTGCATCCCTGGAATAGGAGAGCTGATTATTCACGGCAAGCGCTTGACCGCCCTGCATCAGACCAGAGGCTGCACCTGGATTGCGAGATGCAGCTAAAGCACCCAAGATCATTCCTGCCAGAGCGATCATCGTATTGGTAGTCTGCTGATCCATCTGACGCGCCAAATGGCGCTGCAAGACGTGGCCTGTCTCATGGCCCATCACAGATGCCACTTCGGAGTCTGATTCAGCGCTGGTCAGCAAACCAGTATGGAATCCAATAAATCCTCCAGGCAAAGCAAACGCATTAATACTGCTGTCTTTCACTGCAAATACTTCAAAGTTATAAGCACCACTACCCTGCTCGTTTGCACCACCCAGTTGCAAGCGCTTCGCGGACTGCAGTAAGCGCCGCTCCATTTGATTTAAGAAGTCGTATATAGGTAAATCATTTGAATAATCTGGATCCGGACGAATCTGGCGCATGATCATTTCGCCATACTTTTTCTCATCCAAGCGACTTAAAGCATCACCGCCAGGATCACCCATATCGGGTAATACAAAACTGGGTTGAGATTGCGATGTATTGCGGGTTGGCAAGTTTGAGGAGCGGGCATCGGGAGACTGAACGGCTCTCCCCAAATTTTGCAAAGCCGCTGAATCCCCCTGGACAGAAACATCACCTACCACCGCCGAGGAAGCGCTTCCCGCAGCGTAAACAAAACCAGCGCTAGGCCAAGCTAATGCCAAAATTAATTGGCCAGCCAGAATCCGCCTAAAAATAGATGATTTTTCTGATGACTTTCTCACTTCCATCCCTATATGGTAAAACTTATCCCATGAACAAACTAACTCATTTTGATACCAGCGGCCAAGCCCATATGGTTAATGTTGGCGATAAGCCCCATACCCATCGAATCGCCCTCGCCACAGGCAAGATTACGATGCTTCCCCAAACCTTCAACATGATTGAGGCAGGCACCCATAAAAAGGGGGATGTTTTGGGTATCGCCCGAATTGCAGGTATTCAGGCCTCTAAGAAAACATCGGATCTGATCCCGCTCTGCCATCCTCTAGCCCTGACCCACGTTAGTCTGGAGCTCTCACTCAATGCAGAAGAAAGTAGCATCACCTGCAAAGTGAGAGCTGAGACCACCGGTCCCACCGGCGTTGAAATGGAAGCCCTCACCGCAGTCCAAGTTGCCCTCCTCACAATCTACGACATGGCCAAAGCTGTTGATAGGGGTATGGTGATGGGAGATGTTCACCTTCTAGAGAAAAGTGGCGGAAAGTCTGGTGAATGGAAGGCGGGAGAGTAAACGCTAACCTAGCTTCGTCTCAAAGCATGTAACTTTTAGTCTTGTCCAAATCTTGTCCAAATGAGGGATAAGAAATGGCATCAATACGCAATCGCAATGGAGTATGGCAAGCACGAGTAATTCGCAAAGGCCATGCACCAGTTACCAAATCATTTCACAGCAAACAAGATGCTCAGCAATGGGCACGGCAAATTGAAGCAGAAATAGATAAGGGCAGCTTTGTAAATACTGTCCTTGCAGAACGCACCACATTTAAGGAAGCCATCACTCGATATATAGAAGAGGTGCTTCCCACGATGCGGGGAGGAAGTGCCGATGTAATTCGCCTGCATGCACTTGCCAGAACTCCTATCTCTAAGCTGAGCATGGCAGCCTTAACCCCCCAGAAGTTGGCAGCATATAGAGATGCAAGGCTGAAGCAAGTTGCACCTGCTACCGTGATTAGAGAATTGGCTTATTTCTCCTCCATCATTAACCATGCAAGACGGGAATGGGGCATCAATATCAATAACCCAGTATTGCTGATTAAGAAGCCGATAAACCCTCAAAGTAGAAGCCGAGTTCTGAATCACGAGGAAACTAACAAATTGTTAGATGCCCTAAAGCCAACTGGCCGCAAAAGTATTTGGATGCAACCCTTAGTCTTATTAGCTCTTGAAACTGCCATGCGCCGAGGTGAGCTATTGGGTTTGAGATGGGAACATATTGACCTAGATAGGCGCACCGCTTATTTAGAAATCACCAAAAATGGGGATAGCCGCATTGTCCCCCTCTCCTCCGTTGCTATTGAAATTTTGCAGGCAATTCCTAGATGCATAGATGGCAGGGTGTTTCCTATCAACCATGCAGCAGTATCAGCAAACTTTGATAGAGCAAGAAAGCGGGCTGGAATTGAAAATATTCGCTTTCACGACCTAAGAAGAACAGCAATCACCGCCCTTGCCATGAAGCTCCCTAACTTAATAGAGCTATCTCATGTATCAGGACATAGAAGTCTAGGGGTATTAAAGCGCTACTACCAGCCAAACCCCGTAGAGCTTGCACGAAAGCTAGGGTAGATATTGTTAGGAATTTTTTGGAATGTTATGTAATACGATTTGTTTTTACTATTAAATTCAATGCTTTAGTGCATTGTTAGATTGTTATGAAAATTTTGACCTATACATGGGGGGAAAGAGAAAGAGCTTTCCTCACAATGCAACAAGCACTCGCTAATGCTCAAAATTTTTTAGAGGCTATATATATATAATTTTTGCTAACAATCTAACAATACCCCTAACATTCCTCGCAAAGCCATATGCTATATAGGTTTTCTATTGTTAGGAAATCTTGCAGTTTTTGATAACAATAGCCCTAACAATAGAAGCCAATTTATAACAATGCTAATTACCCATTAATCCTCCAGTAACCCCTAATATGTGAGGCGGCCTTTTTATTGCTACTTTAAGAGGCTTCTTATTTGTTGGGGGGGACAACTGTTGGTCTAAAAAACGAACCTTACCAAAGGCTTGAAAACGTTGCCATCTGACATAACGGGTATCGCCTTCCTGTTTTCCAGTCCTAGATACTATTTTGCTTAACTCCTCTTTGAATATCTTTCCTTGTTCAGTTTTTGGTTCTTTTTCAGCCCAATCATATCCAAATATTTCTGAAGCTTTGTAAGCAGCAACTTCCATAGCATGAGCAGTACCCGCCATTCGTAGCAAATTTTCAATTACCTGCATTTCTGAAAAGGGCTCAAATGCAGGCTCACTCTTTCTAGCCCTCCTAATTAACTCTTCTTTTAAATCTGACATAGTAGCTCCATCTAGTTTGTTAAATTTAAGCAAAATGCTTAATGTTTTCTACATCAAATTAGATTTTTTCGCCCCAAAAATACAATAAATATTTTTATTGTGATACGAATTACTTGGCAGACTGATAACCAACTCTGTTACCACTACTATCGTATATATTAATTACATCAGATGAGGATTTAACTTCGTACCCTATTCGATTGCCTTGATTGTCGTATAAGGAATTCTGAGAGTTCAAATTGCTAGAATTATTTTGCCAATTCTGTGGAGAGTTCTGCCAATTTTGAGAACTATTACTCCAGTTCTCCTGAGAGTTCTGCCAATTTTGTGGCGAATTTTTCCAACTTGTTACTTGAGCGACTGAAGATAGGCAATACCCCAAGGATAAGAAAGCGCACAAGAAATTTTTAAGGATAAATATTCCTTGAGGTCGCTTACAGGTCATTTAAATTTCTCAGCACAGATTCAGAAGTCTTAATATTCGCATCTAGCTCAATCCTTGATGCCCTGGAGCTAGAAGAATTAAGCGCATCCGATGACTGCTTGATAACTAAATTTGCAACTTCATAAGCCCTCTTCTTTGCCCCCTCAAATTTTTGTGCATTCCCTAATTCTCGATAATTTGCGGCAAGCCAATAATGGCAAACTGGACTCATGTAATAAACGCTTATGCATTGTTCTGCAGCCTTAAGACTTGCTTTGTAATCCCCTAATTTAAAATCTGCAATAACAATATCCGTGCGAATTTCATTTTCAAATTTTTTTGTATATAAGCCTTTACACTCAACTAACGCCTTATTAGCCTTCTGCTTCATCAATCTCCAGTCTCCTAGAGATATGGCGCCACTTCTCTCAGTCAGAGCGTTATTACATTCGTCTTGATTCGCATAAACATATGTCTGCGCTCCGACAACCCATGTCACTGAAAGCACAAAGAGTCTTATTAAATTAACTAATTTCATGCTTCTTGCTGCCTGTTTCATAGCGAAATCCCTTTCAATGGACTTTTAGGTAAGTTTTCAACGCTAACATGGCCAACTACGTGCCCTGCTTTCATTTTCTTTAAGGCACTTTCTTCAATTATCGAAATACGCATTTTTAAAGGTATAGCTACGCAACGATTAGCCCAGACTGCCTTTTTAAGGTCTAAATCGGTTTCGACAAGAAATACATCCCTTAGACAAGTAGAGCAGTATTTAACCCCCGCTGGGTAGTTTTCTAGCGATTCAAGACTCTCCCATGTCTTTGAGCACTTATATTTAAACTCGCAATTCCTGATTTGTGGCTCTTCTAGCGGCATACCCAGCTCCTTTTTTAAACCCTCCCTAATAGCTATAGCAAAAAAAGGGCGCAAAAAGCAAGTGCCCAAAAAATAAATTTTGAACGAGCAGATTTAAGTACATAGGTTGGATTAGGTTCCATCTGCAGAATTCTTGGGGGTGGGGTCAAATGCAGCACATTCGGATATTTATACAAGGGGTAGGGGTTGTTATTGTTTCCACTCCATATACGGATAGACCGCATCTCGTGCTAATCTTTGTCCAAATGTTGTCCAAATAAACCTAAGGATTTGGCCAAGATTGAAGTTACCGGCGTTGAGATGGAAGCCCTCACAGCAGTCCAGGTAGCACTCCTCACCATCTACGATATGGCCAAAGCTGTTGATAGGGGTATGGTGATGGGAGATGTTCACCTTCTAGAGAAAAGTGGCGGAAAGTCTGGTGAATGGAAGGCTTAATAGAAGAACTGGACTATGTAAGCAATTAAGCCACCCGTGGGTGGCTTAATTGCTTATGAGGTAGTGATAACTACGTTACTTCGTAATACGGCACTCTGAAGGCAGTAACTGAGGTAATAAATTTGTTTCAGTGGAGCGGCAAGACCAACCACCAGCCCAAGTCGATCCCTCAGGTTTAGAGAGGTCGATTGGTTTTGGCAAATTGGCATCGGGATCATTAGTCGGAATTAGGTGCAGCGTATTTTTATTCTCGGGCGCCACATTATTTTGGTAGTCAATTGCGATTGCTCCTGAGGGCGTAATCTCAATTAACTTCACGCTACGAGTAGGCACAAAGGTAAATGAGCCATTAGTAGCCTCATCCATTGCGACAGTACCCTTGCTTGCAAAAGCTTCGGTTACCGCAAGCTTTGCACTAGAAGAAAGATTCATCCCCTCTACGATACGACTACGTGCAATGTAATCCTGATACTGGGGCACAGCTACGGCAACTAAGATACCAATAATGGCGACCACCACCATCACCTCAATCAAGGTAAAACCGGACTCGTGCTGCTGATCTTGTGTAGACATATTCATTGGCTCCTGAGGGTTAAATACCTCATCATCCAGTCTATACCCATCAAACTCAAGATGTCCAAATGTAAGAAAAGCCGGCTTTAGGGGCCGGCTTTTCCGATTCATGCGATAGAAAATTAATGCGCTTCTTTAGCCGCGTGCTTTTTCTTCATATAAGTACCAAGAAGAATCACGACCGCCACACCAATCACTTCAAAGGCTAACTTGGCATCACCAAGAGCAGCTTGAATGCTATCTTTGATAGCGGGATCTTCAACCAACATACCGCCAGCCAACAAGCCTAATAAACCCGCACCCAAAGTAATGATGATTGGAAAGCGTTCCATTACCTTCAGCAACATAGCACTTCCGAAAATGATCAATGGGATAGACATACCAAGACCAACAATCAAGAGCAAGAGACGGGTCTCTTCAGGCCCCTTTTGAGCGGCAGCGGCAACGGCTAATACGTTATCCAAACTCATTACCAAATCAGCAATCAAGATCGTACGAATAGCAGCCCAAATACTAGACTCAGCCTTCATATCCTCTTCACCATCACTATCCGCCAGTAACTGAACACCGATATACACGAGTAGGATCGCGCCAACGATTTTCAAGTAAGGAAGGGTAAGTAACGCAACCGCAGTAATGGTGAGAATGATACGCAACACAATGGCAGCGGCACTACCCCAAAAAATGGCTTTCTTTTGCTGATGAGGAGGCAAGTTACGTGACGCCAGTGCAATCACAACTGCGTTATCACCAGACAACAAAATATTAGCAACGATAATTGAGAGTAGCGCAGCCCAAAAAGTTGCGTCAGAAAATGCTGAAAAATCCATAAAGTCTCCGTGCTTTTATATGTTTTAGTTTTAACTACTAGGCATAACTAAAAGCATGCCGACGAATCGGCATGCTTTTTTATTACAACATGGCTTTGAGTAAAGCAGCCATTTCTGAAGGGTTTCTTGTTACTTTGAAGCCACACTCTTCCATTACGGCAAGCTTGGCATCAGCAGTATCGGCACCACCAGAAATCAATGCGCCAGCGTGGCCCATACGTTTTCCAGGGGGCGCTGTAACACCAGCGATAAATCCAACTACTGGCTTCTTCATATTCTCTTTGCACCAGCGTGCTGCTTCAGCCTCATCTGGTCCGCCGATTTCACCAATCATGATCACTGCATCAGTATCTGGATCTTCGTTAAACATTCTCATCACATCAATATGCTTGAGACCGTTGATTGGGTCGCCACCAATACCAACCGCCGTGGATTGACCTAGACCAATTGCTGTCAATTGACCAACCGCTTCATAAGTCAATGTACCGGAACGGCTCACAACACCAATACGGCCCTTCTTATGAATATGGCCAGGCATGATGCCGATTTTGATTTCGTCTGGAGTAATAATTCCAGGGCAATTTGGGCCAAGCAATAAAGTCTTCTTACCGCCAGCGGCTTCTTTTGCATGCATCTTATTGCGCACTTCCAACATATCCTTGACTGGAATGCCTTCAGTAATGCAAATGACGAAGTCAAGGTCGGCTTCAACAGCTTCCCAAATTGCAGCTGCCGCACCAGGAGGCGGAACATAAATTACAGAGGTAGTTGCGCCAGTTTGTTGAGCAGCCTCTTTAACAGTTCCATAAATTGGAATGTTGAAAATTGACTCGCCTGCTTTTTTAGGATTTACACCAGCAACAAAACAGTTTTTACCGTTTGCGTATTCCTGGCACTTTTCAGTGTGGAATTGGCCAGTCTTACCAGTAATACCTTGAGTAATTACTTTAGTATTTTTATTTACCAAAATAGACATATTGAAGTTCCTTGATTATTTGTTTTTCGCAACAGCAGCAACTACCTTAGTAGCAGCTTCTGCCATTGAATCGGCGCTAATGATTGGCAAACCAGAGTCCGCAAGAATCTTCTTGCCCAGCTCCTCATTGGTACCCTTCATGCGCACAACCAAAGGTACAGTCAAATTCACCGCTTTACATGCTGTAACTACGCCATCAGCAATCACGTCGCAACGCATAATGCCGCCGAAAATATTGACCAAAATTGCTTCAACACTCTTGTTCTTGAGCATGATCTTGAACGCTTCTGTGACTTTCTCAGCTGTTGCACCACCACCAACATCCAAGAAGTTTGCTGGCTCACCACCGAACAACTTAATAGTGTCCATAGTCGCCATTGCTAAGCCCGCACCATTCACCAAGCAACCAATGTTGCCATCTAGTGAAATGTAGGCCAAATCAAACTTAGAAGCTTCAATCTCAGCTGCATCTTCTTCATCGATATCGCGATATGCAACGATTTCTGGATGACGATACAAAGCGTTTGGATCGAAGTTGAATTTAGCGTCAAGCGCCTTAATCTTGCCGTTGCCTTCGAGAATCAATGGGTTGATTTCAACCAATGAAGCATCGGTTTCCCAATAAGTTTTGTACAAGTTCTTGAATACATCACGCGCCATTGGAATAGAAGCATCAGGAACGCCAATGCCCTTAGCGATGATGTCGCAATCCGCATCTGTCAAACCAATCAATGGATCAACAAACACTTTAATAATTTTTTCAGGATGTGACTCAGCCACTTCCTCAATGTCCATGCCACCTTCGCTGGAAGCCATGATCACATTTTTCTGTGTACCACGATCAGTAACGATACTGAAATAGTACTCCTTCTTGATATCAGCGCCATCTTCGATCAAAAGACGATTTACCTTCTGGCCCTCTGGACCAGTTTGGTGCGTCTTGAGTTGCATACCCAAGATTTCAGAAGCGTATTTTTTCACCTCGTCCATGCTCTTAGCCAATTTCACGCCGCCACCTTTACCGCGACCACCCGCATGAATTTGGGCCTTTACAACCCATACTGGGCCGCCCAATTTTTCGGCAGCTTTAATTGCCTCATCAACACTAAATGCAGGAATGCCATTTGGAACTGGCACATTAAATTGGCGTAGTAATTCTTTGCCTTGGTACTCGTGAATTTTCATTATTACTCCCGAAACGGTATCTTTTTTAGCAAGCGATGAGGATTAGTAAAACCGATTTCGCCTTTAATTCATACCTACCCAATAATTAACTTAATTATGCTAATTTGAATAAATGCGAAGGGCTTGACCGACCTCATAAGTCTATCATGCTGCAATGCCGCATTCAGGCATTTTGGCTCCGTACTTGCCCTAGTCAGAGCGACCGGCTACCACCTTGGATACCACCTCAGCGCTAAAACCCTTTGAGGCCAAAAAACGATACTGACGAGCCCGTTCCTTTTGCTCCTGAGCCACGCTACCAAACTTACGCAGCCAAAGCTCATGAGCCCTCTGGTACTCAGTCTCCTTGAGGGTTCTAAGTAAATGCGCTGTTTTTAGGCTATCTACTCCCGCCTGTTGAAGTTCATCTTGGATTTTTCGTGTTCCAAATCGCTCGCTTCGGCGTCGTACTAATGCCTCTGCAAAGCGTTGATCAGACAGCCAGCCACGCGCCTCAAAATCATCCAATACCTCTTCAATCTGAATGGCCAGGGATTTGCCAGGAATAGTGGATTCAGAATCCGACTGAGGCTCTACCAATTTCAAGCTTCTCGCGACAGCCTCCTCCAGCTTTACACCCAAATCCTTGCGGCTGTACTCACGCATCGATAAAAGGCGCAAAGCCCGAGCTTTGAGACTCGGGCTTTGTTTCTTACTTTTTCTTGTTTCGCTACTTAGCTCTGACATCAAACTATTACGCTTCCTCTTCTTCGCTGACAACATCGCTCACGACAGCTGTTCCAGCCTTCACGCCCAACTTCTCACGAATCTTCGCTTCAATGTCTTGGGCAATGGCTGGATTCTCTTTCAAGAACTCACGCACATTATCTTTACCCTGACCAATGCGATCACCGTTATAGCTATACCAAGAGCCAGACTTCTCAACGATATCGGCCTCTACACCCATATCGATAATCTCACCTTCTCTTGAGATTCCGGCGCCGTACATGATGTCAAAAATGGCTTCACGGAATGGCGGAGAAACCTTGTTCTTCACCACTTTGACGCGAGTCTCGTTACCAACCACTTCATCACCCTTCTTGATGCTACCAATACGGCGAATATCCAAGCGCATAGAAGCATAGAACTTAAGCGCGTTACCACCAGTAGTAGTTTCAGGGGAGCCAAACATCACACCAATCTTCATACGAATCTGGTTAATGAAAATTACCGTGGTATTGGTGCGCTTAATAGCGCCAGTGAGCTTACGCAAAGCCTGGCTCATCAAGCGGGCTTGCAGGCCTGGCAAAGAATCGCCCATATCACCTTCGATCTCTGCGCGTGGCACCAAGGCCGCTACAGAGTCAATCACGATCAAATCAATAGAGCCCGAACGAACTAAAGCATCGGCAATTTCTAAGGCTTGCTCGCCAGTATCCGGCTGTGAGATCAGCAGATTATTCACATCCACCCCAAGGCGTGAAGCGTACTGAACATCTAAGGCGTGCTCCGCATCAATAAATGCGCAAGTTCCGCCAATCTTTTGCATCTCTGCGATCGCATGCAAAGTCAAAGTGGTTTTACCTGATGACTCTGGGCCGTAAATCTCAATCACGCGCCCACGTGCTAAACCACCCACTCCCAAAGCAATATCTAAGCCCAGCGAACCACTGGATACCACCTGAATATCTTGATGAATCTCTGCATCGCCCAATCTCATGATTGAGCCCTTACCAAATTGCTTCTCAATTTGCGCCAAGGCTGCAGTTAGTGCCTTTTGCTTGTCTCCGCTCATGCCGTCAAATTCTGATGAGGCTGATTTTTTCTTATCATCCAAGGCCATTTTTTAATTCCTTTTCGCTATGTATTGGGCTTTTTCCCGAAGTTTCTGTATTTTTTAACAACTTAGAAGTTACTGTATATAAAAACAGTAGTATTTGCAAGAAACTTTTTAAGGGTTTATGGCTGATTTTTGGATAGGCTTGATCCTGCAAGAAGTCGATCCCAATAAAAGAACAGGGGAATGGCTGCGCCCCAAGCCAGTCCAAGCAAAATAAGACCTCCGACCTGTCCATTCACTCCCCAAGCCCCTGCACCCATCCTGATCCCAGCCTCATAAGACATAGGGCCAGCAATCGCCCCAAGCACAGCACCCAAAACCGGCCTATCTCGCAACCAAGCTAAAGAACTATTCATGGTGCTAGCGACCAATGCCCAAAGCGCCCACATCCAAAATGGAGAAAGATAAGCGCTTGGCCAGGCACCCTGAAAACTCAGAAATCCCAAATTAGCAATAAGTGTGTCAGCACTCACTCCATATATAACTGAGATGATAATGAGCCTTAAGTCGGAAATACGACGGGAAGAGCGCCAGATATAAAAAGCAATATAGAGCAAAGTGCCAATGACGGGCCAAAACACCTGCTGATTCGCCGCACCCATGACGCAGGCAAACCAACCCAGCTGGAAAAAGACAAAGTTCCAAAATTTAGCCATGCTCATACCTAAGAAAAAGGCCACTGCCGGTGGGCAATGGCCTTTAGATTTGGTGGCGAATCAGGGATTTGAACCCCGGACCTGCGGATTATGATTCCGTCGCTCTAACCAGCTGAGCTAATTCGCCGAACTCGTTATTGTAAATGATCAGAAGTGTTCTGTCTAAATCAAAGGGGATGGGGGGCTTCAGCAAGGGCGGAGCCTTTACTTAATTTGGAAGGTGTTCACAGCCTCATCGCGGTTATAGCGCACAAAAACCTCGATTTTCTTCGCCAAAAAGAGCTTTTTCAGGACTTCATCCTTGTTCTCAAAAATAATCGCGGTTTGCTCAGGGTAGTGAGAAAAGGGGTCGCTCATCACCTCAATTGGCTGTCCATCTACTTTAATGAGCCTAATAGTGCGCTTATAAAGACGATCTGGTTGAATAAAGATCAGGCGCTTAATGTACTTATCCAAAACCAGCTTCTGACCCTGATCGTTGGTCTTGTAGTAATAAACCAATTCATCCTTACCATTGGTCGTAACATCGCGCTCCTCATCCCACTTTGCAAAGGTGGCCTGACTAGCAAGCGCACAAAGAAAAATTGCTGCCACTATCCTATACAGATGCATCATTTACTTTCTAAGTTTGATCAATTCATCTTATCAGTCATCCGAGTCCATGCGTCTACTATCAATATCAACCGGTAAAGTAGCAGCCCTTTTTGGCTCGCATCACCCAAATTACCAACGAGTGGCTTCTGCCATCAACAAACAATCTATTAGTGATTTAGCCCACCCACTTCCAGTAGAAATTACTCGACTAGGCGTGACAGGCGATGAACAAGCCGATCCATCCGTTCATGGTGGAATGGAGAAAGCGATTTATGTTTACCCAATCGAGCATTACACTTTTTGGAGCGAACTTCTCACTCGAGAAACAAAAAAGTCAATAAACCTTCCTATAGGGGCTTTTGGTGAAAACTTCACCATTGAAGGTTTACTTGAAGCTGAAGTCTTTGTTGGTGATGTGCTAACCATAGGCGATCTCGAGTTCACTGTCACCAAGTTACGCGAGCCCTGCTTTAAGTTCAACGCCAAGATGGGATACAAGGGAGCTGCCAAAGCCATGTTGCAATCTGGATTTAGCGGATGGTATTTGCGCGTTAATCGTACTGGTTTGATTACCCCTGGCGCACAGATTGCAATCACTCCAGGACAAAGAATCACTTCTATAGCAGATCAAAATCAAGCACTATTGAATCGCGGCAATCAAAAGAATCTTTGGGATTAACTGAGGTACTAATTGAGGTAATAAAAAAACCCGACCACTAGTGGTCAGGTTTTGATTTGATGCAGACTAGAGTGACTTAGTCTTTTGCGTAGATATCTACGTCTTTTGTTTCACGTACAAACAGTACACCGATTACCAATGTCATCGCAGCGATGATGATTGGGTACCAGAGACCGTAGTAAATGTTACCGTTTTGCGCAACCAAGGCAAAGGAGATCGTTGGCAACAAGCCACCGAACCAACCGTTACCAATATGGTATGGCAAGGACATGGATGTGTAACGAATGCGGGTTGGGAACATCTCAACCAACATCGCTGCGATTGGGCCATAAACCATGGTTACCAAAATCACCAAGTAAACCAATAAGAGCAATACAGCAACATAGTTGATGTCAGCTGGGTTTGCTTTTGCTGGGTAACCTTCTTTGTTTAATGCCTCGCGAATTGCTTTCTTGAACTCAGCATCTTTTTCCTTAGCATCAGCTGGCGCCAGGCCTTTTGCTGAGTAGCCAGGGATTTCGATATCGCCAATCTTCACAACCGCTGTGGAGCCTGCAGGTGCCGCAACAGTGCTATAGCTAGCAGAGTTAGAAGCCATCACCTGTTTTGCGATATCGCAAGAACTAGTGAATTTCGCTGTACCAGTTGGGTTGAATTGGAATGTACATTCATTCACATCAGCAGTAATAGTTGCTGGCGCAGTTGTCATCGCCTTTTCCAACGCTGGGTTAGCGTAGTGAGTCAAGGCATTAAATACTGACACTGGTGTATTTGGGATGTAAGTGATTACAGCCAATAACAAGCCACCCATGATGATGACCTTACGGCCAATCTTGTCTGACAAACTACCAAATACTACGAAGAATGGTGTGCCGATTACCAATGAAGCAGCAATCAACAAGTTCGCTGTCTTAGCGTCTACCTTCAACACTTGTGTGAGGTAGAACAAAGCATAGAACTGGCCTGTATACCAAACCACTGCTTGACCTGCAACCAGACCAAACAATGCCAAGATAACAATCTTCAAGTTCTTCCATTGACCGAATGACTCTGTCAAAGGTGCTTTAGACAATTTGCCTTCTTCTTTCATCTTCTTGAACGCTGGGGATTCGTTCATAGACAAACGGATCCAAACAGAAATCGCCAACAAAGCAATAGAAACGATGAAAGGAACGCGCCAGCCCCAGACATCAAAGTCTGCGCCAGTGAATTCACGTGTGAACAAAATCACGAGCAAGGAGAGGAACAAGCCAAGAGTAGCTGTTGTCTGAATCCAAGCTGTGTATGCGCCACGACGGCCGTGAGGAGCATGCTCTGCTACGTAGGTAGCCGCACCACCGTACTCACCACCCAAAGCTAAGCCTTGAAGCATACGCAATGCGATCAAGATTACTGGAGCGGCAACACCGATTGTTGCGTAGTTAGGCAGAATACCCACGATAAAGGTAGCACCACCCATCAACAAGATCGTCACCAAGAAGGTGTATTTACGACCAATCAAATCGCCTAAGCGACCAAATACCAAAGCGCCAAATGGGCGAACGATAAAACCGGCAGCAAACGCTAGCAAAGCAAAAATGAAGGCTGAGCCCGCATCTAAGCCTGAGAAGAATTGCTTAGCAATGATTGCGGCAAGTGAACCGTACAGATAAAAGTCGTACCACTCAAAAACCGTACCCAAAGATGAGGCAAAAATAACTTTGCGTTCTTCAGCGGTCATTGGGGCTGCTTTAGTTGATGTTGACATCAGTAGCTCCTAACTATTTTTATTGAAATAAAAAACAACGGGTCGATTATGCTTTGAAAAAAATCAAAGAAATCCACTACTTAGGGTAATTCCCCATCAAATTGGCTCGGGGTTTTCCCGAAAAATTAGCCCTGGAGCAACCTCAAAACAACAATTAGGAAATAAAAGCAGGCGATTGTCTTTGTCAGCATCACGCCCAAATTAAGTGCATGGTTATGCGTTACTCTGGAGAGAATTCGCTTTTAATAGAGGCTCAGAATAAAAAATAAAAACGCTTTATGAATAAAGTGTTTCAACGGAGAAATCAATATGCAGCAAAAATGGGGTATTCGGGGGATGGCAGTTGCACCCCACTCTTTAGCATCCGAGTCAGCATTGGCGGTTCTCAGGGAAGGCGGCAATGCGCTTGAAGCCATGATTGCCGCAGCCGCAACTATCGCGGTGGTTTACCCACATATGAACTCCATTGGTGGCGACTCTTTCTGGGTAATTCGCTCGCCAGGAAAGGCGATGGGCGGCATTGATGCTTGCGGTGCAGCTGCTGGTTTAGCGACAAAACAGTGGTATGCGGAGCGTGGCATCACCAAAGCGATTCCATTTCGTGGTGCAGTAGCAGCAAATACCGTAGCCGGAACGATTTCAGGCTGGGGGGCGGCGCACAAACTCTCCAAACAAGGTCTTGGTGGAAAAATTCCACTTTCACGCTTATTGGCAGACGCCATTGAATATGCCGAAGCAGGCGTACCCGTCACCCACAGTCAATCCAGTCTTACCGCTAAAAAACGTGCCGACTTAATTGATATCCCTGGATTTGCGGAAACATTCTTAGTCAACGGACAAGCGCCAGCGACAGGCAGCATCTTTAAACAAGAACGACTCGCCAAGACCCTGCGGCAAATTTCTAAAAAGGGAACTGAAGACTACTACCGTGGCGACTTAGCCGATCTGCTAGCCAAAGAACTCACGGATATTGGTAGCCCCCTGAGACTGGATGATCTCCATCGTCATCAAGCCAAGCTGATTGATCCACTCGAGCTAAAGCACAAGATTGGCAGCGTCTACAACATGACGCCACCAACACAAGGTGTTGTATCCCTCATGATTCTGGGCATCCTGGATCAGCTTAATTTAAAACGTTTCAAAGTAGATAGCACTCAATACGTACATCATTGTGTTGAAGCAACAAAGCAGGCCTTCAAAGTCCGAGATCAATACATCACCGATCCCGCCTATATGACTAAGCATGCGCAGTCATTTCTGTCGCCAGCCTTCTTGAAAAAACTGGCAAAGAATATTGATCCAGAAAAAGCCCTTCCCTGGGGGCAAGGCAAAGGCCCTGCTGATACGATTTGGATGGGCGTGATTGATGGCAATGGCAATTGCGTTTCATTCATTCAAAGTATTTATCACGAATTTGGCGCCGGAATTGTTCTACCTAAGTCGGGCGTGAATTGGCAAAACCGGGGTTGCAGTTTTTCTCTTGACCCCAAGACCCTCAATCACCTCGAGCCTTATCGCAAACCATTCCACACCTTAAATCCTGCAATGGCTTTATTCAAGGATGGACGCTCCATGGTCTATGGCACGATGGGTGGAGATGGACAACCGCAAACTCAGTGCGCAGTCTTCACTCGTACAGCGATCTATGGACTAGATCCACAGGATGCCATTAGTCGTCCGCGCTGGTTACTAGGTCGAACCTGGGGACAAACTAGCGATAGCTTAAAACTGGAGTCACGCTTTAGTCCATGGGTTGCCAAAGAGCTCCACGCTTTAGGCCACGAAATTGAAATGCTCGATGCCTGGGATGAAACCGTTGGACATGCCGGCTGCATTATTCGTGATCCTTCTGGCACTTTGCAAGGCGGATGGGATCCTCGCAGCGATGGAGCAGTTAGCGCGTTTTAGTAATCAATAATTTGGGTACGCGCAGGTCCCAGTAAATGGCGGCTGCGCGTAAACCAAAAATGGCGAGCATGCATACCACTGAACCCTCTAGCGTGTATTGCGGAAGGAAGTTCAGAATCACAATATAGAGACAGCATCCCAAAGTGACGGGAATCGCATATAGCTCATGTGACATTAATAATGTTTTTCTGCCAGCCAGAATATCGCGCAACAAGCCGCCGCCAATGGCCGTCACCACCCCAAGAATGACTGGCGCAACAGGCAAACCAAAATCGAGATTCCAAGCCTTGTCAGCCCCCTGAATGCCAAACAGGGCTGCACCGAGACCATCGATATACAACATCCAACGATAAATTTGTGGCTGGGTAAAAAAGGATTCAGCGATAAAGGTAATTACACAAGCGCCCAGAGCAACCCAAACGTAGATTTGTGAAATCGACCAAAACGCAGGCACATCCAAAATGATGTCGCGCAAGGTTCCCCCGCCAATTGCCGTAATCACCCCTAAAACCAGAACACCAAAAATATCGACACCGCGATCAGCAATAGCGAGTACACCCGTGACGGCAAATGCCACGGTTGCAATCATGCCAATCCAAAAATTAATGTGATCCATAGGACCTAGTCTAAATCACCGTGGGTGCGCGATCAATGAAGCCCCCAATATACTGAGGGCAATCGTCTCCAGGAATCTCTTATGAAAACTCAGCTTTATAGCTTTTGGCGCAGCTCGGCAGCCTTTCGGGTCAGGATCGCACTTAATCTAAAAGGTCTTAATTACGAAGTGATTCCGGTGCACCTACTCAAAAACGGTGGTGAACAAAACTCCCTTGAGTACAGCAAGCAAAATCCAAATAACTTAGTCCCTTTGTATGCCGATGGCGCACATACGATTCATCAGTCGCTTGCCATCATGGAATATCTTGAAGAAATTCAAGCTAATCCCCCGCTACTCCCCCACAGCCCAATAGATAGGGCATGGATTCGCTCTCTAGCGATGGACAT
Organism: Polynucleobacter sp. AP-Nino-20-G2; assembly: GCF_018688235.1. Lineage (NCBI taxonomy): Bacteria > Pseudomonadati > Pseudomonadota > Betaproteobacteria > Burkholderiales > Burkholderiaceae > Polynucleobacter > Polynucleobacter sp. AP-Nino-20-G2. Next base: position 1,787,554 of record NZ_CP061313.1, read on the forward strand.
CGCGGTTGACATTCATCCCATTGGAAATTTAAGGGTGTTGCGCTATCTCATAAAAACCTTAGGAGTCGGCGCAGAAGATAAGGATGCATGGAGCCGACATTGGATGAGGCTAGGGCTAAGCAGCCTAGAAAAACAATTAAGTAGCGACTCCAGAGTGCGTCGCTTTAGCTATGGAGATCGGCCAGGTTTATTTGAGGCCTGCTTAATTCCGCAAATTTTCAATGCCTTGAGCGCCAACTTAGATATGCAAGCCTATCCAACACTGATGTCCATCTTCAATGAATGCATGCAGCTACCGGCTTTTATTGATGCGTCCTGGGAAAATCAAATTGATGCCGAAGGATCAAACCCCGCTATTCCACCAAAGAAATAGAGATAGAGTTAATAAAGATCCAAGCGTTGTAATCAAGACTGTTCGAGAAATAATGCGCCCATCAGCGTTGTAATACTGGGCCAGCATAAATGGGCCAGTCCCAGTTGGTAAGGCCGCCAGAATGACTGCGGCACTAACCCATAGCGTAGGCAAACCCAAGAGTGGGCCCGCAATAAACCAAGCCACTGCAGGCTGAATAATCAACTTGGCAAAGCTAATGACCCACACCTGCCTAGAAGCAGAATTTTCTTTTCGCATCAAGAACAGGCCGATTGATACTAGCGCGCATGGGGTAGCGGCAGCAGCTAAAAAAGCAATCACCTGCGCCAATGGATCGTACAAAACTAAATTGGTGGATGACCAAAGGAGTCCGGCAACTGGGGCAATCAATAAAGGATTAGAGCAAAGCGATTTAATAACGCTCCAAACAATTTCGTGGGGCTTTTTATGCGACAGAATGCCAACTTCTATTAGCACTGTCGCTAAAGCGAACAATACAAAAACAATAAAAGTGGAGATGATGGCGGGAGCCAAGCCATCTTGACCTAGTGCTAATACACACAAGGGAATGCCCATATAACCCGTGTTGGAGTAGGAGGCACTTAAACCAGAAAAACTAGCGGCCGCTACGTCTCGACCGCGAGACCAGCTCATACCAAACACCAACACAAATGCGACGAGGCCACTTGTAAAGAATGCTGTGATGAATCCCAGTTGCCAAAGTGTTTGCCAACTGCTGCTAGATGCAAAATTAAATAGCTGCGCTGGTAATGCGAGCCAAACAACAAATCGATTTAACTCGATGGATGCACTCTCACCTAGCTTGCCTGTTCTGCCACAAATATAGCCAATCAGAATAAGAGCGAATACTGGCAATACGACATTAAATACGTAGAACAATTTAGAAGTGCTCTTTACGCAATTTTCTTGAGCGTCTTTTGATAGCGTTGCGCGTTTTTAACATAGCGCCCTGCAATTTCTTCGATACCCGCCATCTGCTCTGGAGTTAAAGTTTTTACCACCTTAGCTGGGGAGCCCAAGATCATTGAGCCATCTGGAAACTCTTTACCTTCGGTAACCAATGCACCTGCGCCCACTAAACAATTCTTGCCAATCTTGGCGCCATTCAGTATCACTGCACCGATACCAATCAAGCTTCCGTCGCCAATATTGCAACCATGTAGCATGACTTGGTGACCAACCGTGACACCTTTACCGAGAACCAGCGGGTAGCCAGGATCAGTATGCAAAATAGATGCATCCTGAACATTGCTACCTTCTCCAATTTGAATGAGATCGTTATCGCCACGGATAACCACCTTAGGCCAGATGCTGGCATTTTGATGTAGCTCAACTCTGCCAATCACTTCAGCGCTCTCGGCAACCCAAGCCCCATCTGCTAATTGTGGGGCGCTTCCATCTAGTTCAAATATAGCCATGACTCATTATAGGTAATGGCTATATTTTGGGAAGTCCTACCAGTTTGGTTCGCGATCTGGAGTAGACGAGATGCGATGAATGCTTAAGTCAGCACCATCGTATTCCTCTTCATGCGACATGCGAATGCCCAAGACGGTCTTCAAAAGTCCGTACACCACAAATCCACCTGTGAGGGCAATTCCAACGCCTAAAGCACTTCCGATCAACTGCCCCATGAAAGAAATGCCACCGATACCGCCCAGTGCCTTAGCGCCAAAAATTCCCGCAGCTAAGCCGCCCCATAATCCGCACAGACCATGCAAAGGCCAAACCCCTAATACATCGTCAATCTTCCAGCGGTTTTGCACCAAGGTAAACATATAGACAAAAAGTGCGCCAGCAATGAGACCGACAACCAAGGCGCCGAGTGGATGCATCAAATCAGAGCCAGCACAAACCGCAACCAAACCAGCTAAGGGCCCGTTATAGGTGAAGCCAGGATCATTACGACCAATCACCCAAGCAGCCAAGGTGCCACCCACCATGGCCATCAGAGAATTCATCGCCACCAAACCACTTACCTTATCAATGGTCTGAGCGCTCATCACATTAAAACCAAACCAACCTACCGCCAAAATCCAGGCGCCTAGCGCCAGGAAAGGAATGCTTGAAGGAGGATGCGCTGCGATATTTCCATCCTTGGTATAACGGCCACGACGCGCCCCTAGCAGAATGACTGCGGGCAATGCAATCCAACCACCCACTGCATGCACGACAACTGATCCAGCAAAGTCATGAAACTCTTCGCCAGTAAATGCCTTGATCCAGGCCTGGATGCCGTAATGCTGATTCCAAGCAATGCCCTCGAAGAAGGGGTAAACAAAGCCAACCAAAACAAAAGTGGCGATTAATTGGGGGTTGAACTTAGCGCGCTCCGCAATTCCACCGGAAATAATCGCAGGAATAGCAGCGGCAAAAGTGAGCAAGAAAAAGAACTTTACTAACTCATAGCCATTTTTCTCAGCTAATAACTCTGCGCCAGAGAAAAAATTCACGCCATAAGCAATGCTGTAACCAATAAAGAAATAGGCGATCGTAGAAACCGCAAAATCAACCAAAATTTTGACAAGCGCATTGACTTGATTCTTTTTGCGAACCGTACCCAGCTCGAGAAATGCAAAGCCTGCGTGCATTGCCAAAACCATAATGGCTCCGAGCAAGATAAACAGAACATCACTGCCTGATTTCAAAGTTTCCATTGAAGTAACCCCCTCATGTTTTTTGCATCATTATGGGGAATATCGCGACCGATTTTGGGCAAATTTGCACTCATTTAGTGCAATTCAATACCCTTAATATGGTTTATTATGAAAATTACATACACCCAAGGGAGAACCCATGAAAAAAATCTTCGCTGTTTTAGCTGTTCTAGGCGCGTTTTCTGGCCTTGCTCAGGCTCAAGAAAAAATACAAGTATTGAGCACTCAAGAACTCGTAAATGTTTGTAAGCTGCCAGCAAGTCCAGAATCACGCAGCTTCTGCATTGGTTACACGACTGCTGCTTACGACACTTATTTGACTACACGTCATCCACAACGCGCCAAGCCATACATCTGTGTAAAACAACCAGCTCCATCACGCGATGAAGTCATTGGTGAGTTTGTGAAATTTGGACAAAGCAACCAACAGGTTTTGGACAAGCCTGCCGCAGGTGTTTTCTTGGGCTTTTTGGCCGCACGCTTTCCTTGCGCCAGAAAATAATCCAAAAGACGCTTAGCCAATTCAACCTATATAGACTTAAGGAACAGTTGATATGAAAAAAATTATCGCTATTACCGCCGCAACTTTAGCAATCACAGCATGCTCAAATATGAGCAACACAGAGCAACGTACTATGTCTGGTGCTGGCATTGGTGCTGCTGCTGGCGCAATCGGCACAGCCATTTTCCACGGTAACCCAATCTGGGGCGCAGTAGGCGGCGCAGCAGTTGGTGCAGCCACTGGTTATGCATATGATGCGTATAAAAAAGAGCAAGCTTCTGAATACAACTCAGGCTACAACGCTGGAAAAAATAATCAAAAGAATCAAGCTCCAAACTAATCATTGTTAGCACCCTTGGTGCCTTGATTTAGCTTTAGTGCGCAGTAAAAAAACCCGATTTGCTTTTATGCAGATCGGGTTTTTATTTTCTTCAGACCTGAGGTGCAGACTTTATGCAGAATGAGCCTTTGAAGTCTTCTCTGCAACCGGAAATTCCGCTTTCTTCCAGGCGTTAAATCCTCCCTCTAGATGGCAAACTTTTGGCACACCCATTTTCTGCAGGGCTTGAGTCGCCAAGGCTGAGCGCCAGGCAGAAGCGCAATACAACACTAGACGTTTGCCCTCTCCAAATATAGGCTTGTAGTACGGACTAGCTGGATCTACCCAGAACTCCAGCATTCCACGGGGTGCATGAAAGGCTCCCGGAATTACGCCCTCTCGCTCGAGCTCCCGCACATCCCGAATATCCACAAACGCCGTGTTGTCGTCCTCTAAATACTGTTTAGCTTGCCCCAAAGGCAGAGTCTCAATTTCAGCCATGGCTTGCGCAATCAACTCTTGATAACCCAACTTCAATTCCATTGAAACCTCCTAAATTATCAATACTTTTTATATAGTAAATCTTGGGGTTATTACGGCGACAGCGCGCCTGATACTATGTCCCCATGAACTTTACGCCTACAGAACTTGGTGCAAGCATTATTTTTGCCATTGCAGTGCTACACACCTTTTGCACTTCATATTTCGAAACGCTTGCAAAAAAATCACCTAAGCACGCCGGACTATGGCACCTACTCGGCGAAGTGGAAATTGTCTTTGGATTTTGGGCCGCCATTCTCGTGATTTTTATCGGCCTCAATGAAAACTTAGAAACCGCTAAGACTTTTTTAAATACGCGCAATTTCACAGAGCCATTATTTGTTTTTGCCATCATGATTGTCGCGGGTAGCAAACCCATCCTATATTTCGCTGAACAGCTCTTACAGACCTTAGGCTTAGGCACTCGATTACTTCTCAGAACTCGAAGCGCACCGGTACTCTATTTTTTAACTCTAGCCATTACGCCGCTGATGGGCTCACTCATTACCGAGCCCGCAGCCATGACTTTGGCCGCATTTTTGTTGCGCGATTTAGTCTACCGGCATCAATGCTCTAAAGCCTTGCTATTTGGAACGCTGGGTGTACTGTTCGTCAACATCTCAATTGGTGGCACGCTAACCAATTTTGCGGCACCACCCGTGTTGATGGTTGCGAGCACCTGGGATTGGAGCTCAGCCTTCATGTTCAAGAATTTCGGCATCGAGTCTTGCATCGCTATTGTGATTAACGCACTCGGAGCGACCCTCCTCTTTCATCGCCAACTCATTGAACCAAGCACTTCAAAGAAAGAGGCAAAGATGCCAATGGCTGTGATTTGTGTGCATCTATTATTTTTGCTTGGTGTAGTGGTATTCGCGCATGACCCCGTTATCTTCATGTGGCTGCTCCTATTTTTTATTGGCTACACCATTGCATACCCAAAATATCAAAGCCCCCTGATTTTGAAAGAAGCCTTATTGGTGGGCTTCTTCTTGGGCGGACTAGTTGTTTTGGGGGCTCAGCAAGGATGGTGGTTGCAGCCGGTCCTTGAAATGATGAGTCCTACCGCTGTTTTTTATGGAAGTCTCGCCCTTACAGCATTAACCGACAATGCGGCACTGACGTATCTGGGCTCACTAGTGACCGGCACCTCTCCTGAATTCAAGCTAGCCTTGGTAAGCGGAGCAGTCGCCGGCGGAGGGCTCACTGTGATCGCCAATGCACCCAATCCAGCCGGCATTGCCATTTTGCGCCCACACTTTCCGAATGGTGCCGTATCAGCACTCTATCTCCTGATTGCCGCCCTTCCCCCAACATTCGTAGCGATTCTGGCCTATAGACTGTTGTAAAACGGTAAAATCTGAGCTTCGCCCCCAGCTATAAACCTGAGAACGGCATATGAAAAAGCTCTATATCAAAACCTTCGGCTGTCAAATGAACGAGTACGACTCGGGCAAGATGGCCGACCTCCTACATGCCGACGAGGGCATGGAACTCACAGACTCTCCGGAAGATGCGGATGTTGTTCTATTGAATACCTGCTCTATTCGGGAAAAAGCAGAAGACAAAGTGTTTTCCGATCTTGGTCGTTTGCGCGAACTGAAGAAAACCAAGCCCAATTTATTAATTGGCGTAGGTGGATGCGTTGCCAGCCAAGAGGGTCAACAAATCATTAGTCGCGCGCCCTATGTAGATGTTGTCTTTGGCCCGCAAACCTTGCATCGCCTCTCTGACCTCATCACCCAAAGACGTGAGACTGGAAGATCGCAAATAGATATTTCTTTCCCCGAAATTGAAAAATTTGATCACCTTCCTTCTTCTCGACAAACTCGTGGGTCGGCTTATGTCTCCATCATGGAAGGTTGCTCCAAATATTGCAGCTACTGTGTCGTTCCCTACACCCGCGGGGAAGAAGTCTCACGTCCATTTGATGATGTGCTGACTGAGGTTGCCGGCCTTGCGGCGCAAGGTGTAAAAGAAATTGTTTTACTAGGACAAAACGTAAACGCCTATCTTGGCAAGATGGGTGGCACAGAAGAAATTGCTGACTTTGCATTACTGATTGAGTACATCGCAGAAATTCCGGGGGTGGAAAGAATTCGTTTCACTACTAGCCATCCTAAAGAATTTACCCAGCGCTTAATTGATGTGTATGCAAAAGTTCCTAAGCTAGTAAGCCATCTTCACCTACCAGTCCAACATGCTTCTGATTCAGTACTATCAGCTATGAAGCGTGGTTATACGGCCCTCGAATATAAAAGCATTATTCGTAAGATGCGCGCTGTTCGACCGGACCTCACCCTCTCTAGCGACTTTATTGTGGGCTTCCCTGGCGAGACTGATGAAGATTTTGCAAAGCTATTAAAAATGGTTGAAGAGCTCAATTTTGATAACAGCTTTTGCTTCATCTTTAGCGCTCGCCCTGGAACACCAGCAGCTAACTTAAGCGATGACACCCCTTATGAGGTAAAGCTAAAGCGACTGCAGACATTGCTTGCGCTTGTAGAGTCTCAAGCAAATCGCATTAGTCAAAAAATGCTTGGTAATACCGAGCGGGTACTTATTGAAGGTCTAGCTAAAGATGGCGTTAACCTGCAGGGGCGTGCCGCCAATAACCGTGTCATTCATTTCACCGCGCCCGATGAAGATATCGAAACTCTTATCGGACAAATGGTCGATATTCACATTACCGAAGTACTCAACTACACTCTCAGAGGCGAGTTGGTAAATACCCATGCCCATTAAGATGCCAGCCAAGATTTCACCAAAATTAGAAATTGAGATTCAGCTTGCTAGTGCGGCGATTGAAAATACGCTCAGCACCATTGCTTCAGCAAACCTCATCAAAAAATGGGTGAAAGCAGCAACTCCCCATAAGGGCTTAATTACTTTGCGCTTTGTGAATCAAGCAGAAGGCAAAAAATTGAATGCGGCTTTTCGGAATAAAGATAAGGCCACTAATGTACTAACCTTCCCTTATGGGTTGACTAAAGAAACGGTAATGGCCGATATTATTTTCTGCTTGCCAGTCATTACAAAAGAGGCTCGCGAGCAAGGCAAAGCAGCGAAGGCCCATTTAGCCCATTTAGTGATTCATGGATGCCTGCATGCGCAAGGACTCGATCATGAGTTGGAGAAAGAAGCCAAAAAAATGGAAGCCCGAGAAATTGCGCTCCTCCAGTCTTTGGGCTTTACTAACCCATATATCCCCATTTAAAGCCTCTTGAGGCCGCACTTCATTGAAGTTACTTATTTCTGCGATATTCTTGCCATATGCCTGACCCCAATAAATCCCTTTTAGAGCGCCTAGCTGATTTTTTAACGCCTCAACCGACCAGTCCGGCCGAACGACGCCAAGAACTGATTGACACCCTGAGGGAAGCGCAGACTGAAGGTTTAATTGATGCAGATGCGCTCTCCATGATTGAGGGAGTTTTTCAGGTGGGTCGGCTATCCGCCCGCGACATCCTGGTACCTAGAGCCCAAATCGATTGGATCGACATCAATCTCCCGCTGCCAGATATCATCAAAAGCGTTATCACTGCAGCCCACTCACGCTTCCCGGTATTTGAAGGTAGCCGCGACAATGTGATTGGCACATTACTGGCAAAAGATTTATTGCGCCACTCGACAGAAAAAGATTTTCAGGTACGTGATTGGTTGCGTCCTGCAGTATTTATTCCTGAATCAAAACGCCTGAGTGTGTTGTTGCGAGACTTTAAAGATAATCGCAATCATCTGGCGATTGTGGTGGATGAATATAGCGGTGTTGCTGGAATCATTACGATTGAAGATGTGCTTGAACAAATCGTGGGTGATATTGAAGATGAGCACGATATCGATGAAGAGGCAGATAACCTGATCTCTCTAGATAACGGCGATATTCGAGTCAAGGGTATTACCGAACTCGAGCAATTTAATGAAGTAATTGGCACTCAATTCGACGTTGAAAACATTGAAACGGTTGCCGGCTTAGTGATTCAGCATTTGGGCCGAGTACCTAAAATTGGTGAGCGCATTGAGATCGATGGGATTGAATTTGAAGTGCAACGTGCTGACCCACGACAAATTCACATCCTACTTGCTCGGCAACTTCCCAAAAAACCTGATTGAGCGTTGACTTGAGTGATCGGCAAACGGTAAGCCCCTTCAGAGGCTCTAGACTGCTCATCATCGCCCTGCTTGGCGCGCTACTCGCCGGGGCCGCTGAACTCCCCTTTGGCGGATGGATTCAAATCCCTATCCTCAGCTTAGTTTGGTGGCAACTACAAAAAAATCACATTCATTCAATTAAAGGCAGTCTGATTTCTGGCCTGTCATTCGGCTTAGGCTATTTTGTTATTGGCCTCTGGTGGATATATATCAGCCTTCATGATGTTGGGGGAATGCATGCCATCATCTCCGCGGCAGCAGTTTTATTACTGGCCACTGGGATGGGATTATTTTTTGCCTGCGCTTGCTTACCCCTCTACCTCAAAACAGCATCACGCCTGAGGGGCCTAGTGCTGGCCTCTAGCTGGGTTATTGTGGAATATATCCGGGGCACCATTTTTACTGGATTTCCGTGGATGGGCTTTGCCGAGGCACAAGTCAACGGCCCGTTTGCCCCTGCCACACCCATCTTTGGTGGCCTTGTTTGCACTTTTCTCGTTATATGGATTTCTTGGGAAATCCTTCAATTGAAAAAACAAGCTCGCTTTAGCGGCATATGCATCATCTCTGCGATTGTGCTTTCGCAATTAGTAGGTATTTGGGCGTTCACCAAACCCACAGGAGAGCCGCTGAGTATTCGACTGATTCAAGGCAATTTTGAACAAAGCCTTAAATTCAATCCTCAAGCGATTCAAGAGCAATTTATTTTTTATACGGCTGCAATCAAAAAACAGGCTGCCGACCTCATCATTACGCCAGAGACTGCATATCCATGGCCTCAAAATAATCTTCCTTCGGGATTGATTCAATCATTGCAAGATTTCTCAAACCACTCCTTCAGCAATGTATTGATTGGACTCATTGGTGAGACTTCCCAATCCCAAGATTCGCAGTACACCAACCGTGCGCTTGGTATCTCCCCCAATATGCCAAGTTATCAATACGACAAATCACACCTTGTACCGTTTGGCGAATTTATCCCCCCTGGTTTTCATTGGTTTGTAAACGCCTTCAATGTCCCCATGAGTGACTTTGCCCGCGGCAAGCCAGACCAAGCTCCTTTTGGCATTCAGCGCGCCCAACAAGAAACCATTAATGCCGCTATCACCATCTGTTACGAAGACGTATTTGGCGGCGAACTAGCCACGCGAATTCGTGGAAGCAGCAAACCAGTCAACTTACTCATCAATATGACTAATCTTGCGTGGTTTGGGGATTCTCAAGCGCCAGGACAACAGCTCAGGCTTTCACAATTGCGCTCACTAGAAACCGGACTACCGTCAGTGCGGGCAACCAACACCGGCATCACAGCAGTATTAGGGCCAAACGGCCAAGTTCTCGCTGAGCTGCCAAAATTCACCCAAGGTGTTCTAGAGTTCAAAGTACAGGCTTATTCTGGACTAACCCCTTATGTCATGTGGGGGAATGCCCCCATTTTGGGGCTTTCTTGCCTCCTGCTAGTCCTAGGCGCAATTCGACAAAGACGGATTTAGCAGTTATTTCATAGTTCACCAGCTTAGCCATGTAAAATCAAAGGCTTAGCCAGGTTAATCATGCTTACTTTTCAGCAAATCATTCTCAAACTCCAAGATTACTGGGACCAACAAGGTTGCGCCCTATTGCAACCTATTGACCTTGAGGTCGGTGCCGGTACTTCTCACACAGCCACTTTCTTGAGGGCCATCGGCCCTGAGCCATGGAAGGCGGCCTACGTTCAACCTTCGCGCAGACCGAAAGATGGTCGCTACGGAGAAAACCCAAACCGCTTACAGCACTACTATCAATATCAAGTTGTGCTCAAACCAGCTCCAGAAAATATTCTCGAGCTCTACCTGGGATCTCTTGCCGCCTTAGGTCTAGATCTTCAAAAAAATGATGTGCGTTTTGTTGAGGATGACTGGGAAAACCCAACTTTGGGCGCCTGGGGTCTGGGCTGGGAAGTTTGGCTTAACGGCATGGAAGTGACTCAGTTCACCTACTTCCAACAAGTTGGCGGCCTTGATTGCAAGCCAGTGCTCGGTGAAATCACATACGGTATTGAACGTTTGGCGATGTACATCCAAAACTGCTCCAATGTATATGACTTGGTTTGGGCGGATGGCATCTCTTATGGTGATGTGTACCATCAAAACGAAGTGGAGCAATCTTGCTATAACTTCGAACACTCTAATACCGACCTCCTTTTTGCGAATTTCACTAACTACGAGAGTGAAGCGAAGCGCTTGATGGAAGTGCCATTGGCTCTACCCGCTTATGAAATGGTTCTCAAAGCCGGGCACACTTTTAATCTATTGGACGCCCGTGGCGCCATCTCTGTCACTGAGCGTGCAGCCTATATTGGCCGTATTCGCAATCTTTCTCGCGCCGTAGCACAAGCTTATTTTGAGTCTCGAGAAAAGCTGGGATTCCCTATGTGCCAACGCCAAGCCAAAGTATAAGTAGCGCAATCTAAATATGAGTACATCGAACCCTCTCTCTCAATCAGACTCTGTATTGATTGAAGTATTTACTGAAGAGCTTCCACCAAAGTCGCTGCGCCGCTTAGGCGATGCATTTAGCAGTGGTATTTTTGCCGCACTAAAAACCGCGGGACTCTTGAGTGAACACTCTATAGCTACAAGCTTCGCGACCCCGCGCCGCTTGGCCGTTCAGATTAGCCATGTTTTAAGTCAAGCCCCTGATTTCCCAGTGCGTGAAAAGTTATTGCCAACGAGCATTGCTTTTGATGCCGAAGGAAAACCCACTGCCCCGCTACAAAAGAAGCTTGGTGCATTAGGCTACGCTGATATCGATATTTCTACACTTGAAAAATCAGGTGAAGGCAAAAACGAAGCGCTCTATCTCAATGTGATTGCCAAAGGCGCAGCGCTAGAAAAAACTGCTCAGCAAGCGCTTGAGCAAACACTAAGCAAGCTACCGATCGCCAAAATGATGCACTACCAAGTGCTACAAAAAAATGGTGAGTTGGCTGATGTTGAGTTTGCGCGTCCCGCACACCGCATCATTGCCATGCACGGCAAAAACACACTCGCCTTAAGCGCGCTTGGAATTGATGCGGATAAGCTAACAGAAGGGCATCGCTTTCTTGCTCCAGGCGTAATCACGATAGCCTCTGCAGATCAGTACGAATCCGACCTTACCGCTAAAGCAAGGGTGTTGCCTAGCTTTAATAAGCGCCGTGAATATATAGAATCCGCCTTGCTCAAAGCCGCAGGTGGCGACTTGGTTCTGATGCCCGATAGCTTGCTAGATGAAGTTACCGCCCTAGTCGAGTGGCCTGCAATTTACGAATGTCATTTTGATCAAGAGTTTTTGGAAGTGCCTCAAGAATGTTTGATCTTAACTATGCAGACCAACCAAAAATACTTTGCGTTGACTGACAAGAACGGAAAGTTACGCAATCGCTTCTTGATTGTGTCGAATATCGAAACTGATAAGCCTGAAGCCATTATTTCCGGCAACGAGCGCGTTGTACGCCCACGCCTTTCAGATGCTCGCTTCTTCTTCCAGCAAGATCAAAAACGTCCATTAGCATCTCGTGTTGCGGATCTCGGTAAAGTGGTTTATCACAACCAACTAGGCAATCAATTAGATCGCACTCAGCGTGTCCAAGCCATTGCAGTGGGCATTGCAAAAGCACTGGGTACTGATGAGAGGCTTGCTAGCCGCGCTGCTGAGCTTGCTAAGACGGATTTGTTAACCGATATGGTTGGCGAGTTTCCAGAGCTCCAAGGCATCATGGGTCGTTATTACGCAACGCATGATGGCGAGAATGTTGAAGTTGCCTCCGCCTGTAGCGAACACTATATGCCGCGCTTTGCTGGCGATGCTTTACCTGAAAGCCAAACCGGGACTATTCTCGCAATTGCTGACAAGCTTGATACACTCGTAGGCATCTGGGGTGTTGGACTTGCCCCAACTGGCGATAAGGACCCATATGCTCTACGTCGCCATGCCCTAGGCATCTGTCGCCTCTTGTTAGAGAAAAATCTTGCTCTCAATCTCCCAGAGTTGATTGAGCTTGCGCGCAAGCAATTTCCACAGAAAGACGTTCAAGAAAAAGCCAAGGGCGAGGACATTTACGCCTTCATCATTGATCGTCTCCGCGCTTACTTGCGCGATCAATCTGTCGCTGGAAAGCCATTTACCACTGAAGAGATCGATGCTGTTTTAAGTCAATCACCAGCGCAACTCAATGATTTAATTGATCGTCTAACCGCCTTGCGTGAATTCAATGCCTTGGCGGAAGCGGCTCAGCTCGCCGCTGCTAACAAACGGATTAGCAATATCCTCAAAAAGACGGCTACCGCCATTCCTGCCGCTTGCTCAAGCACGCTCTTACAAGTTCCAGCGGAAATTGCTCTTCACAAAGCCCTTGAGAGTATTGCGCCAACCCTGACTTCAGCCTATGAGCAACGTCAGTTCGTAGAGCTCTTAAAGGCGCTAGTGGCTTTGAGTGGTCCGATCGATCAATTCTTTGCCGATGTCATGGTGATGGATCCCAATCCCGAGCTGCGCGATAACCGCTTAGCCCTCCTGCAACAACTTCACCAGAAAATGAATCTCATTGCCGATCTCGGCAAATTAGCATGAGCACTAGCTCCTCTAAATTGATTATTCTCGATCGCGATGGCGTGATCAATGAAGATCGAGATGACTACGTCAAATCAAGTGAAGAGTGGATTCCCCTGCCTGGCAGCCTAGAGGCTATCGCATTGCTCAATCAAGCTGGCTACCAAATTGCTGTTGCCACCAATCAATCTGGTTTAGCCCGTGGTTACCTCAGCATCAACGACTTACATGCGATGCATAGCAAAATGGCTAAATTACTAAAGCCTTTGGGCGGCCATATCGATAGCGTTTTCTTTTGCCCGCACATTGATGAAAATGCCTGCGACTGCCGCAAGCCCTTGCCAGGGATGATGAAAGAAATCGCCCTACGTTACAAAAAAAATAATAGCAGCACTCCTTTGTTGGGTGTACCTATTGTTGGCGACTCATTACGTGATTTACAAGCAGGGATTGCTCTTGGTGCGAGCCCTCATTTAGTATTGACTGGCAAAGGTAGAAAAACCTTGGAAAAGGGTAATCTGCCTGAAGGGACGCAAATTCATGCGGACTTAATGGCATTTGCAAACGCACTCTTACAAGATAAGGTCTAAAGCAAAAATGATGTATTTACGCTCCACCCTTTTCGCCCTATTTCTATTGATCTTCACGCCAATTTGGTCAGTGCTCTGTATCTTGGCATTTCCATTCTTAAATCCTGAGAATCGCTACCGCTTCATCGGCTTATGGAATAAGGTTGTCATTTGGATTTTGCAGCCGCTTTGCGGAATTCGTTATGAAATTCGTGGCATGGAAAATATGACTGCCGTCTTGGATCAGCCGGTCGTAGTGCTGAGCAAACACCAGTCCGCCTACGAAACAATTGCTTATATCGCTTTACTGCCAAAACAACTATGCTTTGTTTTTAAGCGGGAGTTACTTTGGATTCCTTTCTTTGGCTGGGCACTGGCTTTGCTAAAGATGATTCACATTAATCGCAATAGCAAAGAAACCGCTGCACTCTCCGTGGTGGGACAAGGACGTAAGCGTCTCAGCGAAGGCAAGTGGATCTTATTGTTTCCAGAGGGCACCAGAACACCTACTGGTTCACATAAGCCGTACAGCAAAGGTGGCGCACGACTAGCAAGCGCTACGGAAGCACTTGTCATCCCCATCGCCCACAATGCCGGCCGATGCTGGCCTAAGAATAGCTTTCTGAAGCAGCCTGGAACTGTGATTTTCTCAATCGGCCCTGCGATTGCCTCCGCTGGCAAAACCGGTGGTCAATTACATCAAGAAGTCGAAAAGTGGATTGAAGCAGAAATGCGTGTGATTGATCCATCAGCCTACAAGTAACAGACCCTATGCGGCTAGTGTTTTAGCCCACTCAATATAGCGCTCTACGGAAATATCCTGGGCGCGACACTTTAGCTCAGCTTCCGATAGAGTGATCCTATCAGCGAAGGCAGATAAATTGGTTCGCAACATCTTTCTTCTCTGAGAAAACGCTGCCGCCACAACCTTCTCCAGCGCGTGCCATTGGGCATCATTTAAATCAAAATCCCGCCTTGGAATCATACGCACAACTGCTGAGTTCACTTTAGGCTGCGGATCAAATGCTTCTGGCGGAACCTCTAAGACCAGCTCCATGTCGTATCGAGCTTGCAACATGACAGAAAGCCTACTGAACTCTGAGCCGCCAGCTTTAGAAACCATGCGCTCCACCACCTCTGCCTGCAACATAAATACCTGCTCATCAATCACACTCGCGGCAGAGACCAAATGAAACAGTAGTGGCGAAGAAATGTTGTAAGGCAGATTACCGACAACTTTACACAAACCACTGTTAGCCGGTCGAGAGTTAGCCCATTCCAGAAAATCAAACTTGAGCGCATCCCCTTCAATCACATTGAGTCCCGGGAGATTCTCGTGATTCCAATAAGCCACTAAATCGCGATCGATCTCCAACAAATCCAACTTCTCCAGATTGCTGAGCAAGGGTCTAGTAAGTGCGCCAAGCCCTGGGCCAATTTCAATAACATGCATATCTGGATTTGGATTGATGGCGGCAACAATGGAATAAATCACTCCAGAGTCCTGCAAAAAGTTCTGGCCAAATCGTTTACGAGCGCGATGCATCATGTCTTTGCTAACTTTGAATGAACTACTAATTGATATGCCAAGCGCAAGGCTTCGAGCATGCTGCCAGAATCGGCAAGACCTTTACCTGCGAGGCCCAAGGCAGTTCCATGATCCACTGAAGTGCGAATAATGGGCAAACCTAAGGTAACGTTGACGCCACCGCCAAAGCTAACAAATTTGAATGGCGCCAGACCTTGATCGTGGTACATGGCAATAAACCCATCAACCGTATTTAAGGCGCTTGCATCAAACATCGTGTCGCCTGGATAAGGGCCAGATACGCGTATGCCAGCGTCTTTGGCAGCCTCAATCGCCGGAGCAATGATCTCAATCTCTTCGCGACCCAAGTAACCCGACTCACCTGCATGCGGATTTACTCCGGCAACTCGAATTACAGGATTAACAATACCAAATCTAGTACGCAAGTCATGATGGACAATTTGAATGGTTTCCAGAATGTGCTGATAGGTAAGCGCCGAAGCCACATCCTTTAAAGGCAAATGGGTGGTCACTAGAGCAACTCTAAGATCTCGACTTTTCTGCAGCCCCAAAAATCCTGATGGCAAAGTAGCGCATAGCATCATCACCACATGCTCTTTGCCACAAAGCTTCGCTAGATGTTCGGTATGACCTGTAAATAAGCCTTCGCCAGAGTCAAGGCCATCATTAATAACGCTTTTTTGTAATGGCGCCGTGACCATTGCATCGAAACACCCTTCGAGACAAGCTTGAGTCGCAGTATTGAGAATGTCTAAAACGTACTGCCCATTGGCGGGATTCAACTTGCCAGGCGTTACTGGTGCCGAAAGAGCAATTGACTCAACCTTGAGGCGACCCAATAAATCCCTTGGGATATTGGATGGCTGCAATAAACCAGGATCACCAAGCAAGGTGATGGTGGCGGCAGGCTGCTCCTTTAAGAAATCAATCGCTGCCACGATAGAAACCTCTGGGCCAATACCTGCCGGCTCACCAGAGCTAACAACTAAATTAACGGGAGCTGGATGCTGGATCATCTGCATTAATGATCTTCACCGTAGCGGTGTCGCGTAATTCGCGAAGCCAGTCTTGATAAGCCTGCTCAAATTTACGTTCCCGAATTGCCGCACGGGCAAATTGACGCTGCTTCTCAACAGTCAACTGCGCCTCACGTCGCTCCAGAACTTGAATGAGATGCCAGCCAAATTCTGTTTTAACTGGATTACTCACCTCACCTATTTGTAGGCGATTCATGGCCTGGTCAAATTCTGGAACAAGATCTCCAGGACCCATCCAACCCAGATTACCACCGTTAGGTGCAGATCCATCCTCAGAATACTTTTTCGCTAGCTCACCAAAATCTGCAGTCTTAGCGCGAACCTGATCGCGATAACCGGCCAAGCGTCTTTCCGCATCTTGATCAGTTAAGCCAGCACGGCTACGCAATAGAATATGGCGAGCCATTGTCTGGGTCACCATAATATTTTGCGGGGTAGATGGTGCGCTCTCTTGTGGAGCCGCTTGTTGGACCTCAGGGGCACCAGCAACTAAGGCGCGACGATCAAGCACTTTAAGAACGTGATAACCGGCCGGACTCTTCACTACAGCATTAGCAACCTGACCGCCGCCAGTATTTCTGATCGCTTCATAAAATAATTGAGGCAAACGATCGGGGGTGCGATAACCCAACTCTTGGAATTTAATCTTTGGATTATCTTTTGCTGCCATCGCACCCAGCTGCAAGAAATCGACATCACCACGCGCTTCACGCAATAAAGACTCCGCCTTCTTTTTGGCCTCAGCTTGCGCCCCAGCACCACTAGAAACATCGACAGGAATAAAAATCTGCGCTACATCAATCTCTTCTGGCGCACCTTTGGCGGCAGGAGCAGAACGTGTTGCACCTCCTCCAGACACCGCACGATTGCGATCGGTAATGAAGTTATCAATTTCAGCATCAGAAATCTTAATCTTGCCCTCAACCTCTCTCTCGCGATAACGGCTAATAATCACGTCATCTCGTAACATTTGGCGATAGCGATCATAGCTACTACCTGTGGCGGCGATTTTGACCTTTAATTCCGCTACTGTTAATTTATTTTTTGCAGCGATATCCGCAATAATTTTGTCGAGCTCTTTATTGGTAACAATAATGCCTTCTTGTTCCGCATTCTGCAGTTGAATTTTTTCAATAATTAAACGCTCAAGAATTGTTTTCCTCAAAGTTGCAGCATCAGGCAATTTTGTTCCTTGCTTCTGAAGCGCTGCAATTCGATCATCAATTTCTTTGCGCGTTACATAACCGGTATTTACTACTGCAGCAACGCCATCGATGTTGCGAATTTTGCTATCCCCACCCGATGTAGTCTTTGAGCTATCTTGCGCAAACGCGCTATGAGCAAGCAAAGCTGCGCCAGCCAGCATCGTGGCAACGAAGACATTTTTAAATTGATTCCTATGCATCATTGATAGTTCTCATATATGGAAGGTGGTATAGGCTTAGAAGTAGGCATATATCCTGGAACATTAAGCTTCATGATATCAACTGGATTGCTTCCCGCGCTACCAAAGCCCCTAAATTCTATTTGGAATAAAACTTGAGTGGTAGTAATTTGCGAAGTATTGAGCACTTGTGAATATGCTCCACGGAAAGTCCAGCAATCCCGCATCCACTCTAGAGCCACTAGGCTGTTTAAAGTTTTAGTAGTAAGCGCATCGTAACCCCAGCGACCCAATACAGAGATTTCACGGGTGAGGGGCCATTGGCCTGAGATGTTGTATTGATCGGTAGTGGTCTGGGCCAATGTAGCTGGGGTTGGTCCAAGCGCCTGCGTTGGAGGCGTCCAAACATTTCGATAACCAAAGTTCAAACTTCTCCCCGGGGTTGGGCGCCAGCTACCACCCACGGTAGTTTGAACAAACTTATTTAATTGGGTGTTGTACTGCCCGAACATATCAGCACTAAAGTTACCAAGTAGTCGAACGGATGCCGAGCCTAAGGTATCAGAATAAGTGGTTGGATTCACAATATTCCCGTTTAGGCCTACGCGCTGGCCAGTAAAGTCTTGGCGTTGTGCAATCGTGACGTTTGCCCGCTCTGCGCCAGTGCTAGCCTCAATCATTCGGCTTGTAAGACCACCGGTCAATTTATTGTTATCCGCAATACGGTCATTACCAACAAAGGTATTCTCACTAAAAATTTGCGTTACGCCAAAGCCCGCATCGGTTGTATCGAATAGCGGTGTCAATGCTTGGTTTTGATAAGGCGTATACACATAGAACGCCCTAGGCTCCATAGTTAACAACATATCGCGCCCAAAGAAACCCTTCAACTCAGCAGCATCTCTTTCGAACGCCAAACCTGAATCCAAGCTAAATGTTGGAATAGCAAACCCCTGGGCTGGAGGGGCGCCTGGCGTATATGCACTAGCAGCATAGTTATTCGCCTGAAAGCTCACCTTAGGGGTGATGTAGTAACCAGGGGTGACTTGAGGCAAGGCCATTGCACCCTTAATCACAGTTCGGTCAGCCTGGCTATATAGGTAGCCGGCTGGGGCCGCTGCCAAGTTACCGTTCACGTTATAAGAAAACCGTGTGTAGTCGGTAGAGAAAGTAGTAATCGGTCCAGAAGGTAGCGTTAAGTACTTACCGGTGGCATCTGAAACCGTCGGTGTAAGGCGATTGCTATAACTCGCATTAATGTTTGGCAGGATGTTGTATGGAGACTGAACGATGGCGGTTGGATCCGGCTGCAAGGTCTGGAAGGTAACCGCCTTGGCTGACACATTCCAATTACTCAAGCTACCAGTCAAATTCTTGGTCGTTCCCACCTCTTGGCGGAACTGACTGGTTACTGCGCCAGCAATACTTTGTGAGAAGTCCGTTGGGTACAAATTATCTGAAACGCGCGCCACGTTGGCATAGCCCGTCCAAGCGCCCGCAATAGGAATGCCACCCAAACCTAATAAGTCACCACTAAAGTTTTGTCTCTGCTGCCAGTCATAGCGCCAGCGATCGGTGCCCGTTTTACGATCGTAAGGCAGGTAATCACCGCCCAACGTTCCTGCGTATTGCTTATCCAAGAATTGATACTTAGCACCCAACTGCACACCGCGCTGAGCCATCACCCGAGGTATTAATAACAAGTCTCGATTAGGGGCGATGTTGACGTAATACGGCTGAGTAATATCAATACCGTTATTGGAGTTATACCCCGCCACTGGCGCCAATATTCCAGAACGCCTTTGGTTTGATGTTGGCGCCGTGAAATACGGCACATAAGCGATAGGCACATCGAAGAAACGCATCACTCCATGCGTGCCCACCATTTCTTTTTGCTCGTTATCAATCTCAAGCGTACTGGCTGTGAAATACCAATCTAAATTTTCTGGAGTGCAGGTTGTATAAGTTGCTTTATCAAATACAAAAACATCTGATGTTTCGATGGTTAATTTTTTTGCATTGCCACTCGCGCGGTTATCGCGCAACTCATAATTGGGGGCATCCATTTCACCTTCGCGTGCGTCTACTTTGAAACGCGCCTTGGGCCCCCTGAATGTTGCATTCCCTTTTGAAAATTCTGTATTACCAATTAAATCTGCCACATCGGTATCGGGATCGTACTGAATTTCGTCCGCTTTTATCACTGCGCCATTGCGACGGATTTGAGCTCGTCCTTTGAGACGCATTTCACGATCAACAGTTCCCTCGATCGAATCGCTCGATGTAAACGTCAACGCCTTGCCATCTTCAATTGGTTTACCAACGCGTAACTGGTCATCTAACTTGAGAACAGTAACCTCACCACGATCTGGAATTAAAACGGTATTTTGGGACTTATTGGGATCACTAATTGGGGGCAAAGGAGCGGGTGCTTGCGCGCTCACTGGAAGGGCAAATTGCGACAATGCAACCCCCATGATGACGCGCAGGGTGACAGCTAAAATAAGAGGGGCGCAAAGGCCGGCGCGACGGCGATAATGACTCATAGATCCAGACCCGCCTTATTATACGAATCGACCATGACTGACTCTCGCTTAGACACCCTCCGCAGCTGGCTAAAAGGCCTCAAACCTAGCTGGCAATTAGATCTCCCCAGTTTGGCCCCTGCCTCGGCAGATGCCAGCTTTCGACGGTATTTCCGAATTGAGTCGAAAAATCCGGAATTTGGGACTTTGATCGTGATGGATGCCCCACCCCAACATGAGCCCCTAGATGCCTTTTTAAAGGTGGATTTATTGCTCGCGGAAGCAGGTTTAAATGTTCCTAAAATTTTGGAACAGAACGTTGTTGAAGGCTTTCTTTTACTCAATGACTTGGGCACCAAAACTTACTTAGCAGAGCTTAATCCTGAGAGCGCTGATCACCTTTACAAAGATGCGACGCATGCTCTAGTACAGATGCAATTGGCGAGCAAGCCAGACGTATTGCCAAACTATGATGAAGCTCTACTGCAACGCGAATTAGATTTGTTTCCGGAGTGGTATTTGAAGAAGCATCTCCAAATGGAATTAATGGAGGTTCAAGAGTCCCAAATCAAACAAGCATTTGCACTCATCATTAAAAATAATTTAGCTCAAGAAAAAGTGTACGTACATCGCGACTTTCATTCACGCAATCTCATGGTGACGGAAGTGAATAATCCAGGTGTGATTGATTTTCAAGATGCAGTGTATGGGCCAATTACTTACGACGCAGCCTCATTATGGCGCGATGCTTACATTGCATGGCCTGAAGAACGCGTCATTGATTGGGTGATTAAATTCTGGGAGGAAGGTCGCAAAGCTGGGCTACCCATGACCGATGATTTTGGACAGTTCTATCGTGACTTTGAATGGATGGGTTTGCAGCGCCACCTCAAAGTCTTAGGTATTTTTGCCAGACTCTTTCATCGAGATGGCAAAGATGGATACCTCAAAGATATTCCTTTAGTTTTGGAATACGCGATTGCGACTGCCCATCGATATATTGAACTTAAACCGTTAGCGCGTATTCTGGAGTCAACCCGCACTTCAGTCACCCAAAATAAGTCAGTATGAATCAAACTAGCAATGCGATTGCCCTACCCTGCCTGCTACTTGCAGCAGGACGTGGCGAGCGTATGCGTCCACTGACGGACAATCTACCAAAGCCGCTGCTAACAATCAAAAATAAATCCTTACTTGCATGGCACTTGGAAGCACTCTCAAGAGCCGGCATTCGACAGATTGTGATTAATCATGCATGGCTTGGTCAGAAGATTGAAGATGCGCTTGGTGACGGCAGTCAATTTGATCTCAAGATCCAATACTCCCCAGAAGTAAGCGCCCTAGAAACTGCCGGTGGTATTCGTAAAGCCCTGCCTTTACTGAATCCGGCCGACTACTTTTTTGTAATCAATGGCGATGTCTTTTGCCCAAATTTTCCCATTGGCCAATTGCTTGAGCAGCTGAAAGCGTGTCGCCAGCAAACCAATCCGCCACTGGCCCACCTCGTAATGGTTCCGAACCCCGTCCAACACCCTGAGGGGGATTTCTACCTTCAGAACTCCGGGGTAAGCGATAGCCCCACAGAAGGAGCTGAAAAGCTTACTTTCTCAGGGATTGGCTTGTATCACCGTGATTTATTTAAGGGTTTAGAGCTTGATATTCCAGCAAAGCTGGCTCCTCTCCTCAGGGAGGCTATGGCTGAAAATAGGGTCTCCGGTGAAAAATACAGCGGACCATGGCACGATGTAGGTACTCCACAACGATTACAAGAGCTCAATGCAGCTAATGAATAAGTCTAATATTTACCAACAACGCCGAATTGAATTAGCGAAACAGATTTGCGCCAAGACAGCCGGTGGTATTGCCATCATTACCACCGCCCCTGAATCTGCCCGCAACCGCGATAGCGAGTTTCCATATCGCCATGACAGTGATTTTTTCTACTTAACTGGTTTTGAAGAGCCAGGAGCAACGCTAGTCCTCAAAATTGCCGGTAGCAGTAGCAACCCTCAATTGGAGTCCCACCTCTTTTGCAGGCCTAAAGATGCTGAGCGCGAGATCTGGGATGGCATCCGCTTGGGGCCAGAAGCAGCGCCCGAAGCTTTAGGCGTGGAATACGCTCACAGCAATCATGAGCTTGATCAAAAACTCAGCGAGCTATTGGCAGACCAAGAGGCTATCTATATTCGCCTCTCAGAGAGTGCAGAGACCGATCGTCGCTTACGCCACTGGATGAAACAGGTGCGCCAACAAGCCCGTTCCGGTGTCAATCCACCTTCCGAGCTGCATGATATTGAAGCCTTGGTTCATGAGATGCGTCTCTTTAAAGATGCGCATGAAATCGACATCATGCGAAGAGCCGCTGAAATATCCGCGCGCGCCCATATTCGTGCAATGCAAGTATGCAAGCCAGGAATGCGCGAATACCATCTCGAAGCAGAATTACTCCATGAGTTCCGCCATAGCGGAGCGCAGAGCGTGGCCTACAACAGCATTGTGGCTAGTGGTGCGAACTCCTGCATTCTTCACTACCGCGCAGGCTCTACTGAATTACGCAGTGGTGAGCTATGCCTGATTGATGCCGGGTGCGAGCTCGATGGCTATGCCTCAGATATCACACGCACATTTCCAGTGAACGGTAAATTTACTAGTCCTCAACGTGCCTTATATGACATCACGTTGGCAGCGCAAGAAGCAGCCATTGCCGCAACAAAACCTGGCAACACTTTCATGCAACCCCATGAAGCGGCACTCAAAGTTTTAACGCAAGGTCTGCTAGATGAAAAACTCTTGAAGCTCTCTGAGCTAGGCTCTCTAGATAACGCTATTGAATCTGGCGCCTATCGTCGCTTTTATATGCACCGCACTTCGCACTGGCTAGGCATGGATGTTCACGATGTCGGCTCTTATCGCGAACAGTTCAGTGCCAGCAAAAATTCCTCCGAGGAAAAACCTTGGCGTGTTCTGAAGACAGGCATGGTTCTCACGATTGAGCCAGGCCTATATGTACGCCCAGCAGATGATGTGGATGAATCATTTTGGAATATCGGCATCCGCATTGAGGATGATGCCGTAGTAAATGATTCTGGCTGTGAATTAATTTCTCGCGGGGTTCCAGTCAAGGCCGATGAGATCGAATCTCTGATGCAAAACCATTAATACGTCAGCCAGCATGCCAAACGATAGTTACGATATTTTGATTCAAGGGGGCGGGCCTGTCGGCCTTGCTTGTACAGCATGGTGCTTACAAAAATTCCCCGAAGCAAAAATCGCATTACTGGATCGCAACCCGCAAAACGATGCCGATCTGGTTGCGGCCGATAGCAGGGGTATCGCCCTCTCCCATGGCAGCAAGTTGCTGCTGGATACGATCAATGCATGGCCTACAGAATGCGCCGATATTCATCGAGTACATGTATCCCAAGCGGGCCGCTTTGGTAGAGCCTTAATGACTCGTGAAGAACTGAAACAAGATGCGCTGGGTCACATCATTCGCTATCGCGATATTCATCTCACGCTTCGCAAAGCCTTAAGAACCATTCAAGCTCAAAGCCCGAATTTTGTATGGCGCCATATTGATGCGGACACCAATACCAACGCGATTCAAGCTAAATGCATCGTGCATGCCGAAGGTGGCCTATTTAGAACGCAAGATTGGGTAGAGTCCGGTCGTGACTATGAACAATCTGCTTTAGTAGGTTTAGTTGAAGTTGAGAATGCGGCGCCTCACCAAGCATGGGAACGATTTACCGCGGAAGGTCCCCTAGCGGTTTTGCCAAGCCACTATGGCCCGAATATTTTGAATCTTGTATGGTGCGGCTCCCCGCAATCCTCTCAGACAAGACTGCAATTGAGTGATGCGGATTTTCTAAAAAGTTTGCAAGCAGAATTTGGCTCACGTATCGGTCAATTCCTCCAGGTTCAAGATCGTCGTCTGTATGAGTTAGGCCTTAATTACCGCAAAGAGATTACTCAAGGCAATGAAGTTTGGATTGGTAATGCCGCACAGACCCTGCACCCGGTTGCTGGGCAAGGCCTCAATTTGGGACTCCGCGACGCTTATCTATTGGCAGAAAAGCTGAGCGCCCTTTTCTCGAGGTCAGATGATGAAAAAACTTCCGCAGCCATTCAAAAAACCTTGGGGGACTATGCCCAAAGTCGTAAAGTGGACCGTACTGCCACCATTGGCCTGACCGACTTTATGGCACGGGTTTTCACCTCAAACCTACTTCCAGTGGTTGTGGCCAGGGGATTGGCTTTATCGGCCCTCCAATGGCTTCCCCCAGTCAAGACAGCCTTAGCCCGCCAGATGATGTTCGGCAGGCGCTAAGAGCCTGAAATAGCCCCTAAAACCCAAGCATTACTCGTTTCACCTAAATCACGGAATTTGCCTATTTTTTAGGCAAATTGAGGGGTGATTGTGCTAAAGTGTCAGGCTTCCCGATCACCAGACATACCCCTTTCTTTATACCTAGCCCAGCACAATAAAAATGAAGATTGGTCCACACCTCCTCGCGAATAAGCTGTTTGTCGCCCCAATGGCCGGAGTGACCGATCGCCCTTTTAGGCAGCTTTGCAAAAAGCTTGGGGCTGGGTATGCCGTATCTGAAATGATTGCGTCCAACGCCCTCTTGTGGAAAAGCGAAAAAACACAACGTCGCGCCAATCACCAGGGGGAATTTAAGCCGATCGCGGTGCAGATCGCTGGAGCAGATCCCCAGATGATGGCAGCGGCTGCAAAACTCAATGTTGACCATGGCGCACAGATCATCGATATCAACATGGGATGTCCCGCAAAAAAGGTTTGCAATGTCGCGGCGGGCTCCGCACTGCTAAGAGATCAACCTTTGGTGCAGCAGATTTTAGAGGCGGTAGTTCAAGCGGTTAGCACAGGCCCGGATGCGGTACCAGTGACCTTAAAGATTCGCACTGGCTGGGATCGCGAACACAAGAATGCTATTGATATTGCCCGTCTTGCCGAACAGTCTGGCATTTCCATGTTGACTGTTCATGGCCGCACTAGAGCGGATCTGTATCACGGTGAAGCGGAATACGAAACGATTGCGGCTGTGAAAAGTAGCGTCTCCATACCAGTAGTAGCCAATGGCGACATCACTACCCCGGAAAAAGCAGCTTTTGTTTTACAAGAGACTGGTGCAGATGCCATCATGATTGGTCGCGCAGCCCAAGGACGTCCCTGGATTTTTCGAGAGATTAATCATTTCCTGGAAACGGGTGGCAAATTACCCACACCACAAATTAATGAGATTCAAAGCATCATGAACGCCCACCTCATAGACCACTATGAGTTCTATGGCGAGTACATCGGACTTCGCACTGCACGCAAGCACATTGGCTGGTACTGCAAAGGACTGCGAAATTCACATGCATTCCGCCAAAGAATGAATACGGCCGATGATTGCAAAACACAATTACAGATGGTGAATGATTTTTTTGATGAGATGAAATCCCATTCAGACCGTTTGTTATTTTTAGAAGCAGCCTAACTTCAGTTTTTAGTGATTGATTACCTATGACAAATAAGCACCCCATTACCGAATGCATTGAAACCCAACTGCAACGCTACTTGGATGACCTCAAGGGAACTCCGCCATCAGATTTGTATCAAATGGTTTTAGCGGTAGTCGAAAAACCAATGTTAGAGCTAGTGATGCAACACGCCAAACAGAATCAGTCCTTGGCAGCGCAATATCTCGGCATCAATCGCAATACCCTGCATAAGAAATTACTTGAACATCAATTACTCAAGTAATACAAACTCATTCCTAAATTATTTACCCATTAAACCTTCCTACTGAATATGATCCGTACAGCCCTCCTCTCCGTCTCCGATAAAAACGGCATCGTGCCTTTTGCTAAAGCCCTGCATGAGCAAGGCGTCAAGCTAATCTCTACTGGCGGCACAGCTAAGCTCTTGGCTGAAAATAAGCTGCCTGTCGTAGAAGTTTCTTCATTAACTAAATTTCCAGAAATGTTGGATGGCCGCGTGAAGACATTACACCCGATGGTGCATGGTGGTCTGCTTGCTCGCAGAGACCTTCCTGAGCACATGGCTGCACTGAAAGAGCACGGCATCGACACAATTGATATGCTTGTGATCAATCTTTACCCCTTCAACGAGACGGTTGCTAAGGCAGACTGTTCATTTGAAGATGCGGTTGAGAACATTGATATTGGCGGTCCAGCAATGTTGCGTGCCGCTGCGAAGAATCATCAAGATGTCACTGTATTGATCTCGCCAGAAGACTACGCTCCTGTATTGGATGAGATGAAGGCAAACAAGAATGTGGTTTCTTATAAGACGAATCTGGGATTAGCTAAGAAAGCATTTGCCCATACCGCCCAATACGATGGCGCTATTGCAAACTATCTGAGCGCATTAGGCGATGACTTAGACCATAAGGCACGCTCAGCCTATCCTAAAACACTCCATCTCGCTTTTGAAAAAGTACAAGAGATGCGTTACGGTGAAAATCCACATCAGTCAGCTGCCTTCTATAAAGATATTTACCCAGTAGATGGCGCGCTTGCCAATTACAAACAACTACAAGGGAAAGAACTTTCCTATAACAATATTGCTGATGCAGACTCTGCCTGGGAATGCGTAAAGAGCTTTACTGGTAATGCTGGTGGTGCCGCAGCTTGCGTAATCATTAAACATGCCAATCCTTGTGGCGTAGCCGTTGGCGCAAATGCGCTCGAGGCTTATCAGAAAGCATTTAAGACCGATCCAAGTTCTGCATTTGGCGGCATTATCGCCTTTAATGTGCCTTGTGATGGTGCTGCGGCAGAAGCCATCTCTAAGCAATTTGTAGAAGTGTTAATTGCGCCCAGTTTTAGCGATGAAGCAAAAGCCCTCTTCGCCACCAAACAAAATGTGCGCCTATTAGAAATCCCACTTGGCACTGCATTTAATGCTTTTGATTTCAAACGTGTTGGTGGCGGTCTATTAGTGCAATCTCCTGACGCGAAGAATGTGTTGGAAAGCGAAATGCGCGTAGTGAGCAAACGTTTGCCAACTCCAAGCGAAATGCACGACATGATGTTTGCATGGCGCGTTGCTAAATTCGTGAAATCCAACGCTATCGTGTATTGCGCCAACGGTATGACCCTCGGAATTGGTGCAGGACAGATGAGTCGCGTGGATTCTGCGCGTATGGCGAGCATTAAAGCGGAGAACGCTGGTTTGAGTCTCAAAGGCTCCGCGGTAGCAAGCGATGCGTTCTTCCCATTCCGCGACGGATTGGATGTAGTGGTAAATGGCGGTGCAAGTTGTGCCATTCAACCAGGTGGCAGCATGCGTGATGATGAAATCATCGCGGCGGCAAATGAGCATGGCATCGCCATGATCTTTACCGGCACACGCCACTTCCGCCACTAAACGACACTAGAGAATCTCTGAGTACCCCATGCGCTGGATTGGAATCGACCCGGGATTACGTACAACAGGTTTTGGTGTCATCGATGTTGATGGTCAAAAACTCACGTATGTGGCCTCCGGAACGATTGAAAGTGGTGATCCAGCCAAGGGGCTACCAGAGCGCCTAGGCGCGCTCTATGCTGGTGTAAAAGAAGTTTTAGAGACCTATCACCCAGAGGCAGCCGCAATTGAAGAGGTGTTCCTTAATGTCAATCCACGCTCGACTCTGATGCTGGGACAAGCAAGAGGGGCGGTGATTGCTGCCTTGGTTTCTGAAAAGCTCTCTGTTGCTGAATACAGCGCCTTAAGAGTGAAGCAAGCAATCGTCGGCACTGGCCGAGCTGCCAAGCCTCAAGTCCAAGAGATGGTGAAACGACTATTACGCCTTAATCGCGCTCCAGGTACGGATGCATCAGATGCGCTGGGGGTAGCCATTTGCGCTGCGCACCACGCCCAGATTCCCAAAGCCATTACCGCCGCATTAGCCCCTAAGAAACGCAGCAAGTAAATAATAAGCAAAAAATATCTAAAGACATTACAGGTTAAGATCTTCACATGATTGGTCGCATTCAAGGAATTCTCGTTTCAGTTCATCCACCTCGACTCTTGGTAGATTGCCAAGGCGTTGGTTATGAAATTGATGTGCCAATGAGCACGCTGTATCAACTACCAGAGACCAATCAAAAAATTACTCTACTAACGCACTTCCAGGTTCGCGAGGATGCGCAGCAACTCTTTGGCTTTGCGACAGAAACAGAGCGCGAAGCATTCAGGCAGTTGGTCAAAATTAGCGGCGTCGGTTCGCGCACTGCATTGGCCGTCCTATCAGGCATGAGCGTGAATGAGCTAGCGCAAGCGATTACCATGCAAGAGGCTAGCCGCTTGACCCAAGTTCCTGGCATCGGAAAAAAGACTGCTGAACGTCTTTGCTTGGAGCTCAAAGGCAAGCTTGCTCCTGATTTAGGAATGATTGGCGGCAAACCCCAGGCGATTGAAGCAAGTAGTGAAATATTGCAAGCGCTCTTGGCTCTCGGTTATTCAGAAAAAGAGGCACATCTCGCGCTTAAGCAAATCCCACCTGATACCTCGGTTTCCGACGGCATCCGTATGGGCCTGAAATACCTCTCGAAGTCTTAATCACTAGTTACTCAAACACCACTACACTTGCAGCATGGCAATCCACACAGAAGACCTTAGCTCTATTCCCGAAGATTTACCGGAGGGTAACGATCGCATTGTGAGCGGTGCCGCAGGTAACGCTGAGGCTGTCTTCGAAAGAGCATTGCGCCCAAAACAGCTCGATGAGTATGTTGGTCAAACGAAAGCTCGCGCCCAGTTAGAGATTTTCATTACCGCGACCAGAGCAAGACAAGAGGCTCTGGATCATGTTCTTTTGTTTGGCCCTCCTGGACTCGGCAAAACGACATTGGCGCACATCATTGCACGAGAGCTTGGCGTGAACTTGCGACAAACAAGTGGCCCCGTATTGGATAGACCAGGTGATCTTGCAGCCCTACTCACGAATTTAGAAGCCAATGACGTGCTCTTTATTGATGAGATTCATCGTCTCTCACCCGTTGTAGAAGAGATCCTCTACCCCGCTCTAGAGGATTACAGTCTGGATATCATGATTGGCGAAGGCCCAGCGGCACGCAGCGTCAAGATCGATCTCAAACCATTTACCTTGATTGGTGCGACTACTCGCGCCGGCATGCTCACCAATCCTTTGCGCGATCGTTTTGGCATCGTGGCACGCCTAGAGTTCTACACTACTGAAGAGCTCACCAAAATCATCACGCGCTCAGCCAACTTACTCAAAGCCGACATTGATCCAGATGGATCGATTGAGATTGCAAAGCGCGCTAGAGGTACCCCACGTATCGCCAATCGCCTACTGCGTCGCGTACGCGACTATGCAGAAGTGAAGGGCACGGGTACGATTACCAAGGCCATGGCTGATGCCGCGCTGAAAATGCTTGACGTAGATCCGAGCGGATTTGATGTGATGGATAGAAAACTGCTGGAAGCCATCTTGCATAAGTTCGATGGTGGCCCGGTAGGTATTGATAACTTAGCTGCGGCAATTGGTGAAGAGCGCGACACTATTGAAGATGTCCTAGAGCCCTACCTGATTCAGCAAGGCTATTTACAGAGAACCTCTCGCGGCCGAGTAGCAACACGTCAAGCCTATGAGCATTTTGGGCTCACCCCGCCCAGCAGCATTAGCTCAGATACTTAAGTAGCGCTCAATCAAATACCCGCCAGAGCGGGTATTATTACATCCTTAATAACAAAGCATTAAAACAATTTATTGAGAGTTAATCCGATAGTTTGAATGGTTGCCGTTCCAGTGCTGTTACCAATTAAAGAGTCTTGATAACTGGTGGTAGAGCCTGGATTATTAAATGTTGAATAGTAATTTGAGGTTTTATTTTGTGTCATTGCATAGATGTAGCTAAAGTCTACGAAGTAGGACTTATCTAAGAAGTAAGTTCCGCCAAGCATCGCTGCTCCTCCATACACCCATTGTGTGGCTGTAAAGTTTTGAGGAGTTCCCGATACATCAGTTCTTACTCCATTTAGATCTGCAAAACCAATGAGATTGTTGATCTTCGTGCCGCAAATAAAAATTAGGTCAGAGTGACTTTGGCAAACTTACGTTTCCCGACCTGCACTACATAAGTGCCCGACTCAATCTTTGCTTGCTTGTCGGCAATAGTGACACCATCAATCTTGACGCCGTTCTGCTCAATATTGCGCATAGCTTCTGATGTTGACGGGGCAAGTCCCGCAGCCTTGAGCAGACTGGCGATTCCCATTGGAGCACCAGTCAGGCCAACCTCAGGAATCTCATCAGGAACGCCACCCTTAGCACGGTGATTGAAGTCTTCTAAAGCTTTTTCTGCCGCAGCTTGAGAATGGAAACGCGCTACGATTTCTTGACCTAGCAGCACTTTGCAATCGCGCGGGTTACGACCAGCAGCGACTTCTTGCTTCATGAGATCAATCTCGGTCATTGGGCGGAAAGAGAGCAATGTGAAGTAATCCCACATTAAGTCATCCGAAATACTCATGAGCTTACCAAACATGTCACTAGCAGGCTCGCTAATGCCAATGTAATTACCTTTGGACTTACTCATCTTGTCTACGCCATCCAAACCAACTAACAGTGGCATAGTCAAAATACATTGCGGCTCTTGACCGTACTCACGCTGGAGTTCACGGCCAACTAAAAGATTGAATTTTTGATCTGTACCGCCAAGCTCTAAGTCACTCTTCAAAGCAACCGAGTCATAGCCCTGCATCAGCGGATACAAAAATTCATGTACGGAGATTGGTACGCCACTACGGTAGCGTTTTGTAAAGTCTTCGCGCTCTAGCATTTGCGCAACGGTATATCTAGCAGCCAACTGAATCATGCCACGCGCGCCCAAAGGATCGCACCACTCACTGTTATAGCGGACCTCAGTTTTCGCTGGGTCAAGCACCATACTCGCCTGGCGATAGTAGGTCTGCGCGTTCACTGCAATTTCTTCAGCGGTTAATGGTGGGCGCGTGACATTGCGTCCAGAAGGATCGCCAATCATGCTGGTGAAATCGCCAATTAAGAAAATGACGGTATGGCCCAAATCTTGCAACTGGCGCAATTTATTCAGAACAACGGTATGCCCCAAATGAATATCAGGCGCTGTAGGGTCCAAGCCCAATTTAATGCGCAAAGGAACGCCGGTAGCTTGGCTTCTCGCTAGCTTTTGAATCCAATCCGCCTCAACTAAAAGCTCCTCACAGCCCCGCTTAGTCACTTCAAGGGCCGCAAAAACTTCAGGAGTCAGTGGGTATTTTTGTTCTGGTTTAGCCGTCATGCTGATTCGGTTAAGTGATTCAGTTAAATTAGTAGTTAAATTGCTAAAACATTATTGTCGCATTCCTGAGAAAAAAGCCCCGATACCGCATGAACAAACCTGATTCCCTGTACATTGGCCTGATGTCTGGCACTAGCCTAGATGGGATTGATGCAGTCCTTACAAAACTAGCGGTCACAGGTGAAGCGACTCTGTTGGGGGCCGTCAGCGCCCCGTTTAGCCCTCAATTACGCAAAGCCCTGCTGGACCTGCAAACGCCTGGACCAAATGAGATCCACCGGGAGAATCAAGCAGCAAACGCCCTTGCAATCGCCTATGCAGCAGCGGTTCAGCAATTGCTGACCCAGACAAAGCATCAGCCCTCGGATATCAGCGCCATCGGCGCTCATGGCCAAACTATTCGTCATCAGGCAGATCTTTCTCATCCGCTTGCCTATACCCATCAAACCCTCAATCCAGCATTACTTGCTGAACTCACCGGGATTGATGTCATTGCAGACTTTAGAAGCCGCGATCTAGCGGCCGGAGGTCATGGCGCTCCACTCGTTCCAGCCTTTCATGCGCAGCAATTTGGCTCGGACCAACATCTTGCTGTTCTCAACATCGGTGGCATCGCCAACCTAACCCTCCTTCCCGCCACCGGAGAAGTAAAGGGCTTTGATTGCGGCCCAGGAAATATGCTGATGGATGCCTGGATTGCAGATCAACAAGGTCATGCCTTTGATGAAAACGGTACCTGGGCACTGCAAGGTGAAGTGCACAAAACACTCCTTAATAAGATGCTAAGTGATCCATTTTTTACTAAAGCACCACCCAAGAGCACAGGCCGCGATGACTTTCATCTAGAGTGGCTACAAAAATATATTGGCGCCGACAACATCAATCCCGAGGATGTTCAGGCAACGTTGCTACATCTCACAGCACACTCCGCACTACAAGCCTTAGCGCAACATGCGCCAGAAACAACAACCCTCATTGTTTGCGGAGGTGGGGCGCGCAATACCGCTTTGATGCAGTTATTAAAGGCAAGTACAAATAGCGTGTTTAAACACTCGTTGGAAGTGGTGACAAGCGATGTGCTTGGCATTGATCCACAATTGGTTGAAGGTCTTGCATTTGCCTGGCTTGCTTGGGCTCACAAAGAAAAACGGCCAGCAAATCTGCCAGCCGTTACAGGAGCGAGGGGTCCTAGAATTCTAGGCGCTTGCTATCCAGCGTAATTTTTTACTTATGCTGAAAAAGAAGATCCGCAGCCACAAGTAGTTTGGGCGTTTGGATTCTTGATCACAAATTGTGATCCGTTGATATCTTCTTTGTAGTCAATCTCAGCACCCACTAAATATTGGAAGCTCATTGAATCCACCAATAAGGTCACGCCATTTTTTTCAAAGAGCGTGTCATCTTCATTCACAGCATCATCAAATGTGAAGCCATATTGAAAACCTGAACAACCACCACCTTGAACGAACACGCGCAACTTCAATTCTGGATTACCCTCTTCAGCAATCAAGTCAGCCACTTTCGCAGCAGCGCTATCCGTAAACACCAATGGAGTTGGTGGCTCGGCTAAATCTTGTGCAGTTTGTGTCGCTAATTCGGTCATGATTTACTCCTAATTCAAAAGGCAATATCTTATTTTAGGCTTTAAATGCCAAGCTTGCTGAAGGGTCTTTACTGGTCTCTAGCTTAGGGAGAAACCGCAATTTGGGTCAAACCAGTTGTTTCTGGCAAGCCAAACATCAGATTCATACATTGCACACCCTGGCCCGAAGCACCTTTCACCAAATTGTCTTCAACTACCAAAATCACCAAAGTATCACCACCACCCGGACGGTGGATAGCAATCCGCAAGCCATTACTTCCGCGCACTGAACGTGTCTCTGGATGACTGCCTGCTGGCATGACATCGACAAAAGGTTCGCCCTTATAGAAGTTCTCATAGAGTTTTTGATAATCAACATCCATCCCTGCCTCAGTCAAGCGCACATATAAAGTGGAATGAATACCTCTCACCATAGGCGTTAGATGCGGCACAAATGTCAGACCAATCTGATCGTGACCAGCAATCGCCTTCAATCCCTGAACAATTTCTGGAAGATGACGATGGCCCTTCACACCATAAGCTTTGAAGTTATCGCTCGCTTCAGAAAGTAATGTACCAATCTCCGCTTTGCGGCCAGCACCAGAAGTGCCTGACTTTGAATCAGAAATAATATGTGTGCCATCAATCAATTGTTTGCCGCCAGTTGACTTTGGTGAAAGCAATGGTGCAAGACCCAATTGAACCGATGTAGGGTAGCAACCCGCCAATCCCACTACGCGTGCTTTTTTAATGGCCTCGCGATTAATTTCTGCCAAACCATATACAGCCTCAGCCAAAATATCTGGACAGCTATGTTCCATTCCATACCACTTGGCAAATTCTTTGACATCTTGCAGACGGAAATCAGCAGCAAGATCCAAAATCTTCACATGATTGGCGAGCAATTCTTTTGCTTGAGCCATTGCGACACCATGTGGCGTTGCAAAGAACACCACATCACACTCATTTAACTTGGCTTCGTCAGGTGTGGTGAATTGAAGATCTACACGGCCGCGTAACGATGGAAACATCTCAGCCACTGGCATGCCAGCTTCTGTCCGAGAAGTAATAGCGACAATTTTCACCTCAGGATGCTGAGCCAACAAACGTAATAGCTCTACACCCGTATAGCCAGTCCCACCTACGATGCCTACTTTAATCATGTCAATCTCCAAAATGCTCTAGCGGTAAATTATCGTACAGAGCTTAATACTGAATTCTTACAATTTGCTTAATTGTAGAAACAAAAAGGGCCGCTTGCGCGACCCTTTCGATAAAACATAAGCGACTGAAAGAATTAGCGCTTGCTGAACTGCTTACGACGACGCGCGCCGTGCAGACCAACTTTTTTACGCTCAACTTCACGAGCATCGCGAGTTACCAAACCTGCTTTAGACAGAGTTGGCTTCAAAGCGTTGTCGTAGTCGATCAATGCACGTGTAACGCCGTGACGAACTGCACCAGCTTGGCCAGTTTCACCGCCACCACTCACGTTCACTTTGATATCAAAGGTGGTGAGGTGCGCTGTGAGAGCCAAAGGCTGGCGAGCGATCATGCGTGATGTTTCGCGAGCAAAGTAAGCATCGATAGGTTTACCGTTAACAGTAATCTCACCTTTGCCAGATTTAATGAATACACGTGCCACAGAGCTCTTGCGACGACCTGTGCCGTAATTCCAATTTCCGTAATTAATAGCCATTTGGTTTCCTTAAATCTCTAACGCTTTTGGCTGTTGAGCCGCATGCGGATGATTGGCGTCGCCGTAGACTTTTAATTTCTTGATCATGGCATAGCCTAGTGGGCCTTTTGGCAACATACCCTTCACAGCCTTCTCCAAAGCGCGACCTGGGAAACGGTCTTGCATCTTGTCGAAGTTAGTCGAGCTAATACCACCTGGGTATCCACTGTGACGGTAATAAATTTTGTTCAAGCCTTTTGTGCCTGTGACACGCAGCTTAGAAGAGTTGATGACAACAATGAAGTCGCCGGTATCAACGTGTGGGGTGTATTCAGGCTTGTGCTTGCCGCGTAGACGGAGTGCCACTTCACTGGCGACACGACCGAGGACTTTGTCCGTAGCGTCAATCACGAACCATTCATGCACTACCTCATGGGATTTTGCAGAAAAAGTTTTCATGATTTCTCAAATTGTTATAGTCAAAAAAATTACTCCAATCACACTACGTCCACCTTGGCCCTGCTTATGTTTGCAAGCTCGCAGATTCTGTAATCTAACTGGTAAAACAATTACCGCTGACTGGTTCGGTAATTCAGTAAAGCCTTGAATTGTAACCCAAAAAAAACCCAGGAACGAGTCCTGGGTTGGAATCCACCTATGTTTAAGTGGAGGAGACACTGGGAGGTGAATCGGTCTCTTATATAAGACTGACTACCTATATGGTTATTGTATCGAGAACTATGGTGCAATGCAAGAAAATTGACCAAAATCAATTTTTTGATGCTTTTTAGCCAAAACTCATCTAAAAACAATCTTTAATAAGTTGGTAAACTATTGATAATATTGATTAATTTAAGAAGTTAGGGGTCACTAATATGGAATGTACAGTTTCTTGGTTGGGTACTAATGGGATGGCTTTTTCAGCAGAAACCGGTAGCGGCCACCTCGTTAATATGGATGGAGCCCCTGAAGCTGGTGGCCGAAACCTGGCCCCAAGACCAATGGAGCTCTTGTTGGCCGGTGCTGGTGGATGCTCAGCATTTGATGTGGTTTTAATCCTACAAAGGTCCCGGCAGGCGATTAGTGGCTGCAATGTCAAACTGCAGGCAGAGCGAGCAACAGAAGATCCCAAGGTGTTCACCAAGATCAATCTGCACTTCCAAGTGAAAGGGAAAGACCTCGATCCCGCAAAAGTAGATCGCGCCGTGAAGCTCTCCCATGAGAAATACTGTTCCGCTACGACCATGCTCGCAAAGACAGCTGAGCTGAGTTACAGCGTTGAAATCATTGCAGAGTAAGTGCAGAGTCAATCGATAAGCCGGATTCTGTCGCCTAGATTCGCACCTAGGGGCAATCATTCCTCTAGGCCGGCAGTTACCTGACGGCTCAAGCTCCCTACCCGCAGACTCAGCGGGTCGCCTCATCGTCTGCTTACTTGGGATTGCTCCAGGTGGAGGTTACCGCGTTTCACCGTAACTAAATACGCTCGTCTCTGTGGCCCTATTCCTCACGTTACCGTGGATGGCCGTTAGCCATCACCCTACCCTATGGAGTCCGGACTTTCCTCCCCCTCAATAAAGAGGCGGCGATTGCCTAATTGACTCTGCGACTGCAGTCTAACGCAGTCGCAGAAATTTAGTTCAAAAAATGAATTCTGGAAATACTTGGCACCTAAGCCAAGGACCAAGCAATAGTCTCACCGGCACGCAGCGGAACAATCGTGGCTTCACCCAAAGGCAGTTCGTCAGGAATACTTTGTGCCCGCTTCACCAAAGTAATTTTCTTGGTATTCCGTGGCAAAGAATAAAAATCAGGGCCAAAGAAGCTTGCAAAGCCTTCCAACTTATCTAACTTACCCACACTCTCAAATGCTTCTGCATATAAACCCAAGGCATTAAAAGCGCTATAGCAACCAGCACAACCGCAAGCAGCCTCTTTGGCACCTTTCGCATGTGGCGCGCTATCCGTGCCCAAGAAGAATCTAGAACTTCCACTAGTAGCTGCCTCAAGCAAGGCCACACGATGCTCCTCACGCTTCAGTACTGGCAGGCAATAGTTATGCGGACGAATACCGCCAGCAAAAATCGCATTGCGATTCATCAACAAATGCTGTGGCGTAATCGTCGCGGCCAAAATATTTTTTTCACCGGTCTGAGCGTCACGCACATAGTGAGCAGCTTGCTTAGTAGTGATGTGCTCAAACACAATCTTGAGAGCAGGAAAATCTTTACGCAAGGGCTCTAAAACCTGGTCGATAAAGACCGCTTCTCGATCAAAGATATCAATATCAGAACTGGTGACTTCACCGTGAACCAATAAGGGCATGCCTACTGCCTGCATTGCCTCTAAAACGCTATAGCAACGCTTAATGTCGCTCACTCCAGCATCACTATTAGTGGTTGCACCTGCTGGATACAGCTTGAAAGCGGCAACACCCTCGGCTTTTGCTTTTCGAACTTCATCAGCAGAAGTATTGTCAGTGAGATACAAAGTCATCAATGGCGTAAAACCCGTTATACCAAGCGATTTGAGATTCGCTTCAATACGAGCGCGGTAAGCATTTGCCAAACCTACTGTAGTTACTGGCGGCTTCAAATTTGGCATGATGATCGCGCGCGCAAACTGACGCGCGGTATCCGCTAAAACATCCCTCATGACATCACCATCACGAATGTGCAAGTGCCAGTCATCTGGCTGGATCAACTGAATCTGAGTTTGGGTATTAGTCATGAATTTTTAATTAAAGATTAATCAAGCAAGATGATGCGGAAATCATTCACATTGGTCAGTGTAGGGCCAGTTTCCACTAAAGCCTGTAATTGCGCAAAGAATCCATAGCAATCATGCTTGTCTAAATAATCATTGGGAAGTAATTTCTGATCTTGCGCAACTTGACGAATCTCCGGCGTGAACCAGGCACCCGCATTTTTCTCGCTGCCATCAATACCATCTGTATCCGCAGCCAAGCCAGAAACATTCTCCATACCAGCACTAGCGTTAAAAAGTGACAGCAGGTATTCACTACAGCGACCGCCTCGACCCTTTACCCCCGCCGGCAAAGTGACAGTGCACTCCCCACCAGAAATAAGAGCTAACGGTGACTTGATCGATCCGGTGCCTTGCTGGTATTGTCGCGCCATATTAGCCTGCTCAACACCAACAGCCTGAGCCTCTCCGGTAATCGTATCGCCCAATATAACCGGGTCATAGCCTTGGGTGCGCACGTATTCGGCGGCAGCTTCTAGGCTCTTATAAGCAGTAGCAATGACATGATTTCGTACTTGGGCGCCCTGCACGTCATCCTCTTTCAAAGTCTCTGGAATTTCTCCAGCCGCACCTCGATTCAAATGCCTTAGGACCACCTCAGGAATAGATCCCTCACCCAGCTGATATTGAGCCAAAATATTCAAAGCATCTTGGTAGGTTGAATAATCTGGGGCACATGGACCGCTTGCAATATCTGCCGGAGAATCCCCTGTCACATCGGAAATTAACAGAGCCTCAACACGTGCGCCGTTAGCAATAGCCACTCTTGCTAAATTGCCACCCTGAATCGCCGACAAGTGCTTGCGAATGACATTCATCTCTTCGATCGGTGCACCTGAGCGCAATAACGCCTCCGTAGTCTGGCGCATATCCTCAATAGTGATTCCGGGTTGTGGCAAGGTTAGCAAACTGGATCCGCCACCGGATATCAAGGCAACCAGCACATCACCCTGCTTTAACTGGCTTACCAGCTGAAATATTTCTCTAGCACCATCCATGCCAGCTTGATCTGGAACGGGGTGTCCAGCTTCAATAATTCGAATATGACTCGTCGGCGAATGATGGCCATAGCGAGTTAAGACGACTCCTTCTAACGTCACCTTGGGCCAATGTGTCTTTGCATAAGACTCTAAGGCGCTAGCCATAGAGGCGCTAGCCTTACCAGCACCTACAACCAAACATTTTCCTTGTGGCTCTTCACCTACTGGGAAAATATTCCGCAAATAGACGGGAACAATCTTCTGAGGATCAGCAACCGCTAAAGCAGCTGCAAAGGCATTTTTTAAAATAAGTTCTTGCTTGCTCATGAGACCATTCTAATCAAGAGCGGCACGCTCTTGCATTTGCCACATCTCAGCATATCGACCATTAGCCATCAAGAGTTCAGAGTGTGTGCCTCGCTCAACAATTTGCCCATGATCCATTACTAGAATTTGATCCGCATGCACAATGGTTGAGAGTCTATGAGCAATGATTAAAGTTGTACGATTTTTGGCCAGATTTAACAGCTCATCCTGAAACGCACGCTCTGTTTTGGAGTCTAGCGCCGAAGTAGCTTCATCAAAAATGAGCATGGCAGGCTTCTTTAGCAATGTTCGTGCGATGGCGACTCTTTGTTTTTCTCCGCCAGATAACTTTAAGCCACGCTCCCCAACCTGGGTGTCGTAACCGTCAGGAAGATGTTGAATAAACCGGTCAATCTGCGCGGCACGGGCGGCCTCATGCACTTCTTCGATAGAAGCGCTTGGATCTCCATAAGCAATGTTGTAGCCAATGGTGTCATTAAAGAGCACCGTGTCTTGTGGAACGATTCCAATAGCCTTGCGCAAGCTTGCTTGAGTCACTTCAGTAATATTTTGACTATCAATCAAAATCTTTCCGGACTGTACGTCATAGAAACGAAACAATAAACGGGCCAAGGTGCTTTTTCCTGCACCACTTTGACCCACTACTGCAGTAATCGTACCGGCTGGGATATTAAAGCTCACATCGCGCAATATTGCTCGCTTGGCATCATAGTGAAATGAAACATGCTCAAAGCGCACATCTGGGCCTCTTCCTTGGTTGTCAATGTGTAGCGGCTTCGCATCAGGAGTATCAGCAATCTCTTTCTCAGTATTGAGAAGTGAGAACATCCGATCCATATCAGTGAGAGCCTGCTTAATCTCGCGATAGATCACGCCCAAGAAATTCAGCGGGATATACAGCTGAATCATTAATGTATTTACCAAAACCAAATCACCCAAGGTCATTGATCCATCAATGACGCCTAAAGTAGCGCGCCATAAAATCATGACCAGTCCAATCGCAATAATGGTTTGCTGACCGAAGTTGAGTAGTGCTAATGACTTTTGGGACTTAACCGCAGCCGCTTGATAGCGCACTAAATTTTGATCGTAACGACTCGCCTCAAAAGCTTCATTTCCAAAATACTTTACCGTCTCAAAATTGAGTAAAGAATCAATCGCCTTCTGATTCGCCTTTGAATCCATGTCGTTCATAGTTCTGCGGAAATGCGTGCGCCATTCAGTCACGACCACCGTAAAGCCAATATAGAGAACTAAAGCAGTGAGGGTGATTGCCGCAAACCAAACATCATAAGAATAGGCAAAATATCCAAGCACCAAACAAAACTCAATTAAGGTTGGGAGGATGCTGTAAAGCGAATAGGAGATAAGCGATTGAATACCACGAGTGCCACGTTCAATATCACGACTCACACCACCGGTTTGTCTTGCCAAATGGAAACTTAGAGCCAAGGCATGAAGATGCTCAAACACTTGGAGCGCAACTTTGCGAACCGCATTTTGAGTAACGCGAGCAAAAAGCGATTCGCGTAACTCAGTAAATAGGGAGGCTGATACCCTTAGCAATCCGTAGGCCAGAATTAATCCGGCCGGAACTACCAATAAGGCTTGCGGGGAATCTGCTTTGATATTGAGAGCATCAATCAAGCGCTTCATCAAAATGGGGATGCCTAGATTGGCAACCTTAGCTGCAACCAAGCATGACAGTGCAATGGCAACTCTAAATTTGTATTCCAGCAAATAGGGAAGAAGATCACGGATGACCTTCCAATCACTGCCACGGGAAGGATTTGAATCTATTGTTGAATGATGTCGGCTAGATGAATGTCTCATCGCTCTATCTTAGACACTTCCGCCTTCGGTTGCTGAGAATAATTTCACGATGGCTTCGCCATTACTTTCAGAAAAGCAAGTCTTTGCCGCCTCTAGATATGGAAGCCACTGGTAAGCGACATGCTCTCTTGGCGCCAATGTCACCGGTGTCGCATCAGGCACTAGTAATGAGAACCAATGCTCTGTGTTTCTGGTAACACCAGGGGCGTAGCGATGACGCCACTGAGGATATATTTCGTAGTCAATTTGGTGATGCATATCTTGTAGAGCGCCTACGGGTAATGATTCAACATCAATCCCCGTCTCCTCCAAGACTTCCCGGGCGGCAGCTACACCGAGATCCTCATCTGGAGCATCCAGACTGCCAGTGACCGATTGCCAAAAGCCCGCCTTATCGGCTCGCTCTATTAGCAAAACCTCCCCATTCGATTTGTAAATAACCACTAAAACCGAGATGGGGATTTTCAAGATGCTGTAATGACCCGATGAATTAGGCGGCAGGAGCTGCTTGACGCAAGCGGATATGCAACTCTTTTAGCTGACGCTCATCAACTGGGCTCGGAGCTTGAGTTAATAAACACTGAGCACGTTGTGTTTTAGGGAAGGCAATCACATCACGAATCGATTCCGCACCAGTCATCATGGTGACAATGCGATCCAGACCAAATGCGATACCACCATGAGGAGGGGCGCCATACTGCAAAGCATCCAATAAGAAGCCAAACTTCGCTTGGGCTTCTTCGGCGCCGATCTTCAATGCGCGGAATACCTGACTCTGCACAGCCTCTTGGTGAATACGTACTGAGCCGCCACCAATTTCGCTACCATTCAGAACCATGTCATACGCTTTAGCTAAGCACCTGCCTGGATCAGATTCTAGGTACTGCATATGCTCATCTTTAGGGCTGGTGAATGGATGGTGACAAGCAACCCAACGGGCTTCACCTTCATCGTAGTCAAACATTGGGAAATCCACTACCCACAATGGCTTCCAGCCTTCAGTTGATAGGCCATGCTCTTTACCCCAAGCAGAATGACCAATCTTCAGGCGCAAGTTACCGATGGCATCGTTCACGACTTTTTCTTTATCCGCACCGAAGAAAATAATATCGCCATCTTTAGCGCCAGTGCGCTTGAGGATGCCCTCGATAGCAGCGTCATGCAAGTTCTTGACGATTGGAGATTGCAAGCCATTGCGACCTTCAGCCACAGAGTTCACCTTAATCCATGCCAAACCTTTGGCGCCATAGATGCTGACAAATTGAGTGTAATCATCGATTTCGCTACGACTAATCTCAGAGCCGCCAGGAACACATAAACCAACTACGCGACCACCCACTTGATTAGCAGCTCCTGAGAAGACCTTGAAGTCCACATCCTTCATCAGATCAGTCAATTCAGTGAACTCAAAATTCACCCGTAGATCTGGCTTGTCGGAACCAAAACGCGCCATGCCTTCGGAGTAAGGCATTGTTGGGAATGGATTTGGCAACTCCACATTCATCGTCTTTTTGAAAATATGACGGATCATGTTTTCAAATAAATCACGAATCTCTAACTCGCTCAAGAATGCGGTTTCACAGTCGATTTGAGTAAATTCAGGCTGACGATCGGCACGCAAATCTTCGTCACGGAAACATTTTGTAATTTGGTAGTAACGATCAAAGCCGGCAACCATCAGCAACTGTTTAAATAACTGGGGTGATTGTGGCAAAGCAAAAAACTGTCCGTCATGAACGCGTGAAGGAACTAGGTAATCGCGTGCGCCTTCAGGCGTACTCTTCGTCAACATCGGTGTTTCAATATCAATGAAACCAGCAGCATCTAAATAGCGACGGCATTCCATTGCTACGTTGTAACGTAGACGTAGATTCTTTTGCATCTGTGGACGACGCAAATCCAAAACACGATGCGTTAAGCGCGTTGTTTCAGAAAGATTCTCATCTTCCAACTGGAATGGAGGAGTGATAGAGGCATTCAAAATCACCAAGCTATGGCAAAGCACTTCAATCTTGCCACTCGCTAAATCATTATTCTCGGTACCAGCCGGACGGGCACGCACCAAGCCTTTGATCTGAATGCAAAACTCGTTGCGAACCTGCTCAGCCAAAGCAAACATATCTGGACGATCTGGATCGCATACTACCTGCACAAATCCTTGATGATCACGCAAATCAATAAAGATCACGCCACCATGATCGCGGCGGCGATTAACCCAACCGGAGAGAGTAACTTCTTGACCAATAAGTGATTCAGTTACCTGGCCACAGGTATGGCTTCGCATCGACATAACAATTTCCTATAAATCAAAAATGATGGTTTGACTGACTAGCTGTCAAACCAGTTGAACTGGTGGGAGGAACAGATCCCATTGAAACAATGTGTTTGAGCGCCTCTTCAACGCTCATCTCTAATTGGATAGTATGGGCGCGAGGAACGATCATGAAAAAGCCCGACGTTGGATTGGGTGTTGTTGGCAAAAATACATTGACATAGTCCTCACCCAACTTAGCCGCTACTTCTTTTGCTGGAATACCCGTTTGAAACGCAATTGCCCAAGAATCCGCATGCGGATAACGAATCAGTAACGCCTTACTAAATGCTTGGCCGCTTCCCGAAAATAAAGTCGAAGAAACTTGCTGCACACTGGAATAAATGGAGCGCACGATCGGAATTCGATTCATCAATCGATTCCAAATCTTCATCCACCACTGGCCCGCAAAACTAATCGCAAGTACGCCAGTAAACATAATGACCGATATCACGATCAAAATTCCAACGCCCGGAAGCTCCCGGAAATGCTGTAAATCAGCGGCAAATTGGTTCGGAAATATGGCGATAATGGCATGCATTACAGAACCAAAAACACCGTCGAGCAAGCCCAAGCCCCCTGCAATCACCCAAATGGTGATTGACATTGGTGCCCACACCAAGATCCCTGCGATAAAGTATTTTTTCATGTCCCTATGCTTGCGCTTTGCCTAACCTAGCATTTTAGCGGTTTAAGCGGGGAACGGCGACAGACTAATAGAGCCCTAGGCCAATAATCAATATTCCCGCCAAAAATCCACCCGCAAAGAGCAAGGCACCAACCAATAGGCGATGTGTACGCCTTTCTTGCAATAAAAGGCCCTTTAGAACCTCCAATTCAAGGTTTTGCCCTCTTTGCTGACCGCGATCACGAGCCAAACTCTCTATCAGCAACCGGGGCAAAGTCGGCAAAATCTGCGCCCATCCTGGCGCTTCAGCCTTCAAACCATCGACTAAAGCTCTCCAACCCAATTGCTGGCTGACCCATTTTTCCAAAATTGGCTTAGCGGTTTTCCATAAATCCAGATCCGGATCCAATTGGCGAGCTAGTCCCTCAACATTTAATAAGGTTTTTTGCAGGAGCGTCAGTTGCGGCTGGATCTCCACCTTAAAGCGGCGAGAGGTTTGGAATAAGCGCATCAACACAATACCCAAGGAAATTTCCTTTAAAGGGCGATCAAAATAAGGCTCACAAACTGAGCGCACCGCACCCTCGAGCTCCTCAACCCGCGTATCAGCAGGAACCCAACCAGACTCGATATGCAACTCCGCGACACGACGGTAATCACGATTAAAAAATGCCAGGAAATTTAACGCCAAATAACTCTTATCAGACTGACTAAGCGCGCCAACAATTCCAAAATCCAGGGAGATGAAGCGGCCAAATGTATCCGGCTCCAAGCTAATCATGATATTTCCCGGATGCATATCAGCATGGAAGAAACCATACTGAAATACTTGAGTGAAGAATATTTCCACTCCATCTGCCGCTAATTTCTTAAAGTCGACACCCGCCGCGCGCAACTCTGCAGTTCGCCCAATGGAGATGCCATCCATCCTCTCCATCACGATGACATTGGTGTGACATAAATCCCAATACATTTCAGGGATCATCAATTTTTTTGAATCAACAAAATAGCGGCGCAACTGACTTGCATTTGCCGCCTCACGCATGAGATCTAATTCATCATGCAAATAGGTATCAAACTCTGCCACGTTCTCGCGTGGCTTTAAGC
Source organism: Polynucleobacter sp. AP-Nino-20-G2 (assembly GCF_018688235.1). NCBI lineage: Bacteria > Pseudomonadati > Pseudomonadota > Betaproteobacteria > Burkholderiales > Burkholderiaceae > Polynucleobacter > Polynucleobacter sp. AP-Nino-20-G2. The sequence goes on from NZ_CP061313.1 coordinate 1,832,270, forward strand.
GACGACCGTCCTCTGAACTTTTCTCGATAATTTTTGCTAAGTCATAGAGCAGCGCAAGGTCACCCTCAATCACCGGTAAGATTCCGGGGCGAAGCACTTTAACGGCTACGGCGCGCCCCTCCCACTCAGGATGCTTCTCAGTTCCACGCAATAGGCCGAAGTGCACTTGTGCCACAGAAGCGCTAGCCACTGGGGTTGGATCAAAACTGATAAACACTTCTTGAATCGATTGTCCGAGTGCCTGCTCAATCAAACGACAAGATTCTTCATTGGAAAAAGGGGGGACTTGATCCTGTAACTTCGCTAATTCATTCGCAATATCTTCAGGCAATAAATCCCGTCGCGTGGAAAGAACTTGACCAAACTTCACAAAGATTGGACCCAGTGCCTCTAGCGTTAAACGAATACGCTCGCCCCTAGGCAAAGATTCACCAGGCGAGGTCCAACAAATTACCGTTAGCAGACCACGGCGAATACCCGGCTTGAGAATATCGCGCAATAAAGGCAACAAACCATAACGCCATGCGGTAAAGAAAATAAAAGAGAGGCGAGCAAGTCTACGCATGATGGATTAACCTTTTTTCTCTAGAAGTTGAATCCGCTTTTCCATACGATCAACCGCATCACGCAATTCATTTAACTCATTCTTGCGAACCATAAAATCTCGTTTATTTAAAAGCACTTTTCTTTCTTCGCTGACGTACTCCACTACATTTTCCAGCAAGTCAGAAACAGCAGATTTTCCAGAGGAAACCACTTTCTTTCCTTGGCGAATAGCAAAGTTTGCGGGAGCATCGCCAATCAATTTAGCCAAATCTTCTTCATATTCCCAGCGCACTTGCCCCGCTAAGCGTCCTAATAATTGCGCTAAATCAGCATCACCAGTAATTTTGACCGCTTTGATTGCTTGCTCACGTAAATTGCCGGGGCCGCCAAGCAGGGAACCCAGCGCATCTGCGGAAATGTCCAACTCCAAGGAGGGTTGCTGAAGTGGTGCCACAGAATTCAATAGGCCACCTGGCGTTAACTCAAAACCCAGGTTGCCAATAGGCAGCTTAAGCAAAATGACTTTCCCGGAATGCTTAGCTAGCTCAGCCGTAGCCCAAGGCTCTGCCATCAGCACATGATTAATCCCTCGGCACGCGGCAGCGGCTGCAATAGTGTGAGTGGTAGGTGAAGCAGTATTCATGGGCGTAAAAAACCCGCACAAGTGCGGGCTTTCAATGGAAAGTACCTCAAGCTTAAACCAACTGCTGGATGCCGGCCAGCACCCAACCACCAGGACCCGTCACAGGCTTACTCAAATTCCAAATTTCGGAGAAATTGTTTGCTTGCGCCCCAGCCTGCTCACGAATCATTCCGGAAAACTGAACACTACAGAAGTAGGCATTGTCCGCGGTCTCAATACCCAATAATTGAGCATTAATAGAAACGACATCAGTTTGATTAAGGCTATCTGCACGACCCGAAAGATCCTGCTCAATCGTGGCAAACATTTCAGGGGTCGTAAATTCACGTAAAGCGGCCAAATCACCTTGATCCCACGCCTTTTGTAGCCCGACGAAGTATTGTTTAGCGTTCTCCAAAAACGCATATTCATCAAAGCCAGGGGGCAGGGTTGATTGAAATGCGGGCGCCTCTAAAGCAACGCCACCAAATGCATTGGATGCTGGCGTAAACGCAGGCTCTTGTCTGGTCACTGAATTGTCAGAAGTGCGCTGCATTCCCTGCGAAGGAATATGGGGAGATTGTCCCGCGCCAGATAAGGCCGGCAGTAATTTTCTAATGAGAAACATCACTACAAAGCCAGCTACAACCGCAATAAATAGCCCGGCAATCAAAGATGCTGCTGCATCGCCTAGGCCAAAGTGAGATAAGAGATAGCCAATACCAAGTCCTGCAGCCAAGCCACCCAAGATCCCACCCATACCGCCAAAGCGGCTAGGGGTTGGCGCCTGGGGAGCGGGAGCAGCAGGTTGAGCTTGTTGCACAGGTTTTTGTACAGGTGCCGCCTGTTTTTGAATGGGTGCACTCGGCGCCCTACCAATGCTTCTGCCGCCACCCAAACGGGCTGCATCAACATGACCTACGGAAGCAAGTAACAAACTCAGGCTCAAGAACACTGCTTTGAAAAAATGCTTATTCATACTTTTATCCCCTGTTGAACTGCTCTTATTTTTATCTGCTAAAAATTTCAAACTCACTAGTATTTAATACCAATATGCAAGGCAACGATACCCCCAGTCATTCTGTGGGTTTCAACCTCATCAAAGCCAACCCCCAACATAATGTCTTTAAGGGCTTGGGCATCTGGATGCATCCGAATAGATTCAGCTAAATACCGATAGCTTTCAGAGTCTTGAGCAATCTTTTCCCCCAACCAAGGGAGCACTTTAAAAGAGTAAGCGTCATATACAGGCTGCAAAAATGCATCCGGCTTTGAAAATTCCAAAACCAATACTCGACCGCCTGGCTTAATCACGCGACGCATCTCACCCAGAGCAACATCTTTATGGGTCATATTGCGCAAACCAAAAGCCACTGTGACAACATCAAAATGGTTGGCTGGAAAAGGAATCTTCTCAGCATCAAACTGAACACAAGGCAAAGCCAATCCTTTGTCCAGGAGGCGATCACGTCCAACACCCAACATAGAAGCGTTGATATCGCTTAGCCATACCTGCGCTTCCGCATTGTGACCCCAGCCAGCTGCACGAGCGAACGCAGCAGCTAAATCACCTGTGCCGCCAGCAATATCCAATACCTTTTGGCCAGGTCGAACTTGAGCGCGAGCAATGGTGATTTTTTTCCACAAACGATGCAAGCCAAAAGACATCAAGTCATTCATCACATCGTACTTACTCGCTACTGAGTGAAATACTTCCGCGACCTTGCCAGCTTTTTCAGCTTCATCAACGCTTTGATATCCAAAATGGGTCTTACTCATATTTTTACTTTATTGAAGAATACTTAATGACTACCGCAAGATTTTCCACCAGCAACACTCATTGGAGTATCACGATCTAAACCAGCGGCAGCTAATTTATCTAGATGTTCTTTCCATAATTGCTCATAGTTTTCACATAAAAAGTGTAAGTAATCCCAGGAATACAAACCAGAATCATGCCCGTCAGAGAAAGAGGGCTTGAGGGCGTAATGCCCTACCGGTTCAATGTTAGCGATCAGCACATCCCGTTTACCTGTTTGAAGTGTCTCCTGCCCTGGGCCATGGCCCTGCACTTCAGCAGAAGGCGAGACCACTCTCAGAAACTCAAAAGGTAGACGGTAAGTATTGCCGTTGTCATAGCTGAGCTCTAACACTTTAGACTGCTGGTGCACTACGACGTTTGTTGGAATCATTAAACCAATACCCTCTCAATACCACCCTGATTAGCCTTGGTCACATAGTCCTGCATCCAGTCATCGCCTAATAATTTTTGAGCCATCTCAACCACGATGTAATCGGCAGTCGTATCGCTATCAGCATCAAAACGGGTCAAACCTTGCAGGCAAGATGGGCAACTCGTCAGCACCTTAACTTCGCCTGTAAAGTCACCTTTACGCAAATCATTCGCGCCCTTTTCCATTTCAATCTGCTTACGGAAACGTACTTGTGTAGAGATATCAGGACGCGTTACTGCCAGCGTTCCAGACTCACCACAACAACGATCATTCTTCTGAATCGCATTGCCGTCTTCCAATTGAATTAATTCATTCACCGTTTTAATGGGATCCTGTAATTTCATCGGGGAGTGACAAGGATCGTGATACATGTACTTCACGCCAGTGACGTTAGCAAGTTTGACGCCCTTCTCCAGCAAGTATTCATGAATATCAATGATGCGGCAGCCCGGGAAAATCTGCTCAAACTGATAACCCGCCAACTGGTCATAACAAGTACCGCATGACACTACAACCGTCTTGATATCCAAATAATTCAGAGTATTGGCAACGCGATGGAAAAGCACGCGATTGTCCGTAATCATTTTCTCGGCTTTATCAAAGTCACCATTGCCACGCTGAGGATATCCACAGCAGAGGTAGCCTGGAGGCAATACAGTTTGCACGCCCACATTCCACAACATTGCTTGCGTTGCTAAGCCAACCTGAGAAAACAATCGTTCTGATCCACAACCCGGGAAATAAAACACTGCCTCAGTATCGGCAGAGGTTGTTTTTGGATCCCGAATAATCGGTACGTAATTTGCATCCTCAATATCGAGCAATGCACGCGCAGTCTTCTTAGGAAGATTGCCGGGCATCTTCTTATTGACGAAGAAAATCACCTGCTCTTTGATATTTGGCTTAGTGACAGTCGCCGGTGGATGCGCAGTTTGCTTACGAGCTAGCTTGCGGAATACATCATTGCCTAAACGTTGCAGCTTATAACCCCAACCAATCATGGTCTTACGAGCTAACTTGATTGTGTCTGGATCAGTAGCATTCAAGAAGAGCATGGATGCTGCTGTTCCTGGGTTAAAGCGCTGTTGCCCCATCTTGCGTAATAAGTTACGCATATTCATGGTGACATCACCGAAGTCAATCTTCACTGGACATGGAGTCAAACACTTATGACACACAGTGCAATGCGCAGCAACGTCATCAAACATTTCCCAATGGCGAATGGATACACCACGGCGAGTTTGCTCTTCGTAGAGGAAAGCCTCAATCAGCAATGAAGTAGCCAAGATTTTGTCGCGAGGACTGTAGAGTAAATTCGCACGTGGCACATGCGTTGAGCAGACGGGTTTACATTTGCCGCAACGCAAGCAATCTTTCACGCTATCGGCGATTGCACCAATATCACTTTGTTGCATGATGATGGATTCGTGACCCATCAAGCCAAAACTCGGCGTGTAAGCCATGCTGAGATCAGCATGCGGCATCAACTTACCTTTATTAAATCGTCCATCTGGATCCACGCGCTTCTTGTAAGCACGGAAATCTTTCAACTCATCTTCGGTGAGGTACTCTAATTTGGTAATACCAATACCATGCTCACCAGAAATCACGCCATCTAATGAGCGAGCTAATTTCATAATCCGATCTACCGCACGATGCGCATCTTGCAGCATCTCGTAGTCATCAGAGTTCACGGGAATATTGGTATGAACGTTGCCATCCCCCGCATGCATATGCAATGCCACAAATACACGCTTACGCAAAATGTTTTTATGGATAGCTTCCAGCTCATTTAAGATGGGTTCAAAAGCTAGTCCACCAAAAATAATTCTGAGCTCGGAGCGCACTTCAGATTTCCAAGAAGCGCGCAAACTGTAGTTTTGTAAATCCGGGAAGTGGGTATCCATCTGCGCCAACCACTCAGACCAACGTGCCCGTACTCCAGCAATTAACTCAAGCGCTTGCTGAACACGATCACCCAAAATTTCCGCGGTTGGTATTTCGTAATCTTCAGTGGCTTTACCTAATGGCAACGCACTCTTTTTCAAGAATGATTCGAGACCATCCAATACTTGTAGCTTGTTCTTAAGGGACAGTTCGATATTGATACGCTCAATACCTTCGGTGTACTCACCCATACGTGGCAAGGGGATCACCACGTCTTCGTTAATCTTGAACGCATTGGTATGACGCGCAATGGCGGCAGTTCGCGCCCGGTCCAGCCAAAACTTTTTACGCGCTTCAGCGCTGACCGCAACAAAACCTTCACCCACACGGTTATTGGACATGCGCACGACTTCACTAGTGGCCGCGGCAACCGCCTCTTCATCATCGCCAGCGATATCACCGATCAATACCATTTTTGGCAAGCTGTTGCGCTTGGATTTTGTGGAATAACCGACCGCCCTTAAATAGCGATCATCCAAATGCTCTAAGCCAGCTAAGATTGGTCCACCGTCTTTACTTAGGCCATCAAGATAAGCCTTAATCTCCACAATGCTAGGAATAGCTTCTTGCGCCTGACCAAAAAACTCCAGACAAACTGTTCGCATGAACTTTGGCATGCGATGCAAGATCCAGGTTGCACTGGTAATTAAACCGTCGCAGCCTTCTTTCTGAACGCCAGGTAAGCCTGATAAAAATTTATCAGTCACATCCTTACCTAAACCTTCTTTGCGGAAACGCTTTCCTTCGACCTCAAGAATTTCTGTTTTGAGAATACGCTCGCCTGGCTCACTTAAGCCATCAGACCAAGTCAACTGAAAGCGCACTTTTTCTACAACGTGAATTTTTCCAAGATTGTGATCAAGACGCTCGATATCTAACCAATTGCCCTCTGGATCAACCATGCGCCAGCTGGCCAAGTTATCCAAAGCAGTACCCCAGAGAACCGCCTTTTTACCGCCAGCATTCATTGCGATATTGCCGCCAATACAACTTGCATCGGCAGAGGTAGGATCAACCGCAAACACAAGCCCAGCATGCTCTGCAGCGTCAGAGACCCGACGCGTCACCACGCCAGCGCCAGTGAAAATTGTCGATACTTCGTGATCAACACCCGGCAAACGTTTGCTCTTCACGCCATCGATATCTTGCAATTTTTCAGTGTTGATTACAGCCGACATTGCATAGAGTGGAATAGCGCCACCGGTATAACCAGTACCACCTCCACGTGGAATGATGGTTAAGCCCAATTCGATACAAGCCTTCACCAATCCAGGAATTTCAGATTCATAGTCAGGCTTTAGAACAACCAGTGGAAACTCGACACGCCAATCAGTCGCATCTGTTACGTGCGCAGCACGAGACACGCCATCAAAGCAAATATTGTCAGAGGCAGTGTGACGCCCAAGCTCTTTGCGAGCGCGCTTCCGAATTTCAGTAACTTCTTTAAAACCCTGCTCAAAACTTTCCACAGCGCGATGCGCGGCATTTAATAAAACTTGAACCTGCTCGACAGAATCTCCGCTGGATCGTTTTTTCACTTCACCAAGGCGATGCCACAAAGCATCAATCAGCAATTGACGACGATTGGCGTTATCTAACAAATCATCTTGCAAGAAAGGGTTGCGCTGAACCACCCAAATATCACCCAACACCTCAAAGAGCATCCGAGCGGAACGTCCAGTGCGGCGCACCCCACGCAAATCGTTCAGAACGCGCCATGACTCCTCGCCTAGTAGGCGAATAACGATTTCTCGATCAGAAAAAGAGGTGTAGTTGTAGGGGATTTCACGAAGGCGGGGTGAACCCGCATCGGAATCTAGCAACTGGTTCAAAGCTAATGGAGCGTTCATAGCGTCATATTTGATAAATATGCATTTTAATTGAGGGATCCTGATATTGGCAGGAAACGAAGAAAGATGCTGGCTGGAGGGATAAACCCTTGCAAATCTAAGGGCTTAGAGGCCATTCATGGTACGCTCATCGCATGGCAACGAACTATTTAAAGAAAATTTTATCGGCCCGTGTCTACGATGTGGCCAGGGAAACAGAACTTCAGCTAGCCCCCGAACTCACTAAGCGCTTAGGCAACCAGGTTTTGCTCAAAAGAGAGGATAACCAGCCGGTTTTCTCCTTCAAACTGCGTGGCGCCTATAACAAAATGGCCCATTTACCCCCGGAAGCCCTAAAACGGGGCGTCATTGCGGCCTCCGCAGGCAACCACGCTCAAGGGGTTGCCCTCTCGGCAGCAAAAATGAAGTGCAAAGCAGTAATCGTGATGCCCCTCACCACTCCAAGCGTCAAAATTGATGCCGTGAAGGCTCGAGGCGGATCCTGGGTTGAAGTGATCCTGCATGGCGAATCCTATAGCGATGCCTTCAAGCATTCTGAGCTTTTAGAGAAAAAACGAGGGCTCACCTTCGTTCACCCCTTTGATGATCCAGATGTCATTGCTGGGCAAGGCACTATTGCCCAAGAAATCTTTCAACAATACCAAGAGCCAATTGACGCCATTTTTGTCGCAATCGGTGGTGGTGGCTTAATTGCTGGCATTGGCGAGTACGTCAAAGCGGTAAGCCCAAAGACCAAAGTGATTGGCGTTCAATCGGTCGACTCTGATGCTATGAGAAGATCGCTCGCAGCAAATAAGCGCATTGAGATGAAGGATGTTGGCCTCTTCTCTGATGGCACGGCCGTTAAGCTTGTTGGCAAAGAAACCTTCAGGATCTGTAAACGCGTTGTCGATGACATCGTCACAGTAGATACCGATGAAATCTGCGCAGCAATTAATGATGTCTTTACAGATACGCGCAGTATCCTTGAACCAGCCGGCGCTTTGGCGATTGCAGGGATGAAGAAATATGTTGAAAAGCATCGCCTGAAAAAGAAAACATTAGTAGCCATCGCTTGTGGCGCCAATATGAACTTCAGCCGCTTGCGCTTTGTTGCTGAACGCGCTGACGTTGGTGAATTCCGCGAAGCGGTTTTCGCAGTCACTATTCCTGAGGAGCGCGGTTCCTTCCGGCGCTTCTGCGAACTACTCGGCAATCGCAATGTCACCGAATTTAACTATCGTATCGCCGATCAAAGTGAAGCGCACATCTTTGTAGGCATCGGCACACAAAAGGCAACAGACAGCGCGGCGATTGCAAAGCATTTCCGCAAGGCAAAATTTGCCACGATTGATCTCACGCATGATGAGTTAGCCAAGTCACACCTGCGTCATATGGTTGGTGGCCGCTCAACACTTGCCAAAGATGAATTGCTCTATCGCTTTGAATTTCCGGAGCGCCCAGGCGCTCTGATGAAGTTCCTCACTAGCATGGCGCCAAATTGGAATATCAGCTTGTTCCACTATCGCAATCACGGCGCCGACTATGGCCGCATCTTGGTGGGCATTCAAGTACCTAAAAATGAACAGAAGAAATTTCAGAACTTCTTAGCCTCACTCGGTTATCCACATTGGAATGAAACCGATAACCCAGCTTATCGTCTGTTCTTGAAATAATGTCATACACACTCAGCGGAAAACTTGTCGTAGCGATTTCATCACGCGCACTCTTTGACTTCGAAGAAGAGAACCGTATCTTTGAATCGACTGATGACAGCGCTTATATGAAATTGCAATTGGAGCGTTTATCCAAAGCAGCTCAGACAGGCGTGGCTTTCCCGCTAGTGAAGAAACTATTAGCATTCAATGAAGAAGGTGAGCAACGTGTTGAAGTGGTCATACTGTCTCGCAATGATCCCGTAAGCGGTCTGAGAGTTTTCCGTTCCGCCGAACACCATGGCTTGCATCTAGAGCGTGGCGTGTTCACTCGTGGGCGCCCACCTTATCATTACCTCCGCTCGCTGCATGCCAACTTATTTCTCTCGGCAAACGAGGATGATGTTCGCGCCACTATTGATGCAGGATTTCCTGCCGCGCGCGTATATCCAGAGTCCAGCAAAACTGCGGAGTCACATCCCAATGAAATCCGCATCGCATTTGACGGAGATGCCGTTCTCTTTTCAGATGAAGCGGAACAAGTATTTCAGAGCGAAGGCTTAGTTGCCTTTGTAGATCATGAAAGCAAGAAGGCCGACATTCCTTTACCGCCAGGCCCCTTCAAACCCTTATTAGAAGCATTGCATCGCTTGCAACGCTCCACCAGTGAAAAGGGGATGCGTATCCGCACTGCGCTCGTAACCGCTCGCTCTGCACCCGCACATGAACGCGCTATCCGCACCCTGATGGCATGGGGAGTTGATGTCGATGAGGCGATGTTCTTAGGCGGCCTCTCTAAGAGCGAATTCCTCCGCGAATTCGAACCAGACTTTTTCTTTGATGATCAAACAGGTCACTGCCAATCTGCCGCATCGGTAGCGCCTACCGGTCACGTTGTATCTGGCGTATCCAATAAGCCTAAAGACTAAATAAATCCATGGCAACACTTCCACTAGGTCAAGCTTCGCAATATCCAGACCGATATGATCCCAGTCTATTATTCCCAATTCCTCGATCCGAAAATCGACTGAAGTTAGACATCAAACCAAATCAAGCCCTGCCCTTTGTCGGGGTAGATATTTGGAATGCCTTTGAACTCAGCTGGCTCAATAAAAAAGGGAAGCCACAAATTGCTCTAGCAGAATTTCAAGTGCCGGCAGATTCGCCAAATATGATTGAATCAAAATCGTTCAAGCTCTATCTCAATAGCTTGAATAGCGCTCGTTTCGAAGATGAACATGAAGTACGCGAGAGATTAATAAGCGATCTATCTGCCGTTGCCGGTAGCGCAGTTTCTACACGCATCAACCCAACTGAGTTAGTCGCCAAAAAGGGTATGCGAGAAATGAGTGGGGTCTTAATGGATCGTCTCGATATTGAGATAGACCCCAGCTTAACTGCTGATCCCGCCTTGCTTGAAGTGAATGAATCTTTTGGGCCCATTGAGCAATGCTTGGTCTCTCATTTACTGAAATCAAACTGCCCCGTTACCGGTCAACCGGATTGGGCTAGCGTGGAAATTCGCTATCAGGGCAGACCAATTTTGGAAGAGGGCTTGCTGCGTTACCTCATTGGCTTTAGGCAACTTGGTGAGTTCCATGAGCATTGCGTCGAAACCATCTTCTGTGACATCAAACGTCAATGCAAGCCAGAGAAGCTCTCAGTCTACGCGCGCTATACCCGTCGCGGCGGTTTGGATATCAACCCCTTCCGCACCGATCACAATGCGCCATGGCCAGACAATACCCGTCACGCCAGACAATAACTAAGGCTCGAGCACCTCTTTTGAGGGTGGTGTGTTGGCGCCATAAATCAACTCAAGATTTTTTTGAATGCTAGGCACCTGAGAAAAGCAACTTTTTACTAGACTTGGGTTTGTAAGCCAATCGGCATCGCCTCTTGCTTCGTCAACAAATGATTTCATAACAATAGCGCTATCAACATCATCAAGCCCTGCGGCTTTTAATTTCGTAAATCCCGAAGAACAGGCTTTTGCTAAATCAGAGCCTTCTGCCTTGGAAATACGCTGCAGTAGGCTAGGGGCAGAATTATTTAAGATCTGCATAAAATTTTGACCCGAACCCGGCATTACAAAATTCAAAATGTATTCAGATGAAAGATTTTCTCTGCTTGCCAATCCCTCAATGTGGGATACCGTTGGATAAAACACGCTACGGAAAAATTGAAACTCCAGCTTCACAGTAAATAGAAGTTGTTTTTCTGCTTTGGGGTCTTTTTGCAATTGCAGAATTTGTTTGTCAGTGAGGTTACCAACACTTTGATCAGCTTTATAAACTGAGATTTCAACCGCCCGAATTCCTTTACGTAACTCTGGCCAGCTAAAAGTAACGGGCACCTTCGCATCAATCATTCCCTGCAAAAGACTATTCGCTTTCTTTTGTGTCTCGCCCACTACCGAATTCCCAACTGTTGCCGAAATCCCGCCAATAGCAGCAGCCGAACCACCAGTCGCCACAATTGCAGCAGCCCCCAATAATAATTTGGCTGATCCCACAAAATCCTGGTTGGAGTCATTCGAACTTCTCACATTGAGCACCAGAGAGAGTGTCCCTGGATTAAATATGGAATGCGTTCCCAATACAGTCGTTGGCACCACTGATAATGGAGTAGTGCTCAGAGAGGCGCACTCAGAACCACCCTCTCTACCATCAAACGTAGCAATCGGAATCTCTAACTTATCGAGCTTACCTTTGAAGCCATAGGTCGCAACCGATAACACGAGTTGTGTTTTATCCGATCCCCAAAAACTACGACTAGCCATTTGCGTACAGCTACTCACAGGAATCACTTCTGAGCTAATCGTGAGATATCCATCGTTACCTCGTCCGTCATGCAGCCAATCCGGAGGGTCCCCTTTTACAAATGCGGGATTCATGTCCGGAAAGAAAAAAGGGGTTGCTAAGGATTGTTGAGGCAAAGCAGTAATACAAATAGCTATGCATGCCAAAAGTGGAGATTTGATTATCCCTAGGAAATTCATGGATTCATTTTAAGATGAATACAGAAAATTCAGGATTAATCTGTGTCTGTAGCAAAAAGAAAACCCCAGAAAGCAGGCGCTTGCTGGGGTTAATTACTGCGCAGTCAAATGACTGCTTAGAGATCAATCAAAATGGAATATCGTCATCCATTGCGCCAAGTGATGCAGCGCTTGATGATGCGGGAGCTGACTGCTCAGCCGGCTTTGAACGACTATAACTTTCGCCACCGTCACCACTTCCACCTACAGGCTTGCCGCCGAGCATTTGCATTGTCTCTGCAACGATCTCAGTGGAGTATTTTTCTTGGCCACTAGCATCAGTCCATTTACGTGTACGTAAACGACCTTCTACATATACCTGTGAACCTTTTTTAAGGTACTGACCAGCAATCTCAGCAAGCTTGCCAAAGAAGGCAACACGATGCCATTCAGTAGTTTCTTTCATTTCACCGGATTGCTTATCTTTGTAGCGATCAGATGTCGCTACTGAAATATTGGTTACGGCGTCGCCGCTTGGCATGTAACGTGTCTCTGGGTCGCGCCCTACGTTACCTACGATGATGACTTTATTTACCGAAGCCATGTTGTCTCCCGAAGAAAATAATGCAGTTAATTAAATGTAAAGCTAAGGTGTTGTCTTTGCCGCGGAATCACTTGAATTCACTACTTTGGCAGGCAATTCACGCATCGACCAAGCAATTATAAGCCAGCATAAAAGCAGCACTGCGCCCATGACAAAAACCGATAAATCCCCGTGGCTATCCATTAAATAGCCCCCAATCACAGCTCCAGCAAAAAGACCAATTGACTGAGTGGTGTTGTAAACGCCTAATGCGGTACCCTTGGATTCTTTTGCAAAGCGCGATACCAAGGAGGGTTGCAAGGCCTCCAACAAATTAAATCCTACAAAGTAAATCAATAAAGCAATCGCAATGGAAATAATCGAAGCGGTATTAGTAAACAAAATTTCCGCGACAAATAACAAGACAATCGCCAACAACAAAATGGTGCGCAACTGCTGCTTCTTTTCACCAAAAATCAGAATCGGTGCCATTAAAAAGAAAGACAGCAGAACCACAGGAAGATAGATCTGCCAATGTGATGCCAGAGGGAGACCTGCTTGAACAAGTAAACGGGGCACCACGAGGAACATCGCCACTTGAGTCGCATGCAAAACAAACACACCCGCATTGAGGCGCATTAGCTCAGGGCGCAGGAAAACTGCTTTCAAGCTAGCCTGCTGCACCTTTGCTTCAGGCTTAGCGCTTGGCAACACGTAATAAGCCACAAACATCGCTGCCACGCCCAGAATCGCCAACACTACAAAAATACCGCTTAAGCTGATCATCCGATAAATTGGAGCCGCTATCACCAGAGACAGGGCAAATGAGAGAGCAATACTGCCACCTACTAGGGCCATAGCACGGGTACGCACCTGCTCACGCGTCAAGTCAGCCACCCAAGCGGAAATGGCCGCAGAAACCGCACCTGCGCCCATCACGCCCCGTCCAATAGCGATCCACAGGAGACTATCCTGGGCAGCGCAAATTAAGGCACCCGCGACAAATAAGGAAAGCCCCCATAAAACAACCGGTTTTCGACCAATACGATCAGAAAGCCGGCCCAAAGGGATGTAGAAAAAAGCCTGAACAATATTAAAAATCCCCAGGGTTAGACCTACCCACAAGGCATGCTCACCACCCGGCAAGCCACGCGCATGGATGCTAAAAACCGGCAAAAGCAGAAATAGGCCCAGCATACGGAGGCCAAAGATGCCTGCTAAGGCCAGAGTGGAGCGAAGTTCAGAAGGATTCATGAGAAAGGGCTATATTAACAAGTTACGCTAAAAAATCATGAATAACGAAATTAAGATCCGCGGTGCGCGCACGCACAACCTCAAAAACATCAATCTAGACATCCCTAGAGAGAAATTGGTCGTCTTGACCGGACTTTCAGGTTCAGGCAAAAGCTCCCTCGCTTTTGACACCCTGTATGCGGAAGGACAGCGCCGCTATGTAGAGTCTCTCTCAGCCTATGCCCGCCAGTTCTTGCAGCTGATGGAAAAACCAGACGTCGATACGATTGAGGGTCTCTCTCCAGCAATTTCCATTGAACAAAAAGCAACCAGCCACAATCCACGCTCAACCGTGGGGACGGTAACGGAAATTCATGATTACCTACGCCTACTATTTGCGCGCGCAGGTACACCACATTGCCCTGAACATGATCTGCCACTAGAAGCGCAAAGTGTTTCTCAAATGGTGGATACCGTTTTAGCAATGCCTGAAGACACCAAGTTAATGATTCTTGCTCCAGTGGTTAGCGAGCGCAAAGGTGAATTCGTAGACTTATTCCAGGATTTGCAAGCGCAAGGATTTGTCCGCTTTCGCGTTCGCTCTGGTGGCGGAACAACCAATACTGCTAAAGCGGAAATTTTTGAAGTGGATCAATTACCCACCCTCAAGAAAAACGATAAGCATTCAATTGAAGTGGTAGTAGATCGCATTAAGGTTCGACAAGACATTCAACAGCGCTTAGCGGAATCTTTTGAGACCGCTCTGCGTTTGACCGATGGCAAAGCCATGATTGTTGATATGGATACTGGCAAAGAGATGATTTTCTCAAGCAAGTTTGCTTGCCCAATTTGCTCTTATTCATTACAAGAGCTTGAGCCACGCCTCTTCTCATTTAATAACCCGATGGGCGCATGCCCTTCTTGTGACGGCCTTGGTCATCAATCCTTCTTTGACCCAAAGCGGATTGTGGCCCACCCCGACCTATCACTCGCATCAGGCGCCATCAAAGGCTGGGATCGTCGCAATCAGTTTTATTTCAAGCTATTGCAAACCCTTGCCAAGCATGGTGGCTTCGATGTGGAAAAGCCATTCGAAACACTAAACAAGAAACAGCAAGATTTAATCTTGCTAGGCTCGGGTGATGTCACCATTCCATTTGAGTACATCAATGAACGGGGTAAAAACAGCGTTCGTGAGCATGCCTTTGAAGGCATCGTTGCTAATTTTGAGCGACGCTATCGTGAAACAGATTCGATGACCGTTCGTGAAGAATTGTCCCGCTATCAGAACGTACAAACCTGCCCTGCCTGTAACGGCAGTCGTTTGCGCAAAGAAGCTCGCTTTGTCAAAGTAGGTGAAGGCAAGCAGTCTCGCGCCATTTACGAGATCAGCGCACTCCCTTTAAAAGAGGCTAAAGAGTATTTTGAAGGGCTTGAACTCAAAGGCGCTAAACGCGAGATTGCCGACAAGATTGTCAAAGAGATTGGCTCACGCCTGCGCTTCTTAAATGATGTGGGCTTGGACTATCTCTCACTAGAGCGTAGCGCCGATACACTTTCCGGCGGAGAGGCTCAACGCATTCGTCTTGCATCTCAAATTGGCTCCGGCCTGACAGGGGTTATGTACGTATTGGATGAGCCATCTATTGGCTTGCATCAACGGGATAACGATCGCCTGATTGGAACACTCAAGCACTTGCGCGACTTAGGCAATAGCGTACTGGTGGTTGAGCATGATGAAGATATGATCCGCGCTTCTGACTATGTGATTGATATTGGTCCCGGTGCAGGAGTGCATGGTGGCGAAGTAGTTGCAGAGGGCACGCCTGAAGAGGTGGAAGCCAATCCCAAGTCATTAACTGGCGCTTATTTATCTGGCCGCGAATGCATCGCCGTTCCAGAAAAGCGTATTCCTGTAAATGATAAATTCCTCGAAATTATTGGAGCGCGTGGCAATAACTTGCAATCTGTCCACGCCAAGATTCCGGTTGGGTTGCTCACTTGCGTGACTGGCGTATCTGGCTCCGGTAAATCCACTCTGATTAACGACACCTTGCACCATGCTGTCGCACAGCATATTTACGGTTCAAATGCTGAGCCTGCAGCACACGATTCCATTAAGGGTCTAGAGAACTTTGACAAAGTTATCAGCGTAGACCAGTCACCGATTGGCAGAACACCCCGCTCAAATCCAGCAACGTATACCGGCTTATTTACCCCGATCAGAGAGCTCTTCTGCGGAGTGCCTGCTGCGCGTGAGCGTGGCTACGAAGCGGGACGCTTCTCTTTCAATGTGAAGGGTGGCCGTTGCGATGCTTGTGAAGGTGATGGCGTACTAAAGGTGGAGATGCATTTCTTGCCAGACGTCTACGTCCCATGTGATGTTTGTCATGGCAAACGCTACAACCGTGAAACTTTAGACATTCGCTATAAGGGTAAAAACATTCATGAAGTGCTATCGATGACCATCGAGCAAGCGCATGAGTTTTTTGAAGCCGTTCCGATTGTTAAGCGAAAACTCAAAACCCTACTTGATGTGGGTTTGGGGTATGTCAAGTTAGGCCAAAGCGCCACTACGCTCTCTGGTGGTGAAGCACAGCGCGTCAAGCTTTCCTTAGAGCTATCAAAACGAGACACTGGCAGAACCTTGTACATCTTGGATGAGCCGACAACCGGCCTGCACTTCCATGACATCCAACTTTTGCTGACAGTACTTCAGACTTTAAAGAAGCAAGGCAATACGATCGTGATCATTGAACACAATTTAGATGTGATCAAAACTGCGGATTGGATTATTGACTTAGGCCCTAAGGGTGGCGCTGGTGGCGGACAAATCATTGCTACCGGAACACCGGAAGAAGTTGCTAAAAATGAAGCCAGTTTTACGGGTCACTATTTAGCACCACTACTGGTTCGTAAATTAACCTCTGCTAAAAAGAAGAAATAACTGAACCAACGTTAGTGTTGATGCAATCAGAGCAATTTAGATTCGGCTAAATCCGTCGCTTCTGAATTGCCTGAAAGCACCAAGATATCGTTGGCCTGAAGTCGTAAATCCGGAGTCAGCTCTAGCTTGACATAGTCAGATCCACCCACCTTACGTCTGACCGCTTGAACACTAACGCCCTCATTTTCAAGATGTAGCTCATCAAGAGTCTTGCCAATACTGGCTGACTCAGGCAATAAAGTGACAGGGTGTAAACGCCAAGATTCCTTGGATTCCGCATCATCGGCAGAGCCACGGAAATAACCTCGCAATAGGCTATAGCGGGCCTCACGCGCACTAGTAATGCGACGCACTACCTTGCGCATAGGCACACCCATCATCAGCAACACATGCGATGCCATCATGAGGCTACCCTCAATCAACTCAGGCACCACTTCAGTTGCGCCTGCCGCCTGTAACTTCGCCAAGTCAGCATCGTCTTTCGTGCGAACCAAGATAGTCATTCCTGGACGCAAACGTTCTACTTGATGCAAGACTCTTAATGTCGCAGGGGTATCCGCGTAAGTAATCACTACGGCTTTAGCTCTTGCTAAACCAGCGGCTACTAAATAATTTTCTCTACTTGCGTCACCATACACCACGTTATCGCCCGCGCCCGCAGCTTCCTTCACACGATCAGGATCCATATCCAAGGCGATATATGGAATCTTTTCTTGATCGAGCATCCGCGCCAGACTTTGGCCTGAACGACCAAATCCACAAATCACTACATGATTCTCGGTACGTACACTTTTTGCAGCCACTCGCGTAAGCGCCAAAGATTGCAGTAGCCACTCATTACTAGAAAAGCGCATCGCAATACGATCACTGTATTGAATCAGGAAGGGCGCACCAAACATGGATAACAACATGGCAGCAAGCACTGCTTGACTCAATGCAGGATCAATCAAATCTAGGCCATCAATCTGATTGAGCAGCACGAAACCAAATTCACCGGCTTGCGCCAAACACAAACCAGTACGTATAGAAATTCCAGGGCTTGAACCAAAGGCGCGTGATAACAAAGCAATCAGGCCAAACTTAAATATCAATGGACCAACTAAGAGGAGTAAAACCAATACCCATTGTTGGTAAATCACCTCGAAATCCAACAACATTCCGACGGTAATAAAGAAGAGTCCAAGCAGGACATCCCTAAAAGGCTTAACGTCCTCCTCCACTTGATGACGATAGGGGGTCTCAGCAATCAACATACCCGCCAAGAAAGCGCCTAACGCTAAAGACAATCCAAAGTGCTCGGTCAACCCAGCCATACCCAGAACAATTAACAACAGGTTCAGCATGAAGAGCTCTTGTGAGCGCAATTTCGCCACTAAACTAAACCAGCGACTCATTAAAGTTTGGCCAATGACAAAAATCAGAACAAGGGCAACGGCAATCTTGATAGAGGCCGCGGTTAACGCAAGAAAGAGATCTCCTGGATTCTTGCCCAAGGAGGGCAGCAGGATCAACAGAAAAACAACTGCTAAATCCTGAAATAACAAAATACCAATAATGTTGCGGCCATGATCGGTTTCAATTTCCGAACGATCTGAGATCAATTTAGTCACAATGGCAGTAGATGACATGGCCAAGGCGCCCCCGAGGGCAATGGCAGCCTGCCAAGAGATAGGATAAATCCAGTTCATCAATAGGCTGGCTGGAACAGCCAATAGCATGGTCAAAATGACTTGGCTGCCACCCAAGCCAAACACAATCGAGCGCATCGCCCTGAGCTTGTGGAGATTAAACTCCAGGCCAATCGAAAACATCAGAAAAACCACCCCAAATTCGGCCAAATACTTCACGGTGGCCGAATCATTAGCCAAAGCGAGGGCATGAGGCCCAATGAGGACCCCGATAGCTAAATAGCCCAAAATAGGGGGTAGCCCAAAATAGCGGAAAATAACCACCCCGGCCACTCCGGAGGCCAGCAAGATGAGAGTTAACTGAAGGACTGACGGCATATACTCACCCCATGATAGCTAAGACTCGTGACCGAACCCTAAAGCTTGCGCGTGACACCCTCACTATTGAGGCTGCTGCACTGCACACAATGCGTGATCGCCTTGAAGGCGCTAATGCCGATGCCCTGATATTGGCAGTAGAACTTTTGCACTCTTGCAAAGGACGGATAGTAGTCTCCGGCATTGGGAAGTCAGGCCATATCGCACGCAAGATTGCTGCCACATTTGCCTCTACCGGCTCCCCCGCTTTTTTTGTTCACCCCGCTGAAGCCAGTCATGGTGACTTGGGAATGGTGACCCGTGACGATGTTTTTGTTGCCCTATCTAATTCTGGCGAAACGGATGAATTACTCACCATCGTGCCCATTGTGAAACGTACAGGCGCCAAACTCATTGCCCTCACTGGCGCTCCAAATTCCTCTTTAGCGAAACTGGCTGATGCGCACATTGATACCAGCGTTGAAAAAGAGGCTTGCCCACTAAACCTCGCCCCCACCACCAGCACCACAGCAGCACTAGCCATGGGTGATGCATTAGCAGTTGCGCTCCTAGATGCGCGTGGTTTTCAGGCTGAAGACTTTCAACGCTCGCACCCGGGTGGGCGCCTAGGCCGTAAGCAACTCATGCATGTCAGCGAAGTGATGCGCAACTTTGATGAAACTCCGAAGATCTCCATCTCCGCGACATTACAAGATGCTTTGCTTGAAATGACTGCGAAGCGCATGGGGATGGTTGTTACTATGGATGCCAATCATCACGTTGCAGGAATCTTTACTGACGGAGATCTCCGTCGCTTACTTGAAAAAAGCACCAACCTCGACGGCCTCACATTAAAGGATGCTGTCACGACTGCTCCCCGCACCATACCTCCAGAGCTGTTGGCTGAAGAAGCCATTGAAATGATGGAAAAACATCGCATCAATCATCTAGTGGTGACCGATCCCAAAGGCGCCCTTCTCGGCGCCCTCAATCTGCATGATCTCTTTGCAGCCAAGGTGATTTAAACCTGCAACTCATTCACAAAAATCATCTATTCACATACATGCCAAGCGCTTTTAATACCCACAACACCAACCCTCTAAGCCAACATCCACAGGCATGGGAGCGCGCTGGTGCAGTCAAACTCCTCGTGCTAGATGTCGATGGCGTATTAACCAACGGTCAAGTTTTTATCGGTGATAGCGGCAAAGAATCCATCAAAGCTTTTGATATTCAAGATGGATTGGGAATCAAGCTACTTGAGAAGGTTGGCATTCCAACCGCAATCATCACTGGCCGTAGCTCAAAAATGGTTTTAGCGCGCTGCGAAGAATTGGGCATCAAACATGTACACATGGGCGTGGAAAATAAAGCCCTTGCCCTAGAGGGGATTCTTCAATCCCTGGGCCTTCAATCTGCCGATTGCGCAGTGATGGGTGATGATTGGCCAGACTTTCAAATGATGAAATCTGCTGGATTAAAAATTTGTCCCGCTCAAGGTCATGAGGCTGTAAAAGACATCGCTCATTTTGTTACTACGCGATCTGGTGGCAGCGGCGCTGTACGCGAGGTTTGCGATCTCATTCTGAAAGCACAAAACCGCTACGACGAATTACTTGCCCAGGCCAAAGGCTAAGGTATTGGCGATGCCGCTTACCTCTCAAAAAATTAAACTCGGCTTATCGCGTGGACTACTGCGCCTTATGCCTTTAATTTTGATGGGTAGCTTGACTCTAGTCACCTTCTGGCTGGTTAAAAAGAGCGCCCCTACTGAAAAATCTCGGATTGAGCGCGTCCGGTTACATGAGCCCGACTACACCATTCAAAATGGCGCTCTATCTGCTCTGAATGAAGTTGGAAATACCAAATACCGCGTATTGGGCAAGAAGGTAACCCACTATGACGACGATGCTTCGATTGATATCGAGACGCCTCGCATCCGTTTATTCCCGCCCGAGAAATCTCCGGTTACCGTCAAGTCGGATACGGGACATTTAGATGGTGACCTGACTATCTTGGATTTAACAGATAACGCTGAAATTTTCCGGCCACCCCAAGCAGCAACTGCTACCGAACCAGCAAGACCACGCATGCTTGCACGCTCCTCTTACTTCAAGGTGTTAATCAACGACGACATCATTGAAACTAACAAACCCATCACCCTTGAGCAAGGCATGTCTGTAATGCACTCAAGTGATGGTGGTGTCTTTAATAATATTGAGCAAAGCATGGTTCTGTCTGGTCAGGTAAAAGGTCGCATCGAGCGCGTCCAACCCGGAGCGCAACCATGAAGAGCAAAATATTTGTCACATTACGACAGCTTGCTGTTGCTAGCTTATGGGTTGCTAGCTGCGCCACTTCTAACGCCTTTGCTGAAAAAGCAGATCAAGATAAGCCCCTCATCCTAGAGGCCGAAAAAGTATCCGTAAATGATGTGCAGCAGGTCTACGAATTAGATGGTGAAGTTGTACTTATTAAAGGCAGCATTCTCATTACCGGCGAAAAAGGGAATATCAAAGTCGACCCAGAGGGTTATGAGTATGTAGATGTTGAGGGCAACTCTAAATCGACTGCCAGCTTTAGGCAAAGACGTGAGGGCCCAGCTGACGAGTTCATGCAAGGTCGTGGGCAAAGTGTCACCTACAACGCAAAAACAGAGTTACTCACTCTTGCCGGAGAAGCCAGTCTCAAGCGTCTCCATAATATGCAAATGCTAGATCAATTGCGTGGCTGGAAAATTGAGTATGACGATGTTAAGCAATACTATCGAGTCTCACCCCCCGCAGATGCCAAAGCAGAAGACTTGCCTCTGGCCCGAGCCATCCTTTCACCAAGACGAAAAGCTACACTAGAGAAATGACCACGGATTCCAGCAGCAAGCAAACCCCCGCAACCCTGAGCGCTCATAATTTACAGAAGCGCTATGGCTCCCGTACCGTGGTGCGAGATGTTTCAGTGGAAGTGAAATGCGGAGAAGTGGTGGGCTTACTTGGACCGAATGGCGCCGGCAAGACCACTTCCTTCTACATGATTGTTGGCTTGGTACCGCTTGATGGCGGTCGCATCATTCTTGATGGCGCGGATATCACCCATCTACCTATTCATGAACGAGCCCGCATGGGTCTGTCTTATCTGCCACAGGAAGCCTCTGTATTCAGAAAGCTCAATGTCGCCGAGAATATTCAAGCAGTACTAGAGCTTCAGGTGCAAGGTGGCAAACCTTTAAGTAAAGCAGAGATTGAACATCGCTTAAATGAGTTACTAGGCGAACTGCAGATCGGCCACCTCCGCAACAATCCCGCCCTCTCTCTATCTGGCGGCGAACGCCGCCGTGTAGAGATCGCCAGGGCATTGGCCTCCCAACCGAAGTTCATTTTGCTAGATGAGCCATTTGCAGGCGTGGACCCAATTGCCGTCGGTGAAATTCAACGAATCGTTCGCTTTTTAAGGGATCGCCAGATTGGGGTCTTGATTACCGACCATAATGTTCGCGAAACTTTAGGTATTTGCGACCACGCCTACATCATTAGTGAAGGTAGCGTCCTAGCCGAAGGTAAGCCCGACCAAATTATTGAGAACGATGCGGTCAGAAGAGTCTATTTAGGCGAAAACTTCCGCATGTAAATATTCTGATTTTTTCGAATATTTATTCAATAAAAGTGAGCTGCCCCCTTGGTTTTCAGCAAAATCGCTGATACGCTGGAGGTACATGAAGTCCATTTCCAAATAAACAAGTACGACATTACAGGGGCATGCTGCGCACCCCGGGTAATTTTTGCGCATGCATTTTGTTTTGAATAGGAGCTGCTGATGAATTTAAAAATTAATAGCCGTCATGTTGAAGTTACTCCAGCCATGCGTACCCACCTCGAAAGTGGGTTGGCCAAAATTCGTAAGCACTTCGATCACGTTCTAGATGCCTCCGCTTTTTTCATTGTGGATAACGCAAAAGAGAAAGATTTACGCCAGACTGCTGAGATCACTATTCACCTCAAAGGCAAGGAGCTCTTTGCTGAAGCCCATAACGCCGATCTCTACCATGCCATGGATGCCGTAGTCGATAAACTCGAGCGCCAAGTTGTCAAACACAAAGAAAAGATTCAAGATCATCATCACGAAAAGCATTTTGAGTAAGTCTTGGCGTCAGGACACATATAATCATTTGACATGAATGCCCTGACTGAACTTTTCACCCTAGACCGCATTGCCTTAAATGACTCCTCCAAGAGTCGTGCCGAGGCATTTGCGGCCGTAGGGAAGTTATTCTCCAAGCAAGCCGGCCTTGAAGCTGATGCCATTGTGGGCTTTCTCAATGATCGTGAAGATTTGGGGTCAACCGCATTAGGCGCAGGCGTTGCCATTCCCCATGGCCGCGTTAAAGGACTTAAACAGCCTATCGCCGCGTTTATTAAATTAAAAGATCCAATCGAGTTTGCCGCACCTGACGGTGAAGCCGTTTCTATTTTGATATTTTTGCTGGTTCCAGAAAAAGCGACCCAGCAACACCTTGAGATTTTGTCCTCGATTGCCCAGTTACTATCTGATCCAGACGCACGTAAGGCGCTAGCCTCCGAAAGCAGTCCAGAACAAGTGTGCCACCTACTCCAGACCTGGGGCTCCACTCCATGACCCAACCCCTACTCCTAGAAGGAGTAACTGCACAGCAGATCTTTGACGACAATGTGTCGGATTTAAAGCTCTCCTGGATTGGGGGTTTAGAAGGGGCAGATCGCACGTTTCCACCTGAGGCAGTAAAAGCAGCGGCAGCTAGTTCCGATCTCGTGGGCCACTTAAATTTGATCCATCCAAGCCGAATTCAAATTTTTGGCATTCAAGAAGTCGACTATCACGCTGAGCTAGAGCCCAAACAAAGGCAGGAGCAAATCTCCAACCTGATTTCCAAGACGCCACCTTGCGTCATTGTGGCGGATGGCAAGGCTGCGGATGCTGATCTGCAACTCTTCTGCCAACGCTCTTCCACCCCCTTATTTACAACGGCAATTTCTGCCGCTGAGGTCATTGACCACTTGCGCACCTATCTCACCAAGATTGGCGCCCCTCAAATGACTAAGCACGGTGTATTCATGGACATCTTGGGCTTGGGAGTTTTGATTATGGGTGAATCTGGCCTTGGAAAAAGTGAGCTGGGTTTAGAGCTCATTTCTCGCGGGCATGGTTTAGTAGCAGATGACGCTGTTGACTTTGCTCGCCTAGGCCCCGACTATATCGAAGGTCGCTGCCCTGTAATTTTGCGCAATCTTTTAGAGGTGCGCGGATTAGGCTTATTAGATATTCGAACCATCTTTGGCGAAACAGCTGTTCGTCGCAAACTCAAACTTCGCCTCATTGTTCAACTTGTACGTCGCAATGATGGTGAGTTTGAACGCCTCCCCTTGGAAGCGCAACATATCGATGTTTTAGGCGTGCCTATTCGCACCGTCAAAATTCAAGTGGCGGCAGGTCGCAACTTGGCGGTTCTTGTAGAGGCAGCGGTTCGCAATACCATCCTACAGTTACGCGGCATTGATACGCTTAAAGAATTCATAGAGCGTCAACGCATCCAAATGAGTGCGGAAGCAGACTTCGGTAAATCACAAGGTCGCCTGCTTTAACATGCAAATCAATCTGATTACCGGCATCTCGGGCTCAGGTAAATCCGTTGCACTACGAGCTTTTGAGGATGCAGGTTATGACTGTGTCGATAATTTACCGGTCACCTTACTGGAAAATTTAGTCTCCACTTTAGAGGCAGAAAATTGTGAACGCGTTGCTGTAGCAATTGATGCAAGACGGGGGCAATCTATTGCCGAGCTGCCGCAAATATTAGAAAACCTACGCCGCCATCACCAGGTGCGCATCGTTTTTCTTAATGCAGATACCAACACTTTGATACAGCGTTTTTCAGAAACGCGGAGACGTCACCCCCTTTCTGGAAAAACCCAACAGACTCAAGCGGCTACGCTCATAGAGGCAATTGATAAAGAACGTAACCTCTTGGAGCCCTTGCGGGCCCAGGCCCACAGTATCGATACCAGCAACCTGCCTGCACATGCATTACGGTCTTGGATCCAGGATTTACTCAAAGATAAGCCACTTGGCTTAACCGTCATTTTTGAATCCTTTGGTTTTAAAAAGGGTTTACCCAGCGAGGCAGATCTCGTATTTGATGTTCGCTGTCTCCCAAACCCCCACTACGACAAAGTCTTACGCCCCTTATCTGGAAAAGACCAGCCTGTAAAAGAATTTTTAGAAAAAATTCCCGAGGTTGTCAGTATGGAAACAGACATCATTCAATTTGTGGAGAAGTGGCTGCCGCATTACATTGCAGATGGTCGCAGCTATCTGACTGTTGCCATTGGTTGCACTGGCGGGCAGCATCGCTCGGTTTATCTCGTGAGCCGTATTAGCGAACACTTTTTTGCCCAAAAAAGTTTGGCGGCACTGCAGATTAATTTTTTAAGTCGTCACCGCGAGCTAGACTCAATCCCTGCAAAAGCAATTTGATCGGTTGCGGCAAGCCGTATCTCCCTAGCTGACGCAAGGGAACCCACTTCAAATTGTCGCTAGAAAACTTCACCGCATCATCGATAGAAAGATTCCATATCTGCATCCATAAGCGTCTATGGGTAAAAATATGCCGGATCTGCTCTCCGCGTATCGGCGTTGTGCATTTTTTTAAAGCAGCTGAATAATGATCGTCAGGCATTGTCATCACAAATAATTCTTTGGCGGTATAGACAGAGAATTCCGACTGCTGAAGGGCCTTAGCCCTCCACTCAGACTCTGGCAAAGACCACAAGCCACCCCAAATCGCCTTGTCTGGCCGCTTATGCAGCAATACTGAATCGCCATGTCGCAACAACACCATATCGCAATCGAATTCTGGAGATTTTGCCTTGAGCACCTTGCGAGGCAACTGCAGCACTTGATCACTTAAATTTGCCTGGCACTGTTTTGTAAAGGGGCATTTCTGTATGCCGCTAATGCACACCGGTTTACGCGAGGTACACCACGTAGCACCAAAGTCCATCAGGGCTTGCGTATAGACCGGCATGTCATCAGAATCTTTTGGGAGTAATTCTTCAGCCAGCACCCACAATTGGTCATTCACTACCTTGTCTTGAAGGGCGCCCTCTATTCCAAACAAGCGGGCCAAAATTCGTTTCACATTGGCATCTAAAATCGGGGCTCGTTCGTGAAACGCAAAAGCAGCGATTGCTCCAGCAGTTGATCGACCAATACCCTTTAATTGCTCAAGCAATTGAGGATTGCTAGGAAATTGTCCAGCAAACTGTTCCATAACTTGATTTGCACAAGCATGTAAATTTCGCGCCCGTGAGTAATAACCCAGACCAGCCCATTCAGCCAAGACATCATCTATTGGAGCGGCAGCTAACTTTTTTACAGTGGGAAAGCGCTTCATAAAACGTGGGTAACGCTCCAAGACTGTTGCTACTTGAGTTTGCTGCAGCATGATCTCGGACACCCAAACCGCATAAGGATCTCGGACGCCTTGCCAAGGCAAGCCTTGACGCCCATCTGCCTGATGCCAGGCTATGAGTTTTTTAGAAAAACTCGTGATTAACGCTTTTGACATTGAGGGCAGAAGTAGGTTGAGCGCTGGCCTTGCACCATCTGCTTAATAGGTGTCTTGCAAACCTGACAAGCTTGATCTTTTCGATCGTAGACTTTGGTTTGCATCATGAAGTGCCCAGGATCGCCTTGGCTATTCACAAAATCTTTCAGAGAGCTACCCCCTGCTGCAATAGCCCTTTTGAGAATTAACCTCACAGCAGCAGCCAATCTAGAGCATTGTGGGCGAGTTAACTTCCCGGCTGCTTTGGCAGGGTGAATACCGGCCTCAAATAAACTCTCAGAGCAATAAATATTGCCCACGCCCACTACCGCTTGCCCAGCGAGTAAAAACTGCTTTACCGCAATGCTGCGATTACGCGAACACTGATACAAAACATCCGCGCCTAGCTCGCCTGAAAACTCTGGGGAGAAAGGTTCAACCCCCAATTTCTGCAATAGCGCATTTTTCTCAATCGGCCCCTTGGATTTTGAGTGCCACAACACTGCGCCAAATTTCCGAGGGTCATGCAAACGCAAACTCAGTTCGCCAAACTCAAAGGTCACGCGATCATGTGGCTTGAGGGGCTCATTGCCAGGTAGTACGCGTAGCGTTCCTGTCATGCCGAGATGGAGCAGCAAATAGCCCGTCTCCATCTCCATCAGCAAATATTTGCCACGTCGCTCTATACCCAGGACCTTTTGACCTGGAAGCGACTTGACTAAACTGGTGGGTACAGGCCAGCGCAAGCGGCCATCAATAATTTTGACCGCAGTAATCTTGCGCCCCTCTAAATGGGGCTGAATACCCAAGCGGGTAACTTCGACTTCTGGGAGTTCTGGCATAAATGGATTGTAGATTCGCAGATTAGAATGTGCTTATGACCAAATTTTCACCAAAGTCACTTTTAGCCAGTTTGCTCCTTGCTGCCGGGCTTAGCTCAAGCCTCATTTCTGGCCAAGCGATCGCTCGAACCAGCAGTCTTGAGAGTGGCGAAGCAGTCTTTGAGGTTTTAGCCTCTGAAATAGCCTTGCAACGAGGCGAGGCCGGTCTTGCCTACAAAACCTATTTAGAGCTTGCTCGTCAGTTAGATGACCCACGCTTAGCGCAAAGGGCGATGGAAATAGCGATCACGGCAGGTGCCCCCGACTTAGCCCTGCAAGCAGCCCAAACCTGGGATAGCATTGCGGGCCCAATGCAAACCAAGCCCAAAGAGGTTTTGGTTACCCTGCTAATCCTAAATCAACGCTGGTCAGATGCAGTTCAACCTGCTATCTCGCTATTGAATCAGCAAACCCCGACCCAGCGTGAAATTACTCTTCAACAAATACAAGCATTACTCTCGAAAGCAAATGATGAGTCAGAGGCTTTGCGAGCTTTTTATGGAATTGTTTCTAGCTTAAAGCCCACCCCAAAAGACCCTAGCATTTTGTATACCTACGCCATGTCCGCTGAAAAGGCGGGTCACATCAATGTGATGGAAAAAACATTGCGAGAAATTTTGCGCCAGAATCCAAACGATGTGAATAGTCTGAATGCATTGGGTTATTCACTTGCGGATCGCAATCAAAATTTGCCCGAGGCATTTAAGCTCATTAGCAAGGCGCATCAGCTCTCACCAAAAGATGGCTTCATCCTTGATAGCCTTGGCTGGGTGAACTTTCGTATGGGTAAAAATGCGCTTGCATTGGAACAACTGCAGCAAGCGTTCAACATCAAGCCTGAAGCGGATATTGCCGCACACATTGGTGAAGTATTGTGGGTCATGAATCGTCCAACAGAAGCAGAAGAGATGTGGCGCAAAGGACAGCAATTGGATGCCAATAATCCCACATTGAAAGAAACCCTGAAGCGCTTAAAGCCAGACTGGTCTGTAGCTGACGTAGGCCTCAAAGGCACATGGGACGGGCGTTTCGCAGTGAAGGTCACTGGGCTAACCGAAGGGACCAATCAAGGTGGCTCTGGTGGTTTTACCTTAACGCAAGATGCGCTTACCGATGTACTAGAAATTCGTAATCCGATGGGTGGCTCGATTGCAAAAATTACCATCAAGCCGGGGGAAGCATCGCTCGAACGTGATGGGCAAGTCATCACCGCAGTGGATGCCGATACACTCATTCAAAATGCACTTGGACTTCCACTGCCTGCGCGTGGTCTATCCGATTGGCTGCGTGGACAAACTCGCCCAGGCAGCAATGCCAGCGTTGAACGCAATGCCAAAGGTCAGGTAAGCAAAATTACTCAAGACGGCTGGACTTTAAATTACAACTGGGGAAATGCGCGCAGCTTGGAAAGGCTCACCATGACTCGCAGCTCTAATATTGGGTCAATTGATATCCGCCTGGTATTTGATACGCCGAATGAGTGAAGCCAACAGTATCACTGAGACGCTAGAGCTTCACTGCCCAGCCAAGCTCAACCTCTTTCTTCACGTCGTTGGTCGTCGTCATGATGGCTACCATCTTCTCCAATCAGTTTTTCAACTGATTGACTGGTGCGATACCCTCACGCTTAAGCCCATTCCTGAATCAGAGATTCGTCGTATTGACCCCATTCCCGGGGTAGCACCCGAACAAGACTTAGTGGTGCGAGCAGCTCAACTACTCAAGGATTTTGCGAAGGTTGATAAGGGCGTTGAAATCAGCCTCACAAAAGCGATTCCGATGGGTGCCGGCCTAGGAGGAGGATCCTCGGATGCCGCCTCTACCCTCATCGGACTTAATCACCTTTGGAATCTTGGCCTGGACATCCCCACTCTGAGCCAACTAGGCCTTAAATTGGGCGCCGACGTGCCATTTTTTATCTTTGGTCACAATGCTTTTGTTGAGGGCGTTGGGGAAAAAATCCAGGAAATTGCCCTAGAAATACAAGACTTTGTGGTGATCTTCCCCAATCAAGGGCTTGCGACTGCTCAGATTTTTCAAGACCCTCATTTGACCCGGGATCACGCTCCGATTACAATAGATCGCTTTCTTGCATCGCCAAGGTCATTTCAGTCGAATGATTGTCAGGCAGTAGCGATGCAGAAATGTCCTGAAGTGAAGCAAGCATTAGATTGGATTCACAAGGTTCTGCCAAACTCGGCGCCTTGTATGTCCGGCTCTGGAAGTAGCGTATTTGCCGCCTTAGACTCTAAGACGGACACCGCAAAACTAGAAAATCTCCTGCAAAATCTTCCAAAAGGATGGATAGGTCGAATTGTTCGAGGGCTAAATAAAAATCCCGCTTACAATTTGATTTCTTCAGATTAAGCTGTAGGGGAATCGCCAAGCTGGTTAAGGCACTGGATTTTGATTCCAGCATGCGAAGGTTCGAATCCTTCTTCCCCTGCCAAATACTGTAGATACGACCCAAAGACATCCATTCGATCCCTACCAAAATTCCAAAATCAACTATGTCCGCTCCAATGAACGCTGATTTACTGACTCTTTTCACAGGCAATGCAAATCCAGTTTTGGCTCATGCCGTTGCCAAAGAGCTCAATCTCCCGATGGGAAAAGCATTTGTTGGCCGCTTCTCTGATGGCGAAATTCAGGTAGAAATTCAAGAAAACGTCCGCGGTAAGAATGTCGTAGTGATTCAATCTACTTGCGCTCCAACAAACGATAGTTTGATGGAACTCATGATCATGATCGATGCTCTAAAGCGAGCATCTGCAAGCCGCATAACCGCAGTGATCCCTTACTTCGGTTACGCTAGACAAGACCGTCGCCCACGCTCAGCGCGGGTTGCCATCTCCGCCAGAATCGTTGCCAACATGCTCCAATCCGTTGCTGGAGTTGAGCGTGTTTTGACTATGGATCTGCATGCAGACCAAATTCAAGGTTTCTTTGATATTCCTGTAGATAACATTTATGCATCCCCCGTATTGCTGGATGACCTGCAGGCTCAGAAAACCCAAAAAGACCTCATCATTGTTTCTCCGGATATTGGCGGCGTAGTTCGTGCTCGTGCAATGGCAAAGCAATTAGGCACAGATTTGGCGATTATTGATAAACGCCGTCCTAAAGCCAACGTCTCTGAAGTAATGCACTTAATCGGCGAAGTAGAAGGCCGTCACTGCGTGATCATGGATGACATCATCGATACCGGCGGAACGCTCTGTAAAGCTGCTGAGGCTCTTAAAGAGCGTGGCGCCAAGGGCGTTACCGCCTACTGTACCCATGCCGTTCTCTCTGGGGGCGCTGTAGCCCGCATTGCCGCCTCTGAACTCGATGAGCTGGTCGTTACCGACACTATCCCATTGACCCCAGAAGCTATGAAAGTTGCCAAAATTCGTCAATTGAGCGTTGCCCCTATCCTTGCTGAAACCCTTTCCCGCATTAGCAAGGGTGATTCAGTGATGTCAATGTTCGCCGAATAAGCCAAAAATAGCGTTCCTTACCCTGTTTTTGGCAGTTTTGAGGCTTTTCTAGGCAAAAACTGCTATTCCCAAGATATAATCGAAGGCTTTTCTGTTTGGTCGCGAACGGAAATTAACCTTAATTGAGGAATTGAATATGAAAGTAGTAGCCTTTGAAAGAAGCGTACAGGGAACGGGTGCGAGCCGCCGTCTGCGCAACTCCGGTAAAACTCCG
Source organism: Polynucleobacter sp. AP-Nino-20-G2 (assembly GCF_018688235.1). Classification (NCBI taxonomy): domain Bacteria; kingdom Pseudomonadati; phylum Pseudomonadota; class Betaproteobacteria; order Burkholderiales; family Burkholderiaceae; genus Polynucleobacter; species Polynucleobacter sp. AP-Nino-20-G2. Next base: position 1,862,981 of record NZ_CP061313.1, read on the forward strand.
GGAATCATCTATGGCGGCGCTGATGCCGCAACCGTAATTGAGTTGGATCACAACGCACTGTTTCATGCTCTCCGCAAGGAAGCATTCCACTCATCCATCCTTGATCTCGAAATCGGCGGCAAAGCACAAAAAGTATTGTTGCGCGATTATCAGATGCACCCATTTAAGCCCTTGGTATTGCACATTGACTTCCAGCGCGTTTCTGCGACTGAGAAAGTTCATATGCGCGTTCCATTGCATTTCGTGAATGCTGAAACTTCAGCTGCAGTGAAATTGCAAGGTGCCGTGATTAGCCACATCGCAACAGAATTGGAAGTTTCTTGCTTGCCAGCAGACTTGCCAGAGTTCATTGAAGTGGACTTGGCCAATATCGAAGTTGGTCATGGTATTCATGCTAAAGACCTGAAATTACCAAAAGGTGTTTCATTGGTATTGCATGTTGAGCAAGAAAACCCAGTATTGGCTAACGCACGTATCCCTGCAGTGAAATCTGCTGATACTGAAGCTGCTCCTGCAGCTGCTGCGGCCCCTGCTGCTGAAGCTTCAAAAGATAAAGCTTAATTACTTAAGAATATCTTTGCGACAGAGAGAGCCCGCTAACAAGCGGGTTTTCTTTTTTGTAGAAATGCTTTTATCCTGTAGCAATACTCATGACTAAATTAATTGTTGGCCTCGGTAACCCTGGTGATGAACACGAAGAAGATCGGCACAATGCCGGCTTCTGGCTTGTTGATGCCTTGGCGAAACAATTAAGCGTCCGCTTTGAAACTGAAAAACGCTTTCATGGGAAAGTAGCCAAGGCAAGGTGGGAAGGTGAAGATCTTTACTTGCTGAAGCCAAACACCTATATGAATCTCAGCGGCCAAGCGGTAGGCGCCCTATGCCGCTTTCATAAAATTATTCCCAAAGATGTGCTGGTGGTGCAAGATGAGCTCGATCTGAAGCCCGGTACAGCACGCATTAAGCTCGGCGGCGGCACTGGTGGTCATAATGGTCTTAAAGACATACAAGCCCACCTCAGTACGCCTGACTACTGGCGCCTACGCCTTGGCATCGGTCATCCACGGGATCTTGCCGGTGAGGGTGCGCGACCAATGGATGTGGCGGATTATGTGCTGAGACGACCACTACAGGTAGAGCAGAAAAAAATTGACGCGAGCATTCAAGATGGTTTGCAAATTCTGCCGCTGTTTCTCAAGGGTGATACGCAAACGGCAATGCTCGAATTGCACTCAAAAACCAATTAAGGTCTGGTGCAGCGTGCACCGATAAAAGTACTTATTTACCCAGTGCCTTTTTGGCAGCAGTTAAGGCTTGGTACTTCGCCATGAGCTGAGTTTGGGTTTCTGGAAAAGCAGGATTTAACGGAATGCAATCTACTGGACACACCTGCTGACATTGAGGGGCATCATAGTGGCCCACACATTCAGTACATTTATTGGGGTCAATCTCATAGATCTCAAGGCCCATATAAATGGCGTCATTAGGGCATTCTGGTTCACATACATCGCAGTTGATACATTCATCGGTAATCAGTAAGGCCATATTGTTACTAAATAGCCTTACTCTTTACTTTGATTGGCGGCGATCTTTTTGACCAACCACTTTTCTACCGATGGAAAAACAAACTTGCTAACATCACCGCCCATCGAGGCAATCTCACGAACAAATGTGCCGGAGATAAATTGGTATTGATCCGATGGCGTTAAGAACAAGGTTTCCACATCCGGCAAGAGATAACGATTCATCCCTGCCATCTGAAATTCATACTCAAAATCGGAGACGGCACGCAGTCCACGCACAATCACACGAGCGTTATGCTCACGCGCAAAGTCTTTTAGCAAACCCGTAAAGCCGACGATCTTGACGTTGGAGTAGTGACCAAGCACTTCCCTGGCAATCTCAATACGCTCGTCCAAAGTAAAAAATGGGCGCTTGCTTCGACTGTCGGCAACACCAACGATCAACTCACCAAAAATGCTCGAAGCACGACGCACCAAATCCTCGTGACCACGAGTAAATGGATCAAATGTTCCAGGGTATACAGCGACTGTCATAACGCTCCTAAGGCTTTATCAGCTACAGGCAAGAGTTTAGCCTCTTCCCGAGCGAAATAGACAAGCTTTTACCTGCCCAGCCTCTAAGTACTTTCCACAATGCCAATCAGGCAATAAGGCTGCCATCTCCTCGCGAGAGCGAGCCGCAGGAAACTCCACATAAATCCCCCCGCCAGTGCGGTCATCGCAAATACGCCCAGCCTCTTGAAGCACTTGGTTCAATAAATCTCCATCCTGAAAAGGGGGATCTATAAAGATTAAATGGCTAGATTGGTCTGCCTGATGCCTCAAAAACTCCAAACTATCCTTATGAAGAATGCGAACATCACCTTGAACCGGGGAAGATTGGAGTAAGGCAAAATTAGCCAAGAGATTGGCGTGCGCCTTTTTATCTTTCTCCAGCAAGGTAACGGAATTCGCACCGCGAGAAGCAGCCTCAAAACCTAAAGCACCGGTACCGGCAAAAAGATCCAAACAATGGAGGCCAATTAAATCTTGGCCAAGCCAATTGAACAGCGTTTCTCGAACCCGATCCGTTGTTGGGCGAAGGCCAGGTAAATCCAATACTGTTAATAAACGGCTACGCCAAACTCCACCAATAATGCGTACTTTCTTAGGGGGTTCTGAACGCTGTTGAGATTTCCCCTGTTTTGCAAGCTTATTGATTTTTTGCTCCCACAATCACAATCTTCATGCGGTCCATCGCCAAGTATTTTTGAAATGCCGCCTTCACTTGGTCCAAGGTAACAGCCTCTACTTGCTTGGTCCAAATATCCATCGTGTTAAGTGGCAAGTTATTCCAAGCGATTGAAGAAACGTTATCGAGCAACTTACGATTGTTATCAATTCTCAAAGGGTAGCCATTCACCAGATTCGATTTGGCAGCATCAAGTTCTCCCTGCGTCGGTCCCTTAGCAATAAATTGCTCAATAGTGGAGCTCATCACTTCAAGCGCTACTGACGCTTGATCACTTTTCGTTTGTAGGCCCGCCTGAAATATGCCCGCATCCTTACCAGGAGCGAAATAACTAAATACGCTATATGCCAGCCCGCGCTTTTCACGCACCTCTGACATTAAGCGCGATACAAAACCGCCACCGCCCAAGACATAGTTACCAACTAGCAGGGGAAAGTAATCTGGATTGTCGCGAGTGACTGCAGTCATTCCCATAGCAATATGGGCTTGTTGAGAATCAAATGGAATATTCACTTCGCGCTGCGTAAGAGACTCTATCGGTGAGCGCTCAAACTCCGGCAACTTGGCAATAGCAGCCCTGGACTGCGGAATTTTGCGCAACAGACTCTGCACAATTTCATTAGCCTCGGTCTTATCAACATCACCCACAATACTCACAATCATCCGATCGCTACGGTAAAACTGCCGATGAAATTGCTGCAAATCTACTGCATTGATATTGGCAACAGATTGCACCGTTGGTGAATTTGCTAAAGGATAGGTTCCATACACAGCCTTTTTAAAGCGACGCTCTAATACGGCCTCTGGCTTAGTCTCCGCCTCTAACAAAGCAGTTGTCATTCTTTGCTTCTCGCGCGCCAGAATTTTGACATCGTAAGTTGGGGCACTCAAGATTGCTGAAGTCAATTGAACGGCGCGATCGCGCAAATCTTTTCTACTCAGCGTACGAATTCGTACTACTGCGCGTTCCCCACTCACTGAAATTCCGAAGTTCGCGCCCAAATCAGCAATCTCATCGGCAATCTGCGCCTCGCTTAGAGACCCCTTGTCTGTTCTGGCTCCATAGTTCATCAGCCCACCAGCAACCGTTGCCAACCCGCTTTTAGCAACGGGATCATAACGATCGCCAGCATCAATGCTGATCTCAATATCAACCATTGGCAAAGTTTTCGTTTGCACCAAATACGCTTGCGCACCTTTATAGGACTCTAATTTCTCAATCGGCAAAATAGCATGCGCTGATGTAATCACCCCCAAAATCAACCAGAGCGGAAGCAGGATATGTCTTACCATCTTTAGCATTACTTACTCCCCTTGCCAGTATCGGCAGACTTTCGCACTTGAGGATCCAACACTGCAATGGTTAATCCTTCATCCACAAGATATTTTTTAGCAACCGCTTGGACTTGGGCGGGAGTAATAGTTTGCATTTTTTCTAACATCAGATCAATGTCTCTCCATGAGAATCCAGCCATCTCAGTGCTACCGATTTCCATTGCCTGACCAAAAATAGAATCGCGCTTATAAATCTGGTCTGACAATATGCGCACCTTAATCCGCTTTAATTCAGATTCTAGAATTCCATTTTGCTTAATCTCTTGCAGCGCTTTACGAATACTGCTTTCGGCCTGAGCAATAGTTTTACCTTTGGCCATACTGACATTAATTAAAAATAGCTCTGGCCCTCTAGAAACCATGTCATAGCCCACACCCACATCATTCACTACGCGCTCTTGTTTAACGAGTACGCGGTTTAAGCGCGCATTGTCATAGCCATCTAAGACGGCAGCAAGCAGCTCCAGAGCATAAGGCTCGGTGTCATCTAGCTTTCCAGGCTGAAGTTTAGGCACTTTCCAGGCCATTGATAGTTGCGCGCTATCTGCTGGCGCCTTTACCTCTACTCGCTTAACCCCTTTTTGAGGAGGCTCTATTTGTGGCTTGCGTACTGGCAACGATTTTTCGGAAGCTACGCCGTAATATTTTGTCACTGTGGCTAAGATTGCTTGAGGATCCACATCGCCAGTGATTACTACCGTCGCATTATTTGGGGTATACCAACTGCGATACCAATCACGAGCATCTGTGGCCTTCATATTTTCAAGATCATTCATCCATCCAACAACGGGGTGGCGATATGGCGAACTCATATAAGCAGTCGCCATGAGAGATTCATTTAATAGGCTACTAGGATTATCTTCAGTGCGAAGGCGTCGCTCTTCCATCACCACCTGAATTTCTTTCAGAAACTCGGCATCATCAAAATTAAGGTTGCTCATGCGATCCGCTTCGAGCTTAATCACCTCATCTAATTTTGACTTTTCAACCTGCTGAAAATACGCGGTGTAGTCACGTGAAGTGAATGCATTTTCACGACCGCCTACTGCGGCAACAAGACGGGAAAACTCTCCAGCCTTCACTTTATCGGTGCCCTTAAACATCATATGCTCTAGAACGTGGGCCACCCCGGTTCGACCGTTTATCTCATCCATAGAGCCTGCTCGATACCAAACCATATGGGCAACAGTCGGCGCGCGATGATCTTCACGCACAATCAACCTCAATCCATTGGAAAGCTGGAACTCATGCGTATTGGGAGCTTCATTTTCTGGCGCGGCCCATGCACCGTGACAGAGCACTAAAAGACAGAAAGAAAAACGCAACAAAGTGGAGCGCATCTGTAAGATCACCATATCCCTTGAATTAAATTGATAAGATGCAAGTATTAAATTGTATCGATTATGTTCGGCCTACGTAAAACCCTCGGATCCCTATTCAAATCAAACCAGACTGATGAAGCTTGGTTTGATTCTCTTGAAGAATCTCTCATCCTCAGTGATGTGGGATTGCCTACGACCGAACAGCTCATGAGCAAACTTCGGAAAGCAGCCAAATCCGAAAAGGCAAGCAGCCCAGAAGACTTGCAACAACTCCTGATTCAAGAGGTTGCCAGCCTACTCAAGCCATTAGAGCCAATCCCAAATCCTTTGTATACACATGATCAAAAGACCATACCTGAGGTGTGGCTTGTAATCGGCGTCAATGGTGCGGGCAAAACAACCACCATTGGCAAGCTCTGCCGCCTCTTTCAGTCTCAAGGAAAATCAGTCCTACTGGCAGCCGGCGATACTTTCCGTGCCGCTGCTCGCAATCAGCTCCTGGAATGGGGTGGGCGCAACCAAGTCGATGTCATTACCCAAGAGAGTGGTGATGCTGCTGCAGTAGCGCACGATGCCATTCATTCCGCCATCTCACGTAAGAGCGACATATTGATTATTGATACCGCCGGCAGACTGGCTACCCAAGATCACTTGATGGAAGAGTTAAAGAAGGTCAAAAGAGTCATCGGCAAAGCCCTTCCTGGGGCGCCTCACCAGACTTTGCTTGTTCTTGATGGCAATACTGGTCAAAATGGCTTGAGCCAAGTGAAGGCCTTCCATGCGGCTTTGGGCTTAACCGCCCTGATCGTTACCAAATTGGATGGCACCGCCAAAGGGGGCGTCATTTGCGCCCTTGCCCACACCCTCAATGAAGGGTCAAAGCCAGCGGTTTTAGCCTTAGGCAAAGGGGAGGGAATTGAAGATTTAGCCCCCTTTACTGCAGAGCAATATTCCTCTGAATTATTCAATTAAATCAGATACTTGCAGGGTTAAAAAACCATTAGCACTCTCTTGACAAGAGTGCTAAAATAGAAGCCTATTAACACCTAAAATATATAAAAAGAAAATGGTTCAAAAGACAGCATACAAACCGCAATTGCAAGCAAGGCAAACACTGCCAGCAGCGCAGACTGCTGCGGCTTCGTCTGCCTTTCCGATGCTGCCATCCCTTGGGGTTGGCACACTCGACTCCTATATCGCTTACGTGAATCGTGTGCCGATGCTCAGCGCTGCAGAAGAGCTTCATCTGGCGCAAGAGTTTCGTCGCACTGAAAATGTCGATGCCGCTAAAACACTGGTACTTTCTCACCTGCGCTTAGTGGTTTCTGTCGCACGCCAATATCTTGGCTATGGTATTCCTCATGCTGACCTCATCCAAGAAGGCAATGTGGGTCTCATGAAAGCAGTCAAGCGCTATGACCCAAATCAAGGTGCGCGCTTAGTGTCTTATGCCATCCACTGGATTAAGGCGGAGATTCATGAGTACATTCTCAAGAATTGGCGTTTAGTCAAAGTTGCGACAACCAAAGCGCAACGTAAGTTGTTCTTTAACTTGCGTAGCAATAAACCCACTCTTGCCGCACTCACTCCAAACGAAGTAGAAGCTTTAGCAAAGGCACTCGATGTAAAGGGCTCGGATGTTAAAGAGATGGAGATGCGCCTGGCAGGTGGTGATGTTGCCCTAGAGGGTGATGACAATGATGATGACTCGGCTTACGCACCAATTCAATGGTTAGCCGATAGCACTCAAGAGCCTACTGAGATGATGGCAGCCGCTCAAACAGATGCACTACATGGACCACAGCTTGATCAAGCGCTGATGGCTTTGGATGAGCGTAGTCGTAATATTGTTCAATCACGTTGGCTGGCAATGGATGCGGACGGCAATGGCACCAAAACATTGCATGATCTTGCTAGCGAATACGGCATCTCTGCTGAGCGTGTTCGTCAAATCGAAACAGCCGCACTTAAGAAAATGCGCGGCCTACTTCAAGCGCAAGCCGCTTAACGCTACTCCCAATTACTTTAGAAGCTCTTTCAAGTCTTGTGCCAAGGTCTCTGGACCTTGCGCATGCTTGATATAAAGACGCAAGTGGCCTTCTGGATCAAATGCATAACTTCCTGCAGTGTGGTCCATAGTATATGAGCCTGGGGCCACGCCCGGCACCTTCTTGTAGTAAATCTTAAAGTCCTTGGTAACCCTCTCTAAAGCTGCCTCATCGGCTGGACGTAAGCCCAAGAAGCGCGAATCAAATGCAGGTACATATTGCTTCAGAATGGCCGCAGTATCCCTCTGTGGGTCTACCGTTACAAACAAGACCTGCACCTTATCGGCCTGTGGCCCCATCAACTCCATTGCTTGCTGAATCTCTGTCAATGTAGTGGGACAAATATCAGGGCATTGTGTGTAGCCAAAGAACATGACCACGACCTTACCCTTAAAGTCTGCCAGAGTTCTCACATTGCCATCGGGATCTAGCAAACTAAAGTCAGTACCAAATGCTTTACCACCAGTGATATCGATATTCTTAAAACTTGGCTTAGGGCTGCAAGCAAGCAAAGTGAAACCAAATACCGTGATCAATGAGGCGTAAATAATTCTGCGAAGTAGTGTTGATGCGGACATGTTCATCTCACATGAAATAGTGATCTACTAACAACGCTGCAAAGAGTAGCGATAAGTAAGTAATTGAGAAGTGAAAAGTTTTCTTAGCAAGGGCATCGCTATAAGAAATAAATAAGGCAATCACATGCGCCAAGAATAAGAGCCCCAGAATAATTGCAGAGATCAAGTACACCATTCCACTCATGCCATAAATGTAAGGCAGCAAAGTAGCGGCAATCAGAATCAGGGTATACAGCAAAATATTGAGTAGCGTGAAGCGCTCACCGTGAGTGACTGGCAGCATTGGCAAACCACTTTGTACATAATCATCGCGACGATATAAAGCGAGCGCCCAAAAATGGGGCGGCGTCCAGACGAAAATAATCAAGACTAAAAGCCATGCTTCAGCAGATAGGCCATTGGTTACAGCAGCCCAGCCTAGTGCGGGCGGCATTGCTCCTGAAAGTCCGCCGATCACGATATTCTGCGGGGTTGCCGGCTTTAATAACCATGTGTAGATAACGGCATATCCCACAAATGTCGCCACTGTAAGCCACATAGTGAGTGGATTGCAGAAGTTCCACAAAATGACCATGCCTAATGAACCCAGCACAATCGAAAAAATGACAATATGGAAAGGGGTAACCTCACCGGTAGCCGATGGCCTCCAAGAAGTTCTTTTCATCTTGGCGTCAACGGCCTGTTCAATCAAACAGTTCATTGCAAATGCTGCGCCTGCCAACAACCAAATACCCACAATGCCACCAATCAGCACTGGATATGGAACCATGCCTGGGGTTGCCAAGAACATACCAATCACTGCGCAGAAAACAGCAAGCTGAGTGACGCGAGGTTTAGTTAAAACCCAGTATTGACGCCAACGAGGCATCGCTACCGCGGAAGATGATGTGGGGCTGCTCATAGTGATTTAGCTATCTTAATATGAATGGGTGCATTCCAAGAGGACCAGTGGCTTAAGCGAACTAAACAAAACACCAGTGCAGCAGATCCTGCGGTATGCATTAATGCGGCAACTAATGGCCACTGAAAAATAACGTTGGAGATGCCAGTCAGCAACTGAAGTGCTAATAAGGCTAGCAATAACTTAGCAATACGCCCCAGGTCAGACAAAGTGGGATTACTCGCCCTAAGAGCGCTCACGCCAAGCAAGCCCAGCACCAATACCGCGCAAGTCGCAAAAACCCGGTGCGCCCAGTGGATGGTCTGTAAAGCTACAGGTGAGATAGACTCACCATGGGTGTTAAGGCCTAGCTGACGCCACAGAGAGAAGCCTTCATGCCATGCGGTTTCTGGCCAAAGCGCGCCCATACATGTTGGAAAATCAGGACATGCGAGAACCGCGTAATTTGTACTCACCCAAGCACCTAGAAAAATCTGTGTGCCCAAGACTATGAAAGCGCCCACCAATAACTTCGCAGAAATTGGCTTGAGCTTGAGGCGTCGAACGGAAGAAGATTGATCTATCCAGTCTTGCTGAGCATATGCAGTCAACGACGCTAGCAATGTCAATGCCAACATTAAATGAATTGTGACAATAATGGGTTGCAATTTGAGGGTCACTGTCCATGCGCCAAATGCGCCTTGAACACACACTAGCAGTAGTAGGCCCAGACTACCCATTAGTGGCGCCTTACCCAAAGTCCTGAGTTTACTCAAAGCAAAACCCACTTGTATCAGAATTAAAGCGCCAACTGTCATCGCGAGATAACGGTGGATCATTTCGATCCACGCCTTAATGACAGTCACTGGCCCAGTGGGCATACTTGCTTCAGCAAGCTGAATCTCACCAATCGCATGCCACGGATTTGAGGTGCCATAACAGCCGGGCCAATCTGGGCATCCCAACCCGGAATCAGTCAAACGAGTGAACGCACCAAACACAATCAGATCAAAAGTCATGAAAACTAAGATCCAGTTGAGTTTTTGAAAAAAGTTATAGCCAGGTCTTTTCCATAAATAAAACAAAGGCAATCCAGCAAAGACAATTGCGATCGCAGCAAGTTCTAGAAATAAGCCAATGCTAGGCATTACAAACTCTCACCCTTGTGATTAAGCTTGAGCAATTTCTCCAAATCTTTCTTCATACTAGAAAATTCCTTAGGAGAATTTGTCACTGGGAAGTACATCATCTTGGCGGGGCTGGGATCAATCAATTGAATCTGCTGCCCGGCGCCCTCTTTATTCAACCAAAGATCGAAAGCCTCTTTTAGCTTTGGGTCTGTTGGAGGTAAAACCACTTTGAAGCCAGCAGCCTTTTCGTCATAAGCCGCCAAGACCTCTGCATCCACTGGCTTGCCATCGGTATTGACCCAAATCAGCTGTACACGCTGACTCTCCCTTCCCATTGCAACCCTCACCTGTCGCATCAGAAATAAAGCCTCAATACATTTCTCATCTTTTATTTGACACTCACCGGCGGGTCTTGCTATCAACAGCGTCCACTTACCCTTCATTGGAGTATCAAGCCATGCGGTATTCAATTCTTGAGCTGGATACACCAAAGTCCCCAAGTTGGTTTTTCCGCCCTCAAGCTTGAAAACATAATAAGCGAGATAGGACGCAATGACTGGCGCAGCACATGCGAGCAAGAGCATGAACATCTGTATGCGACCACGACGAGTTCGTGAATTGATTGCCAAAGCATCCACTTGAGATGCCGGAATTAATAAGTCTTTATCAGTCACGCTTGATCCCCATTTACAACATCTCGGCGCCGATATTGACGCAAGCCGGTGATTAACCAAAATAAAAAGCCGCAAAACGCTAAAGCAAACCACTGGAATGCATAAGCATAATGGCGATCGACTCCGTTTGTCAGGGGAGGCCACTCGCGCAGTAGGCCATCCTCCAATCCAGTCTCCACCTCACGCAAAATAAAGGGGCTTTGAGACCAGCCATGGAGCTTCGCTTCTTCTGCCAAATCAAAATTCTGCTCAATGCGAGGCTTGCTGATATCAATCGCCTCGCTAGCCTTTCCCAACTCATAGACCCTGCCGGGGTGCGCAAACGCGATTCCCTCAACACTGACCGCTCCAGAGGGGGTCTTCACTGGCGGTAACAGTGCTCTATCGTCGTTATTTCGTGGCGCCCATCCTCGGTTGACCCACACAACCGTCTGCCGGCCCTCCAAGCTCAGCGGCATCATTAAATAGAAGCCAGCCTGTGCCGCATTGGCACCACCGCCAGCTGGAATTGGTTTTGGGCGATTGTCCAGCCAAATAGCAGCCTCAGGGATATATTGGCCGCGAGCAATCATGCGTCGCTCACTCACTTCCTCCAAAGTCCAAGATCCATTACTTGCATTCAAAATAGGCATCTGTTGGCGCGCCTGTAAGTTAGCTGCCAATGCAATCTTCGTGCTTGCTCTATTGAGTTGCCATACCCCTGCAGCAAAGCCAATTGCAATGACCAGCGAGGCTGATACAGTAGCAGCTAGGCGTTTTGTAATAAGGCTGTTAAATAGATTCAAAATAAGGATATGAAATGAAGTGGATTATTCCGGTTGCATTGCTCATGATTGTCGCAAGCCTTGGCTCTGCCCTGTACTACATGATGAAAGATAAAGGCAAAAGTCCTAGGATGGTGCACTCACTCATGCTTAGGATTGGCCTATCGATTGTGCTTTTCCTCGGGATTTTAATTGCACACTACTTTGGCTACATTGAAGCTACTGGCATTAGGGTTGGAACAAACTAAGGAACACTGCCCACAAACAGAACACCATAAAACTAATCGGGGCTTAACGCCCCGATTTGTATTCAACTTACATCCAGTAGACAGCGATGTACAGGCCGAGCCAGACAACGTCAACGAAATGCCAGTACCAAGCAGCGCCTTCGAAGGCAAAGTGATGCTTAGATGTGAAGTCACCACGAATCATGCGACGCAACACAATTGCCAACATGGTTCCACCAAGGAATACGTGGAAGCCATGGAAACCAGTCAACATGAAGAATGTAGAACCGTAAACACCAGAGGTTAATTTCAGGTTCAGTTCATGATAAGCATGGTAGTACTCGTAGCCTTGGAAGCACAAGAAGATGAAACCCAAACCAACAGTCGCAGCTAGGCCGATGATGGCTTTCTTCATGTGGTTTTCAACTAATGCGTGGTGAGCATAAGTGATCGTTACGCCAGAGCTCAACAACAACAATGTATTTATTGTTGGAATTGGCCAAGGACCCATAGTGGTGAATTTCTCAACCAAACCTGCAGGCCCATCATTCGGCCATACAGCTTGGAAGTTAGGCCAAAGCAATTTGCTCTCAACATCACCCATCCAAGGCATCGCGATATTGCGTGCGTAGAAGAGTGCCGCAAAGAATGCGCCAAAGAACATGATTTCAGAGAAGATGAACCAGGCCATAGACCAGCGGTAAGAAATATCAACGTTCACGCCGTTCTTACCAGCGTTGGATTCAGCGATCGTATCGCCAAACCAGTGATAGAGGACATAGAGAATCCATGCCACACCAACCAAGCTTAGGGGGCCGCCCCAAGAAGTGTGGTTTACCCATCCTGACATGCCGAAGCCAAAGGCAATCAAGCCAAAAGCTGCCATAGCTGGGTGTCTAGATAGTCCAGGGACGAAATAGTATGGGGTTGAATTGGATGACATCTTATTCTCTCTATTCAATCAAAAAAAATCAATGGGAAACAACTGCTTTCACTATCAACAAGAGGACTGCCATAAAAATTAAGGCTCCCACCACTCCTGCAATGATAATGTGAACAAAACTGAGTGAAGCAACATCCTCTTGCAAGCCCGACTGCTTACGGACACCCAAGAAGCCCCACATTACTGCTTTCATAGACTGCCAAAAACTGCTTTTCTTTTTCATGACGCTACCTTTGATTTTGGAGCTGGAGGAGTACCAAGTCCCAATTCAAAAAAGGTATACGACAAAGTAATTGTTTTCACATCCTCAGGCAAACCTGCATCAATGACGAACACTACCGGCATCTTTCTTGTTTCATTTGCCGCTAGCGTTTGCTCCTGAAAACAAAAACACTCTAATTTCGTAAAAAACTCTGTTGCGCTTTTGGGTGCGTAACTCGGTATCGCTTGCGCCTTTACTGTGCGGCCCAAATTATTGGTCACCTCATACACAATTTCAGACATCTCGCCGGGATGCACTTCTAAAAAATTCTTTACAGGCTTAAAGGTAAACGGACCACGACTATTGGAGTCAAACTCAATGGTCACTGTACGCGAACTATCTACCTGCGTATTACCGACCTTATTAGCGCTATAGGCTCTGACACCATAATCATTTTTACTAGTGACTACGTTAATCCCAGTGACCTCACACAAGGCCTTGTACATCGGAACCAATGCGTAACCAAAACCAAACATCATCACAGCCGCAATTAAGAGCTTTAATAAAATTTGGCGATTAAGAGATTGAGTAGAGACCATCGCAATAAGCGGGATTAACCCAATAAGCTCCGTTTAATCACAATTCCAATAAAGAACGTCAGTACAACACTCAGAAGTACAAACCCCAACCTACGATTGCTCGCAGCCAGGGTTTGTTTCGCTGAAGAATTAAATTCCTGCTTCACGCATCTGCTCTGCACTAGGCGGAGTTTCAAAAGTGTGATGTGGTGCTGGTGAAGGAATAGTCCACTCCAAACCTTTTGCACCATCCCATGGCTTCATCGGTGCCTTCTCGCCATGACCGCGATAAGCAGGCAAGACAACGAAGAGTAAGAAATAAACCTGTGCCAAACCAAAGCCCAAGGCGCCAATCGATGCAATCATGTTGAAGTCAGCAAACTGAGTTGGGTAGTCTGCGTAACGACGTGGCATACCAGCTAGACCCAAGAAGTGCATTGGGAAGAAGGTGATGTTGAAGAAAATCATGGAAGCCCAGAAATGGATCTTGCCGCGAGTTTCGCTAGCCATGTGGCCAGTCCACTTTGGACACCAGTAGTAGAAACCAGCGAACATTGCAAACAAAGAACCCGCAACCAATACATAGTGGAAATGCGCTACTACGTAGTATGTATCTTGAACACCGATATCAATCGGCGCCATCGCTAGGATCAAGCCAGTAAAGCCACCCATGGTGAATACGAAAATAAAGCCGATGGCCCACAACATTGGAGTCTCAAAGGTCATTGAACCTTTCCACATTGTTGCAACCCAGTTGAAAATCTTCACACCAGTTGGAACAGCAATCAACATTGTGGCGTACATAAAGAACAATTGGCCTGTTACTGGCATACCAGTAGCAAACATGTGGTGAGCCCAAACGATGAATGACAAGATCGCAATCGATGCTGTCGCATAAACCATGGAGCTGTAACCAAACAATGTCTTTCTGGAGAATGCTGGAACGATTTCACTAATAATTCCGAATGCTGGAAGAATCATGATGTAAACCTCTGGGTGACCGAAGAACCAGAAAATATGCTGGAACATGATTGGGTCGCCGCCGCCAACAGCAGAGAAGAATGAAGTGCCGAAATGACGATCAGTCAGAACCATGGTGATCGCACCAGCCAATACAGGCATTACCGCAATCAATAAGTAAGCAGTGATCAACCAAGTCCAGCAGAACATTGGCATCTTCATCAATGTCATGCCAGGAGCGCGCATGTTCAAAATCGTCACAATGATGTTGATTGAACCCATGATTGAAGAGGCGCCTAATAAATGGAGAGCAAAAATTGCCATATCCATTCCAGGGCCCATCTGCGAAGTCAATGGAGCGTAAATAGTCCAGCCACCTGATGGAGCGCCACCAGGAACCAAAAATGAACTCAACAACAAAGTTGCAGCCACTGGCAGGATCCAGAAGCTGAAGTTATTCATACGCGCAAACGCCATATCAGATGCGCCAATTTGCAAAGGCACCATCCAGTTAGCAAAGCCAACGAAAGCCGGCATGATCGCGCCAAACACCATGACCAAACCGTGCATGGTCGTTAATTGGTTGAAGAACTCTGGGCGCAAATATTGCAGACCAGGTTGGAATAGCTCCAAACGAATTCCCAAAGCCATCATGCCGCCAGCTAACAAGCTAACAAACGAGAAGATCAAGTACATCGTGCCGATGTCTTTATGGTTGGTTGCGAACAACCAACGACGCCAACCATGTGGCATGTGATCATCGTGCGCGTGATCGTGGGTAGTAGAGACTGTGCTCATGGATTACTCCGGTTTCGTTTTATCTGTATTAATGAATGGATTACTTGCCACCGCGTGCGGTAATAATGTCTTGGGTCTGAATCACTTCACCCGTCTTATTACCCCATGCATTGCGGGTATAGGTGATCACAGCAGCGATATCGCCATCAGAAATCACGCCAGCCCATTTAGGCATTGCATTTTTGCCGTTCAGCAAAATGTTATATTGACCTTCTTTAGGGCCGTTAACCACTTTGCTGCCATCCAATGCTGGGAATGCACCAGCACCCTTGCCGTTAGGCTGATGGCATGCAGCGCAATTTGCTGCGTACACTTTTGCACCACGCTCTTTTTGCTCATCCAAGGTGTAGGCCTTTGAAGGATCATCAGAGGCGGCTGACATTTCTTTTTTCTTCTGTGCAACCCAAGCGCTGTAGTCTTCTTGTGACACCACTTTCACCACGATAGGCATGAAGGCGTGTTCAGCACCGCACAACTCTGAACACTGACCACGGAATGTGCCAATAGTGTCAGCACGGAACCATGTATCACGTACAAAACCTGGAATCGCATCTTGCTTAACGCCAAACGCTGGAATAGTCCACGCGTGAATCACGTCATTAGCAGTAGTAATCAAGCGAATTTTTTTTCCAACTGGCACAACCATTTCGTTGTCCACTTCCATCAAATAGGTATTTGATTTTGGTGCCAAGTTGTTAATTGCTTCACGGGATGTCGACAAAGTAGACAAGAAGCTAATGCCCTCGCCCTCACCTTTGATGTAGTCGTAACCCCATTTCCACTGATAACCAGTAGTTTTAATCGTGATGTCTGAATTTGTAGTGTCTTTCATAGCCACAACTGTTTTAGTTGCTGGCAAAGCCATACCAATCACGATAAGCAAAGGAATCACTGTCCAAATAATTTCAACAGTGGTGCTCTCATGAAATGAGGCTGACTTATGACCCAAAGATTTGCGATGTTTCAAGATGGAGTAGAACATCACCCCAAAAACACCGATAAAAATCAATGCGCAGATGACCAACATCATCCAATGCAACCAATGGATTTCTTGCATGATTTTGGTTGCTGGCGCAGCAAAATTGAGCTGATTGACAGCTGGGCCGCCAGGCATATTTTCTGCTGCATGTGCAAATGCAGTGCCGAAGGCTGCTACTAAATAGAGCGAAGCCCTTGTGACTTTTCCAAATAAATTCATCTTATTCTCTGTTTATTGTCGTGAACTTCTGTGGCAATACAGCCCCAGATAGCCCAAAAAGCGGTATCAAGCCAATACATCCAGCAGAGATTATAGGGTTAATTAAGTTCAACAACAAACCAGGTAAACCAGGCTTGCCTCAATCTTGATAAAGGTTTTAATGATAGTGATCACTTACACTTAAGCAGAATCACTCCTAGTCTTGCGCTGGATTTGATTTAGATCAATATAGGCCACATGGTCCTCCGCTTTAGCCAGGTGCTTACCAATCACCCAAGCGTGTCCATAAACCACTTCTAAGGTCAGTTTTTTGGGTAATTTATCCCCAAAAAAGGGGCTTTCGATGCCTGATTCAATCATTTTGAGCGCTTTGGCGTCGGCTAGCAAAACCGCATCTGACTCGTAATCCAACTTCAAAAACTCCATATCCATCACTGGGTCAGAAAAACGTTCCCCCAAAAGAGCGTCTCCCATATCGTGCATATCCCATGGGTTTGCCAATTTTTTTAAAGCAATCTGTTGTGGTGTGTCGCCAGCCATATAAAGCTCTTTAGCCGTATCCGGCCCTAAATAACTCAATGTGAGTAAACCACCCTCTTTGAGTACACGCCAACATTCCTGCAAGAAATGCTTTGGATCAGGCAAATCCTGAATCAATAAAACGCTAAATACTAAATCTACTGAATTATTTGGAAGATCAAGGCGACCCGTTTTTTGATAGCTCGCCAAGGAAACGGTAGGTGCGACCTTAAAGCCAGAACTCCACAAACGAGAGACCTTCAATTTCAACCGTTCCCACGCGGACAGGTCAGACTCTGGCGCACTATGAAATCGAATGCCAGGAAAACGTTTCGCCAAAAAATGAGCGTGCCGCCCGGAGAAATCCGGAATGACTAAGACATCCTTTACTTGCATCTTCACGATGTCTAATTTTTGCAACATACGGTCTGCAATTTCATCCTGAAGCCATCTGATTGATTGGGTCATTGGCTCAGTATACTCAGCGCCCGATGCGAATATTTGAGAATATTTTTCAAGCGATAAGCTCGCATCTTCTGCCAAGCGCATGCATCGTTTGCGAGGCCTATCAGCAGCAGACCTTGTGCACTCAATGCGCCGACTTATTGGCCGCCGAGCAACTCTCACACTATGAGTGCTGCCAACAATGCGGCATTACCTTACTCGCGAGTGAGATTACTCAACAGCGATGTCAAGAGTGCCAATTGAATTCACCTTATTTTGATGAAACCTACTGCTTAGATCGCTATCACGGAAAACTGCAGAGAGCCCTGCATCAACTGAAATATCAGAAGCGCCTAGCATGCGCACATGGACTAAGCGCTGCTTGGAATCAGTTAATGAATGAACAAATAAGAGATGTCCAGGCAAGTTATTTGCTGCCAGTGCCATTAAGCCAAGAAAAACTTTGCTTGCGTGGCTTCAATCAAAGCTGGGAATTGGCCAGAAGAATTCAATGCGCGCCTCATATCCATCAATCCCCCTTCATCTTGAAGCGTCATCACCACACCCTGCATCAAGCCAATGAAAGTCGACTCAATCGACATAAGTCAATTCAGGGAATGTTTTATGTCAATCCAAAATACCAATATCAACTAGAGAACCAAACAGTGATCGTATTTGATGATGTCATGACTACTGGCGCCACCTTAAATGAAATCGCCCGCATTCTGAAGGACAATGGCGTATCTCGT
The DNA here is from genome assembly GCF_018688235.1 of Polynucleobacter sp. AP-Nino-20-G2. Classification (NCBI taxonomy): domain Bacteria; kingdom Pseudomonadati; phylum Pseudomonadota; class Betaproteobacteria; order Burkholderiales; family Burkholderiaceae; genus Polynucleobacter; species Polynucleobacter sp. AP-Nino-20-G2. The sequence goes on from NZ_CP061313.1 coordinate 1,881,084, forward strand.
GTTATTAATTGGGTTCTATTAAGAACACTCCGTCAAGCATGATGGAGAACAGCGCAAAGAGCAGAGCATGTTTAATATTGTTTTATTCGAACCAGAAATTCCACCCAATACTGGGAACATCATTCGTCTGTGCGCGAATACTGGCGCCAAGCTTCATTTGATTGAGCCGCTAGGCTTTCCGATGGAGGATGCCAAACTGCGTAGAGCTGGCCTGGACTATCACGAGTTCGCTAGAGTCAAAGTTCATCAGAACTGGGCGCAATTTCTTGCGAATGAACAGCCCAATCCTGAGCGCATGTTTGCACTGACTACTAAAGGATCCGGCAAGTTCCATGACGGCAAATACTTACCGGAAGATTATTTTGTCTTTGGCTCCGAGACCAAAGGAATTACTGAAGAAGTAAGAAGCTCTATCCCCAAGCCAAACCAGATGCGTTTAGCGATGCAAGACAGCAGCCGTAGCTTGAATCTCTCGAATACTGTTGCTATTGTGGTTTACGAAGCCTGGCGCCAGAATGGGCTTGCTGGCGGAAACTAATCGAAGATCAGGATTCTACTTTGGGGTCGCGCCCCATTAATTTTTTTACCGCTTCTTTTGGAGCAAGCTTTCCAGATAACACCTCACCCATCATGGCAGTAATGGGCATCTCTACCCCCAAACGCTCAGCCAGATTGCCAACAGCAGAGGCACATAAAACACCTTCAGCCACATGACCTAAGCTTCCTAAAATTTCCGGCAAAGATTTTCCTGCAGCAAGAGCAAGACCAACGCGACGGTTACGCGATAAATCCCCAGTGGCAGTCAAAATTAAATCGCCAACACCAGTCAATCCCATGCAAGTTTCTGGTCGGCCGCCAGCCGCTTTTACCAAACGCATCATTTCCGCAAGGCCGCGTGTCAATACAGCAGCGCGAGCGTTAAGACCTAAATCCAAACCATCGCCTATACCGGCGGCAATTGCTAATACGTTTTTAATGGCGCCGCCCAACTCAACGCCCACCAAATCATCGCTAGCGTAAATACGCATATTGCCGTGATGAAAAGCAGCTTGAACAATGTCACACAGGGAATTGGATTGACTTGCTACCGTAAGCGCGCAAGGCATGCCATTGCCAACCTCTTGAGCAAAGCTAGGGCCAGAAAGTGCGCCATAGGCATGATGCAATCCATGGCTGTGCAATTGGTCCTCGCGCTCAACCACTTGATGCGGCAATAAGGTAGTACTCGGCTCAAGACCTTTGCATAGCCAAACGATATTGAGCGGATGTTTAGCAATCCGCAATACCTGTGTAACCGTCTCCGACAACCCGGACATTGGTGTCGCAATTACCAAAAGATCATTTTCTGAGAGGCGCTCGATAGCGCGCTCTAAATTAGCCTCTAACACCAGGCCCTTAGGCAAAACAACGCCGGGCAAATAGCCAGCGTTTTCACCCGTCTTTTGAATGTCGTCTAACTGCTGCGAGCTACGCGACCACAAACATACAGCGCCTGGCTCAAGATGGCGTGCGGCTTGCGCAGCCATGGCAGTACCCCAGGATCCAGCTCCAAGCAGCGTCACTTTCATGATCTGTGGACCTTTCGCGTGGATTTAGTTAGGAAGCTTTCCCTTGCCTTCCTCGGCAGCAGCTTGCTGAGCCTGCATGATGCGGTGCTCATACATACCGTGGAAATTGATTTCATTTAAATGAATCGGCTGAAAGCCTGCGCGACTAATAGTGTCGGCAATATTGGAGCGCAAGTATGGATACAAAATCGTTGGGCAAGCAATGCCTAACATTGGATCGATTTGCTCCGGAGGAATATTGCTGAACTCAAAGATTCCAGCTTGCTTTGCTTCAACCAAAAAGAGAACTTTGCTCTCCACCTTGGCAGTAACCGTCGCAATTAAAGCGACTTCAAAAATTTCATCACTCAAACGAGTGACGGCAACATCAACCTCAACCTCTACCTGAGGCTCAGCTGCCACCAATAAAATTTGCGGGGCATTTGGTTGCTCTAAAGAAAGATCTTTGAGATAGATGCGCTGAATACGAAATCCAGGCTCTTTAGAGTTATCAGCACTGTCTGGTGTTGGGATAGATTGTTCAGTCATTGCAAACTTTCAGAATAATTTTTAAGCCAATAATGGGTCAAGTTGTCCAGCACGATCAAGGGCGACTAAATCGTCATACCCGCCAACATGTGTTTCGCCAATATAAATTTGCGGAACTGTGCGTCGGCCAGTGCGGGTCATCATGATGTCGCGTTGTGCGGGATCACGATCAATCAAAATCTTTTCTAGATTCGCGACACCTTTTTTTTGCAACAGCTTTTCTGCCATGACGCAATATGGGCAAACTTGGGTGCTATACATCGTAACTAAGGGCATATCAGACGCTCGAAAATTATTTAACTAGTGGAAGAGCTGCGGATTGCCAAGCCTGAACGCCGCCGTCCAAAATCCCAACCTCAGCAAAACCTAACTTTTGAGCCTCGGCAAGGGCTTTACGCGAGCTCACGCCAGTCTCGCAAACCAAAATCAATGGGTGCTTACGATCTAGTTTGAGCTTATCAATGCCAGCAGTGAGCTGGGCTGCAGATAGGTTTTTAGCGCCTGGCAAATGACCGGCTTTAAATGCCGCCTCGGGGCGTAAATCTAAAACAGAGGCTTTGCGACGATTCATCCAAATGGTTGCCTCGGTAGCCGATAAGCCTTTTCCGCTAATAAGCGTAGATAATGTAGGCAGGAAAAGCGCTAAGCCCGTTACTACTAAAAGGGCGATAAGCGCTAAATTATCAATTTGCGTGAGAAAGTTCATCACCGGATTATAGAATGGCTCTATGAAACAACTTGTCCTTATTCGTCATGGCGAATCCGCCTGGAACCTTGAAAACCGCTTCACTGGCTGGGCGGACGTTGACTTAACCCCAAAAGGGACAGAGCAGGCCCTGGCCGCTGGTGAAAACCTCAGAAAAGCAGGCTATGAGTTCGATGTTGCTTACACCTCAGTTTTAAGACGGGCAATTCGCACTCTTTGGCATGTACAGGACACCATGGATTTGATGTGGCTCCCAGTTGTCCATAGCTGGAGATTAAATGAGCGTCATTACGGCGCCCTAACCGGATTAAATAAGGCCGAGACTGCCGCCCAATATGGAGATGCACAAGTACACATTTGGCGTCGCTCCTATGACGTACGCCCTCCATTGCTGGAAACTGGCGATGACCGTAATCCACAAAACGATCGCCGCTATGAAAAACTCAGCCCTTCAGACATTCCATTAGGCGAATGCTTAAAAGACAACGTCGAGCGAGTTTTGCCACTTTGGAATGAATCCATAGCCCCAGCCCTCAAAGCGGGCAAACGAGTGTTGCTCGTTGCGCACGGAAACAGCATCCGCTCTTTAATTAAATACCTAGATCAGGTATCTGACGAAGACATTATGGAAATTAATGTCCCCAACGGCATCCCTCTCGTTTATGAGCTGGATGACAACCTCAAACCGATTCAACACTTTTATTTGGATTAGGGTAAAAAAAGCATGCGCGTATTTCTGAAGAACTTTGCCCTAGTCACTGCTGGCTTAATCGCCGGGGTTGCAGCAACCATTCAATTATCGGCAACCGCCCAACAAGGCGCCACATTGCCTCTAGATGAGCTGCGCACTTTATCGAATGTCTTTGCTCAAATTAAACGTGAGTATGTCGAGCCTATTGAGGACAAACAGTTACTAACGGATGCCGTCAAAGGCATGGTGAGCAGTCTTGATCCGCACTCTACCTATTTAGATAAAAAAGATTTCTCTGAAATGCAGGAGCAAACAAGCGGGAAGTTTGCGGGCCTCGGTATTGAAATCACTTCTGAAGATGGCGTAGTTAAAGTACTCAATCCGATTGAAGACAGTCCCGCAGCGCATGCTGGACTACAGGCCGGTGATTTAATTACTCGCCTGGATGACAAGCCTGTACGAGGTATGTCTCTTGATAAGGCAGTGCGCACGATGCGCGGCACACCAGGCACGAAAATTACTTTGACCGTATTTCGTAAGAGTGAAGAGCGCAGCTTCCCTGTAACCATTACCCGCGCTGAAATTAAAGTGCAATCTGTTAAAGCCAGGATTTTGGATAACGATATCGCTTGGGTGAGAGTCACTAGCTTTCAAGAGCGCACTGTTCCTGATTTGGCGAAGAAGTTAATTGAACTCGCCAATCAAGATCCGAAAATGAAGGGCATCATCCTTGATCTGAGAAACAATGGTGGTGGCTTACTTCAAGGCGCTGTTGGCGTTGCCGCAGCCTTTCTGCCTGCTGATGCAGTCATCGTCTCGACCAAAGGTCAAACACCAGACTCTAAGCAGGTATTTAATGCGACGCCTGCTATGTACCGCCTGAGCGAGGCTGGCGATCCTTTGGCCGGTGTTCCTGCCATGTTTAAAAAGCTGCCAATGGTCGTATTGGTCAATGCGTACTCAGCATCTGCCTCCGAAATTGTCGCGGGCGCCTTGCAGGATTACAAACGCGCAACCATTATTGGTAAAACCACTTTTGGTAAGGGCTCCGTACAAACAGTACGTCCTCTAACAAATGATTCCGCTTTAAAAATTACAACGGCGTATTACTACACGCCTACTGGCAGATCCATTCAAGCCTATGGCATTAAGCCGGATATCGCAGTCGATCAAAACAAAGATGGTGATCCAGATGATGTGTTGATTACTCGCGAAATTGACAGTGAGAAGCATCTGCGCAATAAGCAGTCATCCGAAGAAAAGCTGATTGCTGATCGCGAGAAGCGTCGCCTTGAGGAGCTACAGCGCATTGAAGAGAAAAATGCCAAGAAGACTCCTGAAGAAAAAGAAAAAGAGAAGTCCAAGAAACCTACCGAACTTGGTAGTGCTGATGACTTCATGCTTTCCCAGGCTGTGGCTTTTATCAATGGTGAGCCCGTGAAGCGCTCTGCTTCAAAACTCGAGTAAGCGCTTCCTTGGCTTTATTCAATATGAATGATGAGCAGCTACTTCGCTACTCGAGGCATCTCCTCCTCGAGGAAATTGATGTCGCAGGACAAGAAAAGGTTCTAAGCTCGCACGTCCTCATCATTGGTGCGGGTGGCTTAGGCAGTGCAGCAGCGCCCTACATTGCCGCTGCTGGCGCAGGAAAGATCACTTTAGTAGATCACGATCAAGTTGAATTGACTAACCTGCAACGTCAAATCATGCATTCTCAAGACTCTCTTGGGAAAAGCAAAGTGGAGTCAGGCAAGCTGTTCTTGCAAAGCCTTAACTCAAATTTGGTGATAAACGCCATTCAGGAAAAAGCATCCGAAGCTTTACTTAACTCATTACTACCCACTGTTGATGTTGTCTTGGATTGCACTGATAACTTCGCAACGCGCCATCTAATTAATGCTGCCTGCTTCAAGCATCACATTCCATTGGTCTCTGGCTCGGCATTGAAGTTTGACGGTCAATTGAGTGTGTTTGACTTTAGAAGTGATTCCTCACCTTGCTATGCCTGCCTCTTTTCACCAGATGAGCAATTTGAGGAAGTCAGTTGCGCCAGCATGGGCATCTTCTCACCCCTAGTGGGAATTATTGGCGCCATGCAGGCAGCTCAAGCCTTACAAATTCTGATTGGGTTTGGCCAGCCATTGGTTGGAAGAATGCTACTGTGGAATGCACTCAATACCCAGATTAATGAAATTCGAATTTCTAGAAATCCTGAATGCCCCGTTTGTGGGCAGCGTCACTCGGCCTAAGCTATCAAGCTAGGAGTTTTTCAAGCGCCTGAGCTTGATCCTCTGGCTCTATGGCTTGCAATACGGCCTGGATACGTGACTTCAGTAGACCCACATCGGCTTTCAGAATTTCACGCTTGACCAATAACAGCTGGCTAAAGTGCATTGAAAAGTCAGTCAACCCCAAACCTAACAACAACTTCGTCATCGTCGGATCACCCGCCATCTCACCGCATACGGCTACAGGAATATTGGCCCGCTTTGCCTGATCAATAATATTGAATAGCAGATTCAAGATTGCAGGATGATACGGGTCATAAAGATGCGCCACCGCATGATCCGCACGATCGATTGCTAATGTGTACTGAATTAAATCGTTTGTACCAATTGATAAGAAATCAAAGCGGTTAATGAACAAGGGCAATACCAAAGCGGCGGCCGGAATTTCAATCATGGCGCCCACTTGGATGTTTGGATTGAATGGCTGTCCACGCTGATGCAACTGTTGCTTTGCTTTTTCAATCAAGCGCAATGTCTCATCAATTTCTTTCACATGAGCCAACATTGGAATCATGATGCGAGCTTGGCCATGCGCCGAAGCTCTTAAGATCGCCCTCAACTGAGTCAAGAAGATTTCTGGCTCGGTGAGAGACCAGCGAATAGCGCGCAAGCCCAAAGGAGATGTTCCGGTTTGGGATAAATCGGAGCCAGAGCCCAAGGCCTTATCCGCTCCCACATCAATAGTGCGGATGTTCACTGGCAAACCATGCATCAAATCGACTACACGGCGATACTCTTGATATTGCTGCTCTTCGTCTGGCAATGCTTGATTGCGATCCATGAATAAAAATTCTGAGCGGAATAAACCAACTCCAATTGCGCCTAACTCTACCGCTTGAGTAGCATCTTCAGGTAATTCAATATTCGCTAACAACTCAATGGCCACCTTGTCTGCTGTGGCGGTGCGAGAGTGTTTAAGCTCTTGGAGCTTGCGCGTCTCTTCGATCGCCTTTGTTTGTAACAAACGATATTCCGAGAGCAATTGCTCATCTGGGGCAACCACCACCACACCATGCTCACCATCAATCACCAACCAATCACCATGACGAATCATCTCGCTGGCATGGCGCACACCAACTACCGCCGGTATTTCCATGCTGCGCGCAACAATTGCGGTGTGGGAAGTTTTTCCGCCGAGGTCAGTAACGAAACCAGTAAATGCGTGCTCTTTGAAGCGCAACATGTCATGAGGCGCAATATCATGCGCCACAATAATGGCATCTACGCCAACATCGCTTGGCGATAAGAGCTCGGAGTCACTCAGCGTATCTTTTTGCTGTGCGTTGAGGGCCTTAAGCACTCTCTCCGCAACCTGGCGAATATCATTTCCCCGCTCTTTCAGATAAGGATCTTCAATCTCGGAAAATTGTTCGAGGAGATCATTCAGCTCGGTCGTCAATGCCCAAGCGGCATTGAGTCGTTGCGTGCGAATGAGTTTCAACGGCTTCTCAGCCAAGGCTGGGTCAGCCAAAATCATGCCATGCACATCTAAGAATGCAGCCATCTCTTGTGGCGCATCTTTTGGCAATCCTTGACGTAGTTGCGCCAATTCCAGGCGCACTTGCTCAAAGGCGTCTAATAATTTTTTGGCTTCCGCCTCTTCCTTACCAGACTCAACTAAGTAATGACTGACCTCTAATGCCGCACGCGAAATCAGTACAGCTTTGCCAATGGCAATGCCCTTTGATACTGGAATTCCGTGCAAGGCAAAAGTCATCCTTACTCACCCTCACCAAAACGATCATTAATCAGATCTACCAAAGCCTTCATCGCTTCATCCGCCTGATCGCCAACTGTTTCCAATGTAACAGTGCTGCCTATTCCTGCCGCAAGCATCATGACACCCATAATGCTCTTCGCATTAATTTGACGACCATTGCGTGACAAGAAAATCTCACAGGGAAATTGGGCGGCAAGCTGTGACAGCTTTGCAGATGCACGTGCGTGTAAACCCAATTTATTGATAATTTCAATTTCAGTAACTGGCATGGCTAGGTTTATTTCTCCACAGTTTCTTGATGCGCCTTAGAACCCAAACGCAAAATTCCATTTTGACCGCCTTGTAATGCTTTCTGGGCTAACTCTTCTAGGCCCTCTCCACGGTGAGAGATGCAACGCATGAGCATAGGTAAATTGAGTCCAGCCAAAACAATGAGTGGAGAGTTCAATCCCGAGAGGGGGCCAAGCGCCTCTAACTTGGATGCCACATTTGCAGGGGTAGCACCCATCACATCCGTCAGAATTAAAAGCCCCTTACCTGTATCAACACCATAGGCCGCTCTCAGGACTCGATCAAAGCTCGCTTTAGTGTCTTCATGGGGAGGAATATCGACAGCCCTCACTCCTTCAGGCAAAACCCCAAAAGCATGCTCGGCAAATCCCAGCATGGCGCTTGCTACTGGAGTGTGAGCAACAATAACAATTCCGACCATGTTTACGCTAGCGCCTTTTCTAGGGCTTTTAACCAAAATTGTGGAACATCAAAACCACTTTGCTCAGTGATCTCTACAAAACAGGTTGGGCTAGTCACATTAATTTCAGTGACATAAGCACCAATCAGATCTAATCCTACCAAGAACAAGCCACGCTCATTCAAAATAGGCGCCAGATATTCCGCGACTTTCTTTTCAGCATCTGTCAGAGGCATAGCAACACCCTTTCCGCCAGCAGCCAAATTTCCTCGAATTTCACTACCCTGAGGAATACGAGCAAGCGCGAATGGAACTACTTCACCGCCGATCAAGAGCACCCGTTTATCGCCTTGAGCAATCTCCGGCAAGAAGCGCTGAACCATCAAGGTGCGCGCGCCATTCTCACCCAAGGTTTCGACGATGCTAGCGAGATTCAAGCCATCAGGACCAACACGGAAGATTCCCATACCGCCCATGCCATCTAAAGGCTTGATCACAATATCGCGATGCTCTTGATGAAAAACTTCAATGGCAGCAAGCTCACGAGTAACCAATGTTGGGGGAATCAGTTCCGGAAATTCTGTGATGGACAATTTCTCAGAGTGATCACGGACAGCCGCTGGATTATTAAAAACTTTTGCGCCCTGACGGGTAGCCGCAGATAACAACCAAGTCGTATTGAGATATTCAATATCAAAAGGTGGGTCGGTACGCATCAATACCGCTGAGAAAGCATTTAATGCGCGCCCTTCAATCTCACCCAACTCAAACCATGCGGTGCTGCTTGGCTTGACTGCGAGTGATTGGCAATCAGCTACTACAAGATTATTTCGCCAAAGAATATTGCGGCTCTCACAAAACCACAGTTTATGACCAGCCTCTTGAGCAACACGCATCATCGCCAACGTGGAATCTTTACTGATCTTGAAAGATTCCAAGGGATCGGCAATAAAAAGAAGGTCCATTTTTATGTCCGAATATCCATTAATAAATTAAGCAACTTCAGCATTAGGATCGGAGCGTTCAAGCTCCAACGATGCCGCTAACAATGCCAAGCGAGCTACAACGCCATATAAATAGAAGCGATTTGGCGGAGCGCTACCTGGCTTGGCGCCCATATCTGGCATAGAGTTTTGCTCAAATGCCAATGGCACAAAATGCATACCAGGCGCATTGAGATTCTCATCTGGGCCACGATCAGTATGTACGCGATAGAAGCCACCAATGACGTAGCGATCAATCATATAGACCACGGGCTCAGCCACGGCTTCGTTGACTTTCTCAAAGGTATATACGCCTTCTTGAATCAATACATCGCTTACCTCAAGACCTTCTTTAACCACACTCATCTTGTTGCGGTCTTTACGGTTCAAACCCTTGAGTTGTGATGGATCGTTCACCACCATCACGCCCATGCCATAAGTTCCGGCGTCAGCTTTAACAACGACATATGGCTTCTCTTTAATACCGTATTCGCGATACTTTTTAGCGGTCTTCTTTAAAACCTTCTCAACAGCATCCTGTAACTCTTCCTCACCTTTGCGCTCGTGGAAATTCACATTTGAGCAACTCGCAAAGAATGGATTAATCATCCAAGGATCAATATCAACTACTTTGGCAAACTTCTTAGCCACTTCATCATAAGCAGCGAAGTGATTTGATTTACGACGTACATGCCAGCCGGCATGCAAGCCAGGCAATAAATATTGCTCGTGTAGATTTTCTAAGATCGGCGGAATGCCAGCAGATAAATCGTTGTTCAACAGAATGGAGCATGGATCGAAGTCTTTCAATCCCAAACGCTGCTTCCTCAATCCCAAGCGAGATAAAGGCTCCATTAATAGGCGGTTGCCATCAGGCAATTCTATCCAAGTGGGCTTCTTGATTTCATCAGACAGAGTGCCTAGGCGGACATTCAGTCCCGCTTGACGCAAGATAGATGAGAGACGCGCGATATTCTGCAAATAGAAAGTATTGCGTGTGTGACGCTCAGGAATTAGTAATAGGTTTTTTGCCTCTGGACAAATCTTCTCAATAGCAGCCATTGCAGCTTGTACTGCTAAAGGCAACATCTGCGGGGAAAGATTATTAAATCCACCGGGAAAGAGATTGGTATCGACCGGTGCAAGCTTAAAGCCCGCATTACGCAAGTCAACCGAACAATAAAACGGTGGGGTATGCTCCTGCCACTCAAGCCTGAACCAGCGCTCGATAGTTGGAGTAGCTTCTAATACCTTCGACTCGAGTTCGAGAAGAGGGCCGCTAAGGGCAGTGATGAGATGTGGGACCATTTCACCATTGTAAGATTTTTAAAAGAAAGACGCGGAATCCGAGGATCCCGCGCTTAAAAACCGGGCAACAATGCTTTGCCGCCCGGTGAGGGGTAAATCTACCGATTAAGACTCGTAGGCTGACTCACCATGTGAGCTGATATCCAAGCCTTCGCGCTCTTGATCTTCCTTAACGCGTAGACCAATCACGATATCTACCAATTTGTAGGCAATGTAAGAAACCACGCCAGACCAAATTAAGGTAACGATCACGCCTTGGCTCTGAATCCATAATTGGCTAGCAATAGAGTAGTCAGGAGCAGCAGCATTCGCCACATAATCCCAAATACCTGTTCCACCCAAAGCTGGATCGGCGAATACACCGGTTAACAAAGCGCCCAAAATACCGCCAACGCCATGCACACCGAATACATCCAAGCTGTCGTCTGAACCCAAAATCTTCTTGAGACCAGAAACACCCCACAAGCAAACTACACCAGCAGCAGCGCCGATGATGAGGGCACCCATTGGGCCAACAAAACCAGCAGCAGGAGTAACCGCAACCAAACCAGCTACGCAACCAGATGCGCCACCCAACATGGAAGGCTTACCCTTGTGAACCCACTCAGCTACTGACCAGCTTAATACTGCAGCAGCTGTTGCCAATAATGTGTTTACGAATGCCAAGGCTGCACTGCCGTTCGCCTCGAGAGCAGAACCAGCATTGAAACCAAACCAACCGAACCACAAGAGTGATGCACCGATCATGACGAATACTAGGTTGTGCGGCTTCATCGCTTCTTTGCCGTAACCCAAACGCTTGCCGATCACGAATGAACCTACCAAACCAGCAATCGCTGCATTGATATGAACAACAGTGCCACCAGCAAAGTCGAGAACACCCTTCTGCCACAACCAACCAGCACGTGCAGTGATAGCTTCAAGTGATGCAGCATCTTTGATGTCGTCAGGACCAGGCCAGAACCAAACCATATGAGCGATTGGCAAGTAGCTGAAAGTAAACCAGAGGATCACAAACAACACGATTGCGGAAAACTTAGCACGCTCAGCAAATGAACCAATGATCAAGCAGCAAGTGATTGTTGCGAATGCAGCTTGGAAGGCCATAAATACAAACTCAGGAACTACAACACCTTTACTAAAAGTTGCCGCAACTGAATCTGGAGTAATGCCACTCAAGAACAAACGATCAAGACCACCAATGAATGCACCGCCTTCAGTAAATGCAAAGCTATAACCATATAGCGCCCACAATACTGTGATCAAAGCGAAAACAAACATACACTGTACGAGTACAGAAAGAATGTTTTTGCTACGTGTTAAACCGCCGTAGAACAAAGCCAAACCAGGCAATGTCATCAAGATTACTAATGCAGTACACACTAGCAACCATGCTGTATCACCTTTGTTAGGCACCAATGCAGGAGCGGCAGCAACTGCTGCAGCAGCCGCCGCAACCGCTGGTTTAGCCTCATCAGCAAAAGCTGGTGAAGCCACCATGACGCTAGTTGCACCAATAGCCAAGGCCATTGCGCTTCCAGCTAGGAGTCGTTTCATCCAAGTTAACATTTTGAACCTCTCTTTAAAGTGCTGACGCGCCGGTTTCACCGGTACGAATGCGAATGACGTGTTCAACTGGTGAGACAAAAATCTTGCCATCGCCAATCTTGCCAGTACGAGCTGATTTTTCAATTGCCTCAATCGCTCGCTCCAAGATGCCATCTTCAACAGCAGCTTCAATTTTTACCTTAGGCAAAAAGTCGACTACATACTCAGCACCACGATACAACTCGGTGTGACCTTTTTGACGACCAAAGCCTTTAACTTCAGTGACGGTAATGCCCGAAACTCCCACTTCCGAGAGAGCTTCGCGCACTTCGTCAAGCTTGAAGGGCTTGATGATTGCGGTAATTAATTTCATATATTTCTCCGTTCAGAGTTGGAAATTAGAAAGTTTTTGTGAGGGTAAGAACGCCAGTTGATCCGCCCAAGTTTTTTCCTGATGGGCTAACGTATGCATAGGAACTACCAATTTTCTTGGCATTTGTTCCAATGTAAGCAGCTGCTAAAGACAAGCCACCCCCAAAATCTTTAGTCAAGCCAAGCTTCCAATCAGTGTAGCTATATTGACTAGAGTTAGATGTGGTGGTTCCCGCTGGCGTTCCAGCAATGTACTGGTAACCAACGTGTGCATTCACTGCAAGACCCCAAATGCCAGTGTCGTAGTTGGCAGTTAAATCAGGATAGTAAGAGCCGGAACTATTTTGGTTGCCGAAAGTATTTGTCACGGCATATGAAAACTTCAAGAAGCCAGTAACCGGGCCAAATGTATAGTTTTGAGCAGCATAAATCTCAGTCGTATTTGGATTTACGTTAGGGCTAGTAAAGTTTCCGCTTGTTGGGTAGTAGTACTGCAAAACACCCAAATCAGACGCAAATCCTTCACCGATGAGCTCTTTTTTTACACCAGCATAAAAGTCCATCTCAATACCAGAGGACACCGATGGGTTTAAGTTGTTTACCCAACTAATCGAGCTATTCCAGTTACCAATATAGAAACCGCTCTCATGCGCATAATCAAAGCCGCCTTGAATTGCTGGCTTTAGGTTTGACTGAGAAATACCACGATAGCGATAGTCACTGACCACCGAGACATTGGCCGCAATTGGGCTGCCTGCTTCTTCAGGATTTTCTGGTGTGTCAGCCGCAAAAGCTGCTGTAGCGAATAAGCCAGAAGCTGCAAGAGCGAGGGCTGTTTTGTGAATTGTTTTCATATATAGCTCCTAAGTGGTCATGAAAAAGGGATAAATGCTTTATTGCATGGAGTGATCATGAATCCCCCTCCGCCCCCCAATTTCTGGCGATTCACCTAAATAAGGCTAATGCACAATTTTGGTGCCAATATTTGCACCATTCCCGTACATTTTGGTGCAATTTCCTGATTTATGGCCTTTTCTGCATGATTTTGGCTCTACAACTTAAAATGGCTTCTGTATCTTTTATGCAACTCTTTATACGAACGGTGGGCAGTCTTATGCAAAAACCAGGCGAAATCCTAGAACAAATCCAGCGCATTGCTAGCGATATGCAAAACAAGGTTGGGGATGCCATCCGTAATTCACCGGCACAAGAAATTGAAAAAAATGTGCGCGCGATGATGAATCAAGGTTTTCAAAAAATGGACCTGGTTACACGCGAAGAGTTTGAGTTGCAATCTAAGGTGCTATCTAAGACCAGAGAAAAACTAGAGCTTCTAGAAGCTAAAGTAGCAGCCTTAGAAAAATCCCAATAAAAAACTAATCGCCTACTCCGGGTGAAACTCATCAAAGAAATTTGAGTAAGCCTCTTCAGAAAAAAACTTTTTAGCTTCAACTCGTGCTGGCGCAGAATGCAGGACAGATTGCTGGTAAATCCAAACGCCTCCATCTGACGCCATCCTAGTTATCCACCGCACTCGCATGGAAGTCTCTACCGCCCCAGTGGAAGGGAATTCTAAAAAATAATCTTTAATGGCAATGCGTTGATGATTTGCGGTTTGATAAAAAGATTCACTGCTTGCAGCTGTTTCTAAATTCACATTGGCTCGCTGCAATAAATTACCCTGCAGTTGCGCCAATAATTTTGGCGCCAAAGATGCCTGATCTTTACTGAGATGAATAGAACTGACCGAGTAAATATCATCATCAATTTTTACTGCCTCTAAAAATTGTGGGATCTCTTGATCTTGATATGGAATGTTGCGATCTATTTTTTCAGGCTTACCTGGAAATAAAACGCTATAGCCCTCTTGAGGGGACTGCACAGTACGCCAATCCAACTTAGGGCTACAGGCGGATAGTAAAAACGTCAGTACCAGAAATACACCAAGGCCTTGAAGACTGCGTTTAGACAACTCCAGCTCCGTGCGCCTGTTGATCAGCGTGATAACTAGACCGGACCATGGCGCCGACCGCCGCATGAGAGAAGCCCATGGCATAAGCCTCTTCCTCAAAGCGCTTGAATACATCAGGGTGTACATAACGTTGTACCGGCAAGTGATGGCCAGATGGGGCTAGATATTGCCCGATCGTGAGCATGTCGATATTGTGCTCACGCATATCACGCATCACCTCCAAAATCTCTTCATCAGTTTCACCCAGGCCCACCATCAAACCACTCTTTGTTGGGATATGCGGGAAACGTTCTTTGAAATCTTTTAAGAGTTTTAAAGAGTGAGCGTAGTCAGCACCAGGCCGCGCCTGCTTATATAAACGTGGGACTGTCTCAAGATTATGGTTCATCACATCAGGCAAACCAGCTGGCGCATGTTCCGAAAAAATATCCAAAGCTTTATCTAAACGGCCACGGAAATCCGGGACCAAGACTTCAATACGAGTGTTGGGAGATAACTCTCTCGATTGAGAAATGCAATCCACATAATGCATTGCACCACCATCACGCAAATCATCTCGGTCGACGCTAGTGATCACAACATAATTTAATTTCAGGGCGGCAATCGTACGCGCTAAATTAGCCGGCTCTTTTTCATCAAGAGGATCTGGTCTGCCATGGCCCACATCGCAAAATGGGCAACGACGCGTGCATTTATCACCCATGATCATGAAGGTGGCAGTGCCTTTACCAAAGCACTCACCGATATTGGGGCAGCTCGCCTCTTCACAAACGGTGACCAATTCATTCTCGCGCAATATTTTTTTGATTTCAGCAAAGCGGGAGTTTCCAGAGGCCGCCTTCACCCGAATCCAGTCTGGCTTCTTTAGAACTTCCTCTAGCGGAACAATCTTGATTGGTATACGGGCAGTTTTTTCGCTCGATTTTTGCTTACGCGAAGCATCGTAATTCACATCCTGGCGTGCGTGGACAGTAGAGTCGAGATCCGGCTTATTCGTAGTCATGATGTAATGAGTTGCTTCTGCAAATGCCCCAATAGGGCTTGGCCAATAATGTCTGTATTGTCCTTGATCCCAAGGGTTTGCATATCGACGGTCTTTAAGCCCTCATAACCACAAGGGTGGATCCGAGCAAATGCCCCTAAATCCGTTGCGACATTTAGCGCTAGGCCGTGATAGGAGCAGCCTTTTGAGACCTTGAGCCCCAAGGCGGCAATCTTGGCGCCGCGATTCTCCGGAGCCACATTGGCATCCTGTGCGACATAAATACCGGGTGCGCCGGGATGTCTCTCTGCCTGCAAGCCAAAATCTGCCAAAGTATCAATTAAGGCCTGTTCGATTCTAGAAACCAACTCTTTTACAAATAAACCTAAACGCCTCAGATCCAACAGCAGATACACCACAATCTGCCCAGGCCCGTGATACGTAATCTCACCACCTCGATCTACCTGCACCATTGGAATTTGATTACTAGGGGTGTGGAGGTTTTCTGGATCGCCAGCAAGGCCTAAAGTAAATACGGGCGGATGCTCAAGCACCCAGATTTCATCTGGAGTGCCGCTATCACGATGTTGGGTAAAGTCACGCATCGCCTGATAAGTCGATTCGTAATTAGCAATGCCTAGATGCTTGACTAAAATGGGCATACGAACACTTAGAGAACTATGCTTACCAATGGATGCGTAGAAAGCGTACGATACAACTCATCCAACTGCTCACGACTAGTTGCCGTAATCGGCAGGGTAATGCCCAAATAGTTGCCATCTTTAGAAGGTCTTTGCTCAACCTTGCTCTCATCAAATGTTGGATCGAATTGCCGAGCAATATGCAAGATCGCTGGTAGATATTCTGGGCTTGCCTTGCCCATCACTTTGATCGGAAATTCAGATGGGTACTCAATAAGAGATTTTCTATCTTCGGTCATGGTTTCCCTGTAATCTTTCTGAGTTATTTTTTAATCAGCTTCTGGTATTTAATGATTACGATGATCTGGCATTCCTAGCCAAGCACCAGTAATGATGTTGCGAATACAGTGCAAGCGGCGATGGAAAAAATGATCTGCGCCAGGAACCACTTGAACAGTTAACTCTTGTGGGCGCGCCCAATCCAAAACATCAATCAATGGAATAGTTTCATCCACTTCTCCATGAATCAAAATAGTATCTGCTGGCGCAGGAGCCAGATCCCACTTGCCAGCAGCGCTACCCACCATCACAAGGCGCTCTGCTGGACGACCAAGCTCCGACAATCTTTGAACGAGATGCGTGCCCACATAACTGCCAAATGAAAAGCCGGAAACTACCAAGGGCAACATATTGGCCTCATGAATCCAGCCCTGATGCGCTGTCGCTTCAACCTCTGTCCAGCTTGAAGGAGTACGCATCCAGTCGGTGACATGCAATAAATCCTCCATCTCACCAATACCATCATCATGAACACCAGCTGTAGCGCCCACTCCACGGAAATTGGGACGCACACTGACATACCCCAATTGGTTAAATGCGCGTGCCATTGTTTGCGCCACCTTGTTATCCATCGTGCCACCCATCAATGGATGTGGATGCGCCACCAATGCCAAACCTCTTACAGAGAACTCTGGATTATTTTTTAATTCATCAGGCAAATCGATGGACATTTCAATCTGTCCCACCACACCGTCAATATGAATTATTTTTGTACGACCATTCATGAAGTGCGCTTTCTAACTCTACTAAACCAACTGCAGGCGCTCTACTGGACGCCCCTGAATTAAATGAGATTGAATGATTTCTTCAACATCTTCGGTATCAACAAATGTATACCAAACACCTTCTGGATACACCACCATGACGGGGCCATCAGCACATCGGTCTAAGCATCCAGCCTTATTAATCCGAGTCTTCCCGGGACCAGAAAGGGCGAGCTCTTTCACGCGATTTTTTGCATACTCGAATAGTGCGAATGCGTTGTGTTGCTCACAACACTCCTCCCCATTACTGCGCTGATTGAGACAGAAAAATACATGGTGTTTAAAGCTCATAAAGAATATCAATCAAGGTTTTAAATGAAATATGGATTTGTTACGAATAAGCCAAACTAAAGCTAACGGCAACCATACTACCGAAACCCACTGCATGAGCTCATTAAAGTGCAATAGTCGCCCTTGATACCAATGCCTTAAGGTTAGAACAAAGTAGGGGTTGTCAGGCAAGAGGTTAATGGCAATCGTGGCACTAATCAAAGAAGCTAAAGCAAGCCAAAACTTAGTCGTATCGGAAAAACGTAAAGCCCACCTCAAACAAATACTACCCAGGATCATGCCCCACATGGCACCAGCAGTTAGCCAAAGCAAACTAAATTCAGCCCCAAATTGCAGTGCAGTAAAAATAATCTTTATCAAAACAGTGAAGCAAAGCAAACTATTTAATATTCTCCATTGCGGCGCTTTGGCACGCATCCCCAAAGATAGCAAGAGAGCTGCGCCAAGCCAACACAAGGCCGTAATGATAGACTCTTGAACGACATGGTTAATCACCATCGTTCCCCAATCTACGGAAGCAAAGATGGCGTGTCCCCAGACTCCAGTACCCAACCAAGAGCTCTGAGGATAAATTTGCGACCAAGGAAATAGCAGAAATAAGGCGCAAGCCGCCCAATTCAGTCCAAACCACTGATCAAAACGACGTCGAATAGCGCTTCCAGATAGCCACTGCGGTCCCAGCGGGATAGCCAGCAGAGCGCCGAGCAACCCACCCAAGACATTGGCCCACCAATCCATCTGACTAGGAATGCGGGTGGGTAGCCAAGATTGCAGAGATTCCACGCTAAAGGCCAAAACAGCACTAAAGCTCAAAGCAATCCCAAGGGCAACAAAATTACGCCAGCGGGGATAACACGCAAAAACCAGCAAAAATCCCAAAGGGATATAAGCCAAGATATTCACAGATACATCAAAAAGAGTGATAAACCGCGGCAAAGGAGCATCCAACCATGCCCATGGGGAAACCCCATTCTCAAAGCTGAAATCAAAGGGATTCAAGCTCACATAAATGATTAAAAGGGCATAACTTAGGCTAATGGCCCTCGCCAAAGGCATGGCCTGGAGGGGCCAAACAAACTTGCGAGGACGATGATCTTCATGATGCATTCCCCAATTCTAGGTCAGACCTTTCTACAATGGAGAAATGAGCTGGAATTGCATCCTAGAACGTGTCGCCAAAACGAAATCTACCAACGATGATTTGTTAGAGAGATGGCGTACTGGCGAATTAATTGACCCAGTCGCCAGAATTGCCCATGAACAGACCGCAGGTAAAGGCAGAGCTGGGAGGGTTTGGTTAGCTAACCCCAGTGACACCCTGTGCTTCTCATTGGCATACCCCTTTCAATGTCGCCCGAACGAGCTAAGCGGCCTTAGTCTGGTAATTGGGATGGCAGTGATTTCTGGCATCGCAGCAGCCCTCCATCTCAACCCTGCTGAATTGCATCAACGCGGCTTGAGACTCAAATGGCCAAATGATCTCCTTCTCAATAACGCCAAACTAGGCGGCATCCTCATTGAAGGCGGCCAAACAAGCCCGACTGCGCCCACATGGATGATCATCGGTGTCGGCCTGAACTTGCGACATGCTGATGTAATTGAAAAAAATTTAGAGGACATCCATTCCTTCGGAGTGGCGGCATTGGATCAGCTTATTTCTGACCGAAAAACCCTCCCTGACAATGAATTCATTTGGCTAAAACTCATTGAATCCTTTGAAAAACATCTTACCGATTTTGAGCGCCATGGATTTACGCACTTTAAGAACACCTGGGCACAGTGGGATGCGTTTCATGAGCAAGCAGTCTCCATTTCGGGCGCCGGCAAAGAGACGATCTTTGGCATCTCAGCAGGAGTAGATGACACTGGCGCATTACTATTAAGTCAATCCAATAAAACTATTGCCATTCATGCGGGCGATGTTTCTCTGCGAGTTCAATGATGAGTTTGTATTTATTATTCGATGTGGGAAATACTCGCCTGAAATGGGCGGCGGTTGAGTCCACGCAAAATATTGCCGACCGCAATAAAAAACTCTGGGCCTATTCCGGATCCATTAGTAGTAAATCATTGGAATCTCTTGAGCTACGCGCGGAGTTATCTGACTACATTGCAAAAACCTTGCCAAAGCCCGATGCCATTGGATATTGCTGTGTAGCAGGCGATGCCGCTATTGAAAATCTTCAAGCTCTTTTTCCTCAATGGAAAGATAGTGCGTGGAAGCAACTAAAAGGTGACAGCCCTTATCAAGGCATGCGCACTCTGTATGAAGATCCCGCCAAACTGGGAGCTGATCGCTGGGCAGCCCTCATTGGCGCAAGGGCGCTATCGAGCACCAACACCTTAATGATTAACGCTGGTACTGCCACAACAATTGATTTATTAGGCGGCAATGGCGTTCATTACGGCGGCTGGATTTTGCCAGGACTGAGTTTGATGCAAGAGAGTTTGCGCAGCAACACTGCTCAACTTCCCTTGGCTGAACGCACGGATACTGCAGCGCTACAAGCAAGCTTTGGCATATCAACTAATGAGGCAATTATTGGCGGATGCGATGCGGCACAGATTGGAGCAATACTACGCGCAGCTCATTTGGCAAAAGAAATGCATCACCCTGTTGAGCGTATTTGGATTGATGGCGGGAATGCCAAGATTCTGACAAATGAAATTCAGAAATTTCCAGAACTCAACATGCTGCCGGTAGAGTCCATTGAAGGACTGGTACTGCGTGGCCTATGGGCCTGGCTACTTCAAAATCTTTAAAAAGCAGTAGCTTGATCCGTATTACTGAGTGCGGATCTTGCCCAAAAGAGTCGTCGTAGATCGCTCATACAAGAATGGAATGGCAATGGCTTTTCCACCCCATGTTTTCACTAGACGCGTTTCTTCCAGGGAATCAATTTCATAATCTCCGCCCTTGACATAGATATCTGGACGAATTTTGGCAATTAAGCTTACCGGGGTTTGCTCAGTGAACAATATTGTCAAATCCACACTAGCTAGCGCAGCCAATAGAGCCTGGCGATCAGCCTCAGTGTTAATTGGGCGATCATCCCCTTTACCCAGCATCTTGACCGAAGCATCGGAGTTCACGCCCACCACAAGGCTTGCTCCTAATTCACGGGCCTGAGCCAAATAACTAGCATGTCCGCGATGGAGGATATCGAATACGCCATTAGTGAATACTAGCGGCCTTGGGAGCTCAGCAATCCGGGCATCCAAATCCGCTGGAGAGCACACCTTGGACTCAAAAGAAGGTAAAGGTAATGAAGTCATAACGCAATATTAATAGTATTAAGTCTCGCCCAACGATATTTGCCAGAATGTCTTAGACTTGGGCATCCCCGCCCACCTAAAAGGTTCAACATGATTCGTAATTTGGCTCGCTGCTTACTAGCCCTGCTTTTGTTAGTCCCTACACTGGAATTCGCCCAAGCCGCACCCCCCGCTTCTGCTAGCTGCAGCCCACTTTTGTCCCATACCTTTCCAAGATTGCAGGACGAAACGCCACAAAGTCTATGCCAATACCAAGGTAAGGTAGTTCTGGTCGTCAATACAGCCAGCTTTTGCGGATTTACCAGCCAATATGAGGGGCTCGAGCAACTCTATGCCAAATATAAAGATCGCGGCTTTGTGGTTCTGGGATTTCCATCCAATGATTTTGGACAACAAGAGCCAGGCAGTAATAAGGAAATTGCGGACTTCTGTAAGAACACCTACGACGTGAAGTTCCCGATGTTTGCAAAAAGTTCAGTCAGCGGCAATAACCCAAACCCGCTGTTTAAAATGTTGATTGCCAAAACTGGCACTAGTCCAAAATGGAATTTTTACAAATACCTGATTGATCGCCGTGGCAATGCAGTCGACTCATTCGGAAGTGTGACCAAACCCACCAGCAGCAGCCTTACTGCGGAAATTGAGAAATTGCTTGGAGAAAAAATTTAGTGAGTAAGAAAAAAGTTGCCATTATTGGTGCAGGGATTTCTGGTCTGGGGTGCGCATACGCACTTCGTCAACACCCCGATCTAGACATCACGATATTTGAAGGCGGCAATCATATTGGCGGCCATAGCAATACAGTCGACTTCACGCTAGATACCCCTCAGGGATCAATTACACACGGAATTGATACAGGTTTTTTAGTGTTCAATCGCAAAACATATCCCCGCCTCGTTCGCCTGTTTGAAGAAATTGGAGTTCCTATTGCGCCATCGGAAATGTCATTTTCCGTTTCGATTGATGCCACCCAAAAAGCAGGGCATCAGAAAAAAATTGAGTGGGCCGGCAATGATCTCAATTCCTTCTTTGGTCAACGATCCAATCTCTTCTCCCTCTCTTTCTGGAGAATGGCTTACGACATTTTGCGTTTTAATCGTCTAGCCACTAGATTGGCAGAGGAGCAAATCTCCGCAAAGTTGGAGTACTCCGAACCAGATGAATGCATTAAAGACTTTTTAGATCGCAATCGCTTTAGTGCCAGCTTTAGAGAAAATTATTTCTTGCCTATGATTGGAGCGATCTGGTCATGCTCAGTTGAGCAGATGCTCGAGTTCCCGATTCAGACAATGGTGCGCTTCTGTCATAACCATGGGCTTTTACAAATTCAGAATCGCCCTCAATGGTTAACCGTGCGGGGCGGATCGCGAGAATACGTCAAACTCTTGGTTTCCGCTTTAGAAAAACATCACGTCAAAATCGTGCGCGAGTCTGTCAATCGAGTCAACGCTAGTCACGCAGACGGCCATCAGGCGGAAGTCATTAGTCAGTCTGGATCGCACTGGTTTGATGAGGTCATCATGGCTTGCCATAGCGATCAATCGCTTGAGTTGGTGCATGGCATTAGCCAAGACGCTCGTAATATTTTAGCGTCAGTCCCCTATCAAAAGAATCGCGCTATCTTGCATACGGATACCCATTTTTTACCTACAACAGAACGGTGTTGGGCAGCATGGAATTACACCGCCAAGTCTGGAGCAACTCCCACAGCGCAACAGCATGTCAGCGTAAATTACCTGATCAATCGCTTGCAGCCCTTGCCCGAAGGGCTACAGAGTACGCAAATCATTGTTAGCCTGAATCCACTCACAGAACCAGATCACCGTCTCGTGCATCAAGAAATTCATTACTCACATCCAGTGTTCGATATGCGGGCCGTGCAAGCACAAAAGGAACTGCCACTAATTCAAGGCAACTCCTCTATTTGGTATTGCGGCGCATGGACAGGGTTTGGCTTTCACGAAGACGGTCTTCGCTCTGGAGAGCTGGTTGCTAAAGACCTCATCGAATCTATTCACTCCCACACCGCCCTCGGCTCAACCCAAGATGCTCAATAAATGACTGGTGCGACGATTAACTTTGGAGTGGTAAAGCATCGACGCTTTCGTCCAGCATCGAATACCTTTGGTTATGGCGTCTTTACGATTTCCATTCCTATGCGGGCTAGAAATGCAAACAAGTCATTGCTTAGCAAGCAGGGTTTGGCCGATAACCGCTTCGGGCTATTTTCATTCTTCGATAGTGACCATGGCACAGGAAATCAAGATAGCCTCGCTTGGATTGAGAAGATTCTGCTAGAGAATCAGATTGGCCAGGTTGACGGGGAAATTTGGTTACAAACTTTTCCGCGAGTGCTGGGCTATGTATTCAACCCCGTCAGCTTCTGGATTTGCACAAGATCTAATGGGGCAGTTCAAGCGGTCTTGGCCGAAGTAAATAATACTTTTGGAGAGCGCCACTGCTACCTTCTTCACCATGACTCCGGCAAACCTCTTCAATCTGGTGAAACTTTAACGAGCAAGAAAGTTTTTCATGTCTCCCCTTTCTGCGATGTACAAGGTGAGTATCACTTTCGTTTTTTATTCCCCCAAGATAGCAAATCACAATCAAATACTGTGTGCCGAATTGAACTCCATGAAAACGGCCTCCCACTCATCAACACCAGCATTAGCGGTGTAGCAGAGCCATTAAATAAACGAGTCCTTTACTTAGCTTTTCTGCGCTACCCCCTAATGAGTCTGGGCGTCATTGGACGGATTCATTGGCAAGCATTGAAATTATGGTTAAAAGGTGTACCCTTTTA
Organism: Polynucleobacter sp. AP-Nino-20-G2; assembly: GCF_018688235.1. NCBI lineage: Bacteria > Pseudomonadati > Pseudomonadota > Betaproteobacteria > Burkholderiales > Burkholderiaceae > Polynucleobacter > Polynucleobacter sp. AP-Nino-20-G2. Next base: position 1,904,555 of record NZ_CP061313.1, read on the forward strand.
TTCAAAACCAACACCGCCAGCAATTGAGGTTACCCGATGAACCGCCCCGGTCAATCACTCCTATCAAGACTCAGTTTTTCCCGCGCTTCTGTGCGCGAAACCCAATCTCAGCGCTATCGCCTTAGTACCGAAACCATCCTGGGTCTTTTGTCACAGTTACGTAGCGGCCACCTTCTCTTAACCCTTCCAAATCATGAAACAAAAGAATTTGGAAATCGCGCAGATAAACTCCATGCGGAAATTCAGATACTCGACTGGTCGGTATTTAAACAAGTTCTATCCCATGGCGATATTGGGTTTGCAGAAAGCTATATCCGAGGCCATTGGAACTCTCCAGACTTAAAAGCTGTTCTAGAACTGGCAATTCGAAATCGCGTCATTCTAGAAAAAGCAATTTATGGAAATTGGCTTGGATCACTCATCTACCGACTCAAACATTGGCTAAGAGATAACTCCAAATCTGGTAGTCGTAAAAATATTCACGCTCACTACGACTTAGGAAATGCCTTCTACACATTGTGGCTTGATCCAACGATGAGCTATTCCAGTGCGTGGTTTTCTGAAGGCGAAAAACAATCTCTTCAAGAAGCGCAACGAGCTAAGATACGGCGCATCCTTGACTCCATTCAAGCAAAACCGAATGACAGATTGCTTGAAGTAGGTTGCGGCTGGGGTGGCTTTATGGAAGAAGCCTTACGCAATGGCAATCAAATTACCGGCCTCACTTTATCGACCGAACAAAAAACTTTTGCAGATATCAGGCTTGAACAGGTATCAGCAGAAATTGGTAAGCGCGAACAATTTGAAGTGCGCCTTCAAGACTATCGAGATTGTGCCGAGGAGTTTGATGGAATCGCCTCAGTTGAAATGTTTGAGGCAGTGGGAGAGAATCACTGGGGCGAATACTTCCAAACCATTGCCAAGCGTCTTAAGGCGGGCGGACGAGCCTGCATTCAAACTATCATTATTGCGGAAGAATTATTTGACCGTTATCGCCAAAGCACGGACTTTATCCAGCAGTATGTTTTCCCAGGAGGGATGCTGCCATCGCCCTCGAAATTTAAAGCGGCGGCGGCAAGCGCTGGCCTTGAGGTGGAGGCAGAATTTGCTTTTGGTACTGATTATGCAAAGACTCTTTGCCTTTGGCGTGACAGCTTTAATCAAAAGCTGGAAGACATCTATCGCCTAGGCTTTGATGAGGCCTTTGTCCGCCTCTGGAATTTCTATCTCATGTATTGTGCTGCTGGGTTTTCCGAGAAATCCATTGATGTGGTGCAATTCACCTTAAAACATCAATCACCAAAACGATCTAGCGATCAACTAAGCTCATGAAGCAAAAAGGGATTGAGAGTTACCAAGGTAAGCGCATTTGGGTGATCGGCGCCTCTAGCGGCATTGGTGAGGCCTGCGCAAAATCGCTATTAAAGGCAGGTGCAAGAGTAGCCCTCTCCAGCCGTCGCGCCGAGCGCTTAGATGCATTGGCACATTCAGCCCCCAATTCCAATAGCCTTGTACTTCCGCTGGATATTACCCACGTAGAGCAGCTAGATAGCGCATATGGCAAGATTGTAGAAAGTTGGGGTGGCATGGATCTACTGCTCTTTGTCTCAGGCGTATACACCCCGCTACGAGCAGATGAGTTTGACTTCAATGTGGCGTACAAAACGATCGATGCCAACCTCCTCGGACCGATGCGCGCCGTCTCTATCGTTTTACCTGAGATGATTAAAAATCATTCGGGCCACATTGCAATTGTTGGAAGCGTTGCTGGTTACAGTGGTCTACCAAAGGCATTGGCTTATGGACCCAGTAAAGCCGGCATTATCAATTTCTGCGAAACCTTGTACTACGATCTGCTTCCGCAAGGAGTTAGCGTGCACATGATTTCACCTGGATTTGTGGCAACGGAAGCTACGGCGCAAAATGATTTTGAAATGCCGGCACTCATTACAGCCGATGAGGCAGCGACTGAGATTCTAGATGGGATTCAGAAAGGGAAATTTGATATTCATTTCCCGAAACAGTTTTCAGGATTCTTAAAATTTCTCAGAATCCTGCCCTACCCGCTTTACTTCTGGATTGTGCGTCGCTTCGTTAAGATCTAAAGCGAGATTATTTGTATTTGTCCTTGCGGATTTTTTGCTCTAGATAATCCATCACCAAAATTGCCTTGGCTTTGGTGCCCGCAATCGATGGTGAAGTCACATAACGACCTTGCATCACAATGGTTGGCACACCATCAATGCGATAGGCATCGGCCAACTGTCTTGCTGCACGAGCCTTGGAAACTACCGCAAACGAACGATAAGTAGCTAAGAAGCTATTACGGTCAATACCTTGAGAGGCAACCCAATCGGCAATCTCATTTTCAGTCATGAGGCGCTTATTCTCTTTATGCATGGCATACATCACTTTTTCATTCAGGGCATCACCCTTGCCCATGGCTTCAAGAGCGTAAAACAACTGGCTGTGCGGCAAAAAGTCATCGCGGAACGCCACTGGAACCCTACGGAACACCACATCTTTAGGTTGGCGCTTTACCCACGCACTGAGCTCAGGCTCAAAGTCATAACAATGTGGGCAGCCATACCAAAAGAACTCAATGACCTCGACCTTGCCTTTGGTATCAACAGGTTGCGCAACCGGAAGAATGCGGTAATCAAAGCCCTCTTCAATCTTTGGACTCTGGGCGCTTACGACACCTGAAATAGAAACTGCAACACATAAGGCTGCAACTGAAAGTAGCGCTCTTTTGGATAATGAAATCATGATTTGCTTGATTTAATAACGGTTGGTTTAATTCCCATGCCATTGAGTTTATCTCGCACGGGATTGCTCTCTTCAACACTGTTGTAGGGTCCAACACGAACTCGCCACAAGGTGATGCCCTCGCTACTCACTTCACTCAGTTGGGATTGAATGCCCTGAATAGCCAAATTTGCTTTTTGAGCATCCGCATCAGCCCGTTTATTAAACGCGCCTACCTGCAAGAAGTAGATTGCATCCGCCTTAGCCACAGGTGCAGCAGATATCTCCGCAGACTTCTTGCCAGCAGCAAGATCGCCAATCGGATCAGGGGCAGCAGCAGGCGCAGGAGATTTGCCTTGCAACGGTTTGTTTAAATCCAATGGCTCTGCTGGGGTGGAAGCTTCGCCATCACTTGCTGGCGCAGATTTAATGGTTAAGGGCAGATTAGGGGCTCTTACACCTGGACGTTCCTGAGGTGTGTTCTTGGACAAGTAAAAGGCAATCACAAACGCAACGCCCAGACCAACGCCCAGACCCAATATGAAGCCCAAGATGGTGCCGCCATACTCTGGGCTTGAAGCATCTACCCTTGGAATGAAGCTGGCTTGTTGATTCGTTTTTTTCATCGTGTCCCCATCCTTCATTGTCACCGCCTATATGCCACAAAGCATCCGCAACTTACATCTTAGCGGGTGCCGACACTCCCAATACTTTTAAACCATTTTCAAGCACTTGGCGCGTCGCTGAGAGCAAGGCCAAACGGGCTAATTTTAGGGCTGGATCGTCGACTAGAACGCGATCAGCGTTATAGAAGGTGTGGAAATCCCCAGCCAAATCGCGCAAGTAAAAAGCTAAAGCGTGTGGCGCCAAGCCTGCTGCTGCATCCGTCAACATCTCTGGATACTCGGCTAAGCGGCGCAATAAATGATCTGAAGCTTTGCTTTGCAATAGGGATAAATCCGCCTCTTTAAGATCCGAAGCTTGACCGCCCCATTGACTCAAAATAGAACAAATGCGTGCATGGGCATATTGCACATAGAACACGGGGTTTTCATCGTTTTGCTGCAGAGCTAAATCCACATCGAATACAAACTCAGTATCAGCCTTGCGAGAGATCAAGAAGAAACGCACCGCATCTCGGCCACGTTGCAACGCTAATTCACGCTCATCAGGAGTCATCTCCGGAGTAACGCCGCCAGACCACTCCACTAAATCACGCACAGTGACATAGGATCCTGCGCGCTTAGAAATTTTTACCTCTTCGCCATGACGCATCACCGTCACCATCTTATGCAAAACATAATCAGGATAGGTTTTAGGAATATCCCAACCGCGCTTCTGCGCCACGCCCTGTAGGCCTGAGCGCACGCGAGCGATAGTTCCATGGTGATCGCTACCCTGGACGTTAATGACTTTTTCGAAGCCGCGATTCCACTTGCTGGTGTGATATGCCACATCAGGAACAAAGTAAGTAAAGCTACCATCCGACTTGCGCATGACACGATCTTTATCATCGCCATCATCAGTTGTCTTGAGCCAAAGCGCGCCCTCAGATTCATAAGTCTTGCCGATACTTTGCAAGTCTTGAACAATTTGCGCAACGCTTCCATCGGTGTACAAAGAAGATTCTAAGTAGTAGCAGTCGAACTTCACGCCAAATGTTTTTAAATCAATGTCTTGCTCATTACGCAGATAAGCCACTGCAAACTGACGAATGGCTTCAATTTTTTCTGCATCCGACAAATCATCGCGATAGCCAGGAGCCGCTTTATAAGCACTCGCAATTTCAGCAATGTATTCACCGTTGTAAGCACTTTCTGGCCAAGTAGCATCACCTGGTTTCAAGCCATTTAAACGCGCCTGAACAGAAAGCGCCAAATTGGCAATCTGTACACCAGCATCGTTGTAATAAAACTCGCGATGCACTTTAATACCTTGCGTTGCCAATAAATTGGCCAGAGCATCACCAAGCGCAGCTTGACGACCGTGACCAACATGCAAAGGGCCTGTTGGATTGGCGGAGACAAACTCAATCATGGCACTTGCTACAGGCGCAGATCCGGGTTTGAGTTGGCCAAACTGAGCGCCGGCCGATAAGACCTCCTGAACTACAGTTGTTTTAGCGGCATTGCTCAAGCGGAAATTCATAAATCCTGGGCCGGCGATTTCGCAAGCAGCGATCAAATCTCCGTAACCAGGCTGCTGCTGCAAACGCTCAACTAGCGCCTGAGCCAGCTCTCGAGGATTGAGCTTCCAAGCTTTAGAAAGCTGGAGGGCGATATTGCAGGCGACATCGCCATGGTCAACAGCCTTTGGACGCTCCAAGCGAGGCTGCGGCGCCTCTCCCAAACCACGCTCTTGCGCCAAACCCTGCAAGGCGGCACCGAGCATCTCAATTAAACGATTTTTATTAGTTAACAACATAGATAAGTGAGTTTATCAGGTGGTAAGCTATCGAAATGATCTATCAATTTCGCTCAAAAGCGGGTCCTGACGTCATCATGCTGGCCGATCTGACCCAACGGATCTTTGATATTTTGGGGCGCCCATTAGAGCCCAGGGGGATTTTGACGATTGAGCAACTGCCAAGCCTAATCACCGCCCTAGAAACCGCTATTTTGAAAGACCTCGAAGAGCGAGCAAAAAGCAATGAAGCTGGCCAAGAAAATACTGAAAAGCCGAAATTAGCCGATAGATTGGGGCAACGCGCCTATCCTTTTCTAGAGCTCATGAAACAGGCCAAAGCCAAAGATGAGCCAGTGATGTGGGGCGTTTAACGCTACCTACCCCACCCCACAAGGCAACCCTACCTAATCAATCGAGCTCGCCAACTGCCGGCGCACATCCTCGATTGACTCTCCACGACGCTGCGCAAGGTCTTCTAATTGATCAGCTGAAACTTTGCCAACATTGAAGTACCGTGCATCTGGATGGGCCAAATAAAAACCGCTCACACTAGATGCAGGATTCATCGCCATGGATTCCGTTAAGGTCATGCCAATATCCTCAGACCCAATGACGCGCAATAAGTCCTTCTTCACTTCATGCGCAGGACAAGCAGGGTAACCAGGCGCAGGGCGAATACCACGGTACTCCTCATTAATCATCTGATCATTGGTCAGAATCTCATCAGTGGCATAGCCCCATAAATCTGTACGCACACGGTGGTGCATGAGCTCTGCAAATGCTTCGGCTAAACGATCCGCTAAAGATTGCAGCATGATCGCGCTGTAGTCATCATTCTTAGCGCGGAACTCAGCAGCCTTTTTCTCAACACCATGGCCCGTAGTGACTGCAAAGCAACCCAGGTAATCAGCAACGCCAGAATCTTTTGGGGCGACATAATCAGCTAGGCAACGATTCGGACGGCGTACACCATCCACTACTGGACGCTCCGCTTGCTGACGCAAGTTATGCCAAACAAAGAGCGGGTGCTCGCGCGCTTCATCACTGTATAAAACAATGTCATCACCAATAGTATTGGCAGGATAAAAAGCAACAACCGCATCGGCCTGTAGCCACTGACCCTTAATTAATTTGTCGAGCAGTACCTGAGCATCGCCAAATACTTTACGAGCCTCAACACCAACCACTTCGTCATCCAAGATTGCTGGAAACTTACCAGCCAAATCCCAAGTTTGGAAAAAAGGAGTCCAGTCAATGTACTTAGCGATATCACTTAAAGCGAAATTTTTAAAGACGCGGCGCCCAATAAATTTTGGCCTCTCGGGGACGTAAGATGCCCAATCAATCAACTCGCGATTTTTACGTGCCGCCTCCAATGAAATCGTTGGCGTTGCTTTCTTATTCGCATGTTGCTCTCGAATACGCGCATAGTCATCACGTAATTCTTGGATGAATTTCTTCGCACTCTCATCGGAGAGTAGGCTAGAAGCCACGGATACAGAACGTGAAGCGTCTGGCACATAGACTACAGGACCGTCATAGTGTGGCGCGATTTTGACAGCAGTATGAACACGTGAAGTGGTTGCGCCACCAATCATCAATGGAATCTGGCGTTCACGGAAGTAATCATCGCGTTGCATCTCTTGGGCAACATAAGTCATTTCTTCGAGTGACGGAGTGATCAAACCAGAAAGGCCAACAATATCTGCCTTCTCTTCCTTGGCGCGTTTTAGGATTTCCGCACAAGGAACCATCACACCCATATTAGCTACTTCAAAGTTATTACACTGCAAGACTACAGTCACAATATTTTTACCAATATCGTGGACGTCGCCCTTCACAGTAGCCATCACAATCTTGCCCTTAGCTTTCGCCTCGCCACCCGCGGCAATATGTAAGCGCTTCTCTTCCTCAATATACGGAATCAAGATTGCCACCGCTTGTTTCATCACACGCGCGCTTTTCACTACTTGCGGCAAGAACATCTTTCCGGCGCCGAATAGATCGCCGACGACATTCATACCATCCATGAGTGGGCCCTCAATCACTTCAATCGGCCTACCGCCTGCGCCCATAATTTGCGCACGCAACTCTTCAGTATCTTCTTCAATGAAAGTAGTAATGCCGTGCACCAATGCATGGGTTAAGCGCTCACGTACAGGGCCCTCACGCCACGCCAGATTCTCAACCTGTTTTGCGCCACCACCCTTAAATTGATCAGCAATATCCAGCAAGCGCTCGGTGGGAGTTTTACCTTCTTTTTCTTTGAAGCGATTCAGGACAACGTCCTCAACGCGCTCACGCAACTCGGGATCTAGATCAGCATAGACACCAAGCTGGCCAGCATTAACGATACCCATGTCCATGCCGGCTTGAACAGCGTGATACAGAAATACTGTGTGAATAGCTTCGCGCACGCGATCATTACCGCGGAAGGAGAAGCTCACATTGGATACGCCACCGCTTACTTTTGCGCCGGGAAGATTTTCTTTAATCCAACGAGTAGCATTAATGAAGTCAACCGCATAGTTGTCGTGCTCTTCAATACCAGTCGCAATGGCAAAGATGTTGGGATCAAAAATAATGTCTTCCGCAGGGAAGCCGATTTCATTCACGAGAATGTCATAGCAACGCTGACAAATTTCTGTCTTACGTTTAAAAGTATCGGCTTGACCTACCTCATCAAATGCCATCACTACAGAGGCAGCACCATAACGACGAATTAATCGCGCCTGCTTTCTGAATGGCTCTTCGCCCTCTTTTAAAGAAATCGAATTAACAATTGGCTTACCCTGAATACATTTCAGGCCTGCTTCAATGACGCTCCACTTGGAAGAATCAATCATGATTGGTACGCGAGCGATATCTGGCTCTGAAGCAATCAGATTCAAGAAGCGCGTCATGGCAGCTTCGGAATCCAACATGGCTTCGTCCATATTGATGTCGATAACCTGCGCGCCATTCTCAACCTGCTGCCTTGCTACCGCAAGAGCTTCATCAAATTGATTATTGAGAATCATGCGAGCGAACGCTTTTGATCCAGTAACGTTAGTACGCTCACCGATATTTACAAAACCGACATCAGGAGTGACGTTAAAAGGCTCTAAGCCAGAAAGCTTCATAGCTGGCATAATTTTGGAATTCTTCGCGTTACTCATGCTGACACCTCGGCGCTCTCACGGTAGAAGGCGCGTGGCTTGCGCTTAGCTACTGCATTGGCAATCGCACGAATATGGTCGGGAGTAGTTCCACAACAACCGCCCACTAAATTTACGAGTCCGTCTTTTGCGAAACCATCTACCAGACTGGAAGTAATTTCTGGCGTCTCATCAAAACCAGTGTCGCTCATTGGATTTGGCAAACCAGCATTGGGATAACAAGAAACAGCAGCATCACAAATACGAGCAAGCTCGGCAATGTAAGGGCGCATCAGTGCGGCACCTAATGCGCAGTTCAAACCAAAAGTCAGTGGCTTAATGTGGCGCAAGCTGTTCCAGAATGCCTCTACAGTTTGACCAGACAAAATACGGCCAGATGCATCAGTCACCGTCCCAGAAATCATCACCGGCAAACGTTCACCAGTCTCTTCAAAGAATTCATCTAAGGCAAATAGTGCAGCTTTAGCATTGAGCGTATCGAAAATGGTCTCCACCAAAAACAAATCAACACCACCCTCATAGAGACCTTCAATCTGTTCACGATAAGAGGCGCGTAAGGCATCAAAAGTAACATTGCGTGCACCTGGATCATTTACATCTGGAGAAATGCTGGCCGTCTTTGGTGTTGGTCCAATTGCGCCCGCTGCAAAACGCGGCTTATCTGGAGTGCTGTACTTTTCACAAGCAGCTCGAGCCAATTGAGCGGAGATGACATTCATCTCACGCGCCAGGCCAGCCATCTTGTAATCCTCTTGGGCGACAGAAGTCGCGCCAAAAGTATTGGTTTCAATAATGTCAGCGCCAGCATCGAGATATTGCTCATGAATCTTGCTAATAATGTGAGGCTGGGTTAGCACCAATAATTCGTTATTGCCCTTGATATCGCCCGGATGATTAGCAAAGCGTGTATTGGTGGGTAGACCCCGGTAGTCGGCTTCATTGAGCTTGTATTGCTGAATCATGGTGCCCATAGCGCCATCCAAAATCAGAATACGTTGCTTTAGGAGCTCGGGAAGCGCCTGACCGCGGGTGTAAGGCTGGGATAAACCATTAGATTGCATTGCTTAACCGGGATTAATCTCTAGAATCTCCTATTGTATTGGCAATAAGCCACTTTTATCTAACCCGGAGCCCCCCTATGTTTGGAACTATCCCAGAATTCAATCAAAGCCTTGAAATGATGAAAACCATGTGGGGTCAAGGAGCGGCTGGGCAGGCGCCAGGTCAGTTTCCCTTTACAACGGACGCCTCAAAGGCCGCAGGGGGATTTGGTGCAGCATTTCCAGGTCTTGATACCGACGAACTGGAGAAGCGCATCAAGGATCTGAAGAGTGTTGAAAATTGGCTAAACCTCAATCTCAATATCCTGAAATCCACCATTCAGGGGCTTGAAGTGCAGCATGCCACTATGATGGCTCTCAAATCCTTTGGAGATGCGGTTTCCGCCTCAGCTGCAGCGGCTACTGGAACAGGCGAAACGTCTGGGACAAAGGCTGCTAAACCACGCAAAACCGCAACACGCCGTCGTCGCAAAGCTGGCGATTCAACTTTCCTCGACGAAGTAGGTAATTCAGATGAGCGATAGCCTCGCCCATGGCGAACGTCATTTGGTGAATATCTAATTCACGCCTAAACAAAACCGGCACTATCTCACGAGCAGTAGCCGGTTTTTTACATGCCCCAAGGGTATCGGCCAAGCGCTCATCATGATGCGTCTTGAGTTGTTCAATGCGTGGCTTCATTCCCGTAAATGGCTTGCCATGAGAAGGTAGCACTAGAGTGTCGTCCGGCAAAGGTAAATATCGATCAAGCGAGCTGAGATAGAGCCCTAAAGGATCTGCATCAGGATCAGCATCATAGACGCTCACGTTAGTAGAAATGCGCGGCAACAACATATCCCCTGAAATTAATACGCCAAGCGCCTTGCAAAATAAAGATGCATGTTCAGGTGCGTGCCCAAATCCCATGATGACTTGCCACTCATGTCCGCCAATCAAAATCATTTCGCCATCCATGATGCGTCGATATTGGCGCGGCACTCCCGGAACCATATTGCTGTAGTAATTAGAACGCGCCCGAATTTTTTCCAAATCTTCTGGCGCGTTTAATCCATGCTTCTGAAAATGATCTGCGGAGCCTCCGCTACCAGCACGCGCACCAATTGCTGCACCACCCTCTTTATGACTAAGCCACTGCGCAGTCAAATAGTCCGTCATTGAAATCCAGAGAGGTACATTCCACTTTTCACACAACCACTGTGAGAGTCCCACATGGTCGGGATGCATATGGGTAACGATGACTCGCAATATTGGAAAACCGTCTAATTGTGTAGTAAAGATCTGCTCCCATGCAGCCTTAGTCTCATCATTAGCGATGCCACAATCAACAATGGTCCAACCCTCAACACCCTCATACACATCGCGCAAGAGCCATAAATTGATATGGTCCAAGGCGAAAGGTAGACGCATCCGCAACCAACGAACCCCAGGCGCAAGCTCAATAGCTGTGCCGACTTCCGGCAAAGTCTCAGCTAAGGGATAATGAATAGGGCTAGCAGCACTGGATTGATTTTTGGTATTCATCTATCTTTATCTTTGGGTTTCTAATGACAACAGTTCCATCACCTTGCATTAATTGGTGTGACATTAATCCTGAAAATGGTTACTGTCGCGGCTGCTTTCGTACGCTCAAGGAAATTGCTAACTGGTCTGCACTATCTAATCCTGAAAAGCTTGAGGTCTGGGCCAAGCTGGATGCGCGCAAACCTCAAACCCCTCTATCAATAGTTCAGCAAACAATCTAGTTATTTATTTACATCCACAATCAAGCGGCCACGAACATTGCCCGCCATTAGATCCGCCGCATACTTCAAAGAATCTTCCAAACTAATTTCATGAGAGATTTCTTCCAGGGTCTTGAGATCCACCAACTGACTTAATTGCTCATAAGCAGCAATGCGCTTTGCCTTTGGCACAGTCACACTGTTGATGCCATACAAAGTTACGCCGCGCAAAATAAATGGCGCCACCGTAGATGGAAAATCCATTCCCTGAGCTAAACCACAGGCAGCTACAGCACCATCTGATTTGGTTTGCGCACAGGCGTTTGCCAAGGTATGACTACCAACGCTATCCACCACTGCCGCCCATCGTTCTTTAGCCAAGGGCTTACCAGGGGCAGATAAAGAAGCGCGATCAATCACTTCACTTGCGCCTAATTTTTTAAGGTAGTCAGCCTCCGCCATGCGGCCTGTACTTGCCACCACCTTGAAGCCCAACTTACTTAAGAGCGTAATGGCGAAACTCCCAACTCCACCAGCAGCGCCAGTCACCAATACCTCGCCATCACTTGGCTTAAGGCCATGCTTTTGCAAAGCCATGACACACAGCATCGCCGTATAGCCCGCGGTACCTATAGCCAGGGCTTGTTTAGCAGTAAAGCCCTTAGGTAAAGGAATAAGCCAATCCCCTTTCACGCGCGCTTGTTGCGCTAAGCCGCCCCAATGCCCCTCACCGACGCCCCAGCCATTGAGTAGGACCATATCCCCGGCCTTAAAGTCAGTATTGGAGCTTTCTAAAACCTCGCCAGCAAAATCAATGCCTGGAACCATTGGAAAACTACGAACAACCGGGCCTTTACCAGTAATGGCCAAGCCATCTTTGTAATTGAGCGTGGAGTACAGCACTTTGACCTTGACATCCCCCTCCGGGAGGCTGGCCTCATCCACTTGGGAAAGCTCAGCGCGATAGCCCTGGTCATCTTTATTTACCAAAATAGCTTTAAACATGTCTCTTCCTTTTAAAAGCGCCGCATTCTCCGCAACAAATGTGTAATAGGTTTATCCTAACGAGCATTGTTGATTATGGAGGTTTCCATGAAAAAAATTCTACTATTAACTACGATTTCTGGTTTGGCACTACTTGGATGCTCTTCAAGCCAAATTAATATGTCTATGGGCAATATGCGCCTGATCACCTCCAGTGCAGCCCCACAAGATGTGATGGATTTTGCGAATAGCACCTGCCAGAATGATTTCTACCAAGGCGCGAGCTTTCTCTCAAAGGCCGGCAAGGAATACCGCTTTAAGTGCGTAAAAGCCGAAGAAAATGAAGTGTTAGTCCCAATTCCTGGCACAACGATTCCCGCTGAAGCATCCGCACCAGCGACAACTAAATAATTACCGCTAGATGGCCCCATTTACTTCACAGGAACTGCGTAAGGGTTTTTCCTCTTTTGCCACTGGGGTCACGGTAATCACTTGCCTAGATGCTGATCGCCACTCTCACGGCATCACCATCAGCTCTTTTAATACCGTCTCATTAGAGCCACCGCTCATTTTATGGAGTCTGAAGAAGCATTCCCGCCTGATGCCCAACTTTGAAGTTGGCCATAAGCAACTTATTCATGTGCTGGAACGCTCTCAAGAGGCTATGGCAATGCATTTCGCCACAGTCAAAGAAAATCAATTCGTTAATATCCCACATAAAATTGCAGCGAGTGGCCTGACTCAAATTGAGGGATGCGCAGCCTATTTTGAGTGCGAGACAGTCTCGGTCCACACCGGTGGCGACCACAATATCATTGTTGCCAAAGTACTCAACCTAAAACATGATCCACTTAGTCAACCTCTCATCTTTGCTCATAGCAAATTTGTAGGCCTTGATTCCTCACTGTAAGTAACACCAAAATATCTAAGGAAATTCTCATGATGCGTTTATGGGGAAGAAAAAGCTCTATCAATGTGCAAAAGGTTTTATGGTGCCTGGCAGAGCTTGGACTTCAGGAAGGCAAAGATTTTGAGCGCATCGATGCCGGCCTGAATTTTGGCCTAAATCGTACGCCTGAATTTCTAGCGCTGAACCCAAATGGCTTAGTACCAACCTTGCAGGACGGGGAGATTGTTCTTTGGGAATCCAATACTATCCTGCGCTATCTTGCACGCAAGTACGATACCGCCAAACACTTTCCCGATGACATTAACAGCCAATATCAATCTGAGAAATGGATGGATTGGCAATTGGGAACTATGTGGCCAACCTTACGCCCCGCCTTTCTAGGGCTCACACGCACCCCAGAAAATGAACGCAACTACGACCTTATCCACAAGGCCTATCAAGATACGAATGCATTACTAGCGCTATTGGATCAACAATTAGCCACTCAACAATATTGCTCGGGCAATCATTTCCACATCGGAGATATCCCGCTGGCACTCTGTGTCAGCCGTTGGATTCTGCTAAATCAAACTTTCCCAGATAAAACTGGGCCACGTACCCACTTGATCAATATTGATGCCTGGATGAAGCGCCTTGAAGAAACTACTCAATACAACTCTGTGGCCGAAAAAGAACTCAATATTGTGAAGTAATGCCCAAAGACTTCTTTAGGTGGGACTAAAGCAAAAAGGGTGAATTCAATTCACCCTTTTCTTTTGGAGTACATGAGAGAAATTACTGCTGCTTAAATTTCTTCTGATGATGATCAGCGCCAATAAATAAGTACATCGCTGGCACCACAAACAGGGTAAACAAAGTACCAATCGATAATCCTGTAAAGATCACAATACCCATAGACTGTCGGCCTGCAGCACCTGCGCCAGAAGCAATTACTAGCGGAACAACGCCCAAGACCATCGCCGCAGTCGTCATGAGAATCGGGCGCAAACGCACGCTACTAGCCTCAACAATCGCATCAAGCTTGCTGCGCCCCGCCTCTTGTAACTCGTTAGCAAACTCCACAATCAAGATGCCATGCTTACTAATTAAACCCATCAAGGTGACTAGACCAACCTGGGTGTAAACGTTCAAGGTAGTGAATCCCAAATTGATAAAGATCAGCGCGCCAAATAAAGCAAGTGGCACTGACACCAAAATCACAATCGGATCACGGAAGCTTTCAAACTGCGCAGCCAGCACTAAGAACACGATCAAGATCGCAAAGAACATCGTAACTAAGAAGCCGCCAGACTCCGCCATAAACTGACGTGAGGGGCCAGCGTAATCCATGGTGTAACCACTAGGCGCCACCTCTTTTAAGGTCTGACGCATAAATTCCAGTAGATCTGCTTGTGAAATAAACGGTGTACTGACACCAGATATGGTTGCGGAGTTCAGCTGCTGAAAGTGATTAATCGATTGCGGAACGACTTTTTGCTTAATCGTTGCAATCGTACGAGCCTGAATCATCTGTCCGCTCGGCGTGCGAATGTAGTAATCCAAAATCTGATCTGGATTTAAACGATCTATCTGCTTGACCTGCGGGATCACGCGATAAGAACGGCCTGCGACAGAGAAGTAGTTCACGTAACCACCGCCCAGGGCTGCAGATAAGGCACTACCCACTTGCTGCTGAGTCATGCCCAAAGCAGCAACTTTCTCACGATCAATCTCCAAAACATCCTGAGGTTTATCAATCTTTAAATCCGAATCCACGAAAAAGAAGTTTCCGCTGCGACGAGCTTTGTCCAAAACTGCTTGAGACACTTCATTGAGTAATTCATAGGACTCAGTTGTATTGATGACCACCTGGACAGGCAAGCCTTGCGCACCCGGTAAGGCTGGAAACTGGAAAGCGGCTACGCGAGCGCCAGCAATCGTATTCCACTTATTTTGCATATCCTCTTGGAACTTGGTGGCATTACGACTGCGTTGATCCCAATCTTTCAACAAAACACCACCAAAGCTACTGGTTGGGCTGGTGATTTGGAACATCTGCTCATATTCAGGCTCTGCTGCTGATATTTGATAAATCTGATCCGCATAAGTCTGCATCTGATTTACGGTGCTATTTGGCGGTCCAGATGCCTGCATCAGAACAATGCCTTGGTCTTCAGTTGGAGCTAACTCAGAACGCGCTGTTGCATAGAGATAGGCTACTCCGCCCAATAAAATGACACCCATCACGATAATGACCTGCCAGGTGCTCAACAGCTCACGCAAAGTGCTTTGATAGCTGTGATGAACCTTGTCGAAAATACGGTCAATCTTTTGCACAAAAGAAGAGGCTTCTTGCTCTTCCGTAAAAATGCGGGAGCACATCATCGGCGAAAGGGTTAGGGCAATCAAGCCCGATACCGCAACCGCACTAGCCAAAGTAAATGCGAATTCGGTAAAGAGGGCGCCAGTCAGGCCACCCTGGAAGCCAATAGGGATATACACTGCAATTAATACAATCGTCATCGCCAAAATTGGGCCGCCCAGTTCGCGAGCAGCAATTAAGGAAGCCTCTAGTGGAGACTTGCCTTCTTTCATATGACGATCAACGTTCTCGACCACGATGATTGCGTCATCCACTACCAGACCAATTGCTAGAACTAGAGCCAGCAAGGTAAGCAAGTTAATGGAGTAGCCCAATACTTGCATCAAAAAGAAAGTACCGATTAATGAGAGCGGCATTGCAATTACGGGAACCGCAACCGCACGTGCGCTTCCTAAGAATAAGTAAATCACCACCGTCACAATCAGCAAGGCTTCTAGCAAAGTAGCTACTACTTCATCAATCGATGTAGTAATGAACTTAGTAGAGTCATAAACGACTTTGCCTGACATGCCTGTAGGCAATTGCTTCTGAATATCCGGAACTGCAGCCCGGACTCGAGCAGCAACATCTAATAAGTTTGCTTGTGGAGCCACTTTAATCGCGATGAAGACAGATCGCTTGCCGCTAAATGCGACATTGGTGTTGTAGTCCTCTGAGCCCATACTCACAGTAGCCACCTGATCCAAATACACAATATTGATGCCGTCTTTTTTAACGACTAATTTACGGAACTCGTCGAGCGTATGCAGATCGGTACCGGCAACCAGATCCACCGAAACCATATCGCCTTTAGTGCTGCCCACCGCTGAAAGGTAATTATTAGCAGACATGGCGCTAAATACATCGTCAGCGCCAACACCAAGGCCAGCCATCTTTTCACGATCAAGCCAAGCACGCAGAGCAAACTTCCTACCACCAGTAATCTCCGCATTTTGGACGCCATCTATAGAATCCAGCTTTGGCTTGACCACACGCAACAAATAATCTGTGATCGCGTTATTCGGGATCTCATCACTGTAAAAGCCCATATACATGGCAGCAGTCGATTGTCCAATCTGTACGGTCAATACAGGTTGCTGGGCCTGTGGAGGCAACTGATTTTTCACCGAACTGATCTGCGTCTGAATCTGCGTCAATGCCGCATTGGAGTCATAGTTGAGCTTTAGGGTCGCGGTAATGGTGGATAGACCGCTAACGCTAGTAGAGGATAGATAATCAATTCCCTGCGATTGCGCAATGGCCGTCTCTAAAGGCTGAGTGATAAATCCTGCCACTGTTTCAGGATCTGCTCCGTAATAGGCGGTTGTGATGGTGACAATGGCGTTCTGCGTTTGCGGATACTGATTGACCGGCAAAGAACCCACTGCTTTTAAGCCAAATACCAAAACGAGCGCACTCACTACCAGTGACAACACTGGTCTACGAATAAATATGTCAGTCCAATTCATTTAGGACTTATTCCTGTGGCTGTGGGTTTGGTGAGTTGGCCGGCAGCACTTTGTTATTCACAATGAGTGGTGTGCCGTTCTTTAACTTGAGCTGACCACTAGTAACTACAGTGTCGCCTTCTTCAATGCCCTTCAAGATTGCGACCTGATCGCCACGTGTAGGGCCAGTAGTCACAAAGACTTGCTGGGCCTCGAGTGCAGGCTTGCCCTGTTTATCCTTCTTGCCCGTTGGTTTAGCAATAAATACTGTGGAGCCATATGGGTTATAGGTCACAGCCGTCTGAGGTAGCGTTAACATCTTCACCTCATCGCCGAGCTTAATGTTCACGTTGGCAAACATCCCAGGCAATATTTTTTTATCTGGATTGGCGAGTTGAGCCTCAATCTGAATATTGCGAGTATTAGTGTCCACTTTAGGGCTAACCGCAGTCACCTTGCCAGTGAAGGTCGCATCTTTAAATGCATCCGTTGTCACCACAATCTCCTGCCCAACCTGAATTTGTTCGGCATTGCCTTGTGGCAAGTTGAAGTCTACGAAAATAGGATCTAAAGTTTGCAAAGTCAGCAACTTATCACCGGGATTTACAAACTGTCCTGGATTAATCATCACAATGCCGACGCGCCCACTGAAGGGGGCCTTTAAATTCTTTTTCGCCACTAAAGCCGTTTGTTGCTCTACCTGGGCCTGTTTAGACTTGGCATCAGCCTTGCTGGTATCAAATACGTTCTTACTAATTGCCTGAATCGCCAATTGCTGCCTGTCACGCTCATTAATGACCTTAGCCAAATCCGCCAATGCCTTTAACGAATTTAGCTGAGCAACATCAGAAGCATCATTTAACTTAATGAGCAGATCACCCTCTTTAACATCCGCGCCAGACTTAATCGGCACTGTTTGCACAAGACCGCCGATTTCAGTACTGAGATCTACACCCCTAAACGCGCGCACATTACCTACGCTAGAGAGCTTAGGCTGCCATTCGCTTGTAGTAACAACCATGGTGGTAACGGTTGCAGGAGGCAAGCCCATACCCGCAATAAAGTGCTTAATCATGAAAGTCTTGAGCTGATTAAAGCCAAAGATCAATCCAAGCAGTAAAAATACACCACATAACATGATGATCATGCGACGGCGCAAAGGCGTCATTTCTTGCAACTTGGCATATGCCTTGGTTTGCATGACACGCTCACGTAAGCGTGTCCAACGCCCTTTAATTTTTTCCCAAAGCGCAATCGCCTTATCACGTAGCTTCCACTCTTGCGCTTTGACAAGCATCCAAGCCCACAAGACGACTACAGCAGTAGTGACCTTAGTTTTAATTGTTTCCAGAAGTTTCATTTTGATCTTTGTTCGCTATGTCTTTTGGTTGAAAGGCTGGGCCGGTACGATTCCACCAACCACCACCGAGTGCCGCAAATAGTGCTGCTGTATCTGAGAAGCGTGTAGCTTGCGCCGATACGGATTTCACTTTGGCAATTTGATATTGATTCTGATAGTAGAGAACCGACAAGTAACTAGCAGTGCCTAATTTGTATTGCTGCTGAACTAACTCTAATGTTTCATAAGCGTAGCGCTCAGCATCCGATGCCGCTTTCAACGCTTGTGCGCCCGTCTCCAAAGCGCGCAATGCATCTGCTACCTCCTGAAAAGCCTTCAGCACTGTCGCTTGATACTGGAATACCGCTTGCTCATAATTTGCGAGAGCACCACGACGCTGCGCTAACAATTGCCCGCCCTGAAAGAGTGGCTGGAAGATGCCGCCGGCAATAGACCATAAGGTGGCGTTTGGACCAAATAAGGCGGCGCTTGTTAAGGCTGCTGAACCAATTGCGCCAGTGATATTAAATTGGGGCAATAAATTTGCAGTAGCCACACCCACCAATGCATTAGTAGCTTTGAGCTGTGCCTCTGCAGCACGCACATCAGGACGTTGACGCACCAAGCTAGAAGGAATCGAGAGAGGCAACTTATCGGGCAAATGCAATGACTTCAAATCGAACTTGGTAATTGCAGCATTACTCGGTAATTCACCAACCAGTACCGCTAATTGATTACGCGCAAATGCAAGATTGCGCTCATAGGTAAATAAATCTACCTGAGAGTTGGATACCAAAGTTCTTTGCGAGGTAACGTCCACCCTGGAAACAGTTCCAATCACCAATTGCTTTTCCGTTACTTCAGCTAGATTGGTTTGCGCTTTCAGAATCTCTTCAGTAGCTTGCATCTGCGCGCGCAGAGCAGCTTCACGTACTGCACCTGTCACGATGTTGGCAGTCAATGAGAGATAAGCACCTTCCAATTGAAACTGCGCAATCTCTGCCTGAGCTCTTGCACCTTCAACTGCACGGCGTGCGCCTCCAAATACATCGAGCTTGTAAGTCACATTCACTGAAGCGTTATACAAGTTATAGGTATCAGAACCGTATGGCAGACCATAGATTGCGGATGGCTGGAGCTGACGTGTAACCCCACCACCTAAACCAATCGCTGGAAAGTACTGCCCACCAATTTGTGCATTTACATTCTCTTGGCTAGCACGCAAGGCCGCATCAGCAGCGCCAAGATTTGGATTTTGTTGAAGGGCTTTTTTAATCAGAGCGTCTAGCTCGGGGGACTTAAATAACTCCCACCACTGAGCCTCAATATCGGCGCCCTCTACAAACTCCTGATCTGTACCGCCCGGAACACCAGGTGCAGTAACCAATTTCTTCGAAAGAGTGCCTTCGGTATAGCTGGAAGTATTAGGTGCGTCTGGCTGCTTAAAGTCTGGGCCAGCCGCACATGCAGAAAGAAGCCCTGCAGAAGTAAGCAGAAGCAAATGCAAACGCCGAATAGAGAAATCTTTTAAATCAAACATGAAGTGGGACAAATATCCTTTTCTACAGAAGATATTTGAACACACTTTTATAATTCAGTCTGTGTAACACCTTGATTTATCTAATGAATTTTGTTCACAGCTAGAACGAGAAGTCAAATACATTTTTTAGTTGAAGTTGCTCAACACCAGACTCTCGCGCAAGCCAATAAAAAACCACCCGAAGGTGGTTCTATTAAATTAACAAGGGGCATCCCCAAACCGATTTGGCCCGGAAGTTCCTTTCATACAGAACCAAACCAGCAGCAATATATTGGCAATGGGTACGAAGCCCAATAAAAGCCACCATGCGGTTCTATCCAAGTCATGCAATCTTCTCGAGGCGACCGCCAAGTGTGGCAATAACAACGCAAAAGCCACAACCCCGTAAACAGTGTCATTAATACTGGCAGCAGCGCTTACTAAAAAGATAAAAAGCATGAACCACCAGTATTCGCTTCTAGCAGCCCTGCCATCGAATTTTGCATACTTACTAAAGCAAGTGCTGATTGATTCACCTAACGTCATATGAGCCCCTTATTATTTCTTTAGAATTTCACTCGTAATTCTGCGCCACCACCATACTCTTGACCATAACTATTGGTAGAGGCAACCACACCAATGCGTGCAGAAACATCTTTAGAAATTCCGCCTTGAATACCTAGGCCAAACATATTGGATACAGGACCCATGTTTGCACCCACTTGAGTAAATGAGCCGTAAATTGGACTTGTTGCAGTAATGGAATGCGCTGAATTGCTGTTGGCATACCAGTCATAACCAAATTTATAAAACCCAATTAATGAGAGTGGGTTATTCACACCTTTGAGCAACGGATACACAAAGTCAGCGCCCGCAAAGGTCACAGCTGTATATGCTGTTGCAGAATTTATCCCAAAGTTGAAGTCGTTGCCACCCTGCTCAGATACGCCACCCATCCATAACTGAGAATATGAAGCCCCCACAAACGGTGAAACCGTCACATCGCTAAATTGATATGCCTTAGCTAACTTTGCCGCGCCATAAACACCATTGGTTTTATAAGAGCTTGTTGCATTCCCGCCAGTAAATAAACCAACACTCGGTGTATTTCGATTGGCATTGGTGTTGCCATACATGTAGCCCAAGGCACCAGAGAGCTTTACTTGCTCAGTAAAGTTATGCGCGCCATATAAACCAGCATAAAAATTGGTTGTGTTGAAGTTTTGAGTCACTTGCTGACTCTCAGTCATTGAAGTGGTACCCGTGCCAGCGAATACACCATATCCACCGTCTTTAGTTCTCTTGATGTCTCCGCCAATAATGAGGTCATAAAGGTTATATCCAAAACCTGCGAGATTGTTGTAATTATTCACTGTGCCTTTTACGGCCGCAGCATCAGCCCACACATATCGACCTTCATCATCTTGGTATACCTTGGTAGTTGGCGAAGAACTCATGGGAGTATGGATACGATCTATCACCGTATTTGTAATGTGCGCCATCTGCTCAAGACCAATGGTCATATTTGAGGAATAACCTTCAGCATGAACATTGATCAGTTGATTTACCTGGGAAGTTGTTAGGCCCTGAACCGCGCCCGCAAAAGTTGTGCCATTGGCAAGCGTAATATTGGCGCCCCCATTCGTGGCTAAGGTATAGCCAGAAACGATTGAGCTGACCAGCGCATTTGTAGAGCTGCTGCCGATTATATTTGGAGTAATTGGGGATCCACTAGTAGTCGTTAGACTCCAATTTGTGCCGGCAGTATTTGACAGGCTCCATTGCGTCAACACAATTCCGCCGCCCAAGGTTCCTGAGGTATTTGCTAGATTCCCTGGAGTTATTCCGCTTAATACGTCTGCGTATGTATTAGATCGACTAATTGTTGATCCAGACCCAATTCCAAATGTCATCTTTCCATCAGTAGCGCCACTTGGTACAACATTTGAAAAAGTGGTCTGGCCATAGCCTGAAAGGCTGTTGATGATAACTTTATAAGTTGAAGGCAGATGACCGCTATACGTTAAGTTATTTTGTGCATTACTAAGAGTGCCAACAGATCCTAAGTTATTAATACTCACACTGCCAGAAGTTGCGCTCGAAATTACCCCCCTGTTATTGATGGCGCCGATCGAACCCCCACTTTCAATTTGAATGCCATTGGTTGCGAATGCTCCCATGGAATTTCCGCCGGAAATTGTTCCGGAATTATTTAATGTCCCAATCGAACCATTGCTACCAACCCATATCGCATAGGTTTGCCCGGAAATTGTTCCGGAATTATTCAATGTAGCAATAGATCCTGTGCCACCGATCACCATTCCATAGGCGGTCCCAGCAGTTGAAATACTGCCAGCATTAGTAAAGGTTCCGATACTTCCATAATTCTCTATTGCAGCAATTGAACTGCTGAGCGTGTTATAGGCATTGCTATAAATGGTGCCAGCATTTTGAAATGTATTCACAGATGACCCCAACCCAAGCACCAAACCGCTTCGGTTTCCCCCGGCTCCAGAAACGGCACTGATTAACCCATTATTTACAAATGAGGATACCCATATATTGTCATTCACATTAACCGCTGGATCTGACCCAAAGGTTGGAACATTAACCGTAACGCCGCTGTTAATAACAATGCCACCAGTCTTGCTAGAGCCAACTGCTAGGGACTCACAACTAACCGAAATAATTAATGGGTCGCCCGCGTCGCTACATTGAGCAGCGAAGGTCGAATTGACAACACAAACGGCTACCATTAAAAACATATTTCTCACGACACTCGCCAGCTTATTTTTCTTCACAATAGCGCTTACTCGTTTTTATATACATTGACTGTTCCACCGCATGCGGCAAAGCACTGTCTATAGGATTCATCACACTGCCAATAATTTGGATTGACAGGGCAATACTGTGGATTAGGATTGCACCTCTTTACATCATCATGACTCTGTGCGCGATTAACGCACGCTTGATAACTGAAGTGATTGTTTTGTTGGCACATATTTGCATTGTTTTGGGCCTGGGCTTGTACGGCGCCATAGCAAACATTTTTTGTATTCATGCATTGCATGACACAAGTTTTCCCAGTTTCAGTTGCCGGAGCGATGTACTCGTATCGGTACGAAGTGCATGAGCTCAGACCAATGACAGTCAAATTTATAAGAATTAGCGATTTTAAATTCATTTTGTTAACATGTTATCTATATACCCACAATTATTACATGCAAATTCGGCTCAACACCTTAAATTGAAAGCCTCCGGCCCCTCTAAAACCATCAAGACCGAGGAACGTAAGTCTGAAGTGATCAATATCGCCCATCGATTGTTCGAAACGCGAGGATACGAGGCTGTGGGTGTGCGAGAAATTGCTAAAGAAGCTGGTATCAGCCCAATGCAGGTCTATAGACTCGGTCTAGACAAGCAAGATTTGCTTGCCGAAGTCATTTTGATCGTCAATCAAGAAATCATTGATGCCATCAAGCCTTTTGTAGCGGGTAAATCAAAAACCGCTGCCGACTATATTGAGAGATACCTTCTTGATCTCTACGCCAAAGATATTGCCATCAAAAGTATTCGTAAAGAGGGTGCGGCTTTTGGCTGGAAGTGGTCTACCAATTATGAGCAATTCATTATTGCTCAACTCATGCAGATCTTGAAGCCGATCTCTGACTGCTTAACCCACTATCAATACGACGATATTGAGGCTAGGTGTTACGCTATTTGGTCTCTTTACTATGTTGGCTATCGCAACGCAGTCATGAATAACGCTAGTGCAGCCCAGTGTCTTGAAGGCATTAGGCCAAGCCTAAGCATTTGTTTAAAGAAATAAAAATTAGAGGGAAAGATTGATGAAAAAAATTCTGTTATTGCTTGCGGTGACTTTCTCAAACATTTCTTTTGCCATTGAGAATGCCGAAGGCATTGTGTACTGTCATGGCAAAACGGTGGTTGAGTATCGCTTGATCAACCCAGAGAAAGATGGCACGGCCTCAGATGTCGACTTGACTGTGAATGGAAAAACGAAACGCTTCATGACGGCCTACTCTTGGTTTGGCTCATACCAGGCCACCCCCAAGGGCTTTAAGTTCGCCATTCTTGGGGAGAAGCAATTTGATCCATTGCTAGTATTTAATGATCGCCTAGAAGATGCCAAGAAGAATAAATACAAACAGTGCAACTGAACTAGCTTGTTATCTAGGAATCTTTCCAAAGCTTCCACTATTGAAATCTTGCATCGCCTGAGCAATCTCTTCTTGGGTGTTCATGACAAAAGGTCCGTAGCCTGTAATGGGCTCATCAATCGGTTCGCCACTCAGTAGCAATGCAATGGAATCCTCCAAGGCATGAACTAGAATATCTTGCCCCTGATTGCTAAACATCAACATCTGCGCATCTTTAGCTAGCGCGCCCTCACCAGCCTCAACAGTACCCTTTAATACTGCGAGCGATGTATTCCAGCCCTCGGGGACTGGGATAGTGACAGTACCCTTCTTCAACTTCAAGTCCACTACATTCAAGGGAGTAAACGTACGGGCTGGTCCTGCATGACCATTAAATTCACCGGCAATGATCCGAGCCTGTCCTGCTTCACCCTGTAGATTAATAGTGGGAATCTGCTTATCCAAAATCGCCTGGTAAGCCGGCGGTGTCATTTTATGTTTTGCAGGTAGATTTACCCAGAGCTGCACCATTTCTAAAGT
The DNA here is from genome assembly GCF_018688235.1 of Polynucleobacter sp. AP-Nino-20-G2. Classification (NCBI taxonomy): domain Bacteria; kingdom Pseudomonadati; phylum Pseudomonadota; class Betaproteobacteria; order Burkholderiales; family Burkholderiaceae; genus Polynucleobacter; species Polynucleobacter sp. AP-Nino-20-G2. The sequence continues at coordinate 1,928,890 of NZ_CP061313.1, forward strand.
TCCGCCACTTTTAGCAAAACCTTCTGAGTGAAACTCTTCGTGCAAGATGCCGGAGCCTGCTGTCATCCACTGAACATCGCCGGGACCAATTGTTCCGCCCTGACCTGTGGAATCTTTATGCGCTACTTCACCCTCATAAACAATGGTGACTGTTTCAAAACCGCGATGGGGGTGTGAGCCCACACCCTTACGATCGGCCGTTGGGGGAAAGTCGGCTGGTCCAGCGTAATCGAGCATCAAAAAAGGGCTCATTTGTTTTCCTAGATTTTGATAGAAAAACAAGGTGCGCACGGGAAAGCCATCACCCACCCAATGACCACGATCATTACCCTGAATGCCAATGACTTTCTTCATAAATCCCCCAATAACCAATCAAGACTTAATAAGCTTACTTACCTTTGAATTGGCCAGCAACTTTAGCAATGCGCTCACCGTACAGGCGTGCAGTTTCTAAGTCACCTGCGTTCACTTCATCAGCACTTGCATCTGAAGGAGTTTGCATCATTGCGCCAGCAAAAGAACCTACATAGTTCACGTCATCACGCTTAGCAGCTTTTGCATTGGAAGGCATCAAGCCAGTACCAACCCAAATGCCAGAATGCTGCATAGCTAAGGTAAAAAAGTAATGCAATGTGGAATGCTTGTCACCATTCATAGTGGCAGAGTTAGTAAAGCCACCAAAAATCTTGTCTTTCCACTGTTGTGTAAACCACGGCTTAGAACTAGCATCAGCAAACTTCTTAAATTGCCAGCTCACAGTCCCCATGTAGGTGGGTGAGCCAAATATGATGGCATCTGCAGCATTTAATGTTTCCCACTGCGCATCGGTAATATTGCCTTCTGCATCGATAGCTACCAATGTACCATTCGCACCCTTTGCCACTGCTTCCGCTTGTTTAACGGTATGGCCATAACCACTATGAAATACAACGGCTACTGTAGTCATTTTATTTTCCTTAAATGAATGAAATTAATTCGCTGCTTTACGACCATCAATGCTGAAGTTACCTGCGCCAGCTGAAGCTAGAACTAACAAACCACCCATTACTGCAATGTTCTTGAAGAACAGTAATTGTGCGATGAATGCAGCATCTGCAGGAGCAGCCCAAAATGCATGGCCAGTAACAGCCGCTACCAATGTAAAGATGGCCATGATGATGGCAACTACTCGTGTTTGGAATCCTACGATCAATGCAGTGCTTCCCAACACTTCAATCACAATGGTTACTACCAGTGCAAATACTGGGGCAGGAATGCCTAATGATGCGAAGTAGCCCAATGTACCCTCAAACCCAGCAATCTTTCCTAGGCCTGCTGGCAAAAATAAAGCAACGATTAGCAATCGGCCGATGAGGTTGAGTGCGCTTTGATATGTGTTCATGTAATGCTCCTTTTTATTTACTGGTATGTGAATTAATTAAAAATTGCTTTTACTTCTCGTAAAACCGTTACTGCTTGTTCCAATTCTTTTTTACTAAGCTTACTAAATGCCTTCCCCAGATACTCAATATGCTCTGGGAATACTTTCTTAAACAACTTGTCGCCAGATTTAGTGAGTCCAATCTTGTAACTCCTTCCATCTTCTACATTCACAAATTTCTCGATAAGTCCTTTTGCCTCCAATCTCTCAAGCACTCCAGTCATCGTGCCCTTCGAAACCAGGGTTTTTTCACCAAGCTCCTTGCAGGTCATTGGCGGTTGATTGCCCAAAGTGGCCACAATATCGAACTGGGTCATGGTTAAACCCATCTCTTTTACATGACTTCCCGAATGCGCCTCAAAGGCCTGGTAGGTCTGCGCCAACTCTTTCACCAGTGACAGGTAATTCATAAGAACTTTCAATAATTTAGTCTGTATGCGAACTAGTTTAGTACTAACTCGTACTAATTGCAAGGCCCTATTCACTATCAGGAAATAGATGGGGTTAATGGTCATAGGGCCGCAAAGCCCTATGGAGACTTACTCGACGGTAACTGACTTTGCTAGATTGCGCGGCTTATCCACGTCAGTCCCAAGGGCACAAGCCGTGTGATACGACAAGAGCTGCAAGGGAACGACATGCAGAATTGGTGAGAGATTGCCATAGTGCTCAGGCAAGCGAATGACATTGATGCCTTCGCTGCTGCTGATATCAGTATCTTGATCAGCAAAAACATACAGCTTACCGCCCCGAGCCTTTACTTCCTGCATATTGGATTTGAGCTTCTCTAGAAGGTCGTCTTTTGGGGCGACCGTTACTACAGGCATCTTTTCAGTCACTAGAGCAAGGGGGCCATGCTTCAGCTCGCCTGCCGGGTAAGCCTCAGCATGAATATACGAAATCTCTTTGAGCTTGAGGGCACCCTCAAGCGCGATGGGGTAATGCATCCCACGGCCTAGAAATAAAGCATTCTCACATTTAGAGAATGCATTACTCCAAGCAATAATTTGGGGCTCAAGCGCCAAGACCGCATGCAACGCTTTTGGTAAGTGGCGTAAATCTCTTAAAAGCTCTTTTTCACGCTCAGGACTCACTTTGCCAGCACGCTTAGCCAATGACACCGCCAAAAGATACAACGCGACCAACTGGGTAGTAAATGCCTTCGTGGAAGCAACGCCAATCTCTGTGCCAGCCTTGGTTAAGAAATTCCACTTAGTCTCACGAACCATGGCGCTACTAGCAACATTACAAATTGCCAGGGTGTATTGATGCCCCAAGGATTGCGCATGACGCAAAGCAGCCAAGGTATCAGCGGTTTCACCAGATTGAGAAACCACCACCACTAAAGCGTTTGGATTCGGAACGGTTGTGCGATAGCGATACTCGCTCGCAATCTCTACCTGTGTCGGAATTCCAGCAAGATCTTCCAGCCAATACTTCGCAACACAAGCTGAGTAGTAGCTGGTGCCACAAGCTAAGATGAGGATCTGATCAAATTTTTGCCACTCTTCTGAATCAGCATTAAAGAGTTCAGGACCAAAACTAGCGATATTGGCCAGCGTATCTCCAATTGCCCTAGGCTGCTCGAAAATCTCTTTTTGCATGTAATGCTGATAAGGGCCAAGATCAACAGAGTCAGCCTGCGCTGGCATAGCCTTATGTTCTCTCTGAGCCGCTTGACCCGCTTGATCAATAATCTCAACACTATCAGCCTTCAGAATGGCAACATCACCTTCTTCCAGATACATCATAGAGTGCGCCCTACCCGCAAGGGCTAAAGCGTCGGAAGCCAAGAAGTTTTCATTCTCACCAAGCGCGACCACAAGTGGAGATCCAACGCGCGCGCCCACCAACATGTCGGGACGATCTTGCGCAATGACACCAATAGCATAAGCGCCATGCAATCGTGGCAGCACCGATCTCACGGAGGCAACTAAATCTGCTTGCTTGCTCGATATATAAGCTTGATGAATCAGATGAGCAATCACTTCTGTATCGGTCTCTGAGGTGAACTCATATCCAGCAGATTTCAACTCCGCACGAAGTGATTCGTAATTTTCAATGATGCCGTTATGAACCACTGCAATCAATCCACCAGAAATATGGGGATGGGCATTTTGTGTATCAGGCTTACCATGCGTCGCCCAGCGTGTATGCGCAATACCTAAAGTGCCTCGGAAATCCTTGCCCTGCTCGGCCAATTCAGAAACGCGCGCTGTTGTCCGCGCACGTTCAATGGGGTGTTTTGCGTCATCACCATTGATCACCGCGAAGCCACATGAATCATAGCCTCGGTATTCAAGACGACGAAGCCCTTCGATTAAGACATCGACAATATTTTCACGTGATGCTGCGCCAACAATTCCGCACATTATTTTTTAGCCTTAACGGATTTTTTACTACTTACCTTTTTTACCTGAGTCTTTGCGGTAAGCTTTTTAGCGACCACTTTCTTTTCTTGCTTTACTGGACGTTGCCACTGCAAAGAAATCTGCTTTGCTCTAGAAACAGTTAATTGGTTTGGAGGCGCATCCTTAGTTAAGGTAGTACCCGCCCCCAAAGTTGCGCCACGACCAACACGGACAGGAGCAACCAATTGCGTATCGGAGCCAATAAAGACATCGTCTTCAATAATTGTTTGATGCTTATTCACACCATCGTAGTTGCAAGTAATTGTTCCGGCGCCAATGTTGACTCTAGAACCAACGATTGAATCACCCACATACGCTAAATGATTTGCTTTACTGTTCGAGGCGATCTTGCTGTTTTTCACTTCAACAAAGTTGCCAATATGAACATCGTTTGCCAAGTCAGCACCTGGGCGTAAGCGAGCATACGGACCAATCAAAGAGCCCGCGCCCACTTTAGCGCCATCGATATGGCTATATGGATGGATGATCACGCCCTTACCAATTGCGCTATTGCGAATAATGCAATAAGGGCCAATCCTAGAACCAGAAGCTAAGGTCACACAACCCTCAAATACACAACCTACATCAATAAAAACATCCGTGCCGCATTCGAGTGTTCCTCGAATATCAATACGCGCTGGATCTGCCAAAGATACTCCCGCATCCATCAGTAGATTCGCTTGATTGAGTTGATGCACACGCTCTAGAGCAGCCAACTGATCGCGACTATTAACACCCACCGTCTCATATTCAGCATCAGCTTGTGCAGTTCGAATCGGCACCCCATCTTTAACGGCCATTGCAATCACATCCGTTAAATAATATTCACCTTGAGCATTACTAGCACGCAAAGCCTTTAGCCATTTTTTTAATGCTTGGGTTGGCAAAACCATAATGCCCGTATTAATTTCTTGAATGCGCTTTTGCGCAGGCGTTGCGTCTTTTTCTTCGACAATCTCTTTAACGGAACCATCGACATCCCGCACAATGCGGCCATAGCCTGTTGGCTTATCTAAATTCTGTGTCAGCAAAGCCAAGGCGGAATCTTGACCGCGTACGCCGTCAGCCAACTTCGCCAATTTAGACAGGGTTTGTTTGCTCGTCAGAGGGACATCGCCATAAAGAACCAATGTAGGTTCATTGACATCAAGCTTAGGTAGCGCCTGCAATAGGGCGTGGCCCGTACCCTTTTGCTCTGCTTGTAATGCAGTGCTGACCTTGCGATAGGTAGCATCCTGCTCACTAGCAAGATCTAAGAAGTCTTTTACATCCGTAGCGCCATGGCCTACGACAACAATTGGGCCGTTTTTGGCATTCTTACCCTGCAGGGAGAGGGCTGTAGCTAGAACATGCTGGAGGAGCGGTTTTCCAGCCAAGGTTTGTAGAACCTTGGGTAAGGCGGACTTCATCCGCTTTCCCTGGCCAGCAGCCAAAATAACGATATTCATAAAGAGGAATTATAAATTGCCTTATTTATATTCCCCATAAGTATTAGTCGCTAAAGGGGCCTGAAACGCTTTGTATTAGGGTTCCGCAGGCCAATTCATCGATTTCCGTCTCATCAATAGCCTTGTCGCCAGCAGATCTAGCGGCGATGCCCGAAAGTTCAGTCGAAATTTCCAGGCCCTTGAAGTCAAACGCTTCGTCATCCATTAAATGGGAGGGCACGATGTGATGCATAGAACGGAACAAGTTCTCCACTCGGCCCGGATGTTTCTTTTCCCATTCGCGCAGCATTTCTTTCATGGCGCCACGCTGAAGATTGGGCTGACTGCCGCAAAGATTGCACGGAATAATGGGGAAGTTCATATCCACGGCATAACGCTCAAGCAACTTCTCTGGAACATATGCCAAAGGACGAATGACAATATGTTTGCCATCATCTGAACGTAACTTTGGCGGCATGCCTTTTAGCTTGCCAGCAAAGAACATATTCAATAATAGGGTTTCCAAAATATCATCGCGATGATGACCCAAGGCGATCTTTGTCGCACCCAATTCGTCCGCCACACGATACAAAATGCCACGGCGCAATCGAGAGCAGAGTCCACAAGTGGTCTTACCTTCTGGAACAACTCGCTTCACAATGCTATAGGTATCTTGATTTTCAATGTGGAATTGGACCCCCAAAGCAGTTAAGTAGTTTGGCAAGATATCAGCCGGAAATCCTGGCTGCTTTTGATCTAAATTCACAGCAACAATTTCAAAGTTGATGGGGGCACGCTCACGCAACTTCAGCAAGATATCGAGCATGGCATAACTATCTTTACCACCCGATAGACACACCATGACTTTGTCACCATCTTCAATCATGCCAAAGTCGCCAATAGCTTGACCCACTAAACGGCATAGCTTTTTCTCAAGCTTGTTTTCTTCGAAGACGACTTTACGAATATCACTCATGGCTAGGAAATTCTTTTCTTAATACTGCTCTTAAACTTGCTTCATCCGAAAGACTTCAACGCCTACAGAATGACAGTCGGGATACACGTCGGGCTTGGCCGTGCTGACACGAGCAGCAATAACCTTGGGGTGCAGCAGCATCGCAGTCACGATGTCATCGCAGAAGGTTTCTTGCAAATGGATATGCCCCTGGGAAGACCGCGCCTTAATGGTTTCACGCATAAAGTCATAGTCAACAACCTCCTCTAGCAAATCTTTTGAAGGAGTATTCATAGTTAAAGGGATATATAGATCCACATTCAGAATGACGCGTTGCTCTGCCTTCTTCTCAAAATCATGAACACCGATATTGATATAGATTTCGTAGTCACGCAAGAATAAGCGTCGGCAATCAACTAATGCTGGATGAGAAAGAATAGCGTGCATAAATTTTGAATAACTTTTAATGAATTTCTTAGTGAAATACTCAACTTGTTTTAAACATCACGTCGCGTGAAGAAGGCAGCAGATGCTGTCCGCCATCAACGTACAAGGTGGTACCAGTAATAGAATTTGAACTTGCTAAAAATACCGCTGCTTTAGCAATGTCGCCAGGCGTTGAAGACTTACCTAATGGCGTCATCTGATGCGCTTTAGAAAAACCTTCTTCAGTTTGATCACCTGATAGAAGCGTAATGCCGGGGGCCAAGCCAAGCACTCTTAAGTAAGGTGCAAAGTCCACAGCAAGCAGCTCTACGGAACTTAAGAGGGCTGCCTTTGAGAGGGTATAAGACAAAAAGTCTGGATTCAGATTAATGAGCTTTTGATCAAGCAGCTGAATCACAGAGGCAATGGATCTCTCTACATCGCTTGCATTTTTAGACCTGCTCTTTTGATACTCAAACATGAGCTGGGACAGCAGAATTGGAGCAGCCAAATTCACCTGCATATGATCACGCAAGTTTTTACCCGTCATCGGGCTTGTGGAATTAGCACGATCATATTCAAAGATGGATGCGCTATTGACCAGACAGCGCAAATCTGGAAACTTTGCAGTAACCGCGGAAAATACAGCATTGATTTGGTCCTCTTGAGCGAGGTCAGCCTGAAAGGCGTGCGCCTTACGTCCCAACTTCTGAATATCGCCGACCGTTGCCTGAGCCTCAAGCTCAGACCTTCCATAATGAATAGCCACATCCCAGCCTTGATGTGCAAACTCTAAGGCAATTTCACGACCGAGACGCTTAGCTGCGCCGGTCACTAAAACCGCTTTGTTTTGCTGATGTTGTGGATTTGAACTCAAGTTCACTGAAATTCTCTTAGACTAGCGAGCTATGGATATTACCTTGACCGGCCTTGAAACGGCGCATACCGAGCTCCTGAACCAGAAAATAATGGGTGAAATCGCCTCTCAAGGGGGTTGGATGCCCTTTTCTAGGTATATGGAAATGGCTCTCTATGAGCCAGGCATGGGCTATTACAGCGCCGGCGCCCACAAGCTTGGTGCGGGCGGGGATTTCACAACGGCGCCGGAATTGTCCCCCCTCTTTGGCGCCGCCATCGTTTCCACGCTATTACCCATCCTAGAGGGCCTGAAAGCCAAAGGTTTACCTACTCAAATCCTGGAATTTGGTGCCGGCACCGGAAAGCTTGCGGAGTCCATTTTGAGCCGCCTAAATGATCTTGGTTTCTCGCTAGATCGCTACGACATCATCGAGATATCGCCTGATTTGGCCCAAAGGCAAGAAAACCGTCTTAAAGCTCTTACTAAAAATCTCCAGCTTTCCACCCAATGTAACTGGCCTCAATCACTCCCGAATAACTTCACAGGAATTATTCTGGCCAACGAAGTCATTGACGCAATTCCTTGTGAGGCGATCGTTTTTCAGAATGGTTTTTGGTATTGGCATGGGGTTGCGATCACTGGCGGGAAATTAGCTTGGGTCACCGGCAAGCCTGTTGAGCAATCCCTGCTTCCTGAAACATTGCTCACAGGAAATTTTTCAGAGGGCTACGTCACTGAATTGCATACGCAAGCAAATGCCTGGATGCGTCATATCGCCAAACAGCTGGATGCTGGCCTCTTCCTCACATTCGATTATGGGTTTCCAGAAGCTGAGTATTACCATGCGCAACGCCTAGAAGGCACGCTCATGGCACATCATCGCCATCACGCCATTCAAGATCCATTTCATCTGCCTGGTCTTTGTGACATCACAACGCACGTTGAGTGGTCCCAAATTGCGCGTAACGCATTAGAAGCAGATGTCGATGATGTGTATCTTAGTAATCAGGCAAGCTACTTACTTGATGCTGGTATTGGTGATATCGCCCTTGAAAATGGCGACCCTGGAAATCCAGAAACTTTTTTACCGATTAGCAATGCATTACAAAAACTCTTGTCCGAAGCAGAGATGGGTGAGCTCTTTAAAGTCTTTGCCTTTTCAAAGAAACTGAATGATCTGTTGCCAGGCCAGACGCTAGAAGATTTACCAGGCCTGAGAGGCCGAAATAGACTCTAGGTTTTAGGTGTTGAGTGCGGAGGCAACGGCAGAAAGTCTTGCGGCGTCTACTGCACTACGAATACATTCGCCATTCGTACGATCTTCAGCAGGAATACTCGAAATAATTTCTGCGGTGTTGAGCACCTGTGCGTTTCGCATCGCTTGCAGTAGAGCATCTACCCTTAAACCAATTCGATTAGCTAAATCCAATAGGGCTTCTCCACGCTCAGGTTTACGCCAAACATCCGCGCGATTAAACCAAGCAAGCACATCGACAGCGCCATAGGCGCACTGAGTTGTACTGATGCTCTTTTGGATTAGTTGATTGAGTTCACTAAAGATCTCACTGAAATCACGCACATCATTTGGCATGCGCACACAGTCTGACCATGAGCGAATCTCACTAGCAGGTAAATGTATGAGCACTACCGCACAACGATTCTCCAAGCGATCGCTTGAAGTCTGCAAACGGGCAATCAACTCTTCACGATATGACTCATTTGTTAGCGCGCTGACTAAGTCTGCTGGTAAGAGCGACTTTGCCGCTCCAGTATCCAGCAGTACCTGAAACATGCGCATGGGTTTGGCAGCCGTCAACCCTCTAGCCAACTCTTGCCAAATTCTTTCGGCCGATAAATCTGATAGCTCATTTGATTGCACAATCGCCTGCAAAGCATCCATGGTTTCTGTTGCCACCGTGAAATCCGGAAAGCGTGCGGCAAAACGCGCGATGCGCAACAAGCGAAGTGGATCTTCCGCAAATGCATCTGACACATGACGAAATATTCGGGCGGCCAAATCTTGTTGTCCATTAAATGGATCTAAGATTGGACCAACCCACTTTCCATCATCACCCACCTCTTGCGCCATGGCATTGATCGTCAAATCGCGACGCTCTAGGTCTTGCTCTAGGGTGACTGTTGGATCAGCGTAAAACAGGAAGCCTTTGTAGCCTTTGCCTGTCTTACGCTCGGTTCGAGCTAAGGCATACTCGGCCTGTGTTTCTGGATGCAGAAATACGGGAAAATCTTTTCCGACAGGACGAAAGCCCTGCGCAATCATTTCCTCTACGCTGGCGCCAACCACAACATAATCAATGTCGTGCACCGGCATACCCATAAGGGTATCCCGAATTGCGCCACCAACCGCGTAGATCTTCATTTGCTTATTTCATACCTTCCAAAGTACGACGACTGATTCCAAAAACCGTAGTCAATGCATCCAGCCCGTTGAGTGGCAAGATGTTAGGCGCCTTCATAGAGTCAATATTGTCACGAGACATCAACGTAGGTACCGGCAAAAATTCAAACGCCAGCGCCTGCAAATATCCAACAAAATCGGGAGCTGGAATGATGGCGCATCGCGTCTTTGCTTTTCGTGCGGCAAATTCCACAATCTCTTTCATGGAATATACCGTAGGGCCCACCAAATCATAAGCGTGATGAATGGTGGATGGCATCTTTAAAGCTTTAGTGAAAGCAGTTGCTACATCATCAACACTTACTGGCTGAAACTGAGCATCAGAATTTGCCAAAGGCATCGCCGGGAATAACTTTGTCAGCCTTACAAACAGATTAATAAATTGATCATGGGCACCAAAAATAACCGAAGGTCTAAAGATGGTCCAATCTAAATTGCTTGCCTTCACAGCGGCCTCGCCATCGCCTTTGCTACGCTGATACATCGATGGTCCTGTTGAATCGGCACCCAGCGCACTCATATGCAGATAACGTTTTAGGCCATGCATTTGCATCGCCGTAATAATGTTTTTGGGCAGCTCAACATGCGCAGCTTCAAATACTTTGCCATAAGGCCTTGCTGGTTTGTCGTGTAATACCCCAACTAAATTAATGACTGCACCATTCGATTTGATACAAGAACAAAGTTCTTGCAAAGCATCAAACTCATGCACATCCGCATCCTCAAGATGCACCTTAGGCAAGAGCCTCAATTCACGTGCAGCCGCTAAATGCCGAGTAGGCAATAAAACAGAGTAGCCCTCTGCCTGTAATTGAGCAGCTAACACTCTTCCTACAAAACCGTTACCACCAATCAGCAGAATGTCGTATTTCATAAGGCTCCGATATTTTTGGAATGCTAAGGTAATTCAGAAGGATTTGCTGCTTTAGGAGTAATCACTCCCAATCGTTGCTTTAAAGATTGCGCTTGGCCGTGCATCACCGAAGAATAATATGTTGCATTAGCGAGCACGTTCTTTACATAGGTACGCGTTTCATTGAACGGAATGGTTTCCGCAAAGATTGCGCCTTCCGTTGGACTGGTGAGTTTTTCACGCCATGATTTGGAGCGGGATGGGCCGGCATTATATGCAGCGGAAGCCAACACCCATGAGCCATCTAAATCTACCAAAACCATATTGAGGTAATTACTACCCAGGGTGAGATTGGTATTGGTATCGCTCAGCTTGTCATTGGTGTAGCTGGTCATGCCAATTTTCTTGGCCACATACTTGGCGGTATTTGGCATCACCTGCATCAAACCCGAAGCTCCTACTGAAGAGGAGGCATTCATGATGAAGCGGGATTCTTGACGAATTAATCCATATGCCCACGCTAAGTTCAAATCAATCTGCTTTGCAATCGGAGAAAGTTCATCACGATAAGGCGTGGGGTAGCGCAAACTAAAGTCATGCTCTTGCTTGGTGCGATCCGCAGTATTGACGACGCGATCGTAGAGCCCAATTCGCTTGGCATACTCAGCGGCTGCAAGTAATTGCTTGTCGCTCATATTGCGTAATTCCCAATTCCATTCACGATTGCCTTCGAAGCGAAGATTCATAGCATATAAACGTTCACCACGAACAAAGCCTTTGCGACTAGACATGGCTTCAATTTCTTGATCGCTCACCTTAGTCCGAGCCGGCGCATGATTGGACTTACCCAAATCTTCACGAGCCAATTGTCCATAGAAGTTGTACTGGTCAGCGATCAGCTCAAAATTCTCACGCGCATTCTCGTTCTGACTCTCAGCCTTCAGTGCGCGACCATACCAATATGTCCAGGCGGGATCTTTGCTACGCACTGCAGGGTTCATGCCTTCGATCGCATTCTTCACTAAAGTCCAGTCTTTAGCGCGCAAGCCCGCACGCACTTTCCACTCTTGACCTTCGGTTGATAGCAGCTCGTTGTAACCAAGATCTTGCTGGAGTCGATAGGCATCATCAGCATTGGGATCTAATTTCTTCGCTAAAAACTGGCCGATCACACCCCACGCAAGGGCTTGATTTTCTTTGCTGTAGCGCGATGCATTTTGAGAAAAGTCCTTAAATGCTTTTGCTGGATCAGCCTTGGCAGCCTTCACAACCTCTGCAATCGGATCTTCACCACCGAGACGACGGGCCATGGTGTCAAAACCCATTTCAGCTGCAGCACGGCCTATCGCTTTTGCTTCGCTTGGAGTCATTCCGCCTGCCGCTACTAGGGCGGGTACCAACTCCTGACAGGCTTGCCCAAAGTAACGGGGGTCAAGCAAGATGGCGCGGGCATCTATACCCACCTTAGTTGGATTCTCGCCTTGAGCTAACTTAGACTGGAGTGAATAGCACTTCACCTGCGTGTCGTCATCCAAAACAAACTTGGGATACTCGGCATCAAAGCGAGACCAATCCTTGCGCTTGCCCAATACCAGCAACCAGTCATTACGCATACGATCGGCTAAAGCAGTGCCTTGATACTGATTGAGAAAGGCGATCACTTGGGAGTCGGCATTGGTATCAGCGCGGGCCCCACCGGCACTATCGAAAAGCTGGGGCTTAATGCGGAAATAGGCTACATAGTCATCATAGGGATAGCTAGACAAGCTAGCCGCCAGTGTTTGAGAGCGAGCAACATCATTCTTCTTTGCCGCTTCACGTAATTCGATAAAAGTACGGTCGCCATCGGTAATCTCAAAAGCAGAAATTCTGCTTTCTTTTGGGGGCGTCACTTTCTTTGATTTCTCAGCTGCAAAGCTAGGAGCATTCATTGCCAACGCAAGAAATAACACCCCACCTAAGGCTTTTTGCCAAGCACTCAAAGCATCAAACTTCTTTTTCACCGTCTTGCCTTATCGATTTACTATATCTGCTAATTTTCGCCTGATAATGCTTGATATGCACGGCAATTCTCCAAAAACTCTACGGCAGGACTTACTAGCCCAAAGAAGACAATTTGCGGCTAGCGCTAGCTATCCTGCCGCAAGAGATGCTCTTTTAGTAGGGCTTGGCGATTTTCTTACAGATTCTGGGGTTGCTTTGCGCACAGTTGCCTTGTATTGCCCCATCAAGGAAGAAATTGACCTTCGGCCGACTCTGCTAGCCTGGGCCAATGCATCACCAGCAAGAGTGCTGTCGCTACCATTTGCGCGCCCTGACAAACACCTTGATTTTTATACCTGGCAAGACAGCGATATTCTCATTCCAAGTCAGCATCGCGTTCCGGAGCCAGATCCCAATAATCCTCGTCGCCCCCAGGTGACACCAGACTGTATTTTGATCCCTTGTGTAGGGTGGTCTAAATCTCAACAAGGCTCAAAAAATCACTATTGGCGCTTAGGCTATGGCGGTGGATACTTCGATCGAACCCTAGCTCAGCTCAGAAGAAAAAATCCCAAGCTTATATGTCTTGGGATTGGTTTTGATTGGCAAAAACTTGATGATGCTCAGTGGTCGGCCCAAACTCATGATGAGCCCCTAGATATGCTTCTGACAGAGTCCGGCTTACATCGCTAAGCCGAGCACTTACTTTGTTAGATCCAAGTTGTCAGCAATGGCCAATACGGCATCTGCTTGATTGAGCGAATAAAAATGTAAACCTGGAGCGCCTGCCGTTAAGAGCTGGTCACAAAGATCAGTAACTACCTCTTCGCCAAATGCCCGAATCGAAGCAATGTCATCCCCATACGACTGCAAACGCAAGCGAATCCAACGTGGAATCTCAGCGCCACAGGCATCTGAAAAACGCAGAAGTTGCGTGCTGTTAGTAATCGGCATAATTCCAGCGATCACCGGCTGAGTAACGCCTTGGTCATAAGCTTCATCTACAAAGCGGAAGTAAGCATCGCTATTGTAGAAATACTGGGTCACTGCTGAATTAGCGCCAGCCTTCATCTTTTGCACAAAGAAGTCCACATCGCTTGCAGGCGACTTGGCCTGAGGATGCGTTTCTGGATAGGCGGCAACATCGATATGAAACCAATCGCCTGTTTCTGCGCGAATAAATTCCACCAACTCATTGGCATGATGGAACTCACCATACTGGCCCATACCAGATGGTAAGTCGCCACGTAAGGCCACAATACGTTTAACACCTAAGGCTTGATATTGTTTGAGCATTTCACGCACGCTTTCACGTGAGCTACCAACACAAGATAAGTGAGGGGCAACTGACGCACCGGCCGCATGAATATCGCTCACCACTTTTAATGTGCCAGATTGTGTAGAGCCACCAGCACCAAAAGTCACGGAATAAAACGCAGGCTTGAGTGTTTCACTCAAACGCTCGCGCACAAGATGCAACTTAGTCTCACCTTCAGGTGTTTTTGGAGGGAAGAATTCGACGCTTAATTCCATGATCTTGGGCCTGTGTATCTAATGAACAATGTCTAGCAATAGTGCGGATTAATAACGGTAGTGGTCAGCCTTGTATGGGCCTTCCTTCGTTACGCCAATGTATGAAGCTTGCTGATCAGACAATACTGTCAACTCTGCATTGAGCGTCTTCAACTGCAAGCGAGCAACCTTTTCATCCAAATGCTTAGGCAATGTGTAAACACCGATTGGGTATTTATCTGTACCAACGGCATTCCACAATTCAATCTGAGCAATCACTTGGTTTGCAAATGAAGAGCTCATGACGTATGAAGGATGTCCAGTACCGCAACCGAGGTTCACTAAACGGCCTTTAGCCAAGATGATGATGCGCTTCTCAGGCATGCCATTGGCCGCCGGAAAAATCACATGGTCAACTTGTGGCTTAATTTCTTCCCACTTGTATTTTTCAATACCAGCAACATCAATCTCGTTATCAAAGTGGCCAATGTTGCAAACGATGGCCTGATTCTTCATCTTCACCATATGGTCATGGGTAATCACATGGTAGTTACCTGTTGCAGAAACAAAGATGTCCGCTTTATCAGCAGCGTAGTCCATCGTTACAACGCGGTAACCTTCCATCGCGGCTTGCAATGCACAGATTGGATCCACTTCGGTCACCCAAACCTGGGCAGACAAAGCACGCAAAGCTTGTGCGGAGCCTTTACCCACATCGCCATAACCACAAACCACTGCAACTTTACCGGCAACCATCACATCGGTAGCGCGCTTGATCGCATCAACCAAAGACTCGCGGCAACCATACAGGTTGTCGAACTTGCTCTTAGTAACAGAATCGTTCACGTTAATTGCTGGGAATTTCAAATCACCCTTAGCAAACATTTGATACAGGCGATGTACGCCAGTAGTGGTTTCTTCTGTAACGCCTTTGACTTTTTCTAAGCGTGTGGAATACCAAGTCGGATCTTGCGCCAATTTCTTTTTAATAGCCGCAAATAAAATCGTTTCTTCTTCGCTCGTTGGATGGTTCAAGCAAGCTTGATCTTTCTCAGCGCGGGCACCGAGGTGCAATAACAAAGTGGCATCACCACCGTCATCCAAAATCATATTGGTAAAGCCACCATCAGCCCATTCAAAAATACGATGGGTGTAATCCCAGTATTGCTCAAGGGTTTCGCCTTTGATCGCAAATACAGGCGTGCCATTTGCAGCAATCGCAGCGGCAGCGTGATCTTGTGTAGAGAAAATATTGCAAGAAGCCCACTGCACTTCAGCGCCGAGCGCTTCAAGGGTCTCAATCAATACCGCAGTTTGAATGGTCATGTGCAATGAACCAGTAATGCGTGCACCACGCAATGGTTGCTGCGCCGCGAACTCATCACGAATAGCGATCAATCCAGGCATTTCTGTTTCAGCAATAGCGATTTCTTTACGGCCAAAATCAGCCAAGGAAATATCGGCAATAGCGCAACGGGTTGCAACAAAGTTGTTTAAATCGGAAACGGTACTCATGAATGCTCCAGCTAAATACGATTCAATGCTGGAGTAAGAACTCGCTAGCCATTGAATCATGGGTTAGCGAGCGCAGTTGCAATTAGCAAATTCCGTTTAGGAACTCACTCCCTTCAAGCCTGGGGAAGTGCTGGGTCTCAGCATTCCTTGCAACGCTCCTTGAAGGTATGGCGAAATTGTAATCAATTTCGCCATATTTAGCTTCAATACAACAACAAACTACCAATTTACTGCTTGCAGGCCGATTACAGGCCCGCTGCTGCGCGTAAGGCAGGAGCCTTATCGCACTGCTCCCAAGTAAATTCTGGCTCCTCACGACCAAAGTGGCCGTAAGCAGCAGTCTTACGATAAATCGGGCGCAAGAGATTCAGCATCTTCACAATACCCTTTGGACGCAAGTCAAAGTGCTCGGACACCAATTGCGCAATCTTCTCGTCAGAGATCTTGCCCGTACCGAATGTGCTCACCATTACTGAAGTTGGCTTTGCTACACCGATTGCGTAGGAGATCTGAATCAAGCACTTGCTTGCTAAGCCTGCGGCAACCACGTTCTTGGCAACATAACGGCCTGCGTATGCGGCAGAGCGGTCAACCTTAGAAGGATCTTTGCCGGAGAATGCGCCACCACCATGTGGAGCTGCGCCGCCGTATGTATCAACAATAATTTTGCGGCCAGTCAAACCACAATCGCCTTGTGGGCCACCGATCACAAATCGACCTGTTGGATTAACCAAGAAGTTAATCGCACCCTTGATGAGATGCTTAGGCAATACTGGCTTGATGATTTCCTCAATCACTGCTTCACGCAATTTCTCGAGTGAAATTTCTTCATCGTGCTGAGTAGAGAGAACAACGGTATCAATAGAGTCTGGCTTACCATCAACATAACGCAGGGTTACTTGGGACTTCGCATCTGGGCGCAACCAGTTCAAACGACCGTCGCGACGCAACTGAGATTGACGCTCTACCAAACGGTGTGACAGGTGAATTGGCAAAGGCATGAGCTCTGCTGTTTCATCGCAAGCGTAACCAAACATGAGGCCTTGGTCACCAGCGCCTTGATCTAAGCCATCGTCGTGCGCTTTATCAACGCCTTGAGCAATATCAGGACTTTGCTTGTCATAGGCAACCAATACCGCACAACCTTTGTAGTCAATACCGTAATCTGTATTGTCGTAACCAATTTCACGCAAAGTATTGCGAGCAACTTGGATGTAATCCACATTCGCATTTGTAGTAATCTCACCGGCCAAAACAACTAAGCCGGTATTGCACAAAGTTTCTGCAGCAACACGCGCTGTCGGATCTTGAGCCAAGATGGCGTCTAAGATCGAATCAGAAATTTGGTCTGCTACTTTATCGGGGTGACCTTCAGAAACGGATTCTGAGGTAAAGAAGTAATCGTTTGCCATTACATATTCCTTTAAAAATTAACACGATCTAAGTGACAACTCGACGTGCCAGGAACCACAACGGCGACGCTTTAGCAGAATTTATGAATCGCCCTGCAAGTTGCCTTAACTCAGCGATGGGGCAATTCTATCCGAAAAGCGCTATATCCATCAAGAACCGTGAGAAATTTGGCCCTGGGCTCAGCATTGAATATCATTGCAGGGTGCGCAAACTACTCTTCAAGCTCATTCTCAATGCAATAGCAGTCTTGCCCCTTTTCCTGGTCCAGGCAATTGGAGCGGCCTTAGGCATATTGGCTTATGTTGGCTCAAAGCAATATCGCTCACTTTTTCGTCCTCAATATGAGGCAGTGCTGAAAAGCCGCGGTTTGCCCCTTCAGATCTGGAGCGCTGCTGCCGCCTCCGGCCAACTCTTCTCCGATAGTCTGTGGATTTGGCGCAACCCCCAAAAGGCACTAAACCTAGTGGAGGTACAGGATTGGGAAGTGGTTGAAGCGGCAATCAGCGAAGGGCACGGCCTGGTAATGCTCACGCCCCACTTGGGTGGCTTTGAAATCATTCCCAGAGTCTTAGCGCAACACTTTCCAGCAACCATCCTCTATCGCCCCTCAAGACAAGCATGGCTTAATGAAGTGGTCGAAGAAGGTCGTGCATACCCCAATATGCATTTCGTACCCACCAACTTGAATGGGGTTCGTCAAATGACGCGCGCCTTAACGCGTGGCGAAGCCATTGGCATTCTTCCGGATCAAGTGCCCAGCGGCGGTGAAGGTGTATGGGTCCCCTTTTTTGGGCGCCCCGCCTACACGACTCCGCTTCCTGCACGGCTAGCTAATCGCAACAACACGCCCGTCGTGATGTTTACCGCCAAACGCAAAGGGCTAGGCAAAGGATGGCTCATGCAAGCCAAGAGACTGGCGCCACTTTCAGAAGATTCTCTTCTCGCGGCGACAGAACTGAACATCGCAATTGAAAATGCTATCTTGACTGCACCCAACCAATTTATTTGGGCATACAACCGCTATAAGCATCCGAGCGGAGCGGAATTACCACCAAGCCATTAGTTAATAAATTTATAATTTATTGAAGATGATCTGGTTACAAAACTTCTTTAATTTTTTTGCGCTCAATCTGCTGCGCCTATTTGCGTTTCTCCCTTACACCCTTACCATCTACATAGGCTATGGCTTGGGCTGGCTGGTAGCGCATATCCCAAATGAACGAGTAAAAGTTGTTAAAACGAATTTACGCCTGTGCTTTCCCAATCTCAGTGAAACAGGAATCGATGCGCTGGCACTTGAGCACTGGAAGTTATTTGGCCGCAGCGTAATTGAGAGAAGTCGTATCTGGCTTGGCAGCGGCAAACAAATTACTGACATCGTCACGATCAACTCTGCAATTACTTTGGGCGATCGCAAGCCTCGACTCTTAATCAATCCTCACTTTGTGGGACTTGAGGGCGGCTTCATGGCGCTTTCCGTTTTAGCAAGCCAGCATGATTGGCCGCGCGGTGCCGGTCTCTATCAAAATATGAAGAACCCATTCTTCAATCAAAAGATGATTGAATGGAGAAATCGTTTTGGCGGCAAATCCATTGAGAGGCAAAGTCGTTTACGTGATCTCATTCGAGAAATTCAAACGGGCAATTTTATTTTTATTGCTCCGGATATCGATCTAGGACCACGTGATTCTATTTTTGTACCCTTCTTTGGTATTCAGACAAATACGATTACCTCTGTCTCACGCCTAGCAAGACTCAGTGGCGCCGAAGTGTGCCTCATGACCACTACATTGAATCCAGATCGCAAAGCCTATACCTGCAACATCAGTGCACCACTGCCCAACTTCCCAACCGATGATGTAGAAGCTGATACAGCGCGCCTGAACAAATACATTGAAGATCTTGTTCGCGAAAGACCGGCAGAGTACTATTGGGTGCATAAACGCTTTAAACATAGGCCGCCTGGCGAACCTAGTCTTTATCAATAATTGGAAATCTTTTGAGCACGAATCTAAATCAGTCCGCACGTAAGCTGCGCTTTACCAAAATGCATGGTGCGGGCAACGATTTCATTGTGCTCAACGGCATTGACCAAGACCTCAGCAACATCACTCGTGAGCAGTGGCAAAAACTAGCGCACCGTCAGTTTGGTATTGGCGCAGATCAAATTCTGCTCGTTGAAAAAGCAAGTCGTCCAGATGCGGATTTTCGGTATCGTATTTTTAATGCCGATGGCGGCGAAGTTGAGCAGTGCGGCAACGGCTCTCGTTGCTTTGTTCGCTTTGTACTCGACCAAGGGCTGTCCAATAAAAATCCATTGCGTGTTGAAGTGGCGCATACCGTTCTTACCCTCAAATCCCATGAAGATGGACGGGTTGAGGTGGATATGGGTGCGCCTATTTTTGAACACAGCAACATTCCGTTCGTAGCTGATGGCTTAGCAAGCAAACAAGAGTTTCATGAGATGCTCTATGCCCTTCCCATCGCCACTCCGGCTACCCATGACAGCTGGATTGGCGTGGTATCCATGGGCAACCCGCATGCCGTTCAAGTAGTGGGAGATGTCAATAGCGCACCGGTTCTAGAAGAAGGCCCCTCCATCGAAAAGCATACAGCCTTTCCTAAAAAGGTCAATGCGGGCTATATGCAAATCATGGGTCGCAATGAAATTAAGTTGCGTGTCTATGAGCGTGGCGCTGGCGAGACGCTTGCTTGCGGCACTGGAGCATGCGCAGCGGTTGTCTCAGGCATTCGTCGTGGACTACTCGATTCCCCTGTAAACGTTCACACCCGTGGCGGTGATTTACAGATCGCCTGGGGCGGAACTATCAATGAGATTATTCAGCCAGTCATCATGACTGGCCCAGCTATTACTGTCTTT
Organism: Polynucleobacter sp. AP-Nino-20-G2; assembly: GCF_018688235.1. Lineage (NCBI taxonomy): Bacteria > Pseudomonadati > Pseudomonadota > Betaproteobacteria > Burkholderiales > Burkholderiaceae > Polynucleobacter > Polynucleobacter sp. AP-Nino-20-G2. Next base: position 1,948,964 of record NZ_CP061313.1, read on the forward strand.
GAGGGCGAAACCAGCATTTAAGGAAAGTGGCCATATTTACCGCAGCCCTTGAATCAGATTCCGTATTTCTCGCGATACGCTTTTACTGCTGGCAAGTAATTGGTCAGCTCCGCATCGCTAGATGCCGTTAAGAAAGCCATCAGATCAGCTAAATTGGCAATCGCCACTACTGGCAAGCCAAATTCCTGCTCAACTGCTTGAACTGCGGATTTATCGCCAATCTCTGTTGCTGTTCCCGACTTCTCCATTCGATCTAAGGCGATCAATACAGCAGCAGGTTCCGCACCAGCCGCGCGAATTAAGGCAACCGACTCTCTCACCGAAGTGCCTGCAGAGATAACGTCGTCAATGATGACCACTCTACCCTTCACAGGCGCACCCACCAAAGAACCCCCTTCTCCGTGATCCTTAGCTTCTTTGCGGTTATAGGCGTATGGCACGTTGCGACCGCTATCTGCTAAGGCAATGGCAGTAGCAGCGGCCAAAGTAATACCCTTGTAGGCGGGGCCATAAAGCATGTCGTACTCAAGGCCTGATTCTTGCAAGGCTTTAGCGTAATAGCGTCCAAGAGCGCTTAAGCGCGCGCCATCATTAAATCCACCCGCATTAAAGAAATAAGGGGAGAGTCGACCAGCTTTGGTTTTAAACTCCCCAAACGACAAAACGTTTGCCTCTAAGGCGAAACGAATAAAGTTTTCTTGATTAGAATTTTTTGAGCTCATAGGCCTATATGTTACGCATCATTTCTGCCAACCTCAACGGAATCCGCTCCGCGGTCAAAAAGGGCTTTATGCCTTGGGTGGTCAAACAGAAGGCCGACTTTGTTTGCATGCAAGAGCTAAAAGCTCAGCAGGATGACCTAGAGGATGCCATTCTCAATCCAGACGGTCTGCATGGCTTTTTTCACCATGCCGAGAAAAAAGGCTACAGCGGTTGCGGCATCTACACCCCCCACACACCAGATCAAGTTCTGTATGGTTATGGCAATGAGGAATTTGATGCTGAAGGTCGCTATGTAGAGGCAAGATTTAAGAAGCTATCCGTTATTTCCGTCTATATGCCTTCAGGCTCTAGTTCGCCAGAGCGACAAGAGGCGAAGTATCGTTATTTAGATTCTTTCTTGCCACACCTGATTGAATTAAAAAAGTCTGGGCGCGAAATCGTGCTCTGCGGCGATGTCAATATTGCCCACAATGAAATCGACCTGAAGAACTGGAAGGGCAACCTCAAGAACTCTGGATTCTTACCAGAAGAGCGTGCGTGGCTCACGAACCTCTTCGATAAAGTAGGTTACGTAGATGTCTATCGAAAATTAGAGCCTGAAGCGAGCGATGCCTGTTATACCTGGTGGAGCAATCGCGGTCAGGCTTATGCGAAAAATGTTGGGTGGCGTATTGACTATCACATCACCACGCCTGGAATTGCCGCTAGCGCCAAGCACACAGCCGTGTACAAGGATGAGCGCTTCTCCGATCATGCACCCTTAACGGTAGATTACGACTGGTCTATTTAGCCAGTTGTGAATCGTGTTTTTTGAATTCAACTACCTTGAGGTACATGGCAAGCCAAATCAGAATTAACACTGGCGCGCCAATAATCGCCGTACTAACAAAGAATGCCTGGTAGCCAAAATGGTCAACAAACACTCCAGAAAATCCTGCCAGCCACTTTGGCAATAGCAACATCATTGAGCTGAATAAAGCGTACTGAGTCGCTGAATATTGAATGTTTGTCAGTGACGATAAGAATGCAATAAAGGCAGCGCTCGCAATGCCCGAGCTTAAATTATCAGCGGAGATCACCCATACCAATCCATGTAAATCATGGCCCTGGGTAGCTAACCAAGCAAATAGCAAATTGCTTACAGCCGATAAAATAGCGCCCAAGAACAAGATGCGCATCACTCCGAAACGCAGCGTGAGCACGCCTCCAACGAAGGCGCCCACCAGAGTCATCACTACACCAAACACCTTGCTCACTGCGGCAACTTCATCCTTGGTGTAGCCCATGTCAACATAGAAAGGATTAGCCATGATGCCCATGACAACATCGCTAATCCGATAGATTGCAATTAAGGACAAAATCAAAATGGCATGCCATCCATAACGCTGAATGAAATCTGCAAAAGGCTCGACTACGGTTTGATACAGCCACGCTTTAGCATCACGCACTTGGGGCAATTGAACGCGTAGCGGCTCTTTACTAAGTAAAGTGGTAATTACGCCCACTCCAATTGAGAGCGCCATGCAAAGATAAGCAAACTGCCAAGCGCTCGCATCATATGATCCCGCCCCCGCTTCAACTCGAGCTGCGAGCCACAACACACCAGCACCAGACCAAATCAAAGCGAGTCGATAACCTGTTTGGTAGGTTGCAGCTAAAGCGGCCTGGTGATCACTGTCAGCTGATTCGATGCGGAATGCATCAAGGGCGATATCTTGGGTGGCGGAGCCAAAAGCCACCAACAATGCACACCAAACAATTGAAGTGAGTTGCGCCTGGGGATCAATACTAGCCATTCCAAGCAAGCCCAAGATAATCAACAGCTGCGCAAATAGAAGCCAGCTACGGCGCCTACCAAAAAATTTCGTTAGCAACGGGATTGGGAGTCGATCGACTAAGGGAGCCCACATCCACTTCACCGCGTAGATCAACCCTACCCAAGTGAGGTAACCAATGGTGCTGCGATCAATGCCTGCCTCTCTTAACCAGAAGCTGAGCGTTCCTAAGATGAGGAGCAGAGGAAGCCCTGCAGAGAAGCCCAAGAAGAGCATTCGCAAACAAGGCCATTCGAGGTAAACCCGAAAATCTTTTAACCAGGACCCAATCGCCTTAAGCACGACGGATGCGGAATAGCGCCAAACTTCCAAACAGATTGGGCAACAAGGTCACCTGACGACCCTCATGCAAGATGCATTGATCCAGAATTTTCAGTCCAAGACTAGAGGCCAGCCTCTCAAAATCGGCAACCGTTAAAACACGGACATTGGGGGTGTTGTACCACTGATATGGCAAACTTTTAGAAACCGGCATGCGCCCAAAGCCAACCGCCAAACGATGGGACCAGTGCCCAAAATTTGGGAAAGATATAACGGATTCTTTGCCGACACGAACCACTTCGCGCAAAATCTTTTCAGTCTGATGAATAGTCTGCAAAGTTTGGGAGAGAACAACCGTATCAAAACTGTCGTTCTCAAACAAAGCTAAGCCGCCTTCAAGATTTTGCTGAATGACGTTCAACCCCTTTTGCACACAAGAGAGAACGCGCGCATCATCAATCTCTACACCGTAGGCATGTACTGGTTTTTGCTTGTATAGGTATTCCAAGAAGCTACCATCACCACAGCCGAGATCAAGCACTTCACTATTAGGGGCAATCCATTTCGCGATTGCCGCAAAGTCTGCGCGCTTCATGGTTGGTCCTTTAGCATTTGCTCAAAGTAAGCGCGAATCAAATTGTGATAACGCGGATCATCCAACAGGAAAGCATCGTGGCCATGAGGCGCATCGATCTCTGCGTAGCTCACTTCACTCTTATTGCTCAATAAAGACTCCACAATCTCACGACTGCGATTTGGCGGGAAGCGCCAGTCGGTGGAGAAACTCACCACTAGGAACTTAGCCTGCACCTCAGCCAGCGCACGGTTCAAGCTACCCTCATAACGACGCGAGGGATCAAAGTAATCTAATGCCCTAGTAATCAGTAGATAAGTATTGGCATCAAAATATGTAGAAAACTTGTCACCTTGATGGCGCAAGTAACTCTCTACTTCGAATTCCACATCGAAGCTAAAACGGTAATCATTTGACTCGCCATTGGGTCGCTGTAATTCACGACCAAATTTCTCAGCCATGTCATCGTCTGACAAATAGGTGATGTGACCAACCATACGGGCCAACCTCAGGCCACGCTTTGGAACCACTCCATACTCATAGTAATTGCCCCCATGAAAATCGGGGTCAGACAAAATGGCATTGCGCGCCACTTCATTGAAGGCAATATTTTGCGCACTCAGTTTTGGTGTTGAAGCAATCACGACACAGTGCTGCAATCGCTTAGGAAATTGAATCGCCCAAGCCATCGCCTGCATGCCGCCAAGACTGCCCCCCATCACCGCTGCAAATCGGCGAATACCTAATTTGTCGGCTAGGCGAGCTTGGGTGTTTACCCAATCCTCAACAGTAACTACTGGAAAATCTGCGCCATAGGGCTTGCCGCTTGCGGGATTAATGCTCATCGGCCCAGTTGAGCCAAAGCAGGAGCCTAAGTTATTCACACCGATGACAAAAAAATGATCGGTATCGACAGGTTTGCCTGGTCCGATCATGTTATCCCACCAACCAATATCGTTGGGATTATCAGGATTTGGTCCGGCTACATGGTGTGAAGCATTTAAGGCATGGCAAACCAAGACGGCATTACTTTTATCAGCATTGAGCTTGCCGTAGGTTTCAATAACTAAGTCATAGCCAGATAGAGTGGCGCCACTCTGCAAAGGCAAAGGCTCGGCAAAGTGAATAGTATTTCTAGAGAGATGTAACTCGCTCATTCGGATAGAAGGATGCGAAGACTAATGTCAGAAGATTCTGTGGGAAGCTTCTTAAAGCCACTGCGCGCAAATCGATGCCAACGGCCTAAGACGGAACTCATCAACATTGCCGCGCGAATGCTAACTTCATCTTGAGACACGTTTGCCCAAGAGCCGCCCTGTGTTTGCGCAATACGTAATGCTTGTTTCAAAGATGCCTCAACACGATCAAGCACTTGTGTAATACGCTCTTGCAAACGGTCATCTTCTTGGAGCAAAGCATCACCTAGTAATACACGAGTCATTCCCGGATTTTTTTCCGCAAAGAATAAAAGCATCTGCAAAATACCGCGCGCCTGTGCCAAGCCAGACTCTTCTTTTTGATTAATTTGATTAATCAAACCAAATACGGTCTGCTCAATAAAGGAAATTAATCCCTCAAACATCTGCGCCTTACTGGCGAAATGACGATAAAGCGCCGCTTCTGAGACTTGAATTTTCGCTGCTAGCGCTGCGGTTGTAACGCGCTCACCCTTAGGGTTTTGCAGCATCTCCGCCAATACCTGAAGAATCTGTAGGCGTCGCTCGCCGGGGCGTGGACGCTTGCGTGTCTTACCCTCATCGGCAATCACGGCCTCAACCTCTGATGAATTTGGGTCCAAAGAATCACGCATATTCATATCTCTTATTCAGCTCTTAACGCGAGCGAATCATTGTCCCGAATGCTTGCTCAGTAAGAATTTCCAGCAACAACGAGTGCTCAATTCGTCCATCAATAATGTGCACCGAATTCACACCACTCTTAGCCGCATCAAGGGCCGAAGAAATCTTAGGCAACATCCCACCGGAAATGGTTCCATCCGCGAACAAACCATCAATCTCACGCGCAGTGAGATCGGTTAATAGAGTGCCGCTCTTATCCATCACACCAGGAATATTGGTCATCATTACCAACTTCTCTGCATGCAGAATTTCAGCCATCTTGCCAGCAACCAAGTCAGCATTGATGTTGTATGCCTGACCCTCTTCGCTAAATCCAATCGGGGAGATCACCGGAATAAATGCGTCATCTTGCAGCGCTTTTACTACCGCAGGATTAATAGCCTCAATTTCACCAACGAAGCCAAGATCTATAGTGCTGCCAGCCTTCTGCTCATCAGCAACCAACATTTTCTTCGCACGAATCAAGCCGCCATCTTTACCGGTCAAGCCAACAGCCTGGCCGCCAAAGTGATTAATCAACATCACGATGTCTTGCTGCACTTCACCACCAAGAACCCATTCCACCACTTCCATGGTTTCTTCATCGGTCACGCGCATGCCTTGAATAAAGGTGCCGGTCTTGCCAATCTTTTTCAAAGCCTCGTCAATTTGCGGACCGCCACCATGAACCACCACAGGATTCATTCCAACCAGCTTGAGCAAAATGACATCGCGCGCAAAGCTTTCCTTCAAGCGCTCCTCAACCATGGCGTTACCACCGTACTTAATCACAATAGTCTTACCGTGATAAGCACGAATGTAAGGTAAAGCCTCGGCCAAAATCTCCGCCTTCAGTAAGGGGGGGATTTCGCTAATAGATGGAGATTGCTTAGTCATTGCTACTTATTAAAAGTGGATCCGGTGAATTAATCGCCAAACAATTTTTGACGGAGTTCGCGACGCTCTTGCGCCTCAAGAGATAAGTTGGCTGTTGGGCGTGCAATTAAACGATTTAGACCAATAGGCTCGCCAGTTTCTTCGCACCAACCGTAATCGCCAGACTCGATACGAGCCAAGGCCTGCTCAACTTTTTTCAGCAGCTTACGCTCGCGATCGCGTGTGCGCAACTCAAGGGCATGCTCCTCTTCAATCGTCGCGCGGTCTGCAGGATCGGGAACCAAAATATTTTCACGCAGATGCTCTGTTGTTTCAGAAGCATTCTTCAAGATGTCGTCTTTTAAAGTCAGTAACTTCTGACGGAAGAAATCCAACTGGGCTGCACTCATGTAGTCCTTATCGGACATCTTGAGCAACTCAGCTTCAGTTAAAGGTGCGCCCTTGGCAACCTTAGTGCTCGCTTTTGCCGTAGCCGTAGATTTCGTTGGTGTTTTTACCGTCATTTCATTCTTTCCATGGGTTTGAAGCATTATTACTTCATTCTGCCAAAGTTTTACTGCACTTTAGGTAATATTCATCAATATTGACCGTGGGGCCGGATTGTACTTGAAAAACCCTAGGCCAAACAGCCCTCCAGCCCAGCCAGTAGCGTGTCTTTGGGCAAATCGATGCCTATAAATACCATCCTGGTTTGCTTGGGCTCCGCGCCCCATAAACCAGCCAAATCGCTCCCCATCATCTGGTGAACGCCCTGAAACACGACTTTTCGGTTACTGCCCTTCACGTAGAGCACCCCTTTGTACCGCAACATCTTCTCGCCAAAGACCTCCAAAATACCCCCAAGGAAGTCTTCCAGTTTTTTATGATCAAAGGGTTTATCACTACGAAAAACGAAGGATTGGATGCGGTCCGTATGGCCAGAATGGCCATGATGGTCATGGCTATGGTCATGCCCGCAAGCGCTGTGATCATGGTGATCATGGCTGTGATCGTGTCCACAGGTCGCATGATCATGATCCTCTTGCTCCAGAAAATGGGGGTCAATGTCTAGCTTGGCATTCAAATTGAAGCCTTTGAGATCTAAAACAGCATCCAAAGGAACCACTCCTTTAGAAATCGCCTGAATCGGTGCACGAGGATTCATGTGCATTAAGCGACCACGTAAAGCATCCACCTCTGCAGGGCTTACTAGATCGGTCTTAGTGATAAAGATTTGGTCTGCAAAACCCACTTGACGCTGCGCCTCTTCATGTTCAGTCAGCTGTTGCTGTCCATGCTTCGCATCTACCAATGTCACAACGGCATCCAACACATAATGATCCGCAACATCGTCATCCATAAAGAATGTCTGTGCTACCGGGCCTGGATTGGCAACGCCTGTAGTTTCAATGACTACACGCTCAAAGCTAATTTTTTTATCTTTACGCTGTTCCCACAACTCATTGAGCGCTTCCACCAAGTCACCACGAATCGTGCAGCAGATACAACCATTGCTCATCTGCACAATATTTTCTTGATTGTCTTGAACCAAGATATCGTTATCGATATTTTCTTCGCCGAACTCGTTTTCAATCACGGCAATTTTTTTGCCATGTTGCTCAGTCAGAATATGTTTGAGCAAAGTGGTTTTACCGCTACCTAAAAAGCCAGTCAGAATGGTTACTGGAATTAACGCCATGATGGATCCAATCAAAATCTAGAAGTAATGCGTTCCCAAGCGGGAAACCTGATATCTTACCGAGTTCCTCAGTCTTTGCCAGCCTTTGCGCGTGGATGGGCTTTATCGTAGGCCTGAGCAAGGTGCTGAAAATCTAAAGAGGTGTAAATCTGGGTGCTTGCAATGCTGGCATGGCCCAACATCTCCTGAACGGCACGCAAATCCTGTGATGACTGCAAAACATGGCTAGCGAAGCTATGTCGCATCATGTGGGGGTGAACATGGGTTGGAAGGCCTGCTCGCATCGCCAAGGTTCGCAAGCGTGCCTGTACCGTCCGCGGAGATAGACGGGCCCCCGTAGCCGATATAAACAGGGCATGTGAAGATTGCGCTTGCCCAGCGTGGCAGGCTTGATCTCGAGCCTCTCGCCACGCTTTCAAAGACAGCATGGCTGGTCCGCCGATGGGGACGGAGCGACGCTTGCCGCCCTTACCCAAAACAGTGACTTCAGCAGCATCCCAATCAAGCCAACCTGCAGACTCATGCTGACGATCCTTGCTCTGCATGACATCGATGCCTAGAAGTTCAGATAAACGCAATCCCGAGGAGTAGAGCAAATCAATGATGGCGGCATCGCGCATGCTTTCTAAATCTTGCTTTTCTTCGGCCTCTTTAACCGCCTGGTTTACCAAAGAGAGTGCTTGCTCTACCGAGAGGGCTTTAGGCAAAGACTTCAAACGCTTAGGGGCTTTGACATCATCGACAGGGTTAGCAACAAGATTGGCAGTCACGCGCCCAGCTTGTGCCTCACGGCGCGCATCTTTCTCAGTTAGCCAGTCATACCAACCGCGCCAAGCAGACAGCGCTCTAGCAATGGTACGAGAAGACTTGTCTTTTGAATGCATACGTCCGGCCCACCGGCGCACATGCGCATTAGTCACCTTGAGCAACTCCACTGAATCATCCGCTGCAAAGGTTTGGAGCTCGCTGAGATCCATGCGATAGGCCTTCAGCGTATGCGGTGAGAGCTGCCTTAGGACATGCAGCTCGTGCAAGTACTCTTGTACAAGAGGATGAAGCTCAGCTAGCGTTTGGCTCATAAGCCTGGATGCGATCCAAAGCTGCGGCAGTTAATTCAGCAATCTGGCGTAAATAGAAAGCACCCATATCAGCCGTGAAACGCGTTTCATCCTTGCTAGCCAAGAGCAACACCGCCGGAGACTGAACGGCTCCAACGCTCTTACCTAAAGGCAATCCAATCGCGACCATGCTTTGCCACTTTGGATTTATCTTGACTTGGGTTGCAAGTAAATCCACGCTGGCAGAAGCCAACTCCTTGGCCGATCCACACAGCGGCGTATCAACCCAAGGACTAAATGCGGGATTGGGCGACAGGAGTTCCGCAGCTTCAACCTCAAACACTTCTGCCAAGCCCGCAGTCACCGCAGCTTCAACGTCAGCCTTGCTGTTGGCGCGCATGAGTCGCAGCAACCAGGAGACCAAACTTTGCTGTGTTTTGTCATTGCGGCTACCAAAGTGCAACATCTCACTTAAACGACGATTGAGCTCTTGGTTTTGCGTACGCAATAAAGTCATTTGACGCTCTTGCAATGAAATCGCGCGATCCTCGTGCGGATGCTTTAAACGAATTTCGTTCAAGAGGTTTGCGTAACGCTCAAAAAAACCAGGGGTTGCGCGCAACCACTCCGCCACCAACTCTTCTTGCTCTGCTTGCTTGGGATCAATCGCGCTCATGTATCTCTTCCTCGTTTACTCTTTTATTTGGCTTGTGCTTAGCTTAGTTTTTTACGCAACAACTCATTCACTTGACCAGGATTTGCTTTTCCTTGGGACGCCTTCATGATTTGACCTACCAATGCATTAAATGCTTTTTCTTTGCCTGAACGGAACTCTTCTACGGACTTCTCATTCGCGGCCAAGACCTTGTCAATCATCGCCTCAAGCTCACCGCTATCACTAATTTGCTTTAGGCCCTTAGCGTCAATGACTTGATCAACGGTGCTGATGGATTTACCAGCTACAGCCTCCTCCCACAGAATCGCAAAGATATCTTTTGCAATCTTGTTAGAGATAGTGCCATCAGCAACACGAGTCAACAGTGGTGCTAAATGTGCGGCCTTCAAAGGTGCGCTTGCAGTAGCAATGCCTGCACGATTCAATGACGAGGCAAACTCGCCCGCAATCAGATTGGCCGCAGCTTTTGCTAATGGCTTACCAACAAGCGCCAAGAGCTCTTCAAACACTTGGGCCGTGTCACGATCCTGTGTAAGCAGTTGTGCATCGTATGCGCTCAAACCAAACTCACCTTGCCACTGCTCGCGAAGCTGCGCAGGTAATGCTGGCATTTGGCTACGTACATTTGCAATCCAAGCGTCATCAATGACCACTGGCAATAAATCGGGGTCAGGGAAGTAGCGATAGTCGTTTGCATCTTCTTTACTACGCATGCTACGCGTCTCTTGGCGATCGGGATCGTACAAACGCGTTTCTTGAATGACTGTACCGCCATCTTCAATTAATTCAATTTGGCGACGCACTTCATATTGAATGGCTTCTTCTAAAAAGCGGAAGGAGTTTAAGTTCTTAATCTCACAACGCGTACCAAATTCTTTTTGACCCATTGGGCGCACAGAAACGTTGGCATCACAACGGAAGGAGCCCTCCTGCATATTGCCATCGCATACGCCCAACCACACCACCAGGGTATGCAAGGCTTTTGCATATGCCACTGCTTCGGCGGCGCTGCGCATCACTGGCTCAGTCACGATCTCCAATAGAGGAGTGCCGGCGCGATTAAGATCAATGCCGCTAGACGCTTCACCATGAGGACCAATAAAACCTTCTTCATGAACGGACTTACCCGCATCTTCTTCCATGTGAGCGCGTGTAAGCTCAACCACCTTCACTTGATCGCCGACCAAGATTTCTAAATAGCCGCCAACAACTACAGGGAGCTCCATCTGACTAATCTGATAACCCTTAGGCAAATCTGGGTAGAAATAATTCTTGCGAGCAAAAATACTCGCTGGTGAAATCTTCGCATTCACTGCAAGACCAAAGCGAATGGCATGCTCGACTGCTTGGCGATTTAACACTGGCAATACTCCGGGCAATGCTAAATCCACTGCACAAGCTTGTGTATTTGGACCAGCGCCAAAGCGCGTGCTTGCACCACTAAAAATTTTAGATTGTGTTTGTAGTTGCGCGTGGGTTTCTAGACCAATAACGACTTCCCATTGCATCATGCCACCTCGCTTGCTTGACGCAAATGCCAATCACTGGCTTGCTGATATTGATGCGCCACTTGTAACAAGCGCGCTTCTGAAAAGTAATTGCCAATCAACTGCATACCAATCGGTAAATTGTTTGAATTGAACCCGCAAGGAACGCTCATTGCTGGCAGTCCCGCTAAGTTAGTAGAGAGCGTGTAAATATCTTCCAAATACATCTGCACTGGATCTTTTGATTTCTCCCCTAAGCGCCATGCAACATCCGGCGCCACAGGACCCAAAATCACATCGCATTGCTCAAATGCCGCCTGAAAATCTGCCGCAATAATGCGACGAATTTTCTGCGCTTGTAGGTAATAGGCATCGTAGTAACCATGGCAAAGCACATAAGTTCCAATGAGGATGCGGCGCTTCACTTCAGCGCCAAATCCTTCGGTACGAGACTTCTTGTACATATCGGCTAAATCACGATATTCATTAGCGCGATGACCATAACGCACGCCATCAAATCGGCTCAAATTACTGGAGGCCTCGGCTGGTGCCAAGACGTAATAGACTGGAATCGATAGCTTCGTTTTTGGCAAACTCACGTCAATCAACTGCGCACCTAAGTCTTGCAAAGCTTTTGCTGCGGCATTCACTGAATTTGCCACATCTTGTGCCAAACCATCGGCAAAGAATTCCTTAGGCAAGCCAACACGCAAACCTTCTAAAGGCTTTACTGGATTGGTATTACCTTCTTTCCAGGATTGAGCAAGATAGCGTCCGTAATCCTCGCCAGAATCAGCAAGCGAGGTTGAATCACGCGGATCGTGGGATGACATTGCCGTGAGCAAGAGCGCACAGTCTTCAGCCGTCTTGCCCATGGGGCCCGCCTGATCCAAGGAGGAGGCATAGGCAATCATGCCGTAGCGCGAAACGCGCCCATAACTTGGCTTAATGCCTGTCAAACCGCAAAAAGCAGCTGGCTGGCGGATAGAGCCCCCAGTATCTGTACCAGTAGCAATCGGTGCCAATCCTGCGGCAACTGCGGCTGCCGAGCCACCCGATGAACCACCGGCTACATATTGTGAATTCCAGGGATTTAGGACTGGGCCATAGGCTGAATTCTCATTGGATGAGCCCATCGCAAACTCATCCATATTGGTCTTGCCCAAGCAGACCATACCTGCGCCATGGGGATTTTCTTCACTCGGAATTCCCAGATTGGCGACAACGGCGGCATCAAATGGGCTGAGGTAGCCATCGAGCATTTTGGAGGCGGCAGTCGACTTCCAGCCGCGAGTCACAAAAACATCTTTATGGGCAACAGGAATACCAGTCAATTTGCCACCTTTTCCAGACGCCAATAAAGCATCTGCTTTAGAAGCTTGCTCTAGACTTAAGTGAGCGCTTACATCAAGATAGGCATTCCACTGTTTTCCAGCCTCAATTCGATCCAAAAAGTACTTGGTTAACTCAGTACTGGAGACCTCTTTAGCGGCCAATGCTTTTGCCATTAGGGCAATGGGGGTTTGATTCCAGCTCATTCGATCACCCTTGGAACTAAGAAATAGCCATCCTGCTGAGCAGGGGCAGATTGCATATTTTCGGTGCGATGGTCAGATTCAGTCACCGCATCAACACGCATGGGCTGGGCCAAATCACGCAAAAATAGGATGGGATGAGCCAAGGGCTCAAGACCACTTGTATCGACAGCCTGCATTTCCTCAACTAGGGCAAAAACTGCCTGTAATTGAGGCAAAACTGCCTCGGCTTCTGCTTGATTTAACTCAAGGCTGGAAAGGTGCGCAATGCGCTGGACATCATCAAGTTTCATGGGGCGCTAGAGTATCATTCCTATATATATTTTTTAACACTTACTTATTTTCCCACTACATCATGTTTGGTTTTTTCCGCAGCTACTTTTCTAATGACCTGGCCATCGACCTGGGCACCGCCAACACCTTAATTTACATGCGTGAACGGGGTATTGTGCTTGATGAACCCTCTGTTGTGGCAATTCGGACTGAAGGCGGCCCAAATGGCAAAAAAACCATTTTGGCAGTTGGAAAAGAAGCAAAAGCGATGTTGGGGCGCGTTCCAGGAAATATTGAGGCGATTCGCCCAATGAAAGACGGCGTAATTGCCGATTTCACCATCACCGAGCAAATGCTCAAACAATTTATCAAAATGGTGCACGAGAGCAAGCTTTTAAAGCCAAGCCCACGCATCATCATTTGCGTTCCTTGCGGATCTACCCAAGTTGAGCGTCGTGCGATTCGCGAATCCGCATTGGGTGCTGGCGCATCTCAAGTATTTTTAATTGAAGAGCCAATGGCTGCGGCAATTGGTGCTGGCTTGCCAGTTTCTGAAGCAGCAGGCTCAATGGTGGTTGATATTGGTGGCGGCACAACGGAAGTTGGCGTCATGTCATTAGGCGGCATGGTTTACAAAGGCTCGGTTCGTGTTGGTGGCGATAAGTTTGATGAAGCGATCACTAATTACATTCGCCGTAACTACGGCATGCTCATCGGCGAACAAACCGCTGAGTTGATCAAGAAAACAATCGGATCTGCATTCCCAGGCGCAGAAGTGCGCGAAATGGAAGTAAAGGGTCGCAATCTTTCTGAAGGTATTCCACGTAGCTTCACTGTTACTAGCAATGAAGTGCTTGAAGCCTTGACCGATCCGCTCAATCAAATCGTCACTGCAGTAAAAGCAGCCTTAGAGCAGATTCCTCCTGAGCTCGCATCCGACATCGCTGAGCGCGGCATGATGCTCACCGGTGGTGGCGCACTATTGCGCGACCTCGATCGTTTGTTGCTCGAAGAAACTGGCCTTCCTATTCATGTAGCAGAAGATCCACTCACCTGCGTTGCTCGTGGTTGCGGTATTGCACTAGAGCGCATGGATAAGTTGGGCGGCGTTTTCTCACAAGAGTAATTGACTTAAACGTCGATTAGGGAATTGCAACACAGCGCTCCTCCACTTTTCAGACAAGGCGTTCCGGCTTTAGTCAAACTGATTGTCTGTCTATCGATCAGCATCGCATTGATGTTGATCGACTTTCGCTTTAAAGCGCTTGATCCGATTCGTAACAACGTCAACTGGATATTGCGTCCGCTTGAATATGTGATGATGATGCCTCGCAATGCCCTTGAAGCAACATCGGAATATTTCACGACACGCGGAACACTCGACAAAGAAAATCAAGAAATGAAAGTACGTCAAGCAGAGCTTTCTTTGCTTGCGAATCAATCTGAATTTCTGTTGGTGGAGAACCAAAACCTGCGTCAGCTCATGGAGCTCCAGAAACATATTTCATTTAAAACGCTACCCGTAGAGATCTTATTCAACCCACCCAATCCGATTTCGCAACGCATAGTGATCAATCGCGGTAGTGACGACGGACTAAAGTTGGGAAACCCTATTGCCAACGACTCGGGCATCCTAGGTCAGGTAGTTCGTATTTACGATCACTCTGCGGAAGTGTCCTTATTGGAAGATCGTGACTTTGCAGTTCCTGTGCAAGTAGCGCGCAATGGCTTGAGGGCCGCGGTGTTTGGCGCAGGGCGCGGCAACCCCCTAGAGCTTCGTTACTTACCAGTCGCAAGCGATCTGGAGGTGGGCGACGTACTCATCACCTCTGGTATTGATGGCGTTTACCCTCCGGGATTTGCAGTGGCGATCATTAGTCGCATTGAACGCAATGCAGACAAAAATTCTTCGAATGTATTCTGCGTTCCAGTGGCGCCAGTAAATCGCTATCGTCAAGCACTTGCACTTCTTTACGATCCACAATGGGATGCCAAAGCATCAACAGTCACCAATAAGCCTGGGGCGCCACTTACCAATACTCCCGGTCGTCGTCAAACCCGCGCGCGAGGCATGCAATGATCGACTTTGAAAGCGGCTACATTCTGCGTCCGGTTAACCCGGTATTTATTTATTTCAGTTTATTTTGCGCGCTGCTATTAAACCTACTACCTATTGGCAATTACGGATGGGTCCCTGACTGGCTCATTATTTGCATTGTGTTTTGGAACATTCACCAACATCGCTATGTCGGCGTGATTATTGCTTTTATTCTTGGTCTGTTTATGGATGTGCATAACTCGGATCTATTGGGGCTCCATGCCTTTAGTTACTCGCTAGTGGCTTACCTTGCAATCTCTTGGCATCGCCGCATCATTGCGCTATCAGTGCTCACTCAAGCGTTACATTTGCTACCAATCTTTTTATTGGTCTCGCTATTTCCGGTACTGGCGCATTGGCTATTGAGTGGAGAGATCTACTGGTGGGCCTTGACTGGCACTATTCAAGCAATTATTGAAGCATTGCTTTGGCCTATTGCAACCCGCATCTTGCTCTCACCTCAACGTCGACCAATTGACGTTGATCACAATCGTCCAATCTAAAGAGCGGTATGGTTTCTTTCAAAAAACCAGATCTCGACTCGTTTCAAGAGCGCATTCATATTGCGACCTTATTCGTTACGTTCTGCTTCTTATTGCTGATTACACGCTTGGTTTGGCTGCAACTGGTGAGCCACGGAAAATATGCGCTTCTCGCTGAAAACAATCGCATCGCCCTAGTTCCAGCCCCGGCCAATCGCGGCCTCATCATTGACCGCAACGGGATTGTGATCGGCAGGAATTACTCGGCACTGACTCTAGATGTCAATGCCGAGGAGATTAAAGGAAATGTGGATGATCTGATCGACGAACTCTCGCAAATTGTGCTGATTTCCCCTAGAGATCGCCGCAATTTCAAGCGCTCCCTCGAGGATTCTCGAAAAATGGGCACTTTTCCCCTCAGATCCATGCTTACTGAGGCCGAAACAGCCCGATTTATGGCAAATCGCTACCGCTTTCCCGGGGTGGAGATTCGTGCACGCAGCTTCCGAGAGTACCCATATAACGAGCTAGCCTCCCATTTAATTGGTTATATCGGCCGAGTTTCTCAAAGAGATAAAGAGAAAATGCAGGCTGAAATCGAGAGCTCCAAAACGGATGATCCAGATGCATTGCAGACTTCATTTTTGCCTGGCATTCAGTACGTAGGAAAAATTGGTTTAGAGCAAAGTTACGAATCTGTCTTACGCGGCGTCCCTGGATACGATCAAGTGGAGATCACTGCCGGCGGAAAACCGGTACGCACACTTTCTAGTTCGCCCTCTGTTCCTGGAAAAAATATCGTCCTGTCCATCGATATCAAATTGCAATATTTGGTGGAGGAGCTCTATGGAAATTTCCGCGGGGCATTCGTGGCGATTGAACCTGAGACTGGTGACATATTGGCATTTGTATCGAAGCCCAACTTCAACCCAAATGACTTTGTTGAGGGCATTGATTCGGTGACATGGAAAGAGCTCAATGACTCTCCACAGAAGCCGCTTTATAACCGCCCACTCAAAGGCATCTATCCACCAGGATCTACCTATAAGCCATTTATGGCGCTGGCCGCTTTAGAGACAAAAAAGCGCACGCCATCACAAACCATTTCCGATCCTGGTTACTTTGATTTTGGTAACCATACATTTCGGGACGACAAAAAGGGTGGTCACGGCATTGTCGATATGCAAAAGTCGATTGTTGAATCTTGCGATACCTACTACTACATGTTGGCGCGCGATATGGGTGTAAACATGATGCATGACTTTATGAAGCCATTTAGCTTTGGTCAAATCACGGGCATCGATCTACAAGGTGAATCCAAAGGCGTTCTACCATCGACCGAATGGAAAAAAAATACCTTCAAGAAACCAGAACAACAAAAATGGTACGAGGGCGAAACCATCTCATTAGGTATTGGCCAGGGGTATAACGCCTTCACCATTTTGCAGCTATCGCATGCAATGGCGAACATGGCGAATAACGGGGTTGTGATGAAGCCCCATTTAGTAAAAGCCATTGAAGATCCATTCACCAGACATCGCACTCTGACGACACCCAAAGAAAGTTATCGGATTGATCTCAATCCAGAAAACATTGAAGTCATTAAAAAAGCAATGGTCGAAGTAAATAATTCCGGGACATCTGCAGCCGCATTTAAGGGCACTGGATATCAGGTAGGCGGAAAGACCGGAACCGCACAAGTATTTAGCTTGAACTCAAAAGAATATAAGCATGGCGCTACCGCAGAATTTTTGCGCGATCATGCTTTGTATATTGCGTTTGCTCCTGCAGATAAGCCCACCATCGTCATTGCGATGGTGGTAGAGAATGCTGGATTTGGAGCACAGTATGCTGCTCCGATTGCAAGAAAAGCGCTCGATTTTTATCTTGAAGGTAAATGGCCCAAGGAGATTCCTGAATGGAAAAGAGCGCCATAAATAAATTAAAAGAATTATTTTTCAGCATTTTTAGCGGACTAGATCGCCAGCTAGGCCTTATATTGCTTGGCTTAGCGGCTGTTGGCTTTGTAACCTTTTTATCCGCCAGTCAAAATACGCCCGTTCGCTTTGAAGATGAGTTTCGAAATTTAGCATTGTCATTCGCGGTAATGTGGATTGTTTCTCGCATCCCACCAAAGTGGTTAGAAATGGCAGCGACATGGATTTACGGTCTTGGCGTTGCTCTTCTAATTGCAGTTGCCGTATTTGGATTAATTAAAAAGGGTGCGAGACGTTGGCTCAATATCGGCGTAGTGATTCAGCCATCTGAACTCATGAAGATAGCAATGCCGCTCATGCTTGCTTGGTACTTTCAAAAACGGGAGGGCATTCAAAAATCCTGGGACTATGGAGTAGCTGCATTGATTCTAGGTATTCCAGTGTTGTTGATTGCGCGGCAACCGGACTTGGGTACTGCTTTATTAGTTTTTGCCGCAGGTATGTATGTGATCATTCTTGCTGGCTTGCCTTGGAAATGGATTCTGCCATTTATCGGGGTCGGCGCATTTGGAATTATTTTGATTGTTATTTTTGGCAACACCATTTGCGCGCATGATGTTGTATGGCCATTTGTTCATGACTATCAGAAACACCGTGTTTGTACATTGCTCGATCCAAGCAGCGATCCACTTGGAAAAGGTTTTCATACTATTCAATCGATGATCGCCATCGGCTCTGGTGGATTTTTTGGCAAAGGCTGGTTTCAAGGCACACAAGCACATCTGGAATTTATTCCAGAAAAACATACTGACTTTGTATTCGCTGTGTTTTCTGAAGAGTTTGGCCTCTTAGGTAACCTGGTTTTATTGGCGCTCTTTTTTGCACTCATTAAAAGAGGGTTGGCTATCTCAGCAAGCGCACCAAATTTATTCACTCGCTTACTTGGCGCATCGGTAACGTTAATTTTCTTTACCTACGCTTTTGTGAATATTGGGATGGTGAGCGGGTTATTGCCGGTAGTAGGAGTTCCGCTACCCTTCATTAGCTACGGTGGCACGGCCCTGGTTACCCTAGGCTTTGGCGCGGGCATTTTGATGAGCATTCATCGCCACCGCCGTCTTGTGCAAAGCTAAATCAAATTCACTAGGACTACGATACTTCCAGAAACAAAAAAGCCCGGCATGCCGGGCTTTTTCATCACAAAGCAAGAATTACTTCTTACGCTTGTTAACTGAATCTTTAAATGCCTTACCAGCAGAAAACTTAACAGTTTTAGCAGCAGCAATTTTGAGTGGCTCGCCAGTTTTTGGGTTACGACCCATACGTGCAGCGCGCTTACCAGAAGCAAAAGTACCGAAGCCGATCAGTTGTACTGAGTCGCCCTTAGTAACGGCTTTAATGATTTGCTCAATAGCAGAATTCAATGCAAATTCAGCTTTGGCTTTTGAGATCTCAGCATCGTCAGCAATCGCTGCGATTAGTTCTGCTTTGTTCAAGTGAAGCTCCTTATAGATATTGATGTCAGCGCACAGTGCGCTTGCATGATTTTAACCACAAAAAATTACAAAAATAAAGCTGCGTCACAGCAATTTTTTTCACTACCGCTTTTTACTCTTCTAAAACGGTGATATCAGACACAAAATACTCGGTATCCCCAAAACATGTTGTAGGAAGCCCAATATGCTGATCGTATTTTAGTGCCACTTTTTTACCTAAATTAGCATTAATTTTTTGCGCTACTGCATCTTCACGCACCGTAAAGAGGAATTTTTCTGACATCGTTCCAGGCATCGAAACCATGGCTAACTCCCCTTCCCAGGTCTTGCATAAATAGCCGCGATTAGAAAATTTCTGCACATATCCAGCTCTTTCGCCACTTCCATAGCTCCAATTGAGCATAATCCAGGTATAGGCGGCTAAGCCAGCCAAACCAATCAAAATAAGGCTTAGAAGCCACTTTACGAATCTATTCATGTGATTTTCCTTAATAAATCATCCCTGCAGCCCCAATAATGGGCATTTATTTGGACTAACTGAAGCCCTAATTAGTATTTGAGCATAGTCATTACAAAAATAGGCATCATTTGGCATGCCAAGCAAATTAAAATATTAGTGTTAACGCTAATCGGTAAATTTCATGGAACTACGTCACCTCATCTTTGTAATTTTTATTGTCTCCGCGGTGTACGTCTATTTCAGAGGCAAAGTGCGTTTTGGTTTAGTTCGATCACTTACAGATTATCAAGTGCTCCTAGCCCCCATTAATAGCCTTCTATATTTATTCTCAAAAACTAAGGCCGGGGCATTCATTCCCGTAAAAGACTTTCCCGAGATGCAAATTCTCCAAGATCACTGGGAGACCATTCGAGATGAAGCACTTGCCTTAAATGCGGATGGGGCTATTGCTGCTGCCACTGGCTATAACGATATCGGCTTTAACTCTTTTTTTCGCACCGGCTGGAAGCGCTTCCACCTATATTGGTATGGCAAAGAATTGCCTTCGGCTCAGGCGAACTGCCCTCAAACAGTCGCACTCCTAAAGTCCATTCCATCGGTTAAGGCGGCTATGTTCGCCTCTTTGCCGCCAGGCGCAACTTTAGTTCGCCATCGCGACCCGTATGCAGGCTCTTTGCGTTATCACATTGGATTGGTTACGCCAAATGATCCCAAGTGCTTTATTGATGTCGATGGCGAACGCTATTACTGGAAAGACGGCGAGCCGGTAATGTTCGATGAGACCTATATTCACTATGCTGCCAATGAAACAGATCAACAGCGTATTGTTTTATTTTGCGATGTAGAGCGGCCTGTTTATACATTACCAGTTCAACTCTTAAATCGCTGGTTTGGAAAATATGTCATGAGCGCTGCTTCCTCTCAAAATGTAGAGGGTGAGAAAGTAGGCTTTGTAAATATTCTATTTAAGTACTTTTATCACTTGAGAGCGCAAGCCAAGAAACTCAAAGCAAAACATCGGAGCGTCTATTACATTGGTAAGTGGGTGCTGATTCTCGGAATTTTGTGGGCCATCTTTTGGTAAGAGTTAAGGGCTCAAACATTCAATAATTTGCTCTGGAGTGATGGAGCCCCAAATTTCTACCCGCTTTTTGCGACTGTTTTGACCAGAAAGAAACTGAATTTGCTTTTGCGGCACCTTTAACTGCTTCGAGAGCCACGATAAAAGCATTTCATTGGCCTTGTTTTCAACAGCAGGGGCCTGAAGAGAAATCTTAAGACAACCGTCGTGCAATCCAACGACCTTGGTCTGCTTGGCGCCCGGCTGGCAGTGCAAATGAAGTGCAATGCCAGTGGGGGTTTGTTTTAACCAAATGGGTGTCATCAAAGTACTTTAAACTCAAAGCATGATTATGAAGAACTCCAACGCCTTAGACCAGCTATTTGCCAATAATCGTGAGTGGGCAGAATCCATGGTTGCAGAGGATCCTGACTTTTTTAAAAGACTAGTCAGCCAACAAGCCCCTGAATATCTCTGGATTGGTTGCGCAGATAGTCGCGTTCCTGCCAATGACATTGTCAATCTGCTGCCAGGTGAGCTATTTGTTCATCGCAATGTTGCTAACGTTGTAGTTCATACCGATCTCAATTGCCTATCTGTTATTCAATTTGCAATTGATCTGCTCAAGGTTAAACATATTTTGGTAGTCGGGCATTATGGCTGTGCCGGCGTACACGCCGCGTTAAGCGATAGGCGCGTAGGCCTCGCAGACAACTGGCTCAGGCACGTTAAAGATGTGCACCAAAAGCACGAGAGATATTTAGGAGAGTTGCTTCCGACACCTAAACGTCAGGATCGACTTTGCGAACTCAATGTTATTGAACAAGTGATTAACGTCTGCGAAACAACCATCGTGCAGGATGCCTGGGCCAGAGGCCAAGAACTGACAGTGCATGGCTGGGCGTATCGTTTAGATACCGGCCTTGTAAATGATCTAGGGATGTCCAGTAGCTCTACTGAAGAGATGGAAGCTCGTTACGCGAAAACATTAACGCGATACGACGCTGAATAAATTCGGCTTTGTTTAAAAACTTTTCAAATCACTCTGGGGTGGCCCTCCTCAGATTTCTGGTAGCCCTTCCTTATAAGATATTGGTCTCAATCGGCTATGTCTTGGGCTACATCGCGGCCCACATTCCCAGCGAGAGAAATCGCGTTGTTGAAATAAATCTTCAACTCTGCTTTCCGGAGTTAAGCGCAGAAGAAATTGATCAACTGCGCAAACAGCATTGGCGACTCCTTGGTCGTAGCCTGGTTGAGAAAAGTATTATTTGGCTCGGCACAAAAAAACAGCTCAAGCATATGATTGAGATTCAGTCGGAAGTGGATCTTGCCGATAGAAAACCGCGTATCTTAGTTAATATGCACTTCATTGGTATTGAGGGGAGCATTATTTTGAGCGCCCTCTCTGAAGAAAAAGGATGGCCACGTACCTCAGGATTTTTCCAGAGGATGAAAAGCCCCTTCTTTAATAAAAAAATTATTGAATGGAGAAATCGTTTTGGTGGAAATTCCATTGATCGGCAGGGCAATACTCTCGAAATGATCCGAGAAATCCGCACGGGGAGTTTTATCATCATTGCGCCAGATATTGATCTGGGATTGAAAGACTCTACCTTTGCACCATTTTTTAATATTCAAACTAATACAATTACAGCAGTGTCTAGGCTTGCCAAAATCACGGGTGCGCAAGTTTGCATGATGATCACCACCCTCAAGAAAAATGAGGCGGGCTATATCTGCGCCATTAGCAAGCCGCTTGAAAACTTCCCAACAGATGATCCACAGGCAGACACCGCTCGTCTCAACCAAATCTTCGAACAAGAAATTCGTCTCAGGCCTGCCGAATACTATTGGGTTCATAAGCGCTTTAAAAATCGCCCATTGAACGAAGCAAGTCCGTATTAATACTTTTTCTGGGGGCGCTTTTGTCCTATCATTAAAAAATGAGTGAGCGTATTGGGCTGTTTGCCGACCTACATAGCAATTTAGAAGCTTTTGATGCCTGCATGGAGCAAGCTAAAGAGCTGGGCGTCACACGGATGGTATTTTTGGGCGACCTGGTTGGATACAACGCAGACCCTGGGGCCGTCATTGATCGGATTGGTGAGCTGGTCAATGCAAATAAGGCAATCGCCGTTTTGGGCAACCATGATGAAGCGGTTTTTGAAGATCGACGCTCGCAAATGAATGCGAGCGCCAATGCCGCCATTGAGTGGACTAAGGCTCAGCTCAACCACTCCCAAATACAGTTTCTAAAAGACTTACCGCTCATCATTCAAGAGGATAGTATGTGTTTTGTGCATGCTTCAGCGCACAATCCTTCTGACTGGAATTACGTCACTGACAGCATGAGTGCTTGGCGTTGCGTACAACACTCCGGAAAGACTTACACCTTTGTTGGGCATGCTCATGAACAAGCATTGTTCTATCAGAGCGCCGTCGGAAAACTCATTCGCTTTGCCCCGCATCCGGGCGATGAAATTCCCGTATTGCAGCATCGCCAATGGGTGGGCGTTGTTGGCTCCCTAGGTCAACCTAGGGATGGCAATCCAGAAGCATGCTTTGCGATATTTGAGCCAGGCTCGGAGGCGCTTACTTTCTATCGCACCCCTTATGATCATTTCACGGCAGCGGAAAAAGTCCGTCGCGCTGGCTTACCTGAAGATCTCGCCAACCGACTAATCACCGGCAGATAATTTATCCATGGCAATGAATACCGATATAGAAGCAGTTGATGAGATTTTTCAAGAAGGTAAAGTGGTTGATGGATTTGTTTTAGGCGCGGAAGTGCATCGTGGCGGAATGGCCAGCCTATTCTCCGCAACCAAAGAGGGGATCGATGTACCCATTCTTCTGAAGATCCCGCGGGTAGGCAGAGATCAACCCGTTGAAAGCTTGATTGGCTTTGAAACCGAGCTCACTATCTTGCGCTCACTGAAAAGCCCCTATGTGCCAAAATATCTTGGCTCCGGCAATATGGCTACGCGCCCTTACATTGCAATGGAACGCGTCGCAGGCCGCCCCTTAGAGGACTTCATTAAAGAAGGTAAGCAATTTAGCATCGATGAAGTCATTCGGATTGGCGCGGACCTAGCGCAAGCTGTTCAATCTCTACATGCTCAAGATGCGATACATCTTGATATCAAGCCTGAAAATATTTTGATTGACGATCAGGGCAAGCTCACGCTCATTGACTTTGGTCTATCGCATCACGCACGCTTCCCAGACTTGTTGGCAGAAGAAATGCGCAAGGGCATCGGCTCAGCGCCTTATATTTCACCAGAGCAAGTTGCCGGAATTCGCACAGACCACCGAAGCGATATTTTCTCCATTGGCGTCATCATGTATGAATTACTCACGGGCGAACTTCCTTTCGGAAATCCTCAGTCCATGAGTGGCCTACGGAAAAGAATGTGGGCGCAAGCATTTCCCCCTAGGGCCTTACGCAAAGAGATTCCGCGCTGGCTACAAGAAGTGGTACTGCGCTGTCTTGAGCCTAGGGCGGCTGATCGCTATCAAAGTGCCACACGTCTGCGCCAAGTATTGCGCGATCATGAAAGCGTTACCCTGACTGAGCGAGCTGATCGTGTTGACCCCTTGAGTTTTTGGGAGAATCTCAAGCGCATGTTCCGTGCGGCTGGCTACGAACCTTCGCCCAGTCCACGCCCCAGCATGGGTAACTACGATGCGCCCTTAATGATTGCGGCGATCGACACCCGTCAGTCAGACGAAGATCTGCGTGAGCGCATGCAAACGACTGCTAAGAATTTATTGCAGGCCTATCCAGAAAGTCGCCTGGTATGCATTAGCACTATTGCAAGTACACCAACATTTGAGGGCAATCAAGAGAGTGAGACTGCTAGCGGTATTGTGCGCGGCCATTTGGTGCAACTAATGGAATGGGCCAAACCCCTGAAATTACCACCGGAGAGAATTTCTTATCACGTGCTCGAAGCGCTTGATCCCGCAAGTCGCATTGTTGAGTTTGCAAAAGATAATGACGCGTCACTTATCTTAATTGGCGCCTCACATAAACTTCCAAATAAAGTCACGCCTTGGCGAACATCAATGACCAAGATTGTGGAGGAAGCTCCTTGCAGTGTTCATATTGTCAGAACCTAGATCATCACGAAATGATCTAGGTAACCCGACCAAGAATTAATGCATCTTTTCTTGGTTCTGATCCAGAATGGCCTCTGGCTCTTGCGCCTCAACCCAACTATCGCGATTGAGCGCTGAAGTTAATTGCCTGTGATCTAACTCGCCAGTCCATCGCGCCACCACGATTGTGGCTACGCCATTGCCCACTAAGTTCGTTAATGCGCGCGCTTCAGACATAAATCGATCAATGCCCAAGATAATGGCCAAGCCCGCTACCGGGACATTGCCTACAGCAGAGAGCGTTGCAGCCAAGACGATAAAGCCGCTACCAGTGATCCCTGCAGCGCCTTTAGAGGTTAGCAATAGAACCAGTAAGAGCGTGATCTGTTGAGTAATCGTCATTGGCGTATCCGTTGCCTGAGCAATAAACACTGCCGCCATCGTCAAGTAAATAGAGGTGCCATCTAGATTAAATGAATAGCCCGTTGGAATCACCAAGCCTACACAACTTTTCTTGGCGCCCAAGAGCTCCATCTTCTCCATCATGCGCGGCAAAACAGACTCGGAAGAAGAGGTGCCTAAAACGATTAAGAGCTCCTCTTTGATATAGCGCACGAATTTAAAAATACTAAAGCCGTTCAAGCGCGCGATGATGCCCAGCACCACAAAAACAAATAGCAAGCAGGTAATGTAAAAAGCACCCATCAACTTACCCAAGGAGAATAAAGAGCTAACTCCATATTTGCCGATGGTAAATGCCATAGCGCCAAACGCACCAATCGGCGCAAACTTCATCACGATGCCAATGATGTCAAAAAGAACATGGGATGTCTTCTCAATCAAATCAAATACCATGGTTCCTCTGCCGCCAAACTTATGCAGCGCAAAACCAAATAACACTGCAATGAAAAGTACTTGCAAGATCTCGCCTTTTGCAAAGGCATCCACTACGGTATTTGGAATGATGTTGAGCAAAAACTCGGTGGTTGTCCCCATCTTTCCAGGGCCGGTATATGCTGCGATACCTTTTGTATCCAGGCTGGCGGGATCAATATTCATTCCGGCGCCAGGCTGGAGAACATTGACCACGACCAAGCCAACAACTAAGGCAATTGTGCTGACAATCTCAAAATAGAGTAGCGCTAAGCCGCCAGTCTTGCCAACTTTCTTCATGTCTTCCATGCCAGCAATACCAAGCACAACGGTGCAAAAAATAATGGGGGCTATGAGCATCTTGATGCCTTTAATAAAGGCATCTCCAAATGGCTTCATATCCACCCCTAGAGAAGGGTAGAAGTGGCCCAACAAAACACCCACTACTACGGCTACAAGCACTTGAAAGTAAAGGATTTTATAAATTGGTGGCTTTTTTAATGGGGTTGTCAATTTCATTTCCTTTATTCCATAGACGGTGTTGTGCTGGGTTACTGCCTTAATCCGATGATACCCTTAGCCCATGCAATGGGCTCCTTGCCCGATAATATGGCTATGGAAGAAAAAATTCGCGTATCCAAGTTACTATCCGAGCTAGGTCTTTGTTCTCGCCGCGAGGCCGACTCCTATATTGAGCAAGGTTTGGTGACAGTTGATGGTGAAGTGGTGAATGAATTAGGTTCACGCGCATTTCGTCATCAGAAAATCGAATTGCAGTCTGGGGCTAAAGCCCAGCAGGCCTCACGAGTAACCGTCATTCTGAATAAGCCCGTTGGTTTTATCTCTCATTTTGATGACGAGCAGGAATATCAACCCGCAGCCTCCCTCATCACCCCAGAAAACTACTTTGCTAGTCCGCTGGATAAAGGACGTAATCCACGCTTTAATACTCGCGGCCTTGCGCCAGCAGGTCGTCTAGATATCGACTCTACGGGCATGCTGGTGCTGACCCAAGACGGTCGTATTGCGAAACTCCTGATCGGAGAGAACAGTCCAATTGAAAAAGAGTATTTAGTGCGTGTTGAGGGCGCCCTCTCATTTGCCGATTTGGATCGACTAAGGCATGGTTTGGAATTAGATGGCGTCGTTTTAAAGCCCGCACAAGTAAGCTGGCAAAACGAAGATCAACTCCGCTTCGTTTTACGCGAGGGCAGAAAGCGTCAGATTCGCCGGATGTGTGAAATGGTTGGACTCAAAGTATTGGGTTTAAAACGGGTCCGCATGGGACGCATCTCCTTGGGGGCATTACCGCCCGGCAAATGGCGCTTTGTCAGACCAGAAGAGCAATTCTGAGCGGCAGTTACCCGCTTATAATTCTGTCTACTAGATTAAGTTGAGCGCAGAATTACCATCGATACCATCACCTCCAGCACTCCTGGCGCAGAAGTTTTAAGACGTCGTAGCTTTGCCATCATCTCTCACCCAGATGCTGGTAAGACCACGCTCACAGAAAAACTGCTGCTATACGCAGGCGCGATTCAAATTGCCGGTAGCGTCAAAGCTCGCAAGGCTAGTAGGCATGCGACATCAGACTGGATGGAAATTGAGAAGCAGCGCGGCATTTCAGTAGCGAGCTCGGTGATGCAAATGGAGTATCGCGATTGCATTATTAATTTGCTCGATACTCCAGGCCACCAAGACTTCTCCGAAGATACTTATCGCGTATTAACGGCGGTTGACTCCGCCCTAATGGTCATTGATGCGGCCAATGGCGTCGAGTCACAAACCTTACGCCTACTGGAAGTATGTCGCGCTCGCAATACGCCTATCGTCACCTTCATTAATAAAATGGATCGCGAAGTAAAGCCTCCCATGGAATTAATGGATGAGATCGAATCCGCCTTGGGTATTGAGGTGGTTCCTTTTACTTGGCCGGTAGGCATGGGTAAGTCATTTGCCGGCGTGATTGATATCGCCAACTCGCAAATGCGCATGTTCAAAGCTGGTGAAGATCGCGTTACCGAAAATTCACATGCAATTGTGGATATCAATGATCCCGCCTTAAAAGAGCGCTTGGGCACTGATCTAGAGAATGCTCTTGCGGAAGTGGATCTCATTAAGAATGCGATGCCTGCTTTTAACAAAGAGGCATTCTTGGCGGGTCGCCAATCTCCAGTATTTTTTGGCTCAGCGATTAACAACTTTGGCGTGCGAGAAATTCTCAATACATTGGTAGAGCTTGCGCCATCACCAGGATCACGCAAAGCATTACAAAGAGAAGTAAGCCCCGCTGAAAATAAATTCTCGGCAGTGGTATTTAAGATTCAAGCGAATATGGATCCAGCCCACCGAGATCGCGTTGCTTTCTTGCGTATTTGCTCGGGACATTTTCAGCGCGGCATGAAACTTAAAATTTGTCGCAATGGCAAAGAGGTTCGCACCAACAATGCACTCTCTTTTCTATCACAACGTCGCGATATCCTAGATGAAGCTTTCCCAGGGGACATTATTGGGTTGCCAAATCATGGCTTACTCAGGCTAGGCGACACCCTCACGGAAGGCGAGCAACTGCAATTTACGGGCTTGCCATTTTTTGCCCCTGAAATTTTCCGCATGGTCGAGTCTGCAGATCCTCTTCGCTCCAAACAATTGCGCACCGGCCTCATGCAGCTTGGAGAAGAAGGTGCGATTCAGGTGTTCCGCCCCATGACTGGCGGCACCATGCTGTTGGGCGCATTCGGGCAATTACAGTTTGAAGTAGTTAGTCATCGCCTACAAACCGAATATGGCGCAGAGGTGCGACTACTGCCGGCACGCTATAACCTCGCACGCTGGGTTAGCTCGGAAGATCCTGTTGCACTCAAGAAATTCATTCAGGAAAATATTCACCGCATGGCGGAGGATGTAGTGGGTGCATCTGTATTTTTAGCGTCCCACAAATCAGAGTTAGATGTTGCGCAACAGCGCTGGGAATCTATTCAGTTCCACGCCCTTAGAGAGCATGCAGGCTTAATCTATCAATCAGATCTAGCAGGTTAAATTTAGCGTGATCCGGCTTGTGGAGCATTGCAATCAAACACCGCAACCAATTGCGTATCACTTTTTCTAAAAGTTGCGGTCTTTCCATATTGAGCACAATAAGCATTAGCCTTTTGCGTTAACGAGGTAATGGATTCGCCATCGCTGTTTAAGAATGTCACATGATTGGCATCAGAAGCATCTGTATAGACGGCAGCACAGGCACTTAAACTCAGCGCACCAATAGCAAACAAAATATATTTTGGGCAATCCATTGCACTCCTTCCAATCAGTAGGAAAAGATATTTCATCTATTGATTTAATTTATTTACAAAATAGTTTGTCAGCCTACTGGCAATCGGCCGATAGAGCAGAATACAGACAATTGCCACTGGATACGCAACTAGCCATACTTCAAGCCACACCCAAAAGAAATTTTGAGCGGCACCCACCCTGACAAATGTTGTGGCCAAGGTAATGCTCAAAGACATCAGCCCACCCATAATGATGGCAAAGATTAGATTTGGAACATTCATAAGCACCAATCATAGCGCCTGAGCGGCTTAACTGTTATTCTGGACCGTGATCACTATTGTGCGCCCTAGATAGGAGAATCATTTGAAAAAAATCAAAGATTCATCATTCCAATACTCTAGGAAAACTTATGGCTGTCGGCCAAAATCAACGAAATAGAAAAAATGACTCAATACTTACTAAAACCGGTAAAGCAAGATTGGGTCCGCTCAATACGACACAGCTTAGCAAACTGCTTGAATCTAGCACCAAGCCTAAAGAAAAAGACAAGATTCAGCGGGCGCTCAATAAACTTGGGCCAGTCGTTACTCCCGAGGCTGCCTAAATACTAAGCCCCGAAATTATCGGGGCTTTTTCTTGTGTACTATTCTGTAATGAATAAGTTATTGCCCCAGATTCATTCCATCCATATCGCTAAAGTTGCGGGGGCGCCCATGGAACAAATTCAGCAAGCCCATATTATTGCTGGTCAGGGAATACAAGGCGATCGCTACGCAGCCGGCATTGGAGCATTCTCTGTCAGCAAGCCCAAGATCCGCCATATCAGCTTAATCACCTTGTCTGGCATCGCTGATGCAAACCAATATCTTGAACAGAACACTAGCGCTCTATTTGCAGAAACAGAAACTCGGCGCAATATTGTTATTCTGAATTTTTCTTCTGATGCGCTCAACACCCTTGTTGGGAAAGTATTTTATTTGGGCGGGCTGGCCTTTAAAGGAACGGAACTATGTGTTCCATGTGAACGCCCCGCTAATTTATTGGGTAAGCAAGATTTCTTAAAGGCTTTTCAGGGCAGAGGTGGCCTACGAGCCGAGGCCTTAGAATCCGGCACACTTTTACCGGGCGACGCCCTAGAGCTTTCCGTCTCAAAATCAGCATGATTACTTACCTTGATAACGCAAGCATTAACGCTGAACAGGCCATTGATTTATACGTGCGCTCAACACTTGGGGAGCGACGTCCAATTCACAACATCAACACATTTGCAGATATGCTTGCTAATGCCAATCTCATCGTCTCAGCGTGGGATGGTGAGAAGCTGGTGGGCATAAGTCGCACCCTCACCGACTTTTCTTACGTTGCTTACTTAGCCGATCTTGCTGTTGATGAAAATTATCAACGACAAGGAATTGGCAAGCGTCTCATCGAAGAGACCAAGTCACGACTTGGTCCCGAATGCATGATTGTTTTATTGGCTGCACCTAAAGCCAATACCTACTATGAACATATTGGCTTTGAGCATAATCCTCGCGCCTGGATGCTTAAGAAATAATTTCTCACCTCCTATTGCAAATGACTACAACAAGACTATGCCTGATTCGTCATGGTGAAACCGATTGGAACACCGAAAGACGCCTCCAAGGTCACACCGATATCCCGCTAAATGCTCGAGGCGAAGCACAGGCCCGACAAATGGCACAGGCACTTAAAAATACTCAGCTTTCATTTGACGCCCTATATACCAGTGACCTTAAAAGAGCAGCGGATACCGCCCATGCGATTGTTGAATCAATGGGGCTGACGGCAATCTCGATGGAGGCTCTACGCGAGCGCCATTTTGGAGGATTGCAAGGCCTGACCATTCAAGACGCGCCCGTGGCAAAACCCGATATTTGGCAGGCCCATATTAGTCGCCAGCTAGATCACGAACTAGATGGCGGAGAAAGCATCGCTCAATTTGCCCTACGCGTTGAAAAGGCTCTGACAGCTATACAGCAAAAACACGCAGGGCAAACGATTTTGCTTGTCAGCCATGGTGGCACGCTTGATATGATCTTTCGTCTTGCCAGCGCCCAAGCATTAAGCGCCGAGCGCGTGGCATCAGTACCAAACGCCTCTCTAAACTGGGTTATACACAATGAGAATGGCTGGGCGGTAGAGCGATGGGCGGACACGAGCCATCTTGATGGCTTGGCACTAGACAACGTAGACCTCTAATAAAAAAGCCACCCATATAGGTGGCTTTTAATTTAACGATTAGAAATTACTTTCTGATGTGTGCGTGACGTGCAGCATCTTGAGACATTCCTTCGCCTTTTGGCTTACCCTCAAGCGCCTCTTTTTCGGCAGTGATTTCCTTACGGCGCTCTTTACAAGAACCGGCAATCTCCTGCAAAGCCTTGCGAGCTCTAGCTGCGGAAGCTTTAATTCCCTTGCCCTGGAACTTTTCATTCTCTGACTGATAGGCTTCAAAAGCGGCGATTAACTTGTCATGATGGGACATATTTTTTCCTTATTAATTATTTAAGTATTTGGCTTAATGTGCACTTTAACCCATTACCAGGAATCAGCTCGAATTTATTGTGTCCAACGCTCAATAATGGCATTTAACTTTTGTGGACCAAGCTCTGAAAGATACAGATTGAAGTCATCGCGCAACTTTGAACCTTTCTTAAACGCGAATCCTAAATTATCAAATCCAACTACCTGATAACTGCTACTGACTGGCAAGTTCAAAGACTTTTGATAATTCACCAACATCACATTGTCTACAAATACCAGATCCACACTTCCATTTTGCAAGGCAATTAATGCCTCTGCTGGCGAAGGGTAGAGCTTTACTTGATCAACAGAATAATAGCCTTTGGGCTGCAATACCGTTTTTACATAATCGTCAAACACACTACCAGTTGGATAGGCGATCGTATATTTTTTGAGCTGTGATAAATCGCTAATTTTGATATGGCGATTTTTGAGCCCAATGATCTGCCAAGTGCTAGTGAAATACGGGTTAGAGAAATCCATCACCTCTTTACGCTTATCGGTAATGGAGATTCCTGAAAAAGCAACATCAGCCTGGCCACTAGTTACCGCACCAAGCATGCCCAACCAATCATATGCAGTCATCTTAAATGTACAACCACGTGATTTACAGTAGCCCTCAAATAGCTCAAGATCTATCCCGGTATATTTGCCATCCTTTTCAAAAAGCATTGGGGGAATGGTGGGAGATACTGCAACCTTAATAACATTTGATGGCTCTTCTTTAGAGCATGCGCTCAAGATGAATGCAGCCACCATTAATGCGATAAATATACGTAGGATTCTCATATTGAATTTGTTTAAATAAGATGAATGATCTTAACAAGGAATTAAGGCTAAACAACACGCGCACGTTTTAAATAGTATTGCATCCATTTGCTATACGCCGCCGCTTTAGATGCTGGCGGGGGTGCGATTGTTAAAAGCTTTCCTACTGAAGCCCATAAAAAAGCCCCAAGATTAGCGCCTTGGGGCTTTTTATTTTTCTGCTTACTAATTATTTAGCGCGACTTTTTGCTGCCTTTGGAGTTTGACCAAATGGGGTTTGAGCAGCCTTCATTGCCGTATCAACACTTTTCTCAAAATTTGCAAATGCATCTTGAGTACTTGAGCGCACTTGATCAAAGTTTTGCATCGCTGTATTAAATGCCGATGTAAATGCACTTACGTATGCCTCTGAACCTGCTGGCGCCTTTGAAGTTGCCGCAGCTACAAAGCTCTTCAAATCATCTTGTGATTGATCGATTGCAGCCTCAACAGCCTCTACTAATTCTTGATTGCCGCGGCGCAACACTGCAGCTACTTTTTTCTGATAATCAGCCACCTGAGCAACAGCCTCTTGCACTTCTGGGCTCTGCAAAAGCTCTAGAGCAGCTTTAGCATCCTTGCCCTTCAACAACTCAGCAGCCTTTGCTTGCGCATTTGCCACAGCCTGTTGGGCTGCTTGATAATTAATTTCTGCTAATTCTTGAGCATTCTCAAGCGCTGTCTGACCTAAAGCACGTGCGCTTTCAACGGATTTAGCTTGATTGTCTGCAAATTGATTTTTGAACATGATATTTCCTTTAAAGGTTAATTTGTTGCACTGCACCATATTAATAGCCTATTTCAAGCAAAGCAAGGAATAATTGCTGCAAAGCAACATAATAATTTGACCTCTTCTATTATTTATAAGTAAAAACAGCATTTAGAGTGCTCATAAATCGGTTTTGACTCTATTTGCCTCAAAGATCCCAAAGAATGCGTCGGATATTTTTTACCCTGCTGCTGTGCATGTCTGTTGCGCAGGCAAATGGAGAAACTGCTTCCGAGTGGTTTCAGAGCACAACGAATCACCTTGAAGAGGTTTGGGACAAGGGCAGCTATGAGCTGTATGTGCCCCTGTATACCTACCACCTACCATTCGCTTATTCTCAAGAAAAGATTAACCAATACACCGCCTATCCATTGGGCATTGGATTTGGCAAAGGCCTGGTTAATGAGAATGGTAATTGGGAAGGCATTTATGGGATGACTTTCAAGGACTCACATGGCATCTATCAGTACATGGTGGGATATGGCTGGATTCCAATGTGGGGCATTTGTGGCAGCGTGGATTGGAAATACGGAGTTGGTGCTACAGCCTTCATCATGTCGCGACAAGACATCATGAATTACATTCCTTTTCCCGGCGTACTTCCAATTGCATCAATTGGCTATAAAGATCTCAGCATTCAAGCCGCCTATGTTCCGGGTGGACAAAACGTTGGCAATGTCATCTTCACTTGGGCCAAGTACACTCTGCCCTAAAAACCCCATGGGCTATTTCTTTAATTAGCCCGCAAATAATTGATAACCCAGGGCGCATCACTATCACTTGGAAAAATGGGGTAATGAACAGCTCGAATCACTCCATCATCAGCAATTAAAGTGACCCGCTTTAAGAGCGTCATTCCTGCAGCAACAAAGGTGGGTAAATTTAATGCCCGCTGAAATTGATAGTTCACATCGCTGAGTATTGGAAATGGTAGGTGTAAGCGGTCAGCCATTTCCTGCTGATACTCCGTTGTCTGAACGCTCAGCCCAAGCACCTCAGCACCAAGTAATTGAAGCTCTTGGTAGTGATCTCTAAATGCACAGCTTTGCGGAGTACATCCCCTAGCTCCTGGAATTTGATCCCAGCCGTCTGGTAAGGGGACATTGGGCTGGCCGGTCATGGGATAGCAGTAAATAACTAGCCTGCCTTTTACCTCCGCCACATTTACAGACCCACCTTTAGTGGCGGCCAACAAAATATCAGGAAGTCTCATCCCCACTAAATGATTAGTGGCCCCGTCATCCTGGGGGACGGGAAGGTCTACTGGCAGTTGATTGAGATTGGTCATAGTGCAATCACTCTAACCGAAAAGGTGTCTGGCATACAAACAGTTTCTTAATCTCCAGTGGGGGAAATTTGAAAACGCTTCACATCTGCCGAAGTATTTAAATGTTCTGCAAGTCTCATTAAATTATCAGGATCATTGGTGCGTATAGTCATCTTATATTCAAACAAGAGGCCGTCTTCAGATACTTGGTAGCTAACGCCTTCTACCCTGAAGCCATGGCGTGTTAACAATTGTTCAATCGCCCCCTTGCTTGGCACTTTGTCTCTGTAAAAGGCAATCGTATTATTGGCGTAATAGTGTGACGGTATCTTGGTTTCAATCCATCTAAATAGAGAAAGCGTAATTAAGGCCAAAGTAGTTGCCAATATCGCCGGATAATAAAATCCAATTCCAAACAAAATTCCAATGGCCGCCGTAATCCAAATGGAGGCAGCCGTTGTTAGACCTCGAACATTAAGCCCCTCTTTAAAGATTACACCAGCCCCTAAAAAACCAATGCCAGTCATGATGCCCTGAGCCATGCGGGTGGGATCAGTTCTAAATAAATCTGCACTTGCTTCCGGGATCCAGCTACCTTGAAATACAGTAACCATCATTAATAAGCTTGACGCCAAACACACTAAAGCATGTGTTCTAAAGCCAGCGGGTCGCCCATGAAAGCTACGCTCCATGCCAATAATGCCACCCGCGATCATCGCGGTTAATAAGTGGATGGTGATGACAGGGTAAGTAGGGTTCATCGGTAAATTCTAGACCACTCCTTAAGCCAAGAGCAAATGATATCTGGGTGCCACTATTTACAGCTTAGCCTTGTCAGCGATTTTCGTTGAGATGCCATTTCCGCCATCGCCTCAAATTGACGACGAAGAATATTTTTTATGAAGTACTCAATGACAACCGAAGGAATGAGTGAGTTGGGCTCTACCTGACCATCATAAACAAAGGTCGTGAAGCCTTTATCGGGAATGAGGCGCCAACTTCCCTTGTAATATTTTGTGTCCCCGCTCAGTTGTTCAAAGTGGAGTGTTTTGTTGGGCACTTCTGTGTATTCCAGCTCTGAACGCATTTCAAATGGAATAAATAAAATTCGCTCTTCCAATAAACGAGTCACCCTTGCTTTGTTTCCAGATCGCGATACAACCTTAGAGTCAACAATCCCCGGTAAATATTTAGCGCCCTCATAATCCGTAATAAATGCAAAGGCTTCACAAGCATTTATAGGCGCCTCATAGCTAGCGTTAATTTGAAAGCGATCGCCGTTGCGCGCCACAAGTAGGCGCAAGTCTATTGGAGTCGCCGTCTCTTGCGCAAGGACACCGGAAATCAACGAAAGAAAAAATACGGCGGACCCAAGGGCAATCTTCATTTCTATTTCACGCGATGATGGTTGCGAAATTAAATAACATCCAGCACCTCACTTAAGGATCCGCCCTCGTAGTTTGGCGGATCGCCAATCTCTTCAAATGGGTGGCCCAAGCGATTGACCCAGAACACATCAAAGCCATACCATTTGGCCGCTAGAGCGTCCCATGCGTTACTGGATACAAAGAGAATTTCTTCTTTCTTCACAGGAAATGCTTTTAGTAAAAGTTCGTAAGCTTGAGGAGCCGTTTTAAATAGACGAACATCTTCAATTGTGACGATCTTATCTAGATAGGGTTTTATCCCATTACTTTCCACTACGGTAGCGAGCATCTCTTTACTGCCGTTAGACAATATGGCCGTTGATAAACTTTTTTCTTTAATGCTTTTGAGAACACTTAGGCTATCTTCAAAGCTAGTGAGCTTGGCATATTGATCCATCAGCCTCTTTTCGCAGTCAGGAGTGAGCCTTAAGCCCATCCGCGTACAAACATAGCGCAAGGAACGAATTGTTAGCTCCCAAAATGGAAGATAGTATTTACTCCCATTCGGATTGGGATCGCTCATAGTCACTAGGCGGGTGTATTCAATTTGACGATCGCGCCACATTAAGGCAAATGCTTGGCCATGGCCCGGAAATAATTCCTCAGCCAACTGGCCCATGGAATACACATCAAACAATGTGCCATACGCATCAAAAGCAATGAGCTTATACATGTTGTCTCCTGGATATCTTATCTACTTACATTGTCGTTTAAATCGACAGCCTTGCATCCCATGGGCAAAAAACTGCCCGAAGGTGGTTTTGGCATTTCTTGGTGTGACAAAGTGCAATTGACCGCGGCCCAGAATAGTCAATCCTACCTGCACCATTCTTTAGAAACGAGATTGCAAGCGGAGAAAGGGTAACTGGCTCTCACCTCAACTAGAATTTCGCTAGATTAATTAAAAATTGGCGTGGCGCATTTGCCAATAAAAATATTCCTGCCCAATAATGCATTGCCTAAACTAGCTCTTTCAGTATGTAACTCCACAAAACTCCCCGTCAATTTCTCATAAATGAGATGAGATCTGCTTCTTTTTTCAGAGTCATCCTTTGCTTCATAACATACGATCGTTTTTGAGCTCCACTCACACTCATAGCCGGCTAACTTCTTGCCTACAAAAATACAGTTTCTCGTATCATCTCTATTGCTGGTTTTGTCTACAGCATTAAGAATATTCGTTCCATAACAAGACAGAGTCAAATCGCCATCACTCTTTGAGCAAGCGCCCAGCATAACCAATAGCAGAGCCATCAATAATTTCTTCAAATCAATATTCTTTAATAGTTTTATTTTTTATAACTATAAAGGATGTGAATGTTTTCAGCGCACTGAGTAGAGCTAAAGTATTAACCCCAGGCTAAGAAACTGCCCGAAAGGGTTTTGGCGCTCCTTGATGGCCCAGGGCAGAATCGACCAGGACAGGGGATGCTAAATCCTATTAATAAGTAAGCCCAGCTACATAGGTGTACAGAGGAATTCCCAGAATGATGTTGAAGGGGAAGGTAATGCCCAATGACATCCCCATATATAAAGCAGGATTTACTTCGGGAAGTGCATGCCTTAATACTGCCGGCACAGCAATGTAAGAAGCGCTTGCAGCAAGCACCATTAACAGGACTGTATCGCCCAGAGGCAAGCCTAGCAGCTTACATAGTCCCAATGCGATGGATGCGTGGACTAAAGGCGCTCCAATTGCGTAAAACAAAGTAATTGGCGGCTTACCTTTTAATCCCTCAAAGTTCTTAGCCGCCATCAAGCCCATATCAAGCAAGAAGAAGGCAAGCATCCCCTTGAACAAGTCTATTGAAAACGGGGCCATTATTTTTTGCCCACTATCGCCACTCACCAAACCAACAACCATTGAGCCCAACAATAGAAGTTGTGCGCCATCAGTAAATGATTCGTGAAGAATCTTTGACATGCTCGTGGACTGCTTTGAATTTGTAGCTGATGCTCTCGCCCTATTGGCCAACAAGATCGCCAAAATAATTGCAGGCGACTCCATTAAAGCCATTGCGGCAGCCATATGCCCGCCAAAGGCAATGCCATATTGATCAAGCGCTTGGGTTGCGGTGATAAAGGTGACAGCGCTAACCGAGCCATAAGTCGCAGCAATAGCGGCAGCATCATAATTATTCAGCTTGGTCCTGAGAACTAAATACCCCATCAAAGGAATGATGATTGCCAGAAATACTGCCAAGCCAAGCCCTAAACCAATCTCAAGAGTAAAGCCTGATTTATGAAGCGCAAAGCCACCCTTCAAGCCCAGCGCCATCAGGAGATACAAAGATAAAAATCTGGCAATGGGCTGAGGAATTTCTAAATTAGATTTAACAGTGCCAGCAAAAACACCAAAAACAAAAAAGAGAATTGCTGGATCTAAGAAATTACTCATATCAACATCTTAGGTAGTTTTAGAAAATCTTGCATTAGCCCCACACAGCCTGAGGACTTAATGAAAAAACCGCCCGAAGGTGGTTTTGGTGTTTCTTAGTAGCCCCGGGTGGAATCAAGCAGGCCCAGGATGCCAGTTCCTTTTATTTACCGGGGCAACAATTACGGCAAAGGAATGGACAGAATTGCCTTTAATGTAGTTTGATCGGCGTTATGACTGATGCCCTTGCCGATGCCAGCCTGAAATGCAATCGGCTTACCGTCAAAGTACATCATGGCGTAAATCACATTATTCATATTGGGATAGACAATCGGCTGATTAACTTGATTTACATTGGTGTAGAGTTCACCACCCAAAGCCCAATCGGTAGTTACATTACGCGAAACTCTGGTTGCTGTTGCAAATACTGGCCCCTGATGAATCTGCGGTTGTGATAGCGCCTGATCAAAGATGGGGTTAAATGCTACAAGCCATTCATCAATATGTTTGCCAATGATGAATCGCACTTCCCCGTTATAACGCGACGGCTCATAAGGATAAGGCGTGTCAGCAACTTCAAAATTTACTCCCGCAAAAAATAGATCGCCTTTTTCTTCTTGATAAGGCAACCACTTAAGTCTTGCTTTAACACCAGCGTAATTAAACGAATTATTGTTATTAGAGTAACTCAGATAAAACCCCGCCTCTAGATCATGTCCGAGGCCGTAGGCTAGTTCAGGTGTCACGCGAGTATTGTTATTGTTTACGACCTCATTTGGATAGCCTTGTTGCTGATTTCCTCTAGGTGTTGTGTTCAGATGAAGCTCAAGACTGTATTCGCCCTTCGCATTAATTTCATCATCGTAAACTTGAATTTCATCTTGTAGATAAGCATAAGTGATTGAAGGGGCTACAAGAGTCAGGCCACATAATATTGTGAGCGATGATATGACGTGGTGGATTTTCATTTGAAGCAATCATAAACAAATATCTGCGCCTTTGTATGCCACGCCATTTGTTTTGGTTAATGAATCGCCTTCGTTGGGACAAATGAAAAAACCACCCGAAGGTGGTTTTAGTGTTTCTTGGTGGCCCAGGGCGCAATCGACCAGGGCCTAGGCTGGCAATCCTAGCTAGATTGTTTATGCCACCTTTGTCTTTCCTCAGGACTCATGTTCTCCCATTTGGCTTTACGGGCTTTCATTTCCGATTGCTCTTCAGGGGTGAGCCCGTCAAAGAAAGCCTTTCTCTCTGCTTTCATTTTTTCTTTTTGCTCAGGAGTAATTGATTGCCATTGAGCCTTCATTTTTTCGTGAACCAATTTGCGATCTTCAGGGCTTAAAGCTTTCATTTGATCGCGCATCTTGTGCCAGTATTCTTTACGCTCTTCTGGGGTTGCCTTAAGTAAGGCAGCATCAGTTTGCTTCATTTGCTCAAGGCGCTGATCAAATGTTAAGTTGATATTTGCCAACGGATTTGGTGGTTCAGGTATCGCCGCACTAGCCAAAGAAAATACAGACATGCCAAATAGCAGTCCCACCGCAAATTTCTTAGAACTCATAACGCCCCCTCTTGTTGGTTATTTTTCATTCTAATCCTAGGCAACGGATCTTCATCCGTCAGCACAAATGAAAAAACCACCCGAAGGTGGTTTTGGTGATTCTTGGTGGCCCGGGGCGGGATCACTCAGTGCCGAGGATATTCGATCCTCTCCATTTAAGACCAAAACGCCTTCATCATCGGCGCATCTACAATTCCTCTGTCATGGCCGAACTTAAAATACGGCGCAATCCACTTAGGATCAATCAGGTTTTCTACTTTACTGATACCAGGAGGAAGTCCAACAACAATGTGTTTTGTTTTTGTTCCGCCAGCCTCTAAATCTTTGATTTCCTGATTAAGGGTATTAGGCAGGGAAGAAATTCGCAAACCTTGTTTTTGCTCATTAATAGAGCCATCTCCTAACGAAATCACTATGGCGCGTTTCACACCAGCAATCACATCGCTATGAGTGCTAGTTTGGTAGATACCGCCATCCATACATAAACGTTCCTTCAAAAACGTTGGCCCCAACTGACCGGGCACCGAAGAGCTCGCGGCGCAAGCAACATCTATGGGGAGATTGTTTTGACGAGAAACTACTAAGCGCTCTCCCGTAAAGCAATCAATTGCCGTAGTAAATACACCGTCAGAAGGCCAGGTAGTGGTGGTTAGCAACTTTTTAGCTACCTTGTAATAATTAGCTGCGCCATCAGGATTCAAAGAAGCCATAGCCGCTTTACCAATACGTTGAATTGTGGCGGGAGCGGCATCATGAGCAGTCAGTTGAGCGTGTTGCGCCCTCAATTGAGAGACATTAAATTGAACTGCCGGCATCGTTTGCGCAAGAAGTTTTGGAAATTCCGCAAATAGATCAATCTCGCTCTCAAGT
This sequence comes from Polynucleobacter sp. AP-Nino-20-G2, assembly GCF_018688235.1. Classification (NCBI taxonomy): domain Bacteria; kingdom Pseudomonadati; phylum Pseudomonadota; class Betaproteobacteria; order Burkholderiales; family Burkholderiaceae; genus Polynucleobacter; species Polynucleobacter sp. AP-Nino-20-G2. The sequence goes on from NZ_CP061313.1 coordinate 1,989,204, forward strand.
CGCCATAAGTGTCCTGCTTTGAGCATCGCGGCACAAAAAGAACCGGCCGATGTGCCGACCATCACATCGGCAATGCTCAGATCAACGCCATTCTTTTTGAGTGAGGTGAGGTACCCGGCATACCAAGCAATCAATGGGAAGCCACCACCGCCTAGAGCCAGACCTCGCTCCTTATTCTGAGCAAATGGATTCTTAAACGGGATGGGATGAACTAAGCCATCATTCCAGCCTGCTGTTGACTGAATATCATCTTTGGCAACCAAGGCTGCTACTTCGGCAATAGTCTTTTTAGATGGACTTGAGCTTTGAGCAAAAGTTTGCGCACTAGAAGCAAGAGCAACACCAACAGCAGAGGTTTTTAAGAAATTACGGCGGGACGATTGAGTCATACTGGCTCCATTGATAGATAACTAATTTATAGCAGATCCCCAAATACCAAAACCACTCAAAGGTGATTTTGGTATTTCTTAATGGTCCGGAGCGCAATCAACTAGGGCCTAAGATGCCTTATCCCGCTTTCGAACTGCCGTTTAAAGCGACAAATTAGGCTGAAAAGGGCTTCACGAAGGGGAAGCCACCATCAAGAAATGGCCGTTGACCACTGCTTCTCTGGCGTAACCAGCGCGCTCGTGATCGCGATCATATATCCAAACCCTCCAGCCAGAAGGCACAGGAATAGTTAAATCGGACTTACTCCAGCCCTCAACAATCAAAATATCTTGCGCAATCGCGAGTGGGCTACTCAATCCAAATACAGTGCCCACTAAAACACGAACTCTATAATTTTCTGCCTCATAAATTGGCGCGTCTTTTGCTTGAAGATGAAAAGTCTGTGCCGATGAATTGCGAAGCTCTTGTGGTAAATCAATAAACATTTGTACTGCATGAATCTTAGAGCCGTCTTCTGGTGTTTGGGTGTGTTCAACACCACTACCCGCAAGAGTCCAATGCACATCGCCCGCACCAAAGTGATGATTTGTGCCAACGCTATCAGAGGAGTACATTTGCCCTGTTGTATCTTCAAACAAAATAGCTACAGCGCTGATATGTTTATGGGGGTGCAAAGGAAAGGTTGGCGCTGTCATTACATAGCTATCGCATAGCAATACCACTCCTGCACCAGGCTCTTCACGCCATTGCACGCCGGAGAAGCCTGAACCCTCTCCTCTACCAATAGTAGCATCGGGACTGCGAAGTTGTGTGTTGACTGACATATCAATTGCCTGTCTATGAGTATTTGAGAGATTATTTACATACTACTCAGAAAATAGAAAAACCACCCGAAGGTGGTTTTGATGTTTCTTGGTGGCCAGTAGCGGAATCGACTAGAGCCGAGGATGTCTAACTCTAATTATCGGTCTTTAATGCTCCGCCCCCCGTTTGCCTGTTGGCATTGGTGATTGTGGATGCGGCAGCTACCTTATGTGCCTTTTCCGCTGTTAATACGCTGGCTTGAGTAGCGTCTATTAAAGTACCGTCACCCAATACAAGGGCTGCCTTGTTGGCAACATTTGCGGCGACTAAAGACAGTCTTGCTAACTCTTCGGCATTGATAGATTCTTTTACGGCATCGCCTGTGGTCTTATCAGCCAGCGTGGAAATCGCTTGGATGCGCTGATAAATGATCTCGTAGGCTTGCCGTAGGTTAGAAACCTCCCTACTTAACGCCATTATGGTGTCCATTAAACCCTGCTCGTAAGAGCTTGCCTTCGTGTCAGCCATCACAATCTCCTTGTATGCCTAATTCACTTTACGCCCTTATTGATGAACTAAAAAGGGAAACGCAATGATTAGTAATTTAGTCGGGATTGCGCACCAAACATAAACATGCACGAAGGGCGTTTTGGCATTTCTTGATGGCCCACGAGCAGAATCCACTGGCGCCGAGAGTGTCTAATTATATCCAAGCATCTCATAGCGATTTACCCTTATACCTATCCATTTGAAGCAGCAACAGATGGGGTTATCGGTATAAACCAGTAGCGATACATCAGCTAAAGGAAGCACTAGGTATTTAATATGTGCACTTAATCTAATATCCAGCGCCATTTTGGCTGGCTAAGCAATGATAGGGCTGGATGAGCAAATGAAAGATCGTATTCATGAATTTCTAGCCAATGGCTATTTGACTGCAACATCAATTATTAAATTTGATTGCTTTAAGTCTTATGAAGAAACTACTACCTATCTTCAAGGCGTAAACAAAATTCGTTTGGGCTATCTTTATCACTACAGCACCTTAACTTACGACGCAGACTCTGAAATACCCAAGCCTGCCGAGGATGGAAACTATTACAACCTTCCAGAGCCACTAAAAGCAATCTGCGGCGATATTTGGAAAACCATTACAGAAATACATGTGGGTGACTTTAAGTTAAGAGCAAAAGTGAAATCATTTTTTGAAGAAGACAAGAATCTAGAAATGGATGATTTTTTGTTAACTGTCGGCTTTAAGCCAACCCATCAAAATATGATTTATAGCAATGGAGTTCAAGTTACAAAACTGTCCTTTTGAAGGACATTTCTTAATGGGATATGCGAGATTAATGGATTCTAACCCTACCAAGCCTCGATAGAAAATAGCCCAACAAGTGGGCTATTGAAATTCTTGGTGGCCCGGGGCGGAATCGACCAAGGCCGAGGATTTAGATCTGCTCATCGATTTATTCGATATCCTAGTTCACTTAAATTCGTTGGACTGGTATCTCCATAAGGAACAAGATAGCTTCATCGCAACCAACAACAGATGGAGTTAAAAATGAAAATTCAAAATAGATTGGCAGCAATAGCTGAGGGCTTGTACTTCATTAATCACATATATGAGCAGGATTTGGCAACAGTCCTTAAGCCTCAAACTCAGCCCAAATAAAAGAAAGGGCTGTGGTGTTTGTAGCTGGATTGGGGGGATGTTGACCGCTGCCTACAGCGCCGCCCTATCTTTTGGTTGCGTAGTGGCGCATGATGAGCGGATGAGTAACTTCACATGAAAATTTTTACAAAAAACAGGGGCATAGAATGAGCACAAAAATAGATATTGGCATTAACGAAAAAGATCGAAAAGCCATTGCCAAAGGACTATCAGAGCTTTTGGCTGACAGCTATTCCTTATATTTGATGACGCATAACTTTCATTGGAATGTGAAGGGCCCAATGTTTAACACCCTTCATACTATGTTCATGGCTCAATATACGGAGCAGTGGGCGGCGCTCGATTTAATCGCAGAGCGCATCAGAGCACTCGGGGAGCCAGCGCCTGGCACTTATAAAGAGTTCTCAAAACTGACCTCAATCAAAGAAGTTGAAGGGGTGCCAATGGCAATAGATATGGTGAGGCATCTTGTTAAGGCTCAAGAAGCTACGGCAAAAACTGCTCGTAAACTTTTTCCCCTTGTTGAAAAAGCAAGCGATCAACCATCAGCAGATCTTCTGACTCAACGACAAGATATCCATGAGAAAACTGCTTGGATGCTAAGAAGCCTATTAGAGGAGTGAATCCAATCAATGTCGTTTAAAGCGACATTGCTTCACAAATGAAAAAACCACCCGAAGGTGGTTTTGATGTTTCTTGGTGGCCCGGGGCGGAATCGACCAGGGCCCAGGATGTCTGACTCTAGCTTCCAAGGGCTTTCCACTAAGGATCTTCGGCGTAGATTCTGCTACTATTTTTTGGCAATATAAATCAATAAAAACACTGGGGACAAAATCTAATGAAGTATTTACTTGTAGTCTTTCTGGCGGCTGTATCTTTTTGCTCGCAGGCTGGGACTGATATCGTTTACCCGCCACGCTCAGAAATCTATTCCATTCCGAGCTTAACAATATCTGACAAGCAGTTTTTGCTCGGGGACAAAAATGGCAAGGAGGTAACTGTTAACGGCATTCTTCGCTTTCCACCCAAACCAGTAAGTCAAAAAATTCCAGTCATCTTTTTGGTACACGGCTCAAGCGGTATGGGGGCAAACATCGACTATTGGTCCAATCACTTCCTAGGACAAGGCTATGCCACATTTAGTATGGATGGCTTTACAGGAAGAGGTCTAACGGTTGTGGGCCCTAATCAAGCCCTACTTGGCAGATTGAATCTTGCTCTTGATAGTTATAAAGCAATGGAAATTTTGGCTAAGCACCCACGTCTTGATTCCAACAAGTTTGTAATGATGGGCTTTTCTAGGGGCGGGCAAGCAACTCTATTCGCCAGCGTAGAGCGATTTAATAAGATGTGGAATAAGAGTGGAACTGTATTTGCCGCACACATTCCGTTTTATGCCGATTGTGTGACAAGCTACATCAGTGACACAAAGACTACTGGTAAGCCTATTCAGCTTCATCACGGCATCACAGATGACTACAACCCTATAACTGCTTGTAGAGATTACGTAGGTAAATTAAAAGCGGCCAACCAAAATGTAGAGATGTTTGAGTATGACTTTGGCCCACACGCATTTGATTCTCCATTGGGGGCCGCGCCTCCTGTAGTTTCAAAAGACGCACAAACTGTTAGGTCTTGTAGGATTGTTGAAAAGACAGCGGGCAATTTGATTAACACCCAAACAAATCAAGAGTTCAAATACTCTGATGCTTGCGTTGAGTTAAACCCTCACGTGGGCAAAGATGATGATGCTACGCAAAAGGCAACTCGAGAAATTGATGCGTTCTTAGCAAATCTATTCAAGAACTAGGCTTGCCACAATAAGGGGGTGAAAGTTGCCCCCTCATCTTTTGTCGTTTTAAACGACGTCACAAAACCACAAATGAAAAAACCACCCGAAGGTGGTTTTGATGTTTCTTGGTGGCCCGGGGCGGAATCGAACCACCGACACAAGGATTTTCAATCCTCTGCTCTACCGACTGAGCTACCAGGCCAAGACTTGGAATTATAAATGAAACTGCCTTCTGACCCAGAAAATGCAGAAAACTGCGTCAACCACCGGGCAAAAGCTCTAAATCCTATCCGTTTATAGGCAGGGCCTTGCCTCGAGCTGCATGCAATTTTCTGTAACTATCGATTAGGCGATGGTGCCTATCAAGCCCCTCCAGTTTGACGCTGGTCTGGTTCAGGCCATAGAAACGCACGCCACCATCTACTGAGCCGATTACGGCATCCATTCTCTCGTTGCCAAACATGCGGCGGAAATTGGTGATGTAGTCATCAAGCTCCAAATCATCATCCAGCAAGATCTCCAGTACCGCATCTAGGGCCTGGTAAAACAATTTGCGCTCAACGGTATTGTCGTTATATTGAAGGAAGGCACCAACTAGCTCATGCGCCTCATCAAAACGCTTTAACGCCAGCTGAATCAATAGCTTTAGCTCCAGAACGGTTAACTGACCCCAAGGCGTATTTTCATCGAACTCAATACCGATCAATGTAGCGATATCACCGTACTCATCAAGCTCGTTATTTTCTAGACGCTCAAGTAGCGCGCTTAAATCAACATGATTTAGTTGATGTAAGTTCAGAATATCGGCACGGAACAATAGGGCCTTATTGGTGTTGTCCCAAATGAGATCTTCTATTGGGTAAACCTCAGAATACCCTGGCACTAAAATCCGGCAAGCAATCGCGCCCAGCTGGTCATATACCGCGACATAAGCCTCTTTACCCATGTCTTCAAGAATGTCGAATAAAGTTGCTGCTTCCTTAGCGTTAGAGTTTTCACCATGATCAGAAAAATCCCACTCAACAAACTCATAATTTGATTTAGCACTGAAAAAGCGCCAAGACACTATTCCACTGGAATCAATAAAGTGCTCAACGAAATTATTTGGCTCGGTTACCGCCTCGCTTGCAAAAGTGGGTGGGGGTAAATCGTTTAGCCCCTCTAAGCTTCTGCCCTGTAACAACTCCGTCAAACTACGCTCTAGCGCCACCTCGAGGCTTGGGTGCGCACCGAAAGAAGCAAATACACCACCTGTTCGGGGATTCATTAGGGTCACACACATCACTGGATACACCCCTCCCAGCGAGGCGTCCTTTACCAGAACCGGAAAGCCTTGCTCCTCCAACCCTCGAATGCCAGCCAGAATGCCAGGGTATTTAGCCAGCACTTCATGCGGCACATCAGGCAAAGCAATCTCACCTTCCAGAATTTCTCGCTTTACCGCCCGCTCAAAAATTTCCGACAGGCATTGCACTTGTGCTTCGGCTAGCGTATTGCCTGCACTCATCCCATTACTCACATACAAATTCTCAATCAGGTTTGATGGGAAATAAACAATTTCACCATCCGAATGGCGCACGTATGGCAACGAACAGATACCACGCGTTGCATTTCCAGAATTGGTGTCGATCAAATGCGAGCCACGCAACTCACCATCAGGATTAAAAATATTACGGCAGTACTCATCCAAAATTTCCGTCGGAAGTGAATCATTCTTGCCCGGCTTGAACCAGCGCTCATTCGGATAGTGCACAAATGCACTATTAGCAATTTCCTCTCCCCAGAATGCGCCGGCATAAAAATGGTTATTACTTAATCGCTCAATATATTCACCTAAGGCTGATGCGAGTGCGCTTTCCTTAGTTGAGCCCTTCCCGTTGGTAAAGCACATAGGAGAGTGCGCATCACGAATGTGCAAAGACCAAACATTAGGAATAATGTTGCGCCACGAGGCAATCTCAATTTTTATTCCCAGGTTCGCCAACACACTAGACATATTGGCTATGGTTTGCTCTAGCGGGAGATCTTTGCCCACAATATAGGTGCTGGCATCCGGGGCGGCTTTTAAGGTTAAGAGCGTCTGCGCATCTGCATCCAGACTCTTAACTTCTTCAATGACAAACTCTGGTCCAGCCTGCACTACTTTTTTAACAGTGCAGCGGTCGATAGAACGCAAAATTCCCTGGCGATCTGTGGCAGAGATATCTTCAGGTAACTCAACCTGGATCTTAAAAATCTGCTGGTAACGATTTTCTGGATCAACAATATTGTTCTGTGAGAGGCGAATATTTTCGGTAGAAATATTACGAGTGTCGCAATATAACTTCACGAAATAGGCTGCACATAAAGCAGATGAGGCTAAGAAGTAATCAAAGGGGCCGGGAGCGGAGCCGTCACCTTTATATCGGATGGGCTGATCAGCAATGACAGTGAAGTCATCAAACTTAGCCTCAAGGCGGAGCTTATCGAGAAAGTTGACTTTAATTTCCATGGGGCTAGTTCCGAAAATGCTGCACAAGTGGGATGAGCGCTATTATCCGCCGCAACATCGATGCTTTTTATAAACGCAATTTAAGCAATAGACTGCCCGCTGCTTTAAGACTTTATTGTTCGCCCTTATTACGAGACGTATCGATGCCCAGGGCCTTGAGTTTGCGATAGAGATGGGTTCTTTCAAGACCAGTGTACTCAGAAATCTTGGTCATGCTGCCGCCCATGATGATCATTTGATGCTCAAAATAGGCCTTCTCAAATAGATCACGCGCTTCTCTCAGGGGTAGATCGAAGTAGGTCTTGGCAATACCGCTAATGTACTCACCCTCTGGAACAGCCGACACCGGCTCAGTGCTCGATGCTTTAGGGCTTGAGTTTGATGCTGGGGCTACGTGAGAAATTTTTTCTTCGACAGGCTCAACATATTTTGGAGAGCTCTCTAGGGCCTTGGCCACTGTCTTGAGAAGCTTCTGCAGCGCAATGGGCTTTTCCAGAAAATTTAACGCTCCGATCCGGGTCGCCTCTACCGCAGTATCAATCGTGGCATGTCCTGACATCATCACAACTGGCATTGTCAGCTGGCCAGTCTTAGACCACTCTTTCAACAAAGTAATGCCATCGACATCAGGCATCCAAATATCGAGCAACACTAAATCTGGGCGCATTTGCTCGCGTATCGTGCGCGCCTGAATGGCGCTCTCGGCCGCATAAACAGTATGGCCTTCATCCGTCAGAATCTCATTGAGAAGCTCTCGGATTCCCATCTCATCATCGACCACCAAAATACTTGCCATACCTATGCTGCCTCTTTTGCCAAATTCATAAATAAAATTGATACTTGTGCACCAGTCACTTCATCTCCCTGCATCCGGTTGCGGATTTCAATTTTCGCGCCGTGATCATCTATTATTTTTTTCACAACCGCCAACCCCAGGCCGGTGCCCTTGCTCTTAGTTGTTACATATGGCTCAAATGCTCTTGCCAATATCTTAGCTGGAAATCCGGAGCCACAATCACTTATTGTTAGGCGCACTGCATACTGTCCGACGCCATTTAACTCACCATAAGGCACCAACTCAGTTTTCACTTCTACCGGAGCATCCTGATGCCTGCCTTCAAGAGTGGCGTCTTGGGCGTTTTGCAAAAGGTTATGGATAACCTGTCTTAATTGGGTTGGGTCGCCTATGATATTTGGGCAACTTGGATCTAGTTGGGTCTTTAAGGGGCTGCCTTCGTATAAGCCCAGAATCTCCTGCGTCAAGGCATTGATTGACACTGGCTTTAGCTGGGGGCTCGGCGTTTTGGCAAAGTCTCTAAAGTCGTTCACCATTTCTTTCATTGCCTGAACCTGGCCAATGATGGTCTCAGTGCTGCGATTAATCATCTCTTCTTGCTCGGGAGTTAATTTGCCCGCCAATTTATGCTGCAACCTTTCCGCAGAAAGTTGTATCGGTGTGAGTGGGTTTTTTATTTCGTGAGCCAAACGCCTTGCAACCTCGCTCCATGCGATCGAGCGCTGAGCACTCACTACATCCGTAATATCGTCAAATACCACCATACGCAAATCGGATGTAAGTTCAGTGCCCCGCACAAATAGAGTAACGCCAAGCTCATTTTCAAATTCATTGGTGCTTTGAAGCTGAATCTGCTTTTGCCATACAGGCGCAGACTTTGATGGCTTGGTAGACCCCGAATCATCGCCTGCTCCGACCGCGAGCTTCATTGTTGCAAAACCCTCTTTGATCGCCCGCTCAAACTCCATTAGCGCAGGGCTGTCGCTTAATGGGTGACCATCTAGCTGGGTTAAATCCTGCCCAAAAATTCGATCAGCCCCCACGTTGCTAGAGACCACATTAAAGTTTTTATCGAAAATGCAAACGCCCGCCGTCAAGTTGCCAAGAACTGTCTCCAAAAAGGACTTGGATTCCTGTAGAGATGTTCGTGTATCGGCGAGCTGACGAGTCATCACATTAAATTGACGCGTGAGCATTCCTAACTCATCGCCAGTATCCAACTCTGGTTTGGGTGATAGATCGCCCTGAGCAACCGCCTGCGTGCCCTTTAGCAACATCAATAATGGCCGCGCTAATTGGCGCCCAAGCAATAAAGCCAAAATCACTGCAACAAATAAGGCGAAAAATAGCGTCAGTGTTAAGGTGCCCACAAACATTTTTCGCAAACCTGTGCGTCCCAGAGATTTCTCTTGATATTCGCTATAGGCAGACTCAACAGCAAGAATATTCTTGGCTAAAGGGCTGGGAATGAATCGTACTAGCTGTAAAAAATATCTATCTTCCCCATCTTTGCCAGAGTCCACCTTGCTTTGATTGGGCTTTTTTCTTACGATGGGCACAATCGCTCTTACGCGATAGCCAAGCTGTCCGCCCACATCCATCTGATCTACAAATGTCATACCCTTCTTTTTAAATGCTTCCGTAATCACATCAGGGCTAGGTGCGGGCAAATATTTTTTGGGCTTAAGTTCACTCGAAATAATCATATTGCGCTGCATATTGAAAAGGCTCACCTCTTGAATACCAAATTGATTACGAATCTTCATAACCATGGCGCCCACCTGATCAGAGCTTGTGCCCGAAGGAACCTGAGTAACCTGTTCAGCGATGAAATTACCCTCGGCCAAGATCTCTTCTTGTGCAACCTGCAGAGTAACGCGCCCCAACTCCAAACCGGAGTTCAGTGCAGACTCGACCTTTACATCAAACCAGGTTTCAATACTGCGAGAGACGAACTGCAAAGAGACGCCATACAGAATGAGTCCCGGTACCACACCAACCAAAGCAAAAATCATTGCTAACTTTGCAACTAAGCGGGTGCCAAAACGGCCCTTATGCCACCGAATCGCAATCACGACGATCAAAGTCAAGATGACTAAGACCAAACAAATTCCAATCACCACGTTGGCCGCATAGAGCCAAATAAAATACTTATCAAAAAATTCTGTATTAGATGAGGCAATCGATAGCAGAATGAGAAGCAAGAGCGCAAAGGCACCAATGATTGCCATGGATATCGGGAGAGCGCGTCTTTTCCAAACCTCTTTTTCGAAAGTCGCGGACTCCAGAAAGGTAAAAGAAGGCTTCATCGTTTAATCACGTTTGGGCCGTTTGGTAAAAACGGAAAGCGCAGCCAGTCACTTGAAACATTCCAATCGCGATTGTTCAAGGCATTGATCTGAAATGGCTTAGGTAGCTTACTGATATCCAAGGTCATCCTCAAGGCTGCCGTATAAGATTTGCTTGGGTCTATTTGACTGTTATCAATCACCCGCCAACCACCAATACTTCCAACCGCCTGCAGAGCCTCGAAAATCGTTTTTGCCGAAAACGTAAACCCTTCGGAAGCGATACGGTATTGCTGGGTCAAGGGCTGATAGGAGAGGCGAATCTGCCGCTGAGCAAGCGCCGGCTTTTCATCAAACCAGTACCAGCGTGAGCGGGTTAAATCAAACTCGGTTTGAAAATACAGGACAACACCTTTTTGCACAGCGTCTTCCAAGCCTGGTGCGAGTTCAATCTGAAATGTGGCATTTAATAGCCAGTCGTTATCCACCCGCTCCAGCTCGACGGATTTAATTTTGATTCCTTCTGCATTGGCGGCAACAGAAAATACACTCATCGCCAGCAAGCAAGCAAAGATGAATTGTTTAATACGTTGGCTCATGGCCCATTTTTCTTAAACAAAGCATAGTAAAACCCGTCATTTAACTCGGTCGGCAAAATCTGTCCCGGGGCACTTAATCGTAACGCATCGGCATGCTCCGCCGCAAACCAGATTGCCTGCTCCTCACCCTCTTCAGGGAAAACAGAACAAGTTACGTATAGCAGCAACCCGTCTGACTTCAGCATCTTCCACGCCTGCGTCAGAATAGCGCGCTGACGCTGTTGCAAGGCCTTAATATCCGCCTCACGCCGCAAAAATGGAATGTCGGGATGTCGCGCCACAATGCCAGATGCTGAACATGGCGCATCCAACAAGATTTTGTCGAATGGTTTGCCATCCCACCAGGCTGATTTAGAGGCATCCCCACGCACCACCTTCACGCTATCAGACTGCAGACGCAAACGATCTAAGTTGCCACCTATTTTGCCTAGGCGCTGACCATCTAACTCTAGAGCAATCATCTCGCACTGGGCCAACTCCAATATATGGGCTGTTTTTCCACCCGGCGCAGCACACGCATCCAAAATATGCTCGCCCGGCTTGGGATCTAGCAAGATTGCGGCCAGTTGTGCCCCAGCATCCTGAACCGAAACGGCGCCACTATAGAAGCCCGGTAAATCAGAAACGGGGACTGGTTCACGCAACAGCAACGCGGAATCTAATGCAACATCCGCAATGTGGGTAATTGGCTCTGTAGCAATTCCTGCCTGTTGTAAAAGGTCTTGATATTCCTGACGACTATATTGACGAGCATTTACGCGCAAAATTAAGGGTGCGCGTTGCGCCTGTTGGATCAACAGGGCCTGCCAAACTTTCGAATAATTTCGTTTTAAGCTCGCTCGCCACCAAGGCGGAAAAAACATTGGGACAGGGTCTGGTGGATAAGGTTTTTCGCGCTCAGCCTGCACCACAAGGCTCACTTTGCGCAATACCGCATTCATCAAACCCTTTGCATACATCGTTGGCTCATACTCACTACAAGCCTTCACCGCTTGATCTACGATCGTGTGAGCGGCATAACCTTTGCCTTCAGACTCACTCTGCAAGAACAATGCAATTGCCACACTGAATACATACTCCACCTCTGGCGGCGGAGCTTTCGGAATGAATTCTTTAATAAGCTCATGGGATCTCACCCACTTCCTTAAGGCATCGAAGGTTAAGCTTTGAACAATTGGTCGTTCGTGTGCGTCTAGCTGATCGAGTACCTCAGTAAGAGAGCGTCCAGCCATCACTTCGCCAATGGCTTGTGCTGAAATCGTAATGGCCTCGGAAAGGGGGAGACTGCGTGGTGTTTTTAAATCAGTCAAATTTTTCTTTCTGGAACTGCATTATTTTTTCTTGCAAGTAATAAGGTGAAAGACATGCGCTCGCGCCGATCCTTTTCCCACCAGGCTTTTGCATTTCTAGAATCTCGATGACACCTTGTCCGCACTGAACATACACGCTGCTTGCATTAAGCCCCAAAACCTCACCCGGACGATTCGTTTGCACAATCTGCGATGCATCAGGCAAAGCAGAATTCCAAAACTTCAAGACATCGCCATTTAAAGTGCTGGTTGACCCAGGGAAGGGATTAAAGGCCCGAATTCTACGATCAATTTCTACTGCACTTAATTGCCAATCGATTTCCGCTTCACTCTTCAGAATTTTTTCTGCATAAGTTACTCCTACGGAGAGCTGGGGAACTCTTTCGAGATTTACTTTTTGATCAAGCGCATTTAATACCTCGACCATCAGCCCCGCACCAAGATTGGCCAAACGATCGTGTAATGAAACGCTGGTTTCTTGTGGCGAGATCGCAACCTCTCTTACCAATACAACATCACCAGTATCTAAGCCCGCATCCATTTGCATAATGCTCACGCCGGTCTTCTCGTCACCACTCGCAATAGAGCGTTGAATTGGGGCTGCACCACGCCAGCGAGGCAAAAGAGATGCATGAATATTAAAGCAGCCGTATCGATCATCTTTAGACGCAATATCCAAGACGTCCTGTGGAAGAATCAAGCCATAAGCAACCACCACCATCGCATCAAATTCTGTCTCTAACAGTCGGAGGTATGCCTCTTGTGCTGCGGCACTTTTTAAAAAATCCGAATGAGATCGTTTCAATGTTTCCGGCTGCAGCACCGGAATATTTTTTTCTAGAGCGAATTGCTTCACCGGGCTTGCCTGCAAGTGCATTCCCCTGCCAGCACGACGATCGGGTTGCGTTAACGCAAGAACAATTTCATGGCCGGCTTGATCAATCGCGCGCATTGCATGCGCAGCGAACTCTGGAGTGCCCGCAAAAACAATTTTCATTGGGCGCTTAACGCTGACCTATTAATTCTTTTGCGCGTTTTTTCATTTTGAGTGAAATTCGATTGCGCTTCAGGATAGAAAGATATTCTACAAAAACTTTGCCCCGCAAATGATCCATCTCGTGCTGCAAGCAAACGGACAGCAAACCGTCTGCCTCTATTTCAAATGATTTTCCATTGATGTCGAGCGCTCTCACTCGCACCACCGCGGGACGATCAACCTCATCGTAGTATTCGGGCACAGAAAGGCAACCTTCTCGCCAAGATTTTTTCTCTGGGCTAGCCCAAACTAACTCGGGGTTAATAAACACCATTAATTCATCTTGGTTGTCGGATACATCTATGACAACAATCTGTTCGTGTATATCAACCTGAGTTGCGGCAAGACCAACGCCGGGGGCGTCATACATAGTCTCAGCCATATCGGAAACAATCTTCTTAATGCGATCGTCAACCTGCGTTACGGGTTTTGCAACCTTCAGTAAGCGTGGGTCTGGGTAACAAAGGACAGTTAATAAAGCCATGTGGGAATTATCCAACAGAGTAATCCGCCTGTCCCGATAGTTCTTACCAGCGCCAAGCAGAAAATCTCCACATGCCCACCTCCCCAAACACCAACATCGCCCGTCTTGACCGATCCAATCCCCACTACCCTTCTCGCCTTAACGATTTAAGCGATCCCCCTCGCTCGCTCTATATATATGGTGAGCCGCGCCTATTGAATTTGCCCATGATTGCTATCGTAGGTTCGCGAGCTGCCAGCCGAGATGGCCTTAAAAATGCCATCCATTTTGCGCAGGCCCTATCCAAAGCAGGTCTTCTGGTTATTTCGGGGCTTGCGCGAGGAGTGGATGGAGCGGCACATCACGGGGCCCTTCAGCTTGGGCCTGACTACACAACCCTAGCGGTATGCGGCACCGGTCTCGATATGGTTTATCCACCAGAGCATATGGATTTAGCGAGGCTGATAGGCCAAAGGGGTTTGCTTATCTCTGAATTGGCGCCCGGAGTTGGCCCAAAGGCGAGCCATTTTCCCCGTCGAAACCGCTTAATCGCCGCTCTTTCGCTTGGGGTACTAGTAATTGAGGCCGCCGAAAGATCTGGCTCCCTGATCACGGCAAGGTTGGCGGCGGAACTTGGTCGCGAGGTTTTTGCAGTTCCAGGGCCCATCCACAACCCCCAAGCTAGGGGTTGCCACCAACTAATCCAGCAAGGGGCTAAGCTGACCCAAACCCCTCACGACATCCTTGAGGAGCTGAAAATATAGGCAAAAACCCCATTTAAACGCCTTTAAATAGGGTTTTTGATAAAAACAACGCCCGCAATAAGCCTTAAAAAGAGGTCAAAAAGAGGAGATTTTGGACTTTTAACAATTTATCGGTTAATAATAAAAAAGGGGCATCGAAATGGCCGGACCAAGATTTTGTTTAAATTGGTCGTCCGTTTTACCCAGAAAAACATCATTTCAAGCTCAAATTTAGGCAAAACGCGTGGCTACTAAAGCATCTACCAAAAAAAGCACCTCCAAGACCTCATCAGCGGACCACCCTAAGGCGCTCATCATCGCGGAGAAGCCCTCGGTAGCGAATGACATTGCCAAGGCATTGGGTGGCTTTACAAAGCATGAGGACTATTTTGAGAGTGATGACTATGTTATTTCATCAGCAGTAGGCCACCTTCTAGAGATTGCCGCCCCAGAAGAATTCGATGTAAAGCGTGGCAAATGGTCTTTTGCCAACCTACCGGTTGTCCCCCCTTATTTTGAATTGCGCCCAATCGCCAAAACGGAATCCCGTCTAAAGGTTTTGCAAAAACTGATCAAGCGCAAAGATATCAATGAACTCATCAACGCATGTGACGCGGGACGCGAGGGGGAGTTGATATTTCGCCTAATCGCTCAGCATGCTAAAGCGCCGCAAGTGGTTAAGCGCCTTTGGCTGCAATCCATGACACCCGCCGCCATTCGCGATGGCTTTGCTTCATTGCGTAGTGACAGTGAAATGCAGCCCCTAGCAGATGCCGCACGCTGTCGTTCTGAGGCTGACTGGTTGGTTGGCATCAATGGCACGCGCGCTATGACAGCGTTCAACAGCAAGAGTGGTGGGTTTTTCCTAACGACCGTTGGTCGCGTTCAAACACCAACACTTTCAATCGTAGTTGAACGTGAAGAGCTTATTCGCAAATTTGTCTCCAAGGATTACTGGGAAGTCAAAGCGGAATTTATTGCCGCTGCCGGCATATATGAAGGCCGTTGGTTTGACCCTAAATTTAAGAAAGATGTAGCCGAGCCAGATGCTCGTGAGAATCGCCTTTGGAGCGAAGCCGCGGCGCAAAGTATTGTTGCTGCCTGTCGCGATAAAAAGGCAAATGTTAAAGAAGAGGCGAAACCCGCCACTCAACTAGCGCCGCAGCTATTTGATTTAACAAGTCTGCAACGCGAAGCTAACGCTCGCTTTGGTTTCTCAGCAAAAAATACCTTGGGCTTGGCGCAGGCTTTGTATGAGCGCCATAAAGTGCTCACCTATCCACGAACCGATGCCAAAGCATTGCCCGAAGACTATTTGGATACGGTAAAACAAACAATGGAAAACCTTGCAGAGCATTCGCAAGACTATCGTCCATTTGCTAAACAAATTTTGCAAGGCGACCCTAAGGATCCAAAAGCAAAGGCTGGGTACGGCTGGATTAAACCAAACAAACGTATTTTTGATAACTCCAAGATTTCTGATCACTTCGCGATCATTCCAACCTTGGAATCCCCAAGGACTTTAAGCGAACCAGAGCAGAAGTTATACGACCTAGTTGTGCGTCGCTTCTTGGCTGTTTTCTATCCAGCCGCTGAGTTCCGCGTAACTACACGCATCACAGAAGCATCCGGCCATCACTTTAAAACCGAGGGCAAAGTTCTAGTCAACCCAGGCTGGCTCGCTGTTTATGGAAGATCCAACCAGGCAGATGACGAGCTGGTTCCCGTTCAAGAAGGTGAAGTTGTTCAAAATGAATCTATTGCGGCAATTCCTTTAAAAACCAAACCCCCCGCTCGATACACCGAGGCAACTTTATTGTCCGCCATGGAGAGCGCTGGCAAATGGGTTGATGACGATGAAATGCGTGAGGCGATGGCGGAGAAGGGCTTGGGCACACCAGCAACTCGCGCAGCTATTATTGAAGGCTTACTTGCTGAAAAATACATGGTTCGTGAAGCGCGCGAACTCATTCCTACTGCAAAAGCCTTTCAATTAATGACACTCTTACGCGGCTTAGATGTTGAGGAGCTTACTAGACCAGACCTCACAGGTAGCTGGGAAAACAAGCTCTCACTTATAGAACGCGGTGAGATGAATCGCAACACATTTATGCAAGAAATCGCACAGATGACGCAACGCATTGTTAAGCGCGCAAAAGAATATGACAGCGATACCATTCCCGGGGATTACGCTACGATGTCCACCCCTTGCCCACACTGCAAGGGGCCGGTTAAAGAAAACTATCGTCGCTTTGCCTGTGAAAAATGTGGCTTTACTATTAGCAAAACGCCTGGCGGTCGCGCATTTGAATATCCAGAAGTTGAAGAGTTGTTGCGCGAAAAAACGATTGGGCCACTGCAAGGCTTCCGCAGCAAAATGGGTAGACCATTTGCCGCCATTATTAAGCTCAGTGAAATTCCCGAAGATGATGCCGATTATCCAAATGCGGGCTTCAAACTAGAGTTCGATTTTGGCAATACGCAAGAAGATGAATCTGAGGCAATCAACTTTACGGGCCGACAAGCATTGGGAGTTTGTCCGAAATGTTCTGGTGCAGTATATGAAGATGGCATGCGTTACTTATGCGAAAACAATACTGGGCCCAACAAAACTTGTGACTTCAAAACAGGCAAAGTTGTTTTGCAACAAGAAATTTCTGCTGAACAAGTACAAAAATTACTTAAAGAAGGCAAGACCGATCTATTAACAAACTTTAAGTCCAACCGTACAGGTCGTGGCTTTAAAGCCTACTTGGCTTTGGGTGCTGACGGCAAGATTGG
The DNA here is from genome assembly GCF_018688235.1 of Polynucleobacter sp. AP-Nino-20-G2. NCBI lineage: Bacteria > Pseudomonadati > Pseudomonadota > Betaproteobacteria > Burkholderiales > Burkholderiaceae > Polynucleobacter > Polynucleobacter sp. AP-Nino-20-G2. The sequence goes on from NZ_CP061313.1 coordinate 2,006,372, forward strand.
CTTTGAGTTTGAAGCTAAAGCTCCTAAGGCGGAGGGTGCCGCTAAGGCCCCGGCAAAGAAACGTGCCGGCGCAAGTGCGGCAACTAAATCTGCCGCAAAACCCAAGCGCGCAAGCAAAGCAAAATCATCCTCAAGCACTTGAGCAGTAATTAATTTGGCTGCTAACGCAGACCAAAGCACACCTCTCGACCCCAGGGCAGTCGCTATAAAAATCCCTGGGCGTTGAGTAAGGGCGCCAATGATTGGCAGGCGATCTCCCGCTACGCAGCGCACGCCCACAAAGCTGCCCGCCTTTTGAAGTTGAGATGCGTTTCCTTCAACATAATTTAATAAGCCCTTGGCCTGCTCGCGATTAAAGTCATCACTAGAGCTCCAATCGCCTAGATCGTTTTCGCCCTCATCAAAACTAGATCCGACTATCCAGCGATAACTGCCATCCTCCAGCTTTTTTGCGGGCAGACAATAACCATCGCCCGATATTGCAGTATTCGGTAATTTATCTGCCCATGGATCGTTTGCTGCAACCGAAAAAATGCTGAGCTGCCCACGAACCGGTCTGAGTGGCAATCGAATATCAATACTAGCCAGCAAACTCTTGCTTTCGATTGACGCGGCAATTACGACTTGATTTGCAGTAAGGCAGGCTTCATTTTTTTGATTGAACAGCGTCCAAACATCGCCTATTTTTTCTAATCGAACTATTGGAGTATCCCAACAACAAGTAAGTTTCGGGTGGGGCTTTAAGGCGTCGTATGTTACCTGGGGCAAACTTAAGGAAGCGCCACGCGGAAGCCATGTGCCATTTTGTGCGATTCCACACGCGAGCTTTGCCTCATCAGCAGGTAGCGCTTGCGCCATGTCACTATCAAGTTCTAAGGTTCGCAAATAATTAGCAAGCTCTTCTTGATTAAATGCCTTATCTTTTTTTGCCGGCTGAAATATTCCATGCTGATTCCAACACTTTCCCCAGCGTGCTTCTGCCATTAAAAAAGCAATGCGGGTTAAGCGCAATAAGCGAGGGGCACCCCTCCCAATATGAGGATGTGCTATTGCGAAAGCATGGCTGGAACATTGGGTGGCGGGAGAGGATGCGGCATCAACAACACATACCGCCTCACCACGCTCAAGCAACTCATTGGCAATGGTTGCGCCTGCAATGCCCGCCCCAATCACCACGATTGCATGGTGTTGGGGTAGGGTCATTAAATACAGTTATTTAAAATACTGTTAAAAGCTAGGGGTGGCCTAGGCATTTAAACGCTTTTCAATATTGCTACGGGCATCAAGCAATTCTTTTGGCAAACGATCGCCAAGATGCTCGAATAACTCGGAATGGAGCTTGAGTTCATTCTTCCAATCATCCGCCGCCACTGCAATAGCTTTCTCAAACTTTTCAACTGGAAAATCCAAGCCATCCCAGTGCATGTCAGCGTGCTCGGGGCAAATACCAAATACAGTTTCAGTGCCTTTTGCTTTGCCTTCTGCGCGACCCAAAATCCAAGAGAGAACGCGCATGTTTTCTCCAAAACCAGGCCACACAAATTTGCCAGCCTCATCTTTGCGGAACCAGTTCACACAATAGATCTTCGGCAATACGGCGCCTTCTGCAGCAAGCTTGCTACCGATGTTCAACCAGTGCTGGAAATAATCACTCATGTTGTAGCCGGCAAACGCAATCATCGCAAATGGATCGCGACGAACCACACCAACCTGGCCAGTAATCGCAGCGGTAGTTTCTGAACCCATTGTTGCTGCCATGTATACGCCCTCTACCCAATCACGAGCCTCGCTTACTAAAGGCACGGTATTTGAGCGACGACCGCCAAATAGGAAAGCATCAATCGCAACACCTTCTGGATCATCCCAGTTAGGATCAACCGCAGGGTTGTTTGTAGCGGCAACAGTAAAGCGTGAATTTGGGTGAGCCGCTTTGCGTCCGGCAGCGCCATCCGCCGGAGTCCAGTCCTTGCCTTGCCAGTCAATTAAATGTGCTGGAGGTGTGTCGGTCAAACCTTCCCACCAAACATCGCCATCATCCGTTAAACCGACGTTAGTGAAGATCACGTCTTGGTTTAAAGAGTCTAAACAGTTTGGATTGGTTTGACGGTTTGTGCCCGGAGCAACGCCAAAGTAACCAGACTCTGGGTTAATGGCGAACAAGCGGGTTTTGCCAGTGACTGGGTCTTTGCGTGGTTTGATCCATGCAATGTCATCACCAACAGTCGTTACTTTCCAACCCTCAAAACCTTTTGGCGGGATCATCATGGAGAAGTTTGTTTTTCCACAAGCAGATGGGAACGCTGCGGCAATATGGTACTTCTTACCTTCTGGTGATGTAACACCCAAGATCAGCATGTGTTCAGCCAACCAACCTTGATCGCGCCCCATATTGGATGCAATGCGCAACGCAAAACATTTTTTACCTAACAGTGCATTGCCGCCGTAACCAGAACCAAAAGACCAAATCTCACGAGTCTCTGGGTAATGAACAATGTATTTATTTTTATTGTTAGGCCATGCAACATCTTTCTCGCCAGCAGCCAAGGGCTTGCCAACAGTATGAATACAAGGCACAAACTCACCATTGGATCCAAGCTGATCGATCACCGCTTTGCCCATACGAGTCATTAAGCGCATGTTAATGGCCACATAAGGACTATCGGACAACTCAACACCGATGTGAGCGATAGGTGAGCCAATCGGACCCATTGAGAATGGAACTACATACATTGTTCTGCCGCGCATGCAGCCATCAAATAATGGGTTCAAAGTTGCGCGCATTTCGCTTGGCTCTACCCAGTTATTGGTAGGACCGGCGTCCTCCTTCTTTGCGGAGCAGATGAAGGTGCGATCTTCTACGCGTGCAACATCATCTGGGTCAGATAAGGCTAAGAAAGAGTTTTTACGTTTCGCAGGATTCAGGCGCTTGAAAACACCTGCCTTAACCAAGAGCTCGCAAAATTCATCGTATTCGGCCTGTGAGCCGTCGCACCAATGGATCTTGTCTGGCTTAGTGAGGGCGGCTACCTCTGCAACCCATTGAATCAATTGCTGATTTTTTACGTAATCGGGCGCATTGACATTAATTTGCCCATTAGTGCTTGTGGTCATGAGAGTCCTATGAAGTAGTAATTTTTGATCGCACGATTTTAACATTTTGGGCATATTTATACGGCCGCCCAAGCAAGTGCAAACCCTTTACTTGCCAATGCAAAATTGACTAAATATCTTGCCCAGCAGATCGTCTGGGAGCAGCTTACCGGTAATTTGCCCAAGATGATCTTGTGCTAAACGGAGCTCTTCTGCAAACAACTCCAGCGAAATGTTGCCATCTTTTGCGAATTGCTCGGATTTTTCTAAATGTTCAGCAGCCCTATTTAGGCAGTCTATGTGACGTCGGCGCGCGATGATGGCACCCTCCTGCGCACCACCCCAGCCCACCGCCCCTAAGATTTCCCGCTTTAGAGAGGGGAGACCAGCACCCGTTTTGGCTGAAATAAATAAGGTTTTGCCCTCTTGACTCGCTTGCGTCACATCCAGTAAATCGGATTTATTGCACACCTCTAGAACTGGGCACTTAGGGGGAAGCGCATCCAGTATTTGATTCCGAAGTTCTACAGATGTGGAGCCCTCTAAAGAATTGCTTGAGGCAGCATCTCGAAGAAAAATGACTAAATCAGCAGAACGAATGGCATCCCAAGAACGCTCAATGCCCTTAGCCTCAACCAAGTCAGTTGTCTCCCTCAATCCAGCAGTATCAATAATATGCATGGGCACACCTTCGATGCTGATGCTTTCTTTTACGCGATCACGCGTGGTGCCAGCAATGGGGGTAACAATCGCAACCTCTTCTCCAGCGAGCCGATTTAATAATGAGCTTTTGCCCACGTTCGGGGCGCCAGCCAAAACCAATTGAATCCCGTCACGCAAAATTTTTCCCTGTTTTGCGCCCTCCCTCAGGGATTGGAGCTTTTGCATCACCGCAGCAAGTCGATCACGTGCGTGCGCATTCTCTAAAAACTCAATTTCCTCCTCTGGAAAATCTAACGTAGATTCAACCAAAATTCGAAGTTGCGTAATCTCTTCTATCAAACTATTGATATCGCTTGAAAATGCGCCCTGCAATGAACGAGCTGCGCCACGAACTGCAGCCTCACTTTGAGCATCAATCAAATCAGCAATTGCCTCTGCTTGCGCCAAATCAATTTTGTCGTTCAAATAAGCTCGCAGAGTGAACTCGCCCGGCTCCGCAATCACAAGACCCTGCTCTTTTCCCAGCTCAAGGCAGCGCTTCATGACCAACTCTAAAAGTTGTGGTCCGCCATGACACTGCAACTCCAGAACATCCTCCCCCGTAAACGAGGCGGGTGCTGAAAAATAAATTGCGATTAACTGGTCAATTGATTCGCCACTACCATCTCGAAGAGTTAACAGATTGGCCTGTCGAGGAAGTAGGACTTTATGAAATAAAGCTTTTGTAATCGGTTTTAAGTCGGATCCACTGATACGAACGACGCCGACACCGGCCTTACCTGGAGCGGTAGCAACCGCAATGATGGGCAACTTTCTGGTCATCATTGCGGATAGCCCCTATTAATATCTCAGCAGCTAAAAACTTATTTAGCGGGCTTCTTTCCAAACATTTGATTGATCTGCCATTGCTGAGCAATCGAAAGTAGGTTATTCACAACCCAATACAAAACCAAGCCAGCAGGGAAGAAGAAGAACATCACCGAGAAAACCAGTGGCATGTACATCATTACTTTTGCCTGAATTGGATCAGGTGGAGTTGGGTTTAGTTTTGTTTGAACAAACATCGAGACAGCCATAATGATTGGCAAGATGTAATAAGGGTCGGGTACTGACAAGTCATGAATCCACAAAACCCATGGGGCGTTGCGCATCTCTACAGAAGAGAGGAGCACCCAATATAAAGAAATAAATACTGGTATCTGAATTACTACCGGCAAGCAACCACCCAAAGGATTAATTTTTTCCTTGCGATACATCTCCATCATTGCTTGATTTAACTTTTGTGGCTCACCCTTGTATTGCTCCTTCATAGCGAGCAAGCGTGGCTGAACTTCTTTCATGCGAGCCATGGACTTATAGCTCGCCGCTGAAAGTGGGAAGAAAACCAACTTAATGAGAATGGTCAAAAGAATGATTGACCAGCCCCAGTTGCCAACATAGGCATGAATATTTTCTAACAACCAAAAAATAGGTTTAGCAAGAATGGTGAGGTAGCCATAGTCTTTTAATAAGGCAAAGCCTGGGGCGATTGTTTCCAAGACACTTTCTTCTTGTGGACCAACAAATAGTCTTGCCTTTTCAACAACAACCGCGCCCGGAGCCACGACACCCAAAGGTGTTTGCATACCAATGCGATATAAGCCGTTATCAATTCTTCCAGCGTAAATATCGCGAGCGAATTTGTCGCCAGGAATCCAAGCGCTTGCGAAATAATGCTGAACGATTGCAACCCATGCAGGATCGCCAGCAGCAGCCTGGGTTGGAATAGTAATTTTATTTTTATCAATTGCTGTGAACTCCAGCTTATTGAATTTTTCTTTATCGGTATACGCAGCGGGGCCAGTAAATGTGCTTGCGGAGAATGCGCCGCCAAAAGGTCCAATTTTTTGCTCTTGCGATGCGTCACGCACCAACTCTGTGTAGAGCACCAATGGATTGGTGTTGACGGTCGATTGCGTTACGCGATGGCCGATCTCAACAACATAACTTCCGGGGTTAAGGATGAAAGTTTTCTCAAGCTTGACACCATTGCGCTCACTTGCCAAAACAATAAACGGTCTGCCTGAGCCATCTTTACCAGATTGCGCCAATTTAAAGTTGCTCGTGTGGTTTGGTAGGTCTGCATTTCCGAGAGAAATCAAACCTGAACGGGCAAAGTATTTATGGGTTGGTGTGTACTGAAATAACTCTACTGGCTTCTTATCTGCGGTCAACTGCTTAGTCAGCTTTGCATCCACTACATTTGCGCCGTTAGCGCTAATCTCTAAAACCAACACGTCGTTTTGCAGTACAAACTTTTCCGATGTTTCAATGTCGCCAGAATTAATGTTGGGGGTTTGAGCAATCGCAGGAGTGGTAGAGCCTGGAAGTGGCGCCGGAGTGTCTACCTTAGTGGGTGAGGCCTTGTCATTTGTTGCGACAACACTGCTGCTTGGGTTGCCACCAAATAAGGATGGCTTACCTTCATGAACCTGCCAATTGTTGTAGAGCATGAGGGCAGACATTGAAAATACCGCCCAAAGAATCGTTTTTTTAAAGTCCATTTGCATTCACTTAATAATGAGATGTTTGTTTTACAGCGGGGTCATGACCACCTTGTGACCATGGATTGCAACGCAAAATACGCCAGACCATCATTCCAAAGCTTTTAAAAAATCCGTAATGAGCAAAACAGTCGCATGCATACTGCGAACAAGAGGGCTCAAACTTACAATGCATTCCCACAAATGGGCTGAGTGTTACTTGATAAAGCCTCACCAAATTAATGGCGACCTTGTTTAACAGGCGCACGTTAAATAAGCCCTGCAACTTGCGTTCGCAGAACTTCTTTTTCTTTTCTTCTGAGTCTGCCGCGGGTTTCGCGACCAATTGGCTTTTTAAGCTTAACAACAACATCACCATTAAGGCCTGTTGCTTGAGCGGCTCGAACCATTTCACGGATCATGCGCTTTAATTGGTTGCGATCTACCGCACGTTTAGCTAATTTTTTAGCTACCGCAATACCCAAATCTGGCTTTGCGCCTTGTTCTGAAAATGCAAAATACAAACCCCAATACAAACTTGTCTTGGGGCGTGTTTTTAGTAACTCAGAAATCCTAGCGCTGTTCAACGATTAAATTAAACAGCTAGACGTTTGCGGCCTTTAGCGCGACGTGCATTTAATACTGCGCGTCCACTCTTAGTTTTCATACGTACACGGAATCCGTGGGTACGTTTGCGACGTGTTACTGAGGGTTGGTATGTTCTTTTCATGATTCATCCTGCAAAACCCCGTATTTTCCTTGTTGCAAAGCAAAAGGTCAACCGATACCGATGAATATATAGGTATTTTTCTCTACTTTGGTGGTTTAAATTAGCTAAACCTCTGTTTTTAATGACTTTTATAGTTTTATACACAAGTTATCCACAGGTTTTCCACGTTTTTGCAGCTTGTGGATAACTTTATGGGATCGCTACAATGGATCCTCCAAAAAT